>NZ_JAJPWN010000005.1:0-678304 GCF_046549135.1 Amycolatopsis sp. lyj-23 | reverse complement strand
CGAGTTGACCAGCTCGATCGCATCGTGCCGGAACTGCTCCGGATACTTCGACCTGCGAGACACCAGGACATCCTCCCTCCAGACCACCGTCTGGAATCAAGGTGTCCGGCCCCAGGGGGCAACTCCAGGTGATGCCCCTCGGGACACGCGTGGAACCCGCCTGGTCACGCGTGATGCCGTTGCGTGCACGGACGAGGCGGGTTTTGGGCGCGCAGAAAGCCACCTCGAGGGGGTCCGCTTCCCTCGGGGTGGCTTTCGGTGTGGAACGCTAGAGGATTTCCCGGCGCTTGCGCAGGCGGTCGAGCGCCTCCGCCAGGATGGCCTCGCCGTCGGCGTCGCTGCGCCGCTCCTTCACGTAGGCCAGGTGCGTCTTGTACGGCTCGGTCCGGGGCGCGGCCGGCGGGTTCTTCTCGTCCTGCCCGCCCGGGAGCCCGCAGCGGGGGCAGTCCCACTCGTCGGGAATTTCCGCGTCGAGCGAGAACGACGGCCGTGCCTCGTGCCCGTTGGCACACCAGTAGGAGATGCGGCGTCGCGGCGCCGACTCACCCCGTTCCGATTCGCCCGTAGGACCGGCACCCACCCGGGTGCCTCGAATCGCGTTACCGCCAACCATGAATCCTCACACCTAGGAATCGGCGGCGCGCCCCCCAATAGGCACGCCGAATCGCTGCGCCCCGCCGCCTGGACCCGGTCGCGGCCGGCGACGGAACGCCGGACGCCTCACAACTTGAGCAGCAGACCCAGGCCCACGATGCTGATCAGCCAGACCGCGCCCAGCCCCAGGGTGATCCGGTCGAGGTTCTTCTCGGCCACGCTCGACCCGGCCAGGCTCGACTGCATCCCGCCGCCGAACAGCGACGACAGGCCACCGCCCCGGCCACGGTGCAGCAGCACAGCGACCACCAGCAGGACGCTGGAGACGATCAACAGGATTTGCAGGAACAGCTTCATGTCATCCTCTGGGCTCTAGGAGAATGCAGGGGTACGGCATGGTCGTTTCCGACGACCACCACCGTACCCCTGGACTCGTCCACTGCTGTGTGACGGACCGGATACACAGGCTACCCGGTCGTGGCCTCGATCAGGGCAGCGGCCCGCCCGCAGCGAGTGCGCAGAGTTTCGTGAACTCCTCGCCGTCGAGGCTCGCTCCGCCGACCAGGGCACCGTCGATGTTCTCGCAGCCCACCAGTTCGGCGATGTTGCCCGACTTCACCGATCCCCCGTAGAGCACCCGGACGGACGAAGCGACCTCGTCGCCGTACTTCTCCTGGAGGGTGGCGCGGATGGCCTTGCAGACCTCTTCGGCATCCGCGGACGACGCCACCTTGCCGGTGCCGATCGCCCAGACCGGCTCGTACGCGACCACCACGCCGGAGACCTGCTCGGCCTTGAGGCCCTTCAGGCCCTCGATCAGCTGCGTCGTGGTGTGGTGGATGTGCTCGCCGGCCTCGCGGACCTCGAGCTTCTCCCCGATGCAGAGGATCGGCGTGATGCCGTGCTTGAGCGCGGCCTTGACCTTCTTGTTGACCAGTTCGTCGGACTCGGCGTGGTATTCGCGCCGCTCCGAATGCCCGACCGTGACGAACTTGCAGCCCAGCTTGGCCAGCATCGGACCCGAGATGTCGCCGGTGTACGCGCCCGAATCCTGCGGCGCGACGTCCTGCGCGCCGTAGGTCAGCGACAGCTTGTCGCCGTCGACCAGGGTCTGCACGCTGCGGATGTCGGTGAACGGCGGCAGCACCGCCACGTCGACCTTCGCGTAGTACTTCTCCGGCAACGCGAACGCGATCTTCTGGACGAGCGCGATCGCTTCGAGGTGGTTCTGGTTCATCTTCCAGTTGCCGGCGATGAACGGCTTGCGTGCCACTAGTTCGACCCCTCCAGCGCCACGACGCCCGGCAGTTCCTTGCCCTCGAGGTACTCCAGCGAGGCCCCGCCGCCGGTGGAGATGTGCGAGAAGCCGTCCTCGGGCAGGCCCAGCTGCCGCACCGCGGCCGCCGAGTCGCCGCCGCCGACCACGGTGAACGCGTCGCTCTTGACGAGCGCCTCGGCCACGGCGCGGGTGCCGCCGGAGAACGCCTCGAACTCGAACACGCCCATCGGGCCGTTCCAGAACACCGTCTGCGCGTCGGCCAGCTTGCTCGCGAACAGCTCACGCGTCTTCGGGCCGATGTCCAGGCCTTCGCGGTCGGCCGGGATGGCCGTGGCCTCGACGACCTCGTGCTCGGCGTCGGCCGCGAACCCGGTCGCGGCGAGGACGTCGACCGGCAGGACCAGTTCGACGCCGCGCTTCTCGGCCTCGGCGAGGAAGCCCTTCACCTGGTCGAGCTGGTCGGCCTGCAGCAGCGAGTTGCCGACCTCGTGGCCCTGGGCCTTGAGGAAGGTGTACGCCATCCCGCCGCCGATCAGCAGCCGGTCGACCTTGGTGAGGAGGTTCGCGATGACGCCGAGCTTGTCGGACACCTTCGCGCCGCCGAGCACGACCACGTACGGCCGCTTGACGTCGTCGGTCAGCTTCTTCAGCACGTCCAGCTCGGCCAGCACCAGGCCGCCCGCGTACGCCGGCAGCACCGACGCGACCTCGTAGACCGAGGCCTGCTTGCGGTGCACGACGCCGAAGCCGTCGGAGACGAACGCGCCACCCGGGACAAGCGCGCCCAGCTCGGCGGCCAGCTCGGAGCGGTCCACGGCGTCCTTGCTGGTCTCGCGCGCGTCGAAGCGCACGTTCTCCAGCAGGACGACACCGCCGTCGGCGAGGCCGCCGGTCAGCGCCTTCGCGGACTCGCCGACCAGGTCACCGGCCAGCGCGACCTCGGCGCCGAGCAGCTCGGAAAGCCGCTTCGCGACGGGCGCGAGGGTGTACTTCGGGTCCGGCTCGCCCTTCGGGCGGCCGAGGTGCGCGGTGACGACGACCTTCGCGCCCGCGTCGGCGAGCTTCTTGATCGTCGGCAGCGCGGCGCGGACCCGGCCGTCGTCGGTGATGCGGTCAGCGACGGTCGCTTGCGGGCCGGAGCCATCAGCACTGCCGAGCGGGACGTTCAGGTCGGACCGCACGAGCACGTACCGGCCCTGAACGCCCTCGCCCAGCAGGTCGTCGAGGTTCTTGACGCTCATCTGGTTCAGGACAGCTTCGAACCGACGAGCTTGACCAGGTCGGCGAGGCGGTTGGAGTAGCCCCACTCGTTGTCGTACCAGCCGACGACCTTGACCTGGTTGCCGATGACCTTGGTCAGCGGCGCGTCGTAGATGCAGGACGCCGGGTCGGTGACGATGTCCGAGGACACGATCGGGTCGTCCGAGTAGCGCAGGATGCCGGCGAGGGGACCCTCGGCGGCGGCCTTGTAGGCGGCGTTGATCTCCTCGACCGTGGCGGCCTTGGTCAGGGTGACGGTGAGGTCGGTCGCCGAGCCGGTCGGGATCGGGACGCGCAGCGCGTAGCCGTCCAGCTTGCCCTGCAGCTCCGGCAGGACGAGGCCGATGGCCTTGGCGGCACCGGTCGAGGTCGGGACGACGTTCAGGGCGGCGGCGCGGGCGCGGCGCAGGTCCTTGTGCGGGGCGTCCTGCAGGTTCTGGTCCTGGGTGTAGGCGTGGACCGTGGTCATCAGGCCCTGCTCGATGCCGAAGGCGTCGTTGAGGACCTTGGCCAGCGGGCCGAGGCAGTTGGTGGTGCAGGACGCGTTGGAGATGATGACCTGCGAGCCGTCGTACTTGTCGTCGTTGACGCCGAGGACGACGGTCAGGTCCTCGCCCTTGGCGGGCGCGGAGATGATGACCTTCTTGGCGCCGCCGGCGATGTGCGCCTTGGCGGCGTCGGCGTTGGTGAAGAAGCCGGTCGACTCGAGGACGACGTCGACGCCCAGGTCGCCCCAGGGCAGGTTGGCCGGGTCGCGCTCGGCGAGGGCCTTGATGGTCTTGCCGTCGACGACGATGCCCTCGTCGCTGACGCTGACCTCACCCGGGAACCGGCCCAGGATGGAGTCGTACTTCAGCAGGTGGGCCATCGTGGCGACGTCGCCGAGGTCGTTGAACGCGACGACCTCGATGTCGTGGCCGCTGGCCTGCACGGCGCGGAAGAAGTTGCGGCCGATGCGGCCGAAGCCGTTGACACCTACGCGAACGGTCACTGCTGCCACTCCTTTGAGGGTCGGCCGGCACTCCGGCCGTGACTTGCGGGCTCGCGGCCACCCTAGCGTGCGGGCATGCGCGTCCCTGACTGCCCTGACGAGACTTCCACCACTTGGCGAACGGGTCAAGAATCGATTAAGAAGCGAAGCCGCTCCGGAGCGTTTTCACCGGGTGGACCACGGCGGACCGGTGACGGCCGCCGGTTCGGCCGCCGGGACCGGTCCCGGCTGATCAACGCCGGTGCCCCGCGTCCACCGGAGCGATCGGCGGCGGGCGGCGGAGCGGATCTTGAACGATTCAGCCAACTCCCCCCTCCCTGCGGGCGCGGGAGCGGTCCGCGGGACGGCGAGTGAGGTCGATGACTCGACCGATCCAGCGACGCGCTTAGGAGTCTCATCCGGCCAGCTCCCGTTCCAGCGGGGTGCGGAACCGCGGCGTCGCCCGGACCTCGCCGAACCACCGCGCGCACTCCTGCGCCTCCGCCGCCACCATCGCGCGGGTTTCCGCGCCCACGTCCTCCAGCAGCCGGAACACCACCTCGCCCGAGGCGCGCTGGGCCCAGCCGCCGACCACGCGGCCGGACGCCCAGACCGTCGGGCCGATGTTGCCGCTGCGGTCGAACAGGGGCGCCCGGTGCGGGCCGAGGAACCAGTCGCGCTCCTGCCAGCCCATCGGGGTCGGGTCGAGCGCCGGGAGGAACGCCACCCACGGTTCCGGCTCCGGCACCGGCTCGAGATCGTCCGGCAGGACCACCCCGGGCCCGCCGTCCAGGTCGACCTCGACCGGGGCCAAGGCGGCGAGGGCCTGCTTCGCCTGACCCGCCGTCCAGCCCGTCCACCACCGCAGGTCGGACACCGGGGCCGGGCCGTACGCGCGCAGCCACCGGCGGGCCAGCTCCACCCGCGCTCCTTCCGGCTCCCACGCCCGCAGCCCGCCCGGGACCCACTCGTCGAGCGGGTGCCAGACGTATTGCGTGCTGGTCCAGCTGCCGCGAGGCCGGCCACGCACGATGCGGCCGCCCGCGGCCAGCAGGAACAGCACGCGGCTCGTCACGTTGCCGATCGCTTCGTACGGTTTGCCCGCCGCCATCAGCAGCTGCTGACGCAGGCGGGGCTCGTCTTCGCTCAGCTGCTGCGCCGTCGCCGAACCGCGGGCCCGCAGAGCCGCCTCGACCGACGCCTCGACGTCCTTCAGCCACCTGCCGGGCTCGGGCACGTTCTCCGGGTGCCCCTGCTGCCCGAGGTGCTGTTCGAGCAGTTTCCGCTGCTTGACCTCGATGTCCGCGGCGCAGCCCGCCTGCACGAGCGCCGCGGTGTCCAGGTCCGTCACGAACACCGTGCGGCGCATGCCGAGCAGGCGCAGCAGCGAACGCTCGTCGTAGAGGGCGCGCTCGACGTCGGCGATCGCCGGGGCCGCGAGCCGGGCGGACGCCGACAGGTGGACGGTCGCCGGGTCGGTGGCGTGCAGCGCGACGACCCCGGCGACGGCGTCGGTCACCGAGGCCGCGGGCGCGGCCAGGTGGTGGCGGACGGCGAGGCGGGCCCGGCGCTGGTCGGTGCTGATCTTCGGAGGCACCCGGATTTGATACCACCCGGCACCGACAAAAACGCCTGGTTGTGCCGGGCGACCAGGCGATAGCCTCGCGAAATGGTCTCCGGTGCGCACTTCGCGGCCTTCGCCGCCTTGACGTTCCTCATGGTCGTCGTCCCCGGGCCGAGCGTGCTGTTCACCATCAGCCGCGCGCTCACGGTCGGGCGGCGCGACGCGCTGCTCACCGTCGTGGGCAACTCCGCGGGCGTGTACACGCAGGTGGTCGCGGTGGCCTTCGGGCTCGGCGCGCTGGTGACGACGTCGGCGGCGGTGTTCACCGCGATCAAGGTCGCCGGCGCGATCTACCTGGTGTACCTGGGAATCCAGGCCGTGCGGCACCGGCGGCGGCTGACCGACGCGATGGCCGCGAAGGTGCGGGACAAGCCGGGCCGCGTGCCGGCGGTGCTGCGCGACGGCTTCGTCGTCGGCTTCGCGAACCCGAAGTCGATCGTGTTCCTGGCGGCACTGCTGCCCCAGTTCGTCGACCCCGCGGCCGGGTCCGTGCCCGCCCAGATGTTGGTTCTCGGCCTGTGCCTGCCCGCCATCGCGCTGGCCACCGACAGCGCGTGGGCGCTGGTCGCGGGCACCGCCCGCGCGTGGTTCGCGCGCTCGCCGAAGCGCCTGGAGCTGGTGGGCGGCACCGGCGGGCTGGTGATGATCGGCCTGGGCACCACCCTGGCCTTCACCGGCCGGGGTGACTGAGCACCAGGTCGAGCAAGCCGGGGAAGGCCGCGTCGAATTCGGGCCGCCGCAAGCGGTTCAGCCGCCGCGGGCCTTCGTCGCGCTGTTCGATCAGGCCCGCCGCGCGCAGCACGGCGAAGTGGTGGCTGCGGGTCGCCTTGGCCACCGGCAGGTCGAACGTGCCGCAGGCCTTCGTCCACTCCGGCACGGCCGCCAGCTCGCGCAGGATGCTGCGGCGCACCGGGTCGGCGACCGCGGCCAGGGCGTCCTGCAGCGAAACCTGCGCCGGGCGCGCGTGCGTGAGCCCGCGCGCCCGCGCAGTGTTCGATGATTGTCGTACACTCATCAGGTCGACCTCCGTCGAACACTCTAGGAGCAGCCGTGCCGCGACACCTCGACACGACCTTCGGCCCCGACGCGCGCAACCGGCTCGGCGAAGCCACCGAGCCCGGTCGCGAAGGCGCGCTGGCCGCGCTCGAATCGTTCTACTACGCCTTCAACCAGCGCGACCTCGACGTGTTCCGCCGGGTGTGGACGACCGATCCGCTGGCCCAGCTCAACAACCCGCTCGGCGGCATCCTGCGCGGCGGCGAGGCGATCACCGGGCTGTACGAGCGGGTCTTCCACGGTCCCGCCCGCGTCACCGTCACCCTGGGCGACATCGTCGAGTACTCCGGCGACGGCCACGCGGTCTTCGCCGGCCGCGAGACCGGCGAGTACCACGTGACCGAAACCGTCCCCCTCAGCATCCGCACGACGCGCTTCTTCGCCTACGAGAATGGCCGCTGGGTGCAGATCCACCACCACGGCAGCATCGACGACCCCGGCGAGCTCGCCGCGTACCAGCGGGCGATCCGCGGCTAGGCGAGAGCCGTCACCAGCTCCGGCCACCACTCGCGCGGCAGGCCGTCGAGCCGGACGACGACCTGGTCCGCGCCCGCCGCGCGGTACTCCCGCAGCCTCGCGACGACGGCGTCGAAGCCGCCCCACACCGCGACGCCGTCGACGAGCCGGTCCGAGAGGTCCGCGAGGTCGCCGTCGGTGAAGCCCATGCGGCGCAGGTTCGCCGCGTAGCCCGGCAGCCCGGTCAGGAACCGCAGGCCGCCGCCGCGAACGGCGTCCCGCGCCGCCGTGGCGTCCGTTTCCGCGACGACGTTGAGCAGCACGGCGAGCTGCTTGCCGGCGCCCAGGGTTTCCCGGGCCGAGGCGATGTAGTCCGGCGTCACGAGGTAGGGGTACGCGCCCGCCGCGCGGTCGCGGGCCAGCTCGAGCATCCGCGGGCCGAGCGCCGACAGGATCCGGGCGGACGGCGGCACGACGTCCTCGATCTCGTCGAGGTAGTCGCCGAGCGTGGCCAGCGGCCGCGGGCCGTGCGCCCCGCCCAGGCCGACCACGAACCGCCCGGGCGGCAGCTCGGCGTACGCCGAAGCCACGGCCGCCGACGGCACCCGGTCGACCGACAGGATCCCGCTCGCCACCTGGATCCGCGAAGTCCCGCGGACGACTTCGGTGATCCGCGGCAGGTTGTTGCCCTGGCCGCCGGCCAGCCAGAGCGTGTCGTAACCGAGCTCTTCGAGCTCGACGGCCACGGCCGTGTCGGTGTCCAGTGCGGAGTGGGTGGCCCCCAGCGGCCCCAGTTTCGTCATGCGCCCGGCAACTCCGGGCGACGCCGCGTTGTTCCGCCTCAGGCCGTCTGTTCGTCCTCAGCGGAATCCGCTTCTCCGGAAACCCGGGTGAACATCCGGGTCGCCGAGAGGCGCGCGACGCCGTCGGGCTCGCCCAAGTCCTCCAGGGAGTTGCGGATCGTCGAGTCCACCGACAGGTACTTCCGGCCCGCGCGCAGGTCGGCGTCGTTGCGCAGCCGCACGATCAGCGGGAACTCCGACAGCGCGCCCGCGTCGAACAGGCCCGTCGTGTAGATGAGCTGCACGCCCAGCGCCTCGGCGACCGCCCGCTGCAGTTCCAGCAGGTACCCGGCCGACGCGCGGCCGATCGGGTTGTCGAGGAACAGCACGCCCGAGTGCCGGTTGCGGACCTTCCCGCGGTTGTTGGCGCGCAGCGCGGCCAGGGTGCAGTAGAGGATGATCGCCGCGGTGAGCTGCTGGCCGCCCGAAAACACGTCGCGGATCTCCGAGACGCGCTGGCGTTCGGTGCGCAGCACCGAGTCCGGCTTGAGCATGTCGACGCGGAAGCCCTTGGGTGCCGCCGCCCGGACTCCGCGCAGGACCAGGGAAAGCCCGTCGCGCTTGACGTCCCGGCCGTCCGCCGTCTTGCCCACGGCGGCCTCGTCGACGACCTCACCAAGCTTCTCGGTGAGCGCGTTGTCCTCCAGCTCGGTGAAGCGGATGCGGAGGAACTCCTGCCCGGACCAGTCGCCGAGGCCGTCCGGCAGCCGCGAGACCCGCTGCGCGGACCGCAGGGTCCGCAACGCGCCGTCGACCATGCCCTGCAGGCGGGTGATGATGCCGCCGCGGTGCCGGTCGATCTGCGCGAGGTCGTCGGTCAGCGAACGCAGGCGCGGCCGCAGCGCTTCGGCCCACTCGGCGGCGTGCGCCGGGAGCTGGTCGCGCTTGACCGAGATGACCTGCTGGCGCACCGGCGTGCTGAGCTTCTCGAACCGCTTCTCCGTCGCGTACTGCGCGAGCTGGTCCGCGGCCGCGCGCACCCGGCGGTCACCGGCGTCGGCGGCTTCCTGCGCCTGGTTGAAGGTGGCGTTCAGCCGGGCGTGCTGGGCGCGCGCGGTGTCGACGTCGCCGTCGTAGGCCGCCGCGTCCGAGTCGGTCACCAGGTGCGCCATCGACTCGGCGAGCAGCGCGAAACCCGACGCCGAAGTGCGGGCCGACTCCAGGGTGGCTTCCGCCGCGGCCCGGCGTTCCTGCAGCTCTTCCCACTTCCGCGCGGCCGCCGACGCTTCCAGCCCGGCCGCGTCGATCAGCTCCAGGCCGTGCTCGATGTGCCGCGGTTTCTCGCCGTTGACGCCGTTCTGCAGCGGCAGCGCGTCCAGTTCGGCGCGGCGCGTCGAGACGAGCCCGATCGCTTCGGTGCGCTCGTCTTCGAGGCCGTCGACGACCCGGCGGGCGCGGGCCAGTGCGGCCGCGCGGGCCGACGCGTCGGAGCCGTCGGGGGTCTCCAGCAGCTCGGCCGCCCGGGCGCGGACGGCCTCGTCGAGCGACTCGACGGCCGAGCCAGCGGCAGCTTCGGCCGACTCGGCCTGTTCCAGCTCGCTGCGCAGGTCGCTGCCGACCTCCACCTTCGCGTACGCCTCGGAAGCCGACGCGTACGTGCGCCGCAGGGCATCGACCGGCTCCGACGGCACCGGGCCGTCGGCCGCCTCGGCCGCGCCGGGCACTTCGGCGAGTTCGGCGCGCGCGGTCGTCGCCGTCCGGCGGTGGCCGTCGGCGGTGCGCTGCTCCTCCCCCGCCTGCTCGCGCAGCCGCGCGGCCTTGCCCGCCGCGTCGGACGCCTGGAGGTCGGCCCGCTCGGCGATCTCGGTCGCGCGTTCGGCTTCTTCGGTCCACTCGGCGATCCGCGCGCTGCGGACGCCGAGCTCACCGAGCCGCCGGGCCTTCTCCTCGGCTTCCGCGGCGGCCGCCCGCAGTTCCGGGACACGCTCGCGCAGGGCGACGGCCTTCTCGCTCAACCGCGCGAACTCCGCCTCGGCCTGGTCCAGCGCCGTGCGGGCGGTCTCCCGCGCGGTGCGCGCCGCCTGGGCCTGCTCGGCCAGGGTCGCGACGGCGCCGGGCGGGTAGTCCTCGCGCCAGGTCGTCAGCTTCCACGTCAGTGCGCCGTCCGCGGACAGCTTGGCGGCCAGCGCTTCCAGCCGTCGCTGCCGCTCGGTGTGCCGCCGCGCCACGGCTTCCCGCTCGGCGTCGGCGGCTTCTTCGTCGTACATCGCCGGGTTGGGCGGCACGAGGAACTCGACGCCGGGCGCGGACGGCGTCTCGGCCAGCAGCGCCTCCGTCGTCCCGACGGCGATGATCGCGCTGGGCAGCAGCCGCCGCTTGGTAAGCACCTCGCGGGCGCGGGCGGTGTGCGCGGCGTCGTTCAGGAGCACGCCGGACACCAGCTGCGGCAGGCTTTCCAGGACTTCGGCCCGCCGGGCAGCGTCCAATTTGGACAGATACCGCCACCCGGACCACGCCGTGATCCCGGCTTCTTCCAGGGCGTCCAGCGCCGCCTGGACGTCCTCCGGCGGCGGCAGCAGCCCGCCGGACCCCAGCGCGGCCAGGGCCCGCTCGTCGGCGGACTCCTCCATCCGCAGTGCGGTCTGCTCCTTCTCGACGGCCGCGCTCGCCTCGCGCAGCCGCTCCAGCAGCACCGGGAGGTCGCTCTCCAGGTTGACGTCGTCGGCGCCGAGCAGCTCGACCAGGCGGCCTTCGGCGGCGAGGGCGTCGGTCCGGCGGTGGGCGCGGCCGAGGTCCTCGGTGGCGCGTTCCAGGCGGTCCTGGGTGGTGCCGGCGAGCTGGTGGGCCTCGTTCACGGCCCGCTGCGCCGCTTGCAGGTCCGCGCTGACGCGGTCGAGCTCCTGCTCGCGCCGCGTCAGTTCCGAGGAGGCCTGCTCGGCGGCCGTCCGCGCGGCTCGCGAAGCTTCGGCGACGTCGGCGCCGGAGGACAGCAGCCCCGCGCGGACCGCGGCTTGGACCTCTTCGCGCAGCTCGGTGATGCGCGTGGTCAGCCCGCGCGCTTCTGCCCGGCGGGCGGCCGCGAGGTTCGCGGCTTCGTCGCGTTCGGTCTGCGCCTTCTCGGCTTCGGCACGCAACGCGCCCGCGTGCGCTTCGGCCTTGTCGGCCTGCCGCTGGGCGTCCTGCGCCAACGCGTGCAGCCCGCGAGCCAGCGCCGAAGCGGCGTCGTTGCGCGCCGTCAAGGCGGGACGCGCCTTCTCCTCGCGGCTGCCGACGAGTTCGCGCAGGTCCTTCGCCTTGCGGGCGGCGTTCAGGGCGTTGAGCACGGTCGCCGTCTCGCGCCAGGCCTCCGCCTCGGTCTTCGCCGCGGCGAGCTCGGCGTCGACGCGCTTGCGGGCCTCCTGGGCTTCGTCCAGCCGCAGCACCGCGACCAGGCGGCGCAGCTCGGTGACGGCCGCGGCGAGCCGCCGGTGGTCGCCCTCGGCGAGCTTCTCCGCGGACTTGACCTCGGTGACGTGGTCCTCGAGCCCGGACAGCCGCGCGTTCTCGAGCTCGTTGCGCGCGACGACCCGCCCGGCCAGCTCGGCCATGTCGGCCTTCGCGGCATCGGCGATCTTCCGCGACTCCGCGGCAACACCTTCTTCGGCCGCCAGCGGTCCCAGCAGGTCCAGCGCGCCGGCCACGAAGTCGCGCTCCGACAGCAGATCCCCGCGCTGGGCGAGGTTGTGGGCGTAGGTCGCGACGACCTCGGCGAGGTCCTTCGGCTCTTCTTCGGAAATGACCGCGCGCAGCAGGAACTCGACGAAAGCGTCGTCGGTGCCGAACGCGAACGCGTCCGCCGCCTCGCCTTCGCCCGCGTTCATCGCGCGCTGGTACCGGAAGAGCTCGGTGTCGAGGCCGAGGCTGTCCAGCCGGCCGGTCCACTCGTGGTGGCGGCGGGTCCAGGACAGCTCCAGCTCGGGTTCGGCGAGCTGGGCCGCGGTGAGCTTGTCGTGGAAGCCGGACATGGTGAGCAGCCGGCCGTCCTGGGTCATCGGCAGGGAATCGAGCCCCAGCGCGGCGGTCGGGCGGAAGCAGTACCAGGAGTCGACGAGGTTCTCGGAGTCGGCGGACACGACGTGCCCGCGCCACTCCGAGACCTTGCCGGTGATGATCCGGTGGCCGCTTTCGACGTGCAGCCACTCCAGCACGACGTGCGAGACGTCCTTGGCCGCGACGAACTTCTCGAGCACCTTGGTGCTGGTGGTGCCGACGACCTGGCGGCGGCCGGGCAGCATCACCGAGAAGATGAGCTTGATGAGGACCGACTTGCCGCCGCCGTTCTCGAGGAACAGCACGCTCGCCGGCGACGGGCGGCGCAGCTCGGCCGGCCCGGTCGCGTGGATGCCCGCGCTGAACAGCGCGTCCTGCTGCGGCGCGGTGATCTTGGCGCCGACACCGCTGAAGTCGAGCACGACGTCCTGGTAGCGGGCACCCGCCGGGCCCACCGAGTGCAGGCGGACCCGCGAAAGCTCGTACATCGATTCCCCTCTTAAAGCGTGTCCGAGGCCGCCGCGCGCAGCGTGCCCCCGGCGTTCGCGACGGCGACGACGTCGAGTGCGAGCAGGTCGTCGAACGCGGCGTCCGCGGCGAGCTCGCGGACCTGGATCTGGTAGCGCGGGGTGGTCCGGTAGGTGCCGCCCTGCTCGTCGCTCACCGGGACCAGGAAGCCCTGGTCGGCGAGGAAGCGCAGGGCGCGGCTGACCATGCCGCGGGTGGTGTCGGCGGCCAGCCTGCCGTCCTTCGTGGCGGCGGCCGCGGGACGGCGGGCGTAGGCGCGCCACGCCTGTTCGAGCTCGGGCGCGTCGGCCAGGGGGTCGTTGTTGGCCTCGGCGGCCGCGGCGCGTTCGTCGAGCATCCGGGCGGCTTCGCGGACCATCGCGTCGACCTGCTCGACGCTGACGCGGCCGATGTAGGTGTCGTTGGCCAGGTCGTCGGGGCGCGGGTAGCCCAGTGCGGCGGTGGCGAGGTGGATGAGGCCGTGCAGGACCTTCTCCGTCTCGCGGCGTTCGCGGATCTTGGCCTGGCGGGCGTAGGAGTCCATCTTGATCTCGAAGACGGACTCGTCGGTGGCCGCGAGGACCGCACCCGCCTGCTGGTTGACCTCGAGGACCATCAGCCCGAGCCCGGCGGCGACGGCGTGGGTGAGCGCCTTGAACGCGTTGTCCTCGCCGTAGCGGCGGACCAGGTCGCCGTAGACGACGTCACGCGCGGGCAGCTGCTTCGGCCGCATGCCGAAGGCGACCAGCCGGGCCGCGGCTTCGGCGTCCACGCTGCTGTGGGACAGCGCCATTACGCGACTTCCTCTTCTTCGTCGGCCCGCTCGACGGCGGCGGTGGACAGGAGCAGGTCGGCGCCGCCGAAGTCCGGGTCGTCCAGGAGCGTGCCGTCGTCGACGGCGAGCAGGACCGAGCGGTCGCCCTGGCGGCGGGCCGCGCCGATCCCGGGACTGTAGGCGTGGACCGCGCGCAGCGCGACCAGGGCGGCGAGCCCGGGCTGACGGCTCCGGCGGGCTTCTTCGAGCAGGCCGGAGAGCCGTCGCGGCACCTCCGGCAGGTCGAGGAGTTCGTCGGCGGCACGCCAGACGTCGTCGCCGAACTTGTCGGTGACCTCGGCGGGCATGAGCTCCGGCTCGGGGATTTCGCCGACGAGCTGGTCGCGTTCCGGGGCCGGGCGCAGGAGCAGCGAGACGAGGCTGGACAGGGAGGGCACCACGGGCGCCGAGATGCCCGCGACGGCGTGGAAGAAGTGCTCGGCCGGGGCGACGGCATCGGCCAGCGGCAGGCCGAGGGTGGGCACGAGGAGCTGGCCGAAGAGGTCGATCGTGGCGCGTTGCGGCGGGCCGGAGAACTGCTGGCGGTCCTGTTCGGCGCGGAAGACCGCGCCCGCGTCGGCGAGGCGGGACTGCAGGCGGGTGTGGCGGCGGATGCAGTCGCCGACGATGTCGACGAGCTCGGCGGCGCGGCGCTTGCGGTCGAGGTCCTCGGTCTCGTCGCGGGCGGTGGTGATGTTCTTGAGGATGGCGTTCTCGGCGCGGAAGCGGGCTTCGATGTGGCTCAGCGCGCTGTCCAGCAGCTCCGGCACCTCGCGTTCCCAGTCGACCGAGCGGACGTCGCGGCGGGTCGCGTCGAGCTTCGCGCGCAGCGTCTCGCCGTACTGGACGGTCCGGTAGCGGGCCTGTTCGGCGGCGAGCTTGGCGTCGGCGAGCCGGCCGCGGTTGATCAGGTTCTCGAGCTTGACCTCCGCGGCGATCTGCGCGGATTCGACGTCGGTGTCGAGCGCGCCGACCAGGACGTTGATGGCCTCGTCGGTGGCGCGCAGGTAGACCTCGCCGTCCCGGGCGGCCAGCTCGACGAGCAGCTTGAAGTCGAACTGGCGGCGCTGGTAGCCGCCGGGGCCCATCGAGCCGTAGACGCGCCGGAAGCCGCGGTCGGTGGTGCCGACGTTGATCAGGTTGTCCAGCACCCACTTGGCCACCCGGACGTGCTCCTCGGGCATCCGCGACGGCGCCTGCTGCGCGATGAACGGCAGCAGCCGGTCGATGACCTCGTCGTGGCCGGCGCCGGTGTCGAAGTCCATCGCGATGGTGACCTGGTCGATCGTGTGCAGCGCGATCTCGGCCATCTGGTAGACCGTGGCGTCGGCCCAGTCGAGCTTGGCCTTGCGCGCGTCGAGGTCGTGCAGCGGCGCGGTGCAGGCCAGCGCCTTGAGGCGGCGGGTCAGCCCCTCGTCGGCCAGGCCGGTCGTCCCGCTCTCGTCGTCTCGCACAGCAGGCCAGGCTAGTCGGCCACCCTCTGCGCACGCGCGGGTGACTCCATCCATGCCCCCACCACCACCCTCAAAGGTGGCGCTGACGCGCCGCGGTGTTTGCATTAACGTCGCTCACATGCGTGAGATGAGCCGTGACGAATGGTGGCAGTTCGCTTCGGAAGGCACCCGGACGGGGATGTTGGGACTGGTCAGGAAGGACGGCTCGCCCATCGTGACGCCGATCTGGTTCCTGCTGAACGAGGGCCCGGACGGCGACGAGCTGATCTTCACGACCGGCACCGAGACGCTCAAGGGCAAGGCCATCGCCCGCGACGGCCGGATCTCCCTGGCCGTCGAAGACCAGCGGCCGCCGTACTCCTACGTCCAGTTCACCGCCGAGGCGCGGCTGACCCACGACCTGGATGACATGCTCACCTGGGCCACCCGCCTGGGTGCGCGGTACATGGGCGCCGAGCGCGGCGAGGAGTACGGCAAGCGCAACGCCGTCCCCGAGGAATCCCTCGTCCGGGCGACCATCACCAAGGTGATCGCCCGCGCCGACATCGCCGGCTGACCCCGGTTCGCTGGTAATCTGCCCCTGGGGGTGGGGGCATGCCTTCAGGGGACAGACGCGACGCCGTCAAGGCGATCTTCAGCGCGGGCCAGCGGGAGCTGGTCGCCGAACTGGAACGCCTCGACGGCGGGCGCTTCGGCCGGTCCGGGCGCACACGGCTGCTCGAAAACGGTGACGTCTTCGAGCGCGCCGCGGTCAGCGTGACCTTCTCGGACGAGTTCTTCGCGGCCGGCCTGTCGGTCGCGCTGCACCCGCGCAACCCGTACGTCCCGGCGTTCCAGGCGGAGTTCCACTACCGCGAAGCCGCGGACGCGTGGTGGTTCGGCGGCAGCGTCGACCTCCTCCCCTGCTACGGCTTCGCCTCGGACGCCACGCACTTCCACCGCGTGCTGAAGAACCACTGCGACACGCTCGACCCGGCGTTCCACGCCCAGGCGAAACGCGCCTGCGACGACCGCTTCCGGCTCCCGCACCGCGACGAGGCCCGCGGCATCGGCGGCATCCACTTCGACCACCTGCGCCTGCCCGGCCCGGACGGGTGGCGGCGCTCGGCCGCCTTCGCGGCGGCGAGCATCGCCACCGTCGCGCCCGCGTACTTCCCGATCGCGCGGCGGCGCAAGGACGTGCCGTACGGCGAACGCGAGCGGCAGTGGCAGCTCCACCGCCGCGGCCGGTACGTCGAGTTCACGCTCGTCCACGACGCGGCGCGGGCCGACGCGGAAGCGGTCCTGACGGCGCTGCCGCCGTCGGCGCGGTGGCAGTCGGAGTGCACGCCCGAGCCGGGGAGCGCGGAAGCGGAGCTGGCTTCGTTCCTGGTGCCGCGCGACTGGGCGGCCGAAGCCCCCGTGACAGCAGGCTGAACCCAAGCGCCCCAAGGCGGCCTTGGGTGCGTCTGACGCACCCAATGTGGCCTTCGGTGCGTGAGACGCACCGAAGGCCACATTGGGGCGCTCTGGGTGGCGCACTCGTGCCGCTGAGCGGGAAACCGTTGGCACGCCGGGTGAGCCGCCGTGTCGAGTATTGACAGCGCCCGCTCGGAGGGTGTGTGATCTGACCCATAGATAGGAAACTTTCCTAACTATTGCCGCCGGTGGTCCGCCGACCATTCCGCCCCGGTCACCCCCTGTCCCCGACAACGCAGGAGGCTCCCAGTGGCACCCCGTCCACCGTGGCGCGCGGTACTGGCCGGTACCGCCGTCGCGGCGCTCGGCCTCACCGTCGTCAGCCCGGTAACCGCTTTCGCGGCCGACACCGGCTACGAGTCCGAGAACGCCACCATCTCCCAGGGCGCGGTCGAGTCGAACCACGCCGGCTACTCCGGCACCGGGTTCGTCAACTTCGACAACGTCGCCGGCAGCTACGTCGAATACTCCGTGAACGCCGCGCAGGCGGGCACGCACACCCTGACCTTCCGCTACGCCAACGGAACCACCGACAACCGGCCGGTGAAGCTGACCGTCGACGGCGGCGACAAGGGCACCGTCGACTTCCCCGGCACCGGCGCGTGGACGACCTGGAAGACCGTCACCGCGACCGTCCAGCTCACCGCCGGCGTCAACAAGGTCCGCACCACCGCGACCACCGCCAACGGCGGCCCGAACGCCGACAAGCTCACCGACACCTTCACCGCGCCCACCGACGGCGAGCCGCCGTCGCCGCCGTCGAACCTCAAGGCGAGCAACGTCCTCCCCACCGCGGCCACCTTCTCCTGGACCGCCGCGACGGACAACGTCGGCGTCGTCCGCTACGAGATCAACCGCGGCGGCAACACCCTCAAGACCGTCGACGGGAACACCACGAGCGCGACCGTCGACAACCTGACCCCGAACACGGCCTACGACATCTCGGTCGGCGCGTTCGACGCCGCCGGCAACCCGTCGCAGCAGAGCAACGTGGTCACCTTCACCACGCCGCCGAGCAACGACACCACCCCGCCCACCGTGCCGGGCAACCTGCGCACCACGAGTGTCACCGCGAACAGCGTGTCCCTGGCGTGGAACGCGGCCACGGACAACGGCGGCACCATCGCGGGCTACGACGTCTACCAGGGCACCACGAAGGTGGCGACGACGACGTCACTGAGCACGACGGTCACCGACCTGACCCCGAACACCTCCTACACGTTCACGGTCAAGGCGCGCGACCCCGACGGCAACAGCTCGGCGGCCAGCAACGCCGTCACGGCGAAGACGAGCGCTCCGGGCGGCGCCGGGGGCATCCCGGAGTACGACCGGGACATCGCGAAGGTCGACCTCGGCTGGGCGGTGGACTTCCTGCCGAACGGCAACGCGCTGGTGACCGAGCGGGACCGCTTCGAGGTGCTGCTGGTGACGCCGTCCGGGCAGAAGACCACGCTGGGCAAGGTGCCCGGCGCGGTCACGACCAACGGCGAAGGCGGCCTGCTCGGCCTGGCGATCTCGCCGAACTGGGCGGCCGACCACGCGATCTACCTCTACCACACGGCGTCCGGGGACAACCGGATCGTGAAGATGACCTACGACGGCAGCACGCTGTCCTCGACGTCGACGCCGGTGCTGACCGGGATCGCGAAGAACCGCTACCACAACGGCGGGCGGATCAGGTTCGGCCCGGACGGCAAGCTCTACGCCACCGTCGGCGACGCCAAGAACAGCGACAACGCGCAGAACAAGAGCTCGCTCAACGGCAAGGTCCTGCGGCTCAACCCCGACGGCTCGGCACCGGGCGACAACCCGTTCTACGCCACCGGCGGCAACGCCCGGTACGTCTGGAGCTACGGCCACCGCAACCCGCAGGGCCTGGCCTGGGACTCCCGTGGGCAGCTGTGGGCGGCGGAGTTCGGCGAAAGCAGCCAGGACGAGCTCAACCTCATCCAGAAGGGCGGCAACTACGGCTGGCCCAGCTGCGAGGGCACGCAGGGCAGCTGCAGCGGCTTCATCGCCCCGAAGAAGACCTGGCCGACGTCGCAGGCCGGGCCGAGCGGGGTGGAGATCGTCAACGACTGGATCTACATCGCCGGCGTAACCGGTGAGCAGCTGTTCGCGACGCAGATCAACGCCGCCGGCACCGGGGTCGGCACGGTGTCGACGCTGTTCTCCGGCCGCTGGGGCCGGCTGCGCTCGGTGACCAAGACCCCCGACGGCGGGCTCTGGCTGACCTCGACGAACAACGACAAGAACGGCGGCACGCCGTCGGTGCTGGACAACGTGATCGTGCGGCTGAAGTTCCCGGGCGGCAGCGGGTTCAAGCTGACCAGCTCGGCCTTCGCCGACAACGCCACGATCCCCGACAAGTACACCTGCGCCGGCGACGGCACGGCGGGCCAGGACCCGTCGCCGCCGCTGGCGTGGGGTGCCGCCGACGGCGCGAAGGGCTACGCGGTCGTGTTCGCCGACGTCGCGGGCGGCGGCACCAAGCTGCACTGGGCGATCTGGGACGTTCCGGCGGCCACCCGGTCGCTGCCGGAGGGGCTCGGGGCGGGCTACACCGTGCCCGACCAGGGCGGGGCGAAGCAGAAGGCCATGGGCAGCGGGGCGACCGCGCAGCAGTTCTTCGGTCCCTGCCCGGGCGGTTCGAGCCACCCGTACACGTTCACTCTCTACGCCTTGAACACCGCCACGGTCCCCGGCCTGACGCCGTCCTCGACGCTGGCGCAGGTGGAAACGGCGGTCAAGGGCGCGTCGACGGCGAGCGTGGTGCTGCGCGGCAAGTCCGGCGCGGCCGCCTGAAAGCCGCGGCAGGGGTGACCGGAGCGGCGCCGGTCACCCCTGCCGCCCTCACCCGAGCCGGCTCGGCCGGGCTCAGGTCGGTTCGGCGATCCGGCGCAGGTGGGCGTCGACGTCGAAGCCGTGTTCCTCCAGCCGGCGGCGGGCCAGCAGGAGCTCGTCGGCGGTGAACAGCTCGGCGTACTCCTCGCGGAGCATGGTCGCCTCGGAACTGCGGCCGAGCTGGTTCTTCTCCCAGAGCACGGTGAACCCGCCCGCGGTGCCCGCGCCGCGCAGCAGCAGCCGGGCGGCTTCGACGCCGCCGTGCTCGCGGACCATGCGTTCGAACTGCGCGGGCCGGTAGCCGTAATCCTTGGCCAGGACCCGGCACCCGTCGAGCAGATCCTCGGTGAACCGCGCGGCGAGCCGGGGATCGGCCGGGACGGATGCGGCTGGTTCGGGCATGGGGCAACCTCTCGACGCGACGGCTTCCCAGATTAATCGCGAACCGGACCGGTTTCGCTACGCCATCCGAGCAACGAATCTGTGAAGCGCACTCTCCGTGTCGCCGATCCGGGCAAACAGGGCAAACCGAAAACTGTCGGTGGGGCCTGCCATGCTGACCGGCATGCGCACCGCGGTCGACGGCGAGATTCACGTCCACTATGGACAGATTTACGTCCACGACGAGCGCGGCGAGCCGTTCGAGGGCGACCTGGCGGCCTGCTTCACCGGGCAGCGCAACGGGTTGTGCGGGGCCGCCGTGCCCGGCCACCTGTTCCTCATCACCGGCTTGCACACCGGTCAAGTCGGCTTCACCGCCGAAGTGCACTCGTCCGAGCCGCCGGACGGCGGCGGGGAGGACGTCGTCGAGGCGTCCTTCCACGCCGAGGGCCGGACGCAGCTGGTCACCTGGGGTGGCGAGGGCCGGTGGGACCTCGGACTGGCTGCCGGCGACTACCGCGTCCGCTACAGCGGCACGGCGATGGACGCGGGCCGCGAGCGCGACACCCGGCTCGACGGCGAACCCCGGCAGGACAGCTACCTGCTGCAGCTCTGGCCCGCACCACCGGGGCCGGACGTCGTCGTCCGCGAAACGAGTGCGATCGCGGCGTACTGGCACGGGTTCGCGCGGGACTTGCCCCCACCGCCGACCGACGAGGAGCTCGCAGCGCGATGGGAAGCGCGCCGGCGGGCCGAAGAGGAGTCGCGGGCGCAGGCGCGACACGAGCAGCTGCTCCGGGAGTGGGGCGGCGTGCTCCCGGACCCGCCGATCCTCGCCCTGCCGCCGGGTTCGCTGCGGGAGTTCGCGAAGGTCGACCGTGACCTCGTCGGTGCCGCGATCGCCGCCGGTCCGGAGGTCCGGCGCGCGCTCGCCCGCCGGGTGGCCCACCTCGCGTTCGCGCGGGCCGGGCTCGACGGCGTCGGCTGGATCGCCGCGGGCCTGCGGGCGCTTGACGAAGGGAAGGCGTTGCCACCGCCGTTCGACGATGGGTCGGCGGCATGGGACCGGCTGTTGTCCGACCCGGCGGTTCCGCACACGCTGGTGCGCACCCCGGACGGGCGGCACGACAACGCGTTGCAGCAGGCCATGGCGTTCCCGGCGATCTTCGCCGCGACCCGCGAAGACGAGTCGGAGGCACTGGGCCGGGCGTTGTCGGCGGCGAAACACACCTACGGGGACGACCGGTTGTCCGCCGACGTGCGGGCAGCGTTGGCCGAGCTGACCGGGACCGGCTGACCGGGGGTCACCAGCCGAACAGGCCGCCCATGATCCGGGCGCAGCGGGCCGTCATCGCGGCGGCGTCTTCGTCCGGGCGGTCGATCCACCAGCTGATCAGCGAGTCGACCACGCCGGTCCACACCTGCGCGACGGCCTCGATGTCGGCCGGGTCGGCCAGGCCGCGCGAGGTCAGCAGCTGCGTGGCGCCGAGCACGGCGAACGCGTCGAGCCGGCGGCGGTAGTCCGCAGCCGCCGCGGCGATGTCCCCGGTCGACGGCACGGTCGCGTCACGCAGGAGGCGCCACGCGTACCGGTCGTGGTCGAACGTCGTGAAGATCGCCGAAAGCACCTTCAGCGGCATCTGGTCGGGCTCGCCGCCGGCCGCCATGGTCGTCGCGACGCCCTCGGTGAGCCGGCCGCCCGCGCGGTGCAGGCAGGCCAGGTAGAGGCCGTCCTTCGAGCCGAAGTACTGGTACAGCAACGGTTTGGTGACCCCGACCCGGCGCGCGATCTCGACCATGGAGGCGCCCGCGTACCCGGCGCGGCCGAACTCCTCGGTGCCCGCCGCGACGAGCTGGGCCTCGCGCTCCTCGCGAGGCATCCCCTTGGTCCCCACCGGCCTTGACTCCGTCACGGGCCAGAGCCTACCGTGCGTAAAGTGACCCCAGGGTAAGTTACCGTCAGGTCAGATCCGAGGAGGCGACGTGGCCGAGTTCCTTGCGCACCTGCGCGACCCCGTGCTGTTCGCGGTTCCGGTGTTCCTGCTGTTCGTGACGATCGAAATCGTGGCGGTGCACGTCCTCGGCCACGACGACAACGTGCTCGGCTACAGCGTCGCCGACACGCGCACGAGCATGCTGATGGGCACGGTCGCCGTCGGCGTCAACGCGCTGTTCCGGCTGGTGATGCTGGTGGTGTTCGCGGCCCTGTTCGAGCTGGCGCCGGTCCGGCTCGACCCGCGCCACTGGTGGACGTGGGCACTCATGCTGCTCGGCCAGGAACTGGTGTTCTACGACTACCACCGCGCCAGCCACCGCGTGCGGCTGCTGTGGGCCGGGCACCAGGTGCACCACTCCAGCGAGCACTACAACTTCTCGACGGCGCTGCGCCAGAAGTGGACGCCGTACTTCCAGCTGCCGTTCTGGTCGGTGCTGGCGCTGTGCGGCATCCCGCCGTGGCTGATCCTGACCGGGCTGTCGATCGACCTCGTGTACCAGTTCTTCGTGCACACGGAGAAGGTCGGCAAGCTGCCGCGCTGGTTCGAGTACGTGTTCAACACCCCGTCCCACCACCGCGTCCACCACGGCAGCGACCCGGAGTACTTGGACGCGAATTACGGAGGCATCCTGATCATTTGGGACCGGATGTTCGGCAGCTTCGTCCCGGAGGGCAGGCGGCCGACGTACGGGCTGACGAAGAACATCGAGACGTACAACCTGCTGCGGGTGGGCTTCCACGAGTACGGCTCGATCCTGCGCGACCTGCGCGGGGCCCGGACGTGGCGCGAGCGCGCGGGGTACGTGTTCGGGCCGCCCGGCTGGCAGCCCGCCGGTCTTCAGTCAGCGGCCCACTCGTAGGACAGCTGGTAGCGGTCCGCCGCGAGGACCATGTCGTTCATCTCCGCCGGTACGCCGTCCTCGCGGTAGGCCACCCGCGTCACGGTCACGACCGGAACGCCCTCGGCGAGCTGCAGGAGGGAAGCCTCGTCCGGCGTCGGCATTCGCGCACCGACGTGCTCGGTGAACGACGCCAGCCGGTGCCCGGCTTCTTCCAGCCGTGCGTAAGTGCCACCCGGTCCGGTGTCGACCTGCTCGATCGCGGTGCCGCGAGTGAGCTCCCGAGGAAGCCGTGACACCGCGAGCTGGACCACGAGCCCGTCGGCCCGCATCACCCGGTCTCGAACCGTCACTTCCGTTCCGGGTTCGACCGCGAGGTAGCCGGCAACCCGGTCATCAGCGCGCTCGAAGCGAACACTTACATCGGCAGAAGGCGTGAAGCCGCGCGCCGCTGCGTCGGCCATGAAGGCACCACCGGTCCAACGGCGCGCTTCCCTGGAAAGCCGAGAGCGAGCAACTCGCTTGCCGAGACTTGCGGGCTGCCGAACGAAAACCCCACGCCCGTGCTCCGAATTCACCAGCCCCTCGGTTCTGAGGAGGTTGACCGCATCGCGGATCGTCGGCCGTGAGACACCGTACTGTTCGACCAGGTCACGCTCGCTGGGGAGCCGCTCACCGGTGGCCAGCCGGCCGGAGGTGATCCTGTCGCGCAGATCAGCAGCGACTTGCCGGAAGGCAGGGACTCCGCTTCGGCGATCCACCATGCGTCCATCCTTCCACTGGGTAACTCGTCTTGACCAGTTGGCCGCCACCTGCCACCGTACTGGTACTGACGTCCTTACCAGTTGTGCGGGGAGAAGCCATGACCATCGTCGCCGGGACCATCGCTGCCCGATCGCTCATTTCGGGCGAACTGTTCGACCGCCTGACCGATCGGATCGCCGTCACCGACGACCTGCCCCACGCTCTCGCGGAACGGATCGTGGACCAGGCGCTGGCTTTTTTGTGCGCGTGCGCGACCGAGCGGGGTCCGGGCCTGGCACCATCTCCGCTCGTCGACCTCGGATGGCACGCCTTCATCCTGCACACCGAGGAATACACCCGGTTCTGCGATCGGGTCGCCGGACGCTACATCCACCACGTACCCGAACCGGAGCGGGACGTCTCGATCGCGGACCGGCACGCCGACCTGACCCGTGCGATCTCCGCGATAGCGGCGGCCGGGTTCCCGGTCGATCCTGACCTGTGGTCGCTGCGGGCAGCGAACTGCACCAGCGGAGACGACGGGTGTCGCGCGTCCGGCAAGGACGGCAACCAGAACACCGACACGAACGGAAGGTGACGGCTCTGTACGACTGGAGCGGGCTGCCCGCAGCGGTTCGTGACGCGGTGCACGACCGTCTCGGGCCGATCAGCGAAGCTGTGCCGGTAGCGGCGATGCAGAGCGCGAGCGTGGCTTTGACCCTGCGGCGCCCCGGCCGCCCGTCCGTTTTCCTCAAGGGTGTCGAGGGCGTGTCGACCGCGATGCGGTGGCTGCGCAACGAAGCCGAAGTCGCGCCGCTTCTCGGCGGGCTCGCACCGGAGGTGCTGTTCCACCAGGACGTCGGCGAATGGCTGGTCGTCGGGTTCGCCCACGTCGACGGGCGGCCCGCGGCCCTCGAACCGGGGTCACCGGATCTTCCCGCCGTCGCCACCGCCGTGAACCGGATCGGCGCGATCGAGGCGCCTCACCTGCGATCGCTGGCGGAGCGCTGGAAAACCCGTTGGTGGCCGCGTTTGGCCACCGACCGGCCGGAGCTGTCCGGTGCCGATGTGCGCCGGCTCGCCGCCTGGGAGGGGAAAGCGCCCGAGCTGCTGGCCGGAGACTGCCTCCTGCACACCGATCTGCACGCCGGCCAGTTCCTGCTCGGTGCCGCCGGGAGCACCCACGTCGTCGACTGGGGCTGGCCCGCATCCGGGGCGCCGTGGATCGACCCGGCGTTCCTGGTCATCCGGCTCGTCGCCGCCGGTCACCGCCCGGCGGACGCCGAAGCCTGGGCGCGTGCGCACACACGCTGGGCTTCGGCGCCTCCCGGATCCGTGACGGCGTTCGCCGCCGCTGTCGCGGGGCTCTGGACCGGCAAGGCCGCCGCCGAATCCCTGGCCCGGACGGCCCGGGACTACGCGAGCTGGCGGCTGGCGCTCACCCCATGAGCTACGCGGTGTCCTGCAGGGTCCGCTCGTTCTCCGGGCGCAGCGTCACCGGCAGGCTCGCCAGCGGCGGGCGCTGCCGGGACGTCAGGTCGGTCAGCACCAGTTCCCGCTCGACGCCGTCCGCCGACGCGCCGCGCTGGAACTGGGCCAGCATCGTGGCCGGCGGGATGGCCGTGACCAGCCGGTCGTAGCGCTCCAGGCGGTCGAACAGCGTCTGCATGATCTGCCCGGACATCCGGCCGAGCGCCTGCGTGCTCTGGTGCCGGTGCACGCGGTGGCCGAGGTCGACCTGGGCCAGCGCGTCGAGGCCGCGCAGCTCCACCAGGTCGATGAGGTGCCCGATCTCGACGCCGTAGTTCACGACGAACGGGATGCCCTCCAGCACCTCGCGCCGCCCCGCGTACTCGCCGGCCAGGGGCTGGACGAACCCGGACAGCTCCGGCCAGAACATGTTGAGCAGCGGCCGGGCGACCAGCTCCGTGACGCGGCCGCCGCCTTCGGGTTCGCTGCCCGCCGCGCCGTTGAGGGGCCGGTGGTAGAAGCCCTTGACGTAGGCCACGGACGGGTCCGTGAGCAGCGGGCCGAGCAGCCCCGTGACGTAGCTGGTGGTGAAGTCGTAGAGGTCGCCGTCGACGAAGACGACGAGGTCGCCGGTCGTCGCCGCGACCCCCTTCCACAGCGCCTCGCCCTTGCCCTGCAGGCCGTCGAGGGCGGGGAAGACGGCGTCCTGGGCGACCACGCGCGCCCCGGCCGCGGCGGCCACCTCGGCGGTGGCGTCGGTCGAGTGGCTGTCCACGACGAGGATCTCGTCGATCAGCCGGTGGTGTTCCTGCAGCTCTTCGCGGATGGCGGTGACGATCGCACCGACCGTGGCTTCCTCGTTCCGGGCCGGGATGACGACGGAAACGGTGGTGCCGCGTTTGGCCGCGACCAGGTCCTCGGCCGTCCAGTCGCCCGCTTTGCTGCTGCGCCGGGCGAGCCAGGTGCCGACCTCCGGTGACACCTGAAGCCGCGCGTTGTTCGTGCGCATGCCTACCCCTTCCCTCGTTCGGCGTATCCCTCCCGACCGAGGTTCGAGGGCCCGCGTTTCCGCGGCCACTCCCCGGTGCTACCGGGGTGTTACGAGATGGGCCCGGCAGCACCGATCCCGTTAACACGACGACCCGCCGCGAGATCGCGCTGCGGAGGAACAAAACCACTGGGAGAATCGCTCCCCGGCTCTCGGAAACCCCGGCCGCGCGCACCCTGCGGTGGCTACGCGTCCTCTTCCTCCAGCATCTCCGGCGTGACCGCGGACTCGGTGTCCGGGATGTTCAGGTCCTTCGCGCGCTTGTCCGCCATCGCCAGCAGCCGGCGGATGCGGCCCGCCACCGCGTCCTTCGTCATCTGGGGGTCCGACAGCTGGCCCAGCTCCTCCAGGGACGCCTGCCGGTTGGACAGCCGCAGCCGGCCCGCCGCCAGCAGGTGGTCCGGGGCCGTTTCGCCCAGGATCTCCAGCGCCCGCTCCACCCGGGCCGCCGCCGCCACCGCCGCGCGGGCGGAGCGGCGCAGGTTCGCGTCGTCGAAGTTGGCCAGGCGGTTCGCCGTCGCGCGGACCTCGCGGCGCATGCGGCGCTCTTCCCACTGCAGGACGCTCGCGTGCGCGCCCAGGCGGGTCAGCAGCGCGCCGATCGCGTCGCCGTCGCGGACCACCACCCGGTCGGCTCCGCGCACTTCGCGCGACTTCGCCTGGATGCCCATCCGGCGCGCCGCGCCGACCAGGGCCAGCGCCGCCTCCGGACCGGGGCACGTCACCTCGAGCGACGACGAGCGGCCCGGCTCGGTCAGCGACCCGTGGGCGAGGAACGCGCCCCGCCACGCCGCTTCCGCGTCGGCCACGCCGCCGGACACCACGGCCGCCGGCAGCCCGCGCACCGGGCGGCCGCGCTGGTCGATCAGCCCGGTCTGGCGGGCCAGGCCCTCGCCGTCCTTGACCACGCGCACGACGTACCGGGTGCCCTTGCGCAGCCCGCCGCTGGCGGTGATCACGTGGACGTCGGAATGGTGGCCGTACAGCTCGTGGATCTCCTTGCGCAGCCGTCGCGCGACCGAGCCCGTGTCCAGCTCCGCCTCCACGACCACCCGGCCGGCCACGATGTGCAGCCCGCCGGCGAAGCGAAGCAGCGACGCGACCTCCGCCCGGCGCGGCCCGATCTTCGTGATCTCCAGCCGGCTCAGCTCGTCCTTCACCGCGGCGGTCATCGCCATTGCTGCCCCTCCCTGCCTTTCGCTCCTCCCCCGTGCTCCCCGCCGAGACCGAGAGCCTCCCGCATGCACAACGCGAGCGCATCAGGATCATGCCGTCCCGGCACTTCGGGGTCGGCCACCGCCCCCAGGTGCGCCCGGCCGCCGAGCCGCTGGGCCGCGCGCCGGAGATTTGCCGGGTCGGGCACGGAATCGCGGTCCGCGATCACCGCGTCGACCCGCAGATCCGGCGCGTGCTCGAAGAGTACGTCGAGGTGGCGCTCCGGGGAGAATCCCGCGGTTTCCCCCGGCTGGGGGACAAGGTTGAGCACCAGGGCCTTCGTCGCGGCCGTCCGCACCAGCGCGTCGCGCAGCCCGGGCACGAGCAGGTGGGGCAGCACGCTCGTGAACCACGAGCCCGGCCCGAGGAACACGACGTCGGCGTTCAGCACCGCTTCCACGGCTTCCTCGCACGCCAGCGGCGGACGGCCCGCCCGGCCCGGCGAGCGCAGGCTGACGCGGCGCACCTGACCCGGGGTGGTGGCCACCGCGACCTGGCCGCGGATCGTGCGCAGCGCGGCCGGGTCCTCGCTGTCGAGGCCGCTGACCTGGCCCTCGATCTCGAGCGGCTCGGGCGACATCGGCAGCACGCGGCCCGAGACGCCCATCAGCCGGCAGGCTTCGTCGAGCGCCGCGACCGGGTCGCCGAGGACCTCGAAGAGCCCGGCCAGCAGCAGGTTCCCCACCGCGTGGCCGGCCAGTGCGCCGTCGCCGCCGAAGCGGTGCTGGAAGACCTCGGCCCACAGCGTGCCGCCGTCTTCCGCGGCGAAGGCGGCGAACGCCTGCCGCAGGTCGCCGGGCGGCAGCAGGCCGAGTTCGCGCCGCAGCCGTCCGGACGATCCGCCGTCGTCGGCCACGGTCACGACCGCGGTGACGTCGGGGGTCACCCGCCGCACCGCGGACAGCGTGGCGTGCAGTCCGTGGCCGCCGCCGAGGGCGACCGCGCGCACGTTATTCACGACCAAGGTCGCGGTGCACCACCTTCACGGCCATTCCGTCCTCTTTGGACAGACGCTGGGCGAGCTCGACCGACAGCGCCACGCTGCGGTGCTTGCCGCCGGTGCAGCCGACGGCCAGCGTCAGGTACCGCTTGCCCTCGCGCTTGTAGCCGGCGCCGATCAGCCGCAGCAGCTGGTGGTAGCGGTCGAGGAACTCCTCGGCGCCCTCCTGCGAGAGGACGTAGTTGCGGACCTCGCCGTCGAGGCCCGTGTGTTCGCGCAGCTCCGGGATCCAGAACGGGTTCGGCAGGAACCGGACGTCCATCACCAGGTCGGCGTCCATCGGCAGGCCGTACTTGTAGCCGAAGGACAGCACGGTGACCCGGGTCTGCGTGCTGGCTTCCGAGCCGAACGCGTCCTCGATCTTGGCCCGCAGGTCGTGCACCGACAGCGACGACGTGTCGAGCACCAGGTCGGCCTCTTCGCGCAGCGGCTCCAGCAGCGTCCGCTCCGCGGTGATGCCGTCGGCCAGCCGGCCGTCACCCTGCATGGGGTGGCCCCGGCGGACGGCCTCGAAGCGCCGCACCAGCACGGCGTCGGTCGCCTCCAGGAACAGCACGCGCGGCTTGTAGCCCCGGGCGTCGAGGTCCTTGATCACCGAGGCCAGGTCGTCGGTGAACGCGCGCGAGCGCACGTCCATGACGACGGCCACCTTCGTGATCGCGCCGCGCGCCTGCGCGCCCAGCTCGACCATGGTGGCGATCAGCTCCGGGGGCAGGTTGTCGACGACGAACCAGCCCAGGTCCTCCAGGCACTTGGCCGCTGTGCTGCGACCCGCCCCGGACAACCCGGACACGACCGCGACCTCCATGCCGGAGCCGCGGATCTCCTCTTGCGCACTCACTGTGTTTCCCTACTCCCCTGCTCCTGTGCCGTTGCTCGCGCCGGACTCCCCGGCCAGCGCGGCGACCACGGCTTCCGCGGTGCGCCTGCCGAAGCCGGGCACCGCCTCGATCTCTTCGACCCTGGCCTGCTTGAGCTTCTTCACCGAGCCGAAGTGCTTGATCAGCGCGGTGCGGCGAGCCTGCCCCAGCCCGGGCACACTGTCCAATTCGGACGTGATCAGCCGCTTGGAGCGCTTCTCGCGGTGGTAGGCGATGGCGAAGCGGTGGGCCTCGTCCCGCAGGCGCTGCAGCAGGTACAGCCCCTCCGACGTGCGGGGCAGGATCACCGGATCGGGGTCGGCGGGCAGCCAGACCTCCTCCAGCCGCTTGGCCAGACCGATCACGGAGATGTCGGTGATGCCGAGCTCGGCCAGCACGTCCGCGGCCGCCGTGGCCTGCGGGCCGGCACCGTCGACGACCAACAGGTTCGGCGGGTAGGCGAACTTCTTCGGCCGCCCGGTCTCCGGGTCCAGGCCCGGCTTCGACGAGTCCGTTTCCTCGGCGGTTTCCTTGAGGTAGCGGTAGAACCGGCGGCGGACGACTTCGGCGATCGAGGCGACGTCACCCTCCGTGGCCGCCTCCCGCAGCGCGAAGCGCCGGTACTCCGACTTGCGCGCGAGCCCGTCCTCGAACACGACCAGCGACGCCACGACGTCGCTGCCCTGGATGTGGCTGATGTCGATGCACTCGATGCGCAGCGGCGCGGTGTCCAGGGCGAGGAACTCCTGCAGCTCGGTGAGCGCTGCCGAGCGCGCCGTGAGGTCGCCCGCCCGGCGCAGCTTGTGCTGGGTGAACGCCTCCCCGGCGTTGCGCTGCACGGTCTCGGCCAGCGCCTTCTTGTCACCCCGCTGCGGCACCCGCAGCTGCACCCGCGAGCCGCGCAGCCCGGACAGCCACTCCGCGACCGCGTCCGCGTCGGCGGGCAGCTCGGGCACCAGGACCTCGCGCGGGACGACCGGGCCGGAGTCGACGTCGTCGCGGGCGTCGAGCTCGGCTTCGTCGCCGTAGAACTGGGTGAGGAAGTGGTCGACCAGCGCCGGGACGTCCATCTCCTCGGCCTTGTCGATGACCCAGCCGCGCTGGCCGCGGACCCGGCCGCCGCGCACGTGGAAGACCTGGACGGCGGCTTCGAGGTCGTCGTGGGCGAAGGCGACGACGTCGGCGTCCGTGCCGTCGCCGAGCACCACGGCCTGCTTCTCCATGGCGCGGCGCAGCGCGCCGAGGTCGTCGCGCAGCCGGGCGGCGCGCTCGAACTCGAGCTCCTCGGACGCCGCGGCCATCTCGGCTTCGAGGCGCTTGATCATGACGTCGGTCTTGCCGGCCAGGAAGTCGCAGAAGTCCTCGACGATGTCGCGGTGCTCGTCGGCCGAGACGCGGCCCACGCACGGCGCCGAGCACTTGTCGATGTAGCCGAGCAGGCAGGGCCGGCCGATCTGGCCGTGCCGCCGGAACACCCCGGCCGAGCAGGTGCGCGCCGGGAAGACGCGCAGCAGCAGGTCGAGCGTCTCGCGGATGGCCCAGGCGTGCGCGTACGGGCCGAAGTAGCGGACGCCCTTCTTGCGCGGGCCGCGGTAGACGTGCAGCCGCGGGAATTCCTCGTTCAGCGTCACCGCGAGCACCGGGTAGCTCTTGTCGTCGCGGTAGCGGACGTTGAAGCGGGGGTCGAACTCCTTGATCCAGTTGTACTCGAGCTGGAGCGCCTCGACCTCGGTGGTGACGACGGTCCATTCCACGCTCGCCGCCGTCGTCACCATCTGGCGGGTGCGCGGGTGCAGGCCGGAGAGGTCGGCGAAGTAGGAGTTCAGCCGGCTGCGGAGGCTCTTGGCCTTGCCGACGTAGATGACCCGCTTGGTCGCGTCGCGGAATTTGTACACGCCAGGGGCATCCGGGATGCTCCCCGGCGAGGGACGGTAGGTGGTCGGGTCAGCCACCACCCCAGCCTATTTGGCACCACCGACAGTTCTCGCACACCCCCGCCTGCCGGCGGCTTCCGAGCACCTGCTGTCCGATCCGCCGGAAGTCGGGTCTTCGCCCGGTTCCGACCTTCGTCGGTGTCCGCGCCGGTGACGCGGTGGTTACTTTCCGACGGCGATCCGGTCCCCCACCGAAAGGATCACCACCGTGAGCTTCCTCCGCTCCCTCGGCGCCGTCTCCGCGGCCGCCGTCGCCCTCACCCTCGCGGGCGGCGCCGTGGCCTCCGCGGGTGTCCAGCCGAACATCGTCGGCGGCAGCACCGCGCCGACGGTCTCCTGGGGTGCCCAGGTGTACGTCAACACGCCCGGCCGCGACTACCAGGGCTTCAACTGCTCGGGCACGGTCGTCGCCAGCCGCTGGGTGCTGACCGCGGTGCACTGCCTCGACTCCGACGGCTCGGGCATGTACGTCCGGGTCGGCAGCAACACGCTGCTCTCGGGCACGAAGATCGCCGTCGACAACGAGTACCAGTCCCCGAACGGCGACATCGCGCTGCTGCACCTGGCGTCGGCGACGAGCGCGGCGCCGATCTCGCTGGGCAGCTCCGACCCGGCCACCGGCAGCACCAACCAGATCTACGGCTGGGGCCGCACCACCCCGACCGGGCCGCCGGCGACGTCGCTGAAGACGGCGAACGTCCAGGTCACCGGCCGGTCGACGGACGCCTACGGCGGCCGCGCGATCCAGAGCGTCGGCGTCAACGGCTCGGCGTGGAAGGGCGACTCGGGCGGGCCCCAGGTCTCCGGCGGGGTCCAGGTCGGCGTGGCGTCGACGGTGCAGAACCAGAGCGGGTCGAACACGCGCGGCACGAACAACTACGCCAGCGTGGCGGCGAGCCGGTCCTGGATCCGGACGACCGCGGGCGTGTGAGTTCCCGGGGCGGCGCCGCGGCGCCGCCCCGGTTCTGTCGGTGGCCTGTGGGATGCTCGCGGGCATGCGGATCGCCACCTGGAACGTGAACTCCATCGTCCCCCGCCTGCCCCGCGTGCTGGAGTTCCTGGAGGAGACGGCGCCGGACGTGCTGTGCCTGCAGGAGCTGAAGACCACGACGGAGAAGTTCCCGCTGGCCGAGGTCGAGGCGCTGGGGTACGAGGTGGCGGCGTACGGGCTGGGGCGCTGGAACGGCGTCGGGATCGTGTCGCGGGTGGGCCTGTCCGACGTCGTCCGCGGCCTGCCGGGCGAGCCTTCGTTCGAAGGCGCCGCGGAAGCGCGTGCGGTGGGCGCCACCTGCGGGTGCGTGCGGGTGTGGTCGGTGTACGTGCCGAACGGGCGTGAGCCGGACAACCCGCACTACGCGTACAAGCTGGAGTGGCTGTCGTCGCTGCACTCACTGGTGGCTTCGGAGATTTCGTCGGGGCCGTTCGCGGTGCTCGGGGACTTCAACGTGGCCCCGACGGACGCCGACGTCTGGGACATCGCGCTGTTCGCGGAGTCGACGCACGTGACGAAGCCGGAGCGCGACGCCCTCGCCCGGCTGCGGGACCTGGGCTTGTCGGACGTCTTCCCGCGGCCGCTGAAGTACGACCACCCGTTCACCTACTGGGACTACCGGGCCGGGAACTTCCCGAACAACAAGGGCATGCGGATCGACCTGGTGTACGGGAACTCGGCGTTCACCGATGCGGTGACGGATTCCTATGTGGACCGCAACATGCGCAAGGGCAAGGGCCCGTCGGACCACGCCCCGATCGTGGTCGACCTGGACCTCTGAGGCTCAGCCCCCGGTGGCGGCGCGGTGCAGCTTCCGCAGCGCGCGCACCGCCTCCACCGCCCGGTCCCGGTCCACGGCCTGCACCGCCATCACCGCGTGGTACTCGTCGTCCGGCAGCTCCAGCCGCGCCCACGAAGCGCCGTCCGGGAAGCTCACCGACAGCACCTCGCTCCACGCGAACCGCCGCGTGATGAGCACGTTCCGGACCTCGATGCCCTCGGCGTCCGCGCGGACGCGGGCGATCGCGAACAGCATCACCCCGCAGGCCAGCAGGATGCCGATGCCCACCATCGCCGCCTGGTCGGAGCGCTGGAACCGCACGCCCGTGTCGCCGTTGCGCAGCAGCACCGCCACCACGACGAAGACGGCCAGCAGCGCCACCGCGAGCACGCTGCACATGATCATCGCCCGGCGCGGGCGGATCACCAGGGAAGTCGCCACGCTCACTGGAAACCCCGCTCGGTCCACGGCTGGCGCAGGCCCCGCAGCACGTGCGCGGAGTCCAGAGCCGCCACCGTCGCCTCGTAGCCCTTGTCCTCCTTCGACCCCGGCCGCCCCGACCGGTCGACCGCCTGCTCGTGCGTGTCGCACGTCAGGACGCCGTTGCCGACCGGGGTGCTCTCGTCGAGCGCGACCCGGGTCAGGCCCGCCGTCACCGCGTCGCACACGTACTCGAAGTGCGGGGTGCCGCCGCGGATGACCACGCCCAGCGCGACCACCGCGTCGTGGTGACGGGCCAGCGCCTGCGCCACCACCGGGAGCTCGACCGCGCCCGCGACGTGGACGACCGTCGGCTCCTCTTCGAGCTCGGCCTCGCGCGCGGCCACCAGCGCCCGCTCCAGCAGCACGTCGGTGATGTCCGCGTTCCAGCGGGTGGCGACGATGCCGAGCTTCAGCGACTTGCAGTCGGAGAGGTCCAGCTTGGCCTCGGGACGGCCTTCGCCGCTCACAGTGCTCCTCCGTCGGGGTGCTCGGTGCTCGCGCCGACCTGGTCGTAGTGCTCCAGCTGGGCCAGGTCGTGGCCCATCCGGTCGCGCTTGGTCTTCAGGTAGCGCAGGTTCTCCGGGTTCGGCGAGATGGGCAGCGGCACGCGCCCGGTGACGCGCAGGCCGTAGCCCTCGAGGCCGATCCGCTTGGCCGGGTTGTTCGACAGCAGCCGCATGGTGCGGACGCCGAGGTCGCAGAGGATCTGCGCGCCGGTGCCGTAGTCGCGGGCGTCGGCCGGGACGCCGAGCGCGAGGTTCGCGTCGACGGTGTCCGCGCCGTCGTCCTGCAGCTGGTAGGCCTGCAGCTTGTGCAGCAGGCCGATGCCGCGGCCTTCGTGGCCGCGGATGTAGAGCACGACGCCGCGGCCTTCGGCGGCCACCGCTTCCAGCGCCGCCTCCAGCTGCGGGCCGCAGTCGCAGCGCAGCGAGCCGAAGACGTCACCGGTGAGGCACTCGGAGTGGACGCGGACCAGGATGTCCTGGCCGTCGCCGATCTCGCCGTAGACGAAGGCCACGTGCTCGATGCCGTCCAGCAGCGAGTCGTAGCCGACCGCGCGGAACGTGCCCGCGGCCAGCGGGATCCGCGCTTCGGCGACCCGCTCGACCTGCTTCTCGGTGCGACGGCGGTAGGCGATCAGGTCGGCGATGGTGATGATCGCGAGGTCGTGGTCGGCGGCGAAGACCTCGAGCTCGTCGCGGCGGGCCATGTCGCCTTCGTCCTTCTGCGACACGATTTCGCAGAGCACGCCGGCGGGGGCGAGCCCGGCCATCCGGGCCAGGTCGACCGACGCCTCGGTGTGGCCGGGGCGGCGCAGCACGCCGCCCTCCTTGGCCCGCAGCGGCACGACGTGCCCGGGACGGCGGAAGTCCTTCGCCGTGGACGCCGGGTCGGCGAGCAGCCGGATGGTGTGCGCGCGGTCGGCCGCGGAGATGCCGGTGCTGATGCCCTCGGCGGCGTCGACTGTGACGCTGTACGCGGTGCCGCGCGCGTCCTGGTTCGTGTGGTACATCGGCGGCAGGTCCAGCCGGTCCGCTTCGGCCTCGGTCAGCGCCACGCAGACGTACCCCGAGGTGTAGCGGACCATGAAGGCCAGCAGCTCCGGCGTCGCCTTCTCGGCGGCGAAGATGAGGTCGCCCTCGTTTTCGCGGTCTTCGTCGTCGACCACGACGACCGGACGGCCCGCCGCGACGTCCGCGATCGCCCGCTCGATGGCGGCGGCGTCGAACACCGCACCGGCGCCGCAGGGCGTCCAGCCCGTTTCGGGCTCTGCCGCGCTCGTCTCACTCATGACCGCTCCTCCGTGCCGCCGTCCCGATTGTGCATCTGGTCGCGGATATGCGCCTCGGCCAGCTTTTCCACGTACTTCGCGACCACGTCGACCTCGAGGTTGACCAGGTCGCCGGCCTCGCGGCCGCCCAGCGTCGTGGCTTCCAGCGTGGTCGGGATCAGGGCGACCGAGAACTGCTCGCCGGCGATCGCCGCGACCGTCAGCGAGACGCCGTCGACCGCGATCGAGCCCTTTTCGACCACGTACCGGGACAGGTGCTTCGGCAGCGCGAACGCCGTGACGCCGTTCTCGTCGCGGCCGAGGAACACGCCGGTCCCGTCGACGTGGCCCTGCATGATGTGGCCGCCGAGCCGGCCGCCGGCCGGGGTGGCGCGCTCGAGGTTGACGCGGTCGCCGACCGCGACCTTGGCCAGGCTCGACCGCTGCAGCGTCTCGTTGACGACGTCGACGGTGAACTCGCCGCCCGCCACCTCGACGACGGTCAGGCAGACCCCGCTGACCGCGATCGAGTCGCCGTGCCCGGCGTCACTGGTGACCAGCGGCCCGCGTACCCGCAGCCGGGCCGCGTTCGTCAGCTGCTCGACCGCGGTGACTTCGCCGATCTCCTCGACTATGCCGGTGAACACGTGCGCTGCCTCCTAGTGAGCCGGTCGGTGAGCCGGTCCTTCCATCCAACACCCGCCGCGGCCCGGTGGCTTCTCCGGTGCCGCCGCGAGCGTCAGCCGGCCCGGCCGCGGGCCGCCTGCTCGCGCAGCGCGGCGACCGCCTTGCCCGGGTCGGCGGCGCCGTAGACGGCGGATCCGGCCACGAAGCAGTCGACTCCGGCCTCGGCGGCCTGCTCGATCGTGTCGGCGTTGATGCCGCCGTCGATCTCGACGAGCAGCTTCAGGTGCCCGGTGTCGACCAGCCGCCGCGCGGCGCGGACCTTCTCGAGGACGTCGGCGATGAACGACTGGCCGCCGAAGCCCGGCTCGACCGACATGACCAGCAGCGTGTCGTAGTGCTTGAGGGCGTCGAGCCACGGCTCGAGCGCGGTGCCCGGCTTGATCGACAGGCCCGCCTTCGCGCCCGCGGCCCGCAGGTTCTTGGCCAGCGCGACGGGGTCCTTCGCGGCCTCGGCGTGCACGGTGACGTTGTAGGCGCCGGCCTCGGCGTACCCGACCGCCCAGCGGTCCGGGTCGTCGATCATCAGGTGGCAGTCGATCGGCAGGTCGGTGCTGTCGATCAGGGCCTTGGCGACGGGCAGGCCGAGGGTCAGGTTCGGCACGAAGTGCGCGTCCATGACGTCGACGTGGACCCAGTCGGCGCGGTTCTCCCCGGCGCCGGCCACGGCGGCGATCTCCTCGCCGAGCCGGGCGAAGTCCGCCGCGAGGATGCTGGGTGCGATCAAAGGTCGGTCTGCCACGTCCCGAGTGTAGGAGGACGGCGCTAACGGTCGCTAACGGGTTGTGACCAGGATCTGGCTCCCGAGAGGGAGGTCACGGACCACCGGCGCGCCCTAACCTCGGCCGCATGCCCGGATTCCTGACGTCCCTGGCGCGGATCGGCAGCTACCGCAGCCTGCCCTACGCCCTCGCGTGCGCCGTCCTCACGGTGCCCGTGTCCCCGTTCGCGCTCGCCGCGGCGGTCTCCGTCGAAGCCGAGTCCCGCGTGCGGGCCCTGCTCGCGTTACTGGCCCTCGCGGTGCTGATGGGGCTGCTGGGTCTGCTGGGACCGGTCCGGCGGATCGGCATCGGCCTGGCGAACACCCTGCTCGGGACGGCGATCCCGGCCCCGGACGGGCGCCCCGGCGCCCGCTCGCGGCTGCGCTCGGGTCTGTGGCTGGCGCTGCACACGGCGGCCAGCGGCCTGTTGCTCACCGTGCTCGCCTTCCTCGGCCTGGGCCTGCTCGTGCCCGCCGTGTGGCTGACCGGCGGCCAGGACTCGATCAGCCTCTTCTGGGACGACGTCCCGCTCGGGGCGTGGACGGTTCCGTTCGCGGTCGTGCTCCTGTTCGCGGCGCTGGCGCTCGCCGCGGGAGCCACCCGCGGCTTCCGGGCCGGCGCGGCGGCGCTGCTCGGCCCGTCCGGCACCGAACGCGCCGCGCTCGCCGAGCGGCGCTCGGCCGTGCTCGCCCAGCGCAACCGGCTGGCCCGCGAGCTGCACGACTCGATCGGGCACACGCTCACGACGTCGACGATCCAGGCGGCGGCCGCGGCCGAGCTGGTCGAGGCGGACCCGGCCCAGGTCCGGCGCGCACTCGGCACGATCGAAGAAGCGTCCCGGACCGCCCTCGAGGACCTCGACCACGTCCTGGGCCTGCTGCGCGAGGAGCCGGCGGTCAAGGCACCGGCGCGCACGCTGGCCGAAGTCGACGTGCTCGCCGTCCGCGCCCGCGAAGCCGGGCTCGACGTCCGGCTGACCGTCGCCGGGCCGGTCGCCGCGCTGCCCGCGACGGTGTCGCGCGAGGGCTACCGGATCGTCCAGGAGGGCCTGACCAACGCCTTGCGCCACGCCGGCCCCGGCGCGGTCGACGTGCGCGTCGAGGCCGGGCCGGACCGCCTCGGCATCGCGGTCGTCAACGCGCTGCCCGGCGACGGGCCGCGGACCGGGCGGCGCGGGCTGGCCGGGCTCGCCGAGCGCGTCGAAGCGCTGCGCGGGGAGCTCGACGCCGGCCCGGACGGGCAGCAGTGGCGGCTGCGCGCGACCATCCCGCTGCGGGCGGGCACGTGACGCCGTCGGTGCTGCTCGCCGACGACGAGCCGCTGGTCCGCACCGGCCTGCGGGCCCTGCTGGAGCAGCAGGGCCTGCTGGTGGTCGGCGAGGCGGCCGACGGCGGCGAGGTCCTCGAAGCGGTGCGGCGGACCCGCCCGGACGTCGTGCTGATGGACGTCCGGATGCCGCGCGTGGACGGCATCGAAGCCACCCGGCAGGTGCTCGCGGCGCTGGCCGAACCGCCGAAGATCCTCGTCGTCACGACGTTCGACAACGACGACTACGTGCACGAAGCCCTGCTGGCCGGGGCCAGCGGCTTCCTGCTGAAGCGGGCGCGCAAGGAGGAGATCGCGCACGCGGTGCGGACGGTCGCGACCGGCGAGTCGCTGCTGTTCCCGGAGGCGATCCGGCGGCTGGTGAGCGGCCGTCCGGCGGGCGGGAAGCACGCGCGGGCGGCGAAGACGCTCACCCGCCGCGAAGCCGAGGTGCTGCGGCTGATCGCCACCGGACTGTCCAACCAGGACATCGCGGCGGCGCTGGTGATCAGCCTGGAGACGGTGAAGACGCACGTGGGCAACATCTTCGCCAAGCTCGGCGCCGGCAACCGCAGCCAAGCGGTCGTCATCGCGTACGAATCGGGTGTCGTCCGGCCGGGGCACCTCGGCGGTCAATAACCGACGTGCTCCCGGTCACCCGCGGGGAGCCATGAGTTCGGCCAGCGGACACCCGGCCGTCACCTTCAGTCCCTCCGCGGCACACATGCGGGAGGACTAATAGCCCGTGTCCGAAATCCGGGCCGTAACTCCCGAAGTCCCCGAAGTCCCCGAAGTTCGCGAATGAGGAGAAACATGGCTTCGCTGTTCACCGGCCGCCGCCGGTGGCTGGTCGCGGGCGCCCTCGGCGCCGCGCTGGTCGCCGCCGCCCCGGTCGCCCTGGCCACCAACGGCTCCGACAACGCCGACGCGCGTTCGGCCGCCGGCACCGGTGACCGCACCGCCGACGTCCGCGCCGCGGTCCAGGGCGGCCACGCCCGCAACGTCATCCTGTTCATCGGCGACGGCATGGGCCAGTCGGAGATCACCGCCGCCCGCAACTACGAGCGCGGCGCCGCCGGCCGGCTCGCGATGGACGAGCTGCCGCTGACCGGCGACTACACGACCTACGCGGTCGAGCAGAACAACCCGGGCAAGCCGAACTACGTGACCGACTCGGCCGCGTCCGGCACCGGCTGGGCCACCGGCACCAAGACCTACAACGGCGCCATCTCCGTCGACGCCTACGGCAACGACGTCCCGACGATCCTCGAGATCGCCAAGCGCAACGGCCTGCGCACCGGCGACGTCACCACCGCCGAGGTCCAGGACGCGACCCCGGCCGTGCTCGGCTCGCACGTGGTCAACCGCGACTGCAAGGGCCCGGTCGAGACGACCGCGAAGTGCGCGAAGAACGCCAAGGAGAACGGCGGCCTCGGCTCGATCGCCGAGCAGCTGGTGCAGACCCGCCCCGACGTCCTGCTGGGCGGCGGCGCGAAGTACTTCAACCAGCAGGTCACCGCGGGCAAGTTCAAGGGCAAGACCGTCCTCGACCAGGCCAAGGCGGCCGGCTACACCGTCGTCAACAACGCGGCGGACCTGGCGGCGGCGAAGAAGGGCAAGCCGGTCCTCGGCCTGTTCGCCGACGGCAACATGCCGGTGAACTGGAGCGGCCCGGCGGCCGTGCACGGCGGCACCGCGCCCACCCGCTGCGCCCCGAACCCCAAGCTGCCGGCGACCCAGCCGAAGCTGGCCGACCAGACCCGCAAGGCGCTGGAGCTGCTGGACGACCGCCGCAGCGACAAGGGCTTCTTCCTGCAGGTCGAGGGCGCGAGCATCGACAAGCAGGACCACGCGGCCGACCCGTGCGGCCAGATCGGCGAGACGGTCGACTTCGACGCGGCGATCGCGGCGGGCACGGCGTTCGCCCGCAGCCACCCCGACACGCTGGTGCTGGTGACCGCGGACCACGGCCACAGCAGCCAGATCGTCGAGCCCACCGCCACGCCGGGCCTGACCGCGACCCTGATCACCAACGAAGGCGCGAACATGACGCTGGCTTATGGCACCGCGGAAACGGGCGGCTCGCAGTCGCACACGGGTACGCAGGTGCGCATCGCGGGTCTCGGCCCGCAGGCGGCGAACATCGTCGGCCTGACCAACCAGACCGACCTGTTCGGCACCTTGAAGCGGGCGCTGAAGCTGCGCTGAGTGGTGGGGTGCACCCCCGGGTTTTTCCGGTGGTCTCCCCGATACCCCCTGGTGTCCGGTTTCCCTAGCGTGGGCGAGACCGAGACACCAGGGGGTTTTCTCATGCGGAAGTCATTGCGGGCCGTCACGGCCGGCACACTCGTGGCGCTGCTGGCCGCCACCACGGCGGCACCGGCGCTCGCCGCGGGCACGAGCCCGGTCCAGGCGAGCCTGGACGTGCTGACGGCCCAGGACGGCGTGCCGGGCGCGGAGGCGGTCGTCCAGGACGGACGGCGGACCGAGGTCACCCGCAGCGGCAAGGGCGACGTCGTCACCGGAAAACCGTTCCCGCGCAACGGTTCCTTCCGCGTGGGCAGCGTGACGAAGTCGTTCGTGGCGACGGTGGTGCTGCAGCTGGTGGCCGAGGGCCGGGTGCGGCTGGACGCGCCGGTTTCGCGGTACCTGCCGGGCCTGCTGCCGGACGAGCGGATCACCGTCCGGCAGCTGCTGCAGCACACGAGCGGGCTGTACAACTACACGGACGCGCTCGACCTGACCGACCCGGAGGCCCTGCGCCACCGCGGTGCGGAGCCGGCCGAGCTGGTGGCGCTGGCGCTGGCGCACCCGGCGTTGTTCCCACCGGGCACGAAGTGGTCGTACTCGAACACGAACTACATCGTGGCCGGGATGCTCGTGGAACGCGTGACCGGACATCCGCTGGACGCGGAGATCGCCCGCCGCATCACCCGCCCGCTGGGCCTGCACGACACGTACCTCCCCCGCCGCGGCGACGAAGAGCTCCCGGCCCCGCACGCGGTCGGCTACCTGCCGTTCGGCGGGAAACTGGTGGACTTCAGCGACTTCGACGCCACGATCGCCTGGGCGGCGGGCGGCCTGGTCTCCACCCCGGCGGACCTGGACCGGTTCTACGGAGCGTTGCTGGGCGGCCGTCTGCTGCGCCCGGCGGAGCTGGCGGAGATGCGCCGCACGGTCCCGGCGGACCTCGGCGTCCCGGGCGCGGGCTACGGCCTGGGCTTGGGCAGCGTCCCGCTGTCGTGCGGAGTGGTGTGGGGGCACGAAGGGGGCATCATCGGCTTCACGAACTTCGCCGGAGTGGGCCCGAAGGACCGGCGGGCGACGGTGGTGCTGAACGAGAACCCGACCTTGGCGGACACGAACGGCCATCTGATCGCAGCTGTGGATGCGGCGGTCTGTTCTTGATGTCGGCGGCCCGAAACTGTCGGTGGTGGCCGGTAGAGTAGAAGACGGGGGGCGCCCCCGCGGGCCTGGTGCCGTTTCTGCCGTTTCAGCGCACGCGCCTCACGCGCGGCGCAGATCCCGCCCCGCGCAAGTCGCGTCCTCACGGCAGCAGGTCGAGGACCTCGGTCCACGGCCGGCGGACGTCGAGGCGGTGCAGCGTCACCCCGGCACTCGCGAGGGTGTCGAGGTGGCGCTGCCACGCCGGGTGGTGCACCCGGGTGTCGTGGATCTGGTACGCCACCACCATCGTGATCCCGGGCGCGCCCAGCACGTCCCCGAGCACCGTCAACGCCTGGTTGTCCGCGATCCCCAGCGCCAGCTTCGCGACCGAATTCGCCGACGCCGGCGCGAACAGGAACACCGCCGGGTCCGGGTGCGGCCGCGGCTCGCCCGGGAGCCGGGACACGCTGCGGACCGGCAGATCGGTGCACGCCTCGACCTCGGCCAGGCCGCCGGTCGACGTCAGCCAGCGGTGGGCCGTCGGCGTCAGCGTGATCGCCGGGCGCCAGCCGCGTCCGGCCGCCGGGTGGGCCAGCTCGGCGGCGAAGCGGACGTCCAGCCCGCCGCACGAGCTGGCGACCAGCCCGAGGTCGGTCACGGTTTGCGCAGCACGGCGCAGAACATCGCGTCCGTGCCGTGGCGGTGCGGCCACAGCTGGACGTACGGCCCGTCGCCGAGCTCCGGCACACCCGGGAAGAACCCGCGCGCGTCCAGCACCTCGGCCTTCAGCCGCCGCGACGTCTCAGCGAAGACGCCTTCGGTCTCGGCCAGGTGCGGCGAGCAGACGACGTAGGTCAGCGCGCCGCCGGGCCGCAGCAGCTCGTAGGCCGCGGTGAGCAGCTCGCCCTGCAGCTTGGTCAGGTCCGCGACGTCGGACGGCTGACGCCGCCACCGCGCCTCGGGCCGCCGCCGCAGCGCGCCGAGGCCGCTGCACGGCGCGTCGACGAGGATCCGGTCGTAGCCCGGCTCCAGGCCGCTCTCGCGTCCGTCGGCGACGTGCACCTTCACCGGTAACCCGCTCGTCGCCTTCTCGACGAGCTTCGCGCGGTGCGGCGCCTTCTCGACGGCGTCGACGCTGGCCCCGCTGAGCGCGGCCAGCGCGCCGAGCAGCGCGGCCTTGCCGCCGGGGCCGGCGCACAGGTCGAGCCAGCGCTCGTCGGAGCCGTCGAGCGGCACCTTCGTCGCGGCGATCGCGCAGAGCTGGCTGCCCTCGTCCTGGACCGCGGCCAGCCGTTCGCGGACCGGTTCGGCGTCGGCCGGGTCGCCGGCGCCGGCGGGCAGGCGCACGCCGTAGGGCGAGTACGGCGCCGGGTCGCCGCCGGTGATCGCGGCGAGCTCGTCGGCGCTGATCTCGCCGGGCCGAGCGACTAGGTGGACCTCGGGGCGCGCGTCGTCGGCTTCGAGAGCGGCCTTGAGACCGGCGCCCTTGTCACCGAGCGCTTCGGCGAACGACCGCGCGATCCAGCGCGGGTGCGCGGTGCGCAGCGCGTAGGCGCCGATCGGGTCCTTCGCCTCGTCCGGCGCCAGCTCGTCGAGCCACGCGGCTTCGTCCTTTTCGGACACCTTGCGCAAGATGGCGTTCGCGAAACCCGTGGCCCACGAACCGGCTTCGGCGCGCACGAGGTCCACAGTGGACGTCACCGCGGCGTGCTCGGGGATGCGCGTGCGCAGCAGCTGGTAGACGCCGAGGCGCAGCGCGTCGAGCACCGCGGGGTCCGTCTGCTTGAGCGGCCGTTCGGCGCAGGACTCGATGATCGCGTCGAGCAGGCCCTGGGCCCGCGACGTGCCGTACGCGAGTTCGGTGGCCAGCGCCGCGTCGCGGCCGGTGATCCGCCGTTCGCGCAGCAGATCCGGCAGGACGAGGTTGGCGTAGGCGTCCTTCGTCCGGACGGCCGCGAGGACGTCGAACGCGGCCTGCCGGGCCGGGTCCACCTCCGGCGGGCGGCGCGGGCCTTCCTTGCGCGGTGCCGGGCGGCCCCGCTGGGGGCGTGACGGTCGTCGTTCCCTGTGGTCGTTCACCGGAGGCGCTCTCCCTGGTCGATCCTCGTGCCGCGCGCCCAGTCGGTGGCCGCCATCCGTTTCTTGCCGGGTGCCTGGACTTCGCCGAGCTGCAGCGGCTTCGTCGCCGTCCCGACCAGCACCCGTTTGCGCTCGACGACGATCTCGCCCGGCGGCGGGCCGGGTTCGTCGAGCACCGTGACCGGGCCGAGCTTGAACCGCTCGCCGCGGAACTCCGCCCAGGCGCCCGGGTCCGGGGTGACCGAGCGGATCTGCCGGTCGACCGCGGACGCCGGGTCGGCGAAGGACACCCGAGCGTCCTCGACGGTGACCTTCGGCGCGTAGCTGACGCCTTCGGCGGGCTGCTCCCGCGCGACGAGCGTGCCGTCGGCGAGACCGTCCATGGTGGACAGCAGCAGCTTGGCCCCGGATTCCGCGAGCCGCCCGAGCAGTGTGCCGGCGGTGTCGGTGGCGCCGATGGTCTCGGTGACGACGCCGAAGACCGGACCGGCGTCCAGTTCCTTGACGATCCGGAAGGTGGAGGCACCGGTGATCTCGTCGCCGGCGCGGATGGCGGCCTGCACGGGCGCGGCGCCCCGCCACGCGGGCAGCAGCGAGAAGTGCAGGTTCACCCACCCGAGCCGCGGGATGTCGAGGGCGGCCTGCGGCAGCAGCGCCCCGTAGGCGACGACCGGGCAGGCATCCGGCGCGAGCTCGGCGAGCCGCGCGAGGAAGGCCGGATCCCCGGCGCGCGCGGGGGTGAGGACCTCGATGCCGTGGTCATCGGCGAGCGCACCGACGGGCGACCGCAGGACGCGACGGCCGCGCCCGGCCTGCGCATCGGGCCGCGTGACGACGGCAACGACCTCGTGCCGCCCGGATTCGAGCAGGGCACGCAGGGCGGGGACCGCCGGGTCGGGCGTGCCGGCGAAGACGAGCTTCATCGACCCACCCCCGGCGGAAGCGGGGATTCAGGTGGCTGGAACATCGCAGCCGAGTCTAGAAGGCCCGGGTTCGCCGGGCGCGCCCGTGCCCCGATGTGCCGATCTTGGAGGCCGGCGGGGTTGTCCACAGCGGGGTGGTGATGTGGACAACCCGGCCTCGGCGGCCCGCTTTCCCGGCTTTTCGTCGGGCCGCTCCGATAGGCTGGACAAGGGCACGCCCCCCAGGGAGGGCGGGGACCGCTTTCCGGGCCGTGGGCGGTGGCTGGTGCAGCAGACCTGCCCCAGACACCGAGCGTCTACCAGCGCACCGGCCACACCACCTGCGCTGCGCCCGTCCCCCGCCGCACCGGCTCCGCGGCCGCCAGCCAGCGGCCGTCCCTCAAACGCTCCACCCCGGTGGCCGCCCCGATCTCCGCCGGCGCCGTCGAGAACCCCTGGCCGCGGGCCTTCAGGTCCGCCGTCTCCGGCTGGTCCAGGAACGCCTGCTCCACCTGGGCCTGCGCCGAGTTCCGCTGCGACGCCCGCGGGGCCGCGATCGCGGCCTCCAGGGACAGGCCGCGGTCCAGCCGGCCCAGGATCACCTGCAGCACCGTCGTGATGATCGACGCTCCGCCCGGGGAGCCCGTCGCGAAGAACGGGCGGCCGTGGTCGAGCACGATCGTCGGGGCCATCGACGAACGCGGGCGCTTGCCCGGGCCCGGGAGGTTCGGGTCCGGCACGCCCGGCGTCACCGGCGTGAACGAGAAGTCCGTCAGCTCGTTGTTGAGCAGGAACCCGCGGCCCGGCACCACGATGCCGCTGCCGCCCTCCTGCTCGATCGTCAGCGTGTACGCCACGACGTTGCCCCACTTGTCCGCCACCGTCAGGTGCGTCGTGTTCTCACCCTCGTACGGCGTCGGCGCGGCCGTCGCGCCCGCCGCGCACGGTGCCGGGTGGCGGGGGTCGGCCGGGGCGACCGGGCTGGTCGCCGCCTTGTCCTTCGAGATCAGGCACGCCCGCGAGTTCGCGAACCGCTGGCTCAGCAGCTCGCGCGCGGGGACGTCGACGAACGCCGGGTCGCCGATCCAGCGGTTGCGGTCGGCGAACGCGAAGCGGGTCGACTCCAGGAAGTACTGCAGGTAGTCGGCCTTGCTCGCGTGCTTCAGGTCGAAGTTCTCGAGGATGTTCAGCGCCTCGCCGACCGTCAGCCCGCCCGACGACGGCGCCGGCATGCCGTAGACGTCCAGGCCCTCGTAGCGCGCGTGCGTCGGGTCACGTTCGATGGCGCGGTAGGCGGCGATGTCGGCCGCCGTCAGCTTGCCGGGCCGGACGTTCAGCGTCGAGGCCGGGTCGACCGGCGGCTGCTGCACCGTCTTGGCGATGTCCGCGCCGATCGGGCCGCGGTACAGCGCGTCGACGCCGGAGCGCTCCAGCTGCGCGTACGTGCCGGCCAGGTCGGGGTTCCGGAAGACCGTCCCCGGGGCGGGCGGCGCGCCGCCAGGTAGGTACAGCGACCGCGTCGAGGGGAACGCCGAGAAGCGCGCGGCGTTGTTCGCGACCTGCGTCTGGAACGTCTGGTCGACGACGAAGCCGTTGCGCGCGAGGTTCTCGGCCGGCTTCAGCGACTTCGCCAGCGAGCGCGTCCCCCACTTGCGGAGCGCTTCGGCCCAGGTCGCGGGCGTGCCGGGCACGCCGACGCTCAAGCCGCTGGTGACGGCGTCGGCGAACGCGAGCGGCTTGCCGTTCTCGACGAAGAGGTTCTCGTCGGCGGTCTTCGGCGCCGTTTCGCGGCCGTCGAGGGTGTGCACGCGGTGGGTCTTGGCGTCGTAGTAGACGAAGAACCCGCCGCCGCCGATCCCGGCGGAGAACGGGTCGGTGACGCCGAGCGCGGCGGCGACCGCCACGGCCGCGTCGACGGCGTTCCCGCCGTCGCGCAGCACCTGCGTGCCGATCGCGGTGGCGTCGGCGTCGATGCTGGCGACGGCCCCGCCGAAGCCGACGGCGACCGGTGACTTGGGGGTGGGCGTCGCGGCCACGGCCGGCGCGGTCACCCCGGCGGTGAGCGCGGCGGCGACGGCCAGGACGAGCGTGGTGCGGCTCCTGTGCGCGGACATGCGGGCGAGTCTGCCCCCTGCCCGGCCCGGCTACAAGACGCCAACGGGGCCGATACACCCCTATTGTCAGCTTTTCACGTGGTTCGGGGGTTCGGGAAATTAAATCACATGGAGCAGTGACGTTCCGGTATGCGCTGTAACACAATCGTGCGGCGCGGCCTGCACACCGCGCTTCGCGAGGGCAACTGGAAGGAACAACCGAAGATGACTGCACCAAGACGGACGTGGCGCCACCTGCTCGGCGCCGCGCTCACGGTCTCGACCGCCCTGCTGGTCGTGACCGCCGGCACCGCCGGAGCCGCCGGAGCCGCACCGGAGCCGGACAACCACGAGATGGGCGCCTCGATCCGGGCCCACGACGGGGTGGCCCCGGCCGGGCTCGCGCCGGCGTCGGTGGACTCGAGCGTCCCCGGCATCGACGTGAGCTCCTACCAGGGCAACGTCAACTGGGCGTCGTACTGGAGCGCGGGCAAGAAGTTCGCCTACGTCAAGGCGACCGAGGGCACTGGCTACCAGAACGCGTACTTCAGCCAGCAGTACACCGGCTCGTACAACGTCGGCATGATCCGCGGCGCGTACCACTACGGCCGCCCGGACCTCTCGGGCGGCGCGGCGCAGGCGGACTACTTCGTCGCCCACGGCGGCGGCTGGTCGAAGGACGGCAAGACGCTGCCGGGCACGCTCGACATCGAGTGGGGCCCGAACAACGCCTGCTACGGCAAGACGGCGGCGCAGATGGTGGCGTGGATCAAGGCGTTCAGCGACGAGTACCACGCGAAGACGACCCGCTGGCCGGTGATCTACACGGCGACGAGCTGGTGGAGCCAGTGCACCGGCAACACGGGCGACTTCAGCTCGACGAACCCGCTGTGGGTGGCGCGTTATGCGTCTTCGGTGGGGACGCTGCCGTACAACTGGGGCTTCTACACGTTCTGGCAGTACAGCTCCTCGCCGATCGACCAGGACACCTTCAGCGCGGACATCACGCGCCTGAAGGTGCTGGCGACCGGCTGATGCCACGGGCCGGGAGCACGCCTCGCGTGCTCCCGGCTCCCAGTCATCTCGCTGACTCGATCTGCCTGCTCAGCGCCTTCCTGACCTCTTTGAGTTTGCGCTCGTCGAGGGGCGACGGGTATTCCTCCAGAGTGCCGGATACGACCGTGTAGACATGATCGAGATCCACTTTCCACTCCGAATTCACCTCCTGTGCACGCGCCACGAGACATTCCTTGTCGGCCTTGCCGAACTTCGCGGCCAGGACCAACACGACCTCTTTTCCTTTCTGCGAGGTGAACCCGTTGCTTCCGAACGGACAGAGGTAGAAGTGTCCAGACTTCACTGGAGGGGTCATCGTGAGGTTCCTTCCGGCCGAGAACCACCGACGGTAGGTTACTTGGCTGGCTCCGGCTTCCTTTGCTGCGAAACCGGTGCACCCGATCGGCGGCGTTCCCGGCCGGCCCGGCACGCCAGAATCGGGCGATGCCACCGGCTCGGCGCGGACGACGGACCTCGCTCGGCGACGACCGGGAACCCGATCCGTGGCCACGGGTCGAACCGAGTCAGCTCGCGGCCTGGTTGCTCAAGATGTGGCGCCTGTACGGCCACGACGACATCCTGACCGTCCGGCAGCTGGCGACCTTGCTCCGGACGCCGCCCGTGGACAACGCCACCGTCTCCCGCTGGGAGAACTCCCGCGCCACCGTGCCGACGCCGGCCCTGCGCCAGTACGAGCGGCTCTTCGAACTGCCACCGGGCGAGCTGGTGGCCGTGGTCACCGCCCTTCGCCGGGACCGGCCCACGGGTCGCCGGACCGCGCCGCGGTGCGGCGAACTGCTCGAAAAATGCCTCGGCCGCGATCCTGTCTCCGCGGCGGAATGGGCGGACCTGACGGTTTCGGTGACCCAGCCGCGGCGCAAACTCGCCCGGCCGGTGTGGGACACCCTCGTCCACCGCCTGCTCACCGAAATGTGCCTTTCCGTGGGCTGGAGGTATCTGCTCCGGCTTTCCGCGCTGCAACGAGTGCACCGGCACACCGAAGGAGGCGCCGCGCTCGCCGCGGCGACCGAAGAATTCGTCACCGAACCGGCCTGCCAGCTGATCATCGACCCGATCGCCCTGCTCGCGGCGAACCGGGCACCGACGACTTCGCGCCGTCTCCTCCAGCTGCTGCATGAACCGCGCAACGATGCCGAGCAGCTCGGCGCGCTCCTGGCGTGGGCGGCCCGGCCGCCCGGTGCGGCCGACCTGGTTCGCCGTCTGGAAGCCATCTCCCGGGAGCTGTGCGCCGGCGTGTCGACCTCGCTGCCGGTCCGGGAAGCGGCTTCGGACCTCCTCGCGGCGCTGTTCCGGCACCGCCCGAGCGCGCGTTCCGCGCCCCTGGACAGAACCGGAGAGGCGGCATTCGGCCGGTTGCACGCCGCCTTGACCCGGGCGCAGCTCCGGCGGCACGAACACGATCTGCTCGGCCCGCGAATCCTCCGTCAGGCGCTGGCCAGCACCGACAGCGATCTGCGCATCCTCACCGTCAACGTCCTGCACGCATCGCCGTTTCGCGGGCTTCTCGCCGACACCCTCGCGTCGACGCTGACCGGCGGCCACTTGCGGAGCGGCTCGGCGACCCACGGCGTGCTCGTGGACCTGCTGGGCAGCCTCGGCGAGCTTCGGCACCGCCCGGTCGTCGAGAACCTGCTGCGGCGGGGCACGGCGCGGGACGCGGCGGCCGTGGCGCTGGCCCACCTCCCAGGGCGGACGGACCTGCGGCTCTGGCACCACGTGCTCACCGCGCACCCGGCCGGCGGGAGCACCCAGCGAGCCGCGCTCTACGCGGTCGGGATGAAGGGTGACTGCGACGGGCTGCGGCTCCTGCGAGCGCACGCTCCCGGCGTCCGGGCCCGCGCGAACTGGTGGCTACGGCTTCCGGCCGAAGCCACCGCGAGTGCAGCCCTGTGACGCCTCCCGACTTATGCGGGTTCCGTGGGTGACGCGGTCGGCGGAACACTCGACCGCGTCACCCACGACGTGGAGGGAAACCGTGCGCCTGACCGCCCTGCTCCCCCTGCTCACCGCCGTTCCGCTGCTCGCGTTCCCGGCCACGGCCGTGGCCGCCCCCACGCCCGGCTGCTTCGACCCCGCCGCCGCGCTGACCGTCGAGGAACAGCGCCTGACCGCGGCCCTGCCGGCGGGAGGTCCCGCCGTCGGCCCGGAACTCGTCCGGCTGGCGGGGTTCGACCCGCTCGTCGCCGAGGTGAAACGCGATCTGTGCGCGGCACGCACCTCGCGCCGCGCCGCGCGGGTCGTCGCGCAGGCCGGCGAGCGGCTGTGGCGAACCGCCGTCGACCGCGCCCAGGGTCGCCGCCCGGACCTCGGGACGCTCGACCGGTTCGACGACCGGCCGCTGTACTGGGCGCGGCTGCAGCTCAGCAGCGCGATCCGGCAGTGGCGGCCGTCGTTCCCGGCGCCGGACCGGGCTGACCTGCTCAAGGCGTTCGACCGCGGTTCGCGCGGCCTGGACGACGTCCGCTTCCCGCCGGGCCGGACGCGGCGGGTGCTGGTGAGCGGCTTCGACCCCTTCCAGCTCGACGGCTCCGGCGTCCGGATCTCGAACCCGGCCGGGGCGTCCGCCCTGCAGCTGGACGGGCGGGTGCTGGCCACGCCGTCGGGCCCGGCATTGGTGCAGGCGGTGAACTTCCCGGTGGTGTGGGGCTATTTCGACGAAGGCATCGTCGAAGCCGCGTACGGCGAGGCGTTGCGCGACCGCGTGCGGCGGCCGGACGTGATCATGACGATCAGCCAGGGCCGTCCCGGCCGGTTCGACATCGAGCGCTGGGCCGGCGCCTGGCGCGGCGGCTTCCCGGACAACAACAACGCGTCGGTCACCGGCGGCGTCCCGCCCGCGGCGGGCTGGCCGCAGCCGGACGTCCAGTTCATCGAGACGACGCTGCCGTACGCGCGGATGCTTTCGGTGACGGGTGCCTACCCGGTCAACTTCAACCAGGCGTTCTGCGTGTGGCCGGATTCCTCGCAGCCGGGGGCGGGGACGCCGGTGTGCCGGTCGGACGCCCCGGCGCCGGGCGAGATCGCCGCGTCCGGAGGCGGCGGCAACTACCTGTCCAACGAATCGATGTACCGCAGCAACCGGCTGCGCCTCGGCTTGGGCTTGAACTCCCTTCCGGGCGGCCACCTGCACACGCCGGTGCTGGGCCAGCCGACGGCGCCGGAAGCGTTGACGGACAACGATTTCGAGGCCCGTCGGCAGGCGATCGCGGCCGAAGTGGTCTCGCTGGTCACGGCCGCCGCCACCGACGACCGCCCGCCCGCCGCACCACCGCGAGCCGCGGATGCCCCGCGCGCCGCAATGGATTCCCTGCCGGGCACGGTCCTGCCAGGCTGACGCATTGCCCCGCCGATCACGCGTGATGCCTCCCGGATCACGCGAATGCGAACTCGCGCCCGGAAGCATTCAAGCAGCAAGGGGAATCAATCGTGATCGGACGGGCATCTCGCGTGATTGGAGGGGCATCACTCGTGATTGGGAGGGCGACACGAGCTAGATGAGCTCCAGGGGGTCGAGCTGGATGCGGATCGGTTCTGTCGCCTTTTTCGCGTCGCGGCGGGCTGCGGCCGCGTGGATGGCCGCCGCCAGGGTTTTGCCTTCGCTGCGGGACACGCGGACCAGTGCCCGCTCGCGGTCCGCGTTGCCCTCTTCGTCGACTTCGCCGATCGGGACCGGGCCCAGCACCTCGCCGGACTCCGGGAGCGGGAGGTCCGCCAGCAGGCCGGCCACCGCGTCCGGGCTGCCCTCCACGCTCGCCATGCGCATCGCCGGGGGGAAGCCCAGCTCGCGGCGTTCCGCCAGCTCCTGGCCCGCGTGCCACGCCGGGTCCCAGCGGACCAGGGCCTGGACCACCGCCAGGCCCGCCTCGGCGCCGACGATCACCCGGCCGCCCGAAGCGGCGGGACGCACCAACGCCGCCGCTGCCATCCAGCGGCGCAACGTCTCCTCTCCCGCCCGGAGGTCCTGGCGGCCCAGCAACGCCCAGCCGTCGAGCAGCAGCGCCGCGCCGTAGCCGCCTTCGGCGACCGGTTCCGCTCCCGGCGTGCACACCACCAAGGCCGGCTTGCCCGGCACCGTTCCCAGGACCTCCGCCGCGCCGGACGTGCGGACCGGGACGCCCGGGAACGCGCGGCCGAGCTCCTCCGCCGTCCGCTTCGCGCCGACGATCACCGCGCGCAGCCGGACCGAGCCGCACGCCGTGCAGCGGAACGCCGTTTCCGGGACGCCGCACCAGCGGCACGCCGGCGGTTTCGGCTGGCCGTCGAGCGAGCCGCCGGGCAGCGCCAGCGGCCCCGCGCACCGGCGGCAGTGGGCGGGCGTGCGGCAGTTGCCGCAGGCCAGGCCGGGTACGTATCCGCGCCGCGGCACCTGGACCAGCGCCGGGAGGTCCGCCGCGAACGCTTGCCGGGCCGCCTCGAACGCCACCGCCGGCAGGCGCGCGACCCGGGCCGCCTCGTCGCGGGCGACGTCGAAGTCCTCGCCGACCGGCGTGACGCGCGGGGCCGCGGACCGCAGCGTGGCGCGGTCCGCCAGGACCGGCGCCGCCCAGCCGGACTCGACGAGCAGCTGGGCTTCGGCCGTCCGCGCGAACCCGCCGACCAGCAGCGACCCCTTCGCCGCGTGGGCGCGGTCCATCAGGACGTCCCGGACGTGCGGGTACGGCGCGTGCTGGTCGAGGTGCAGGTCGTCGCCGTCGTCCCAGACCGCGAACAGGCCGGGGTCGTGGACCGGCGCGAACATCGCCGCCCGCGTTCCGACGACCACCCGCACCGAGCCGCGCAGCACGGCGAGCCAGCGCCGGTACCGCTCGGCCGGCCCGAGCCCGGCGATCAGCGCCACGACGGCGTCCTCGCCGACGACGTCCGCGCAGGCCGCGTGCACCCGGGTCAGGTCGCGGTGGTCCGGCACCACGAGCACCGCGCCACGCCCCCGGGCGGCCACCGTCCCGGCGGCTTCGGCGAGCCGGCGCGGCCAGTCCTCGCCCGGCAGGGCCTGCCAGACGGCGTTCGCGGGCTTGGCTTCGGCGAGGGCCTCCAGGAACGCGGGACCACGCTGGTAGCGCGCCCACGCGGCGGTGTCCGGTGCCTCCGGGAGAGCCGCGGGCGGCAGCGGCGGCTCGCCTTCGGCCTTGGCGTGCCGCGGCGGGATCGCGAGCCGCAGGACGTCGGAGAGGGTGCCGCCGTAGCGGTCGGCGACCGACCGGCAGACCGCGTGCAGCGACGGCGGCAGCACCGGCTCGGCCGACGTCACCCGGTCGAGGAACGCCAGCTTGCTGCCGTAGTCGCTGGTCTCGCCGCGCTCGATCAGGTAGCCGTCGACCAGCTGCCCGGCGAACCGGACCCGGACGCGGCAGCCGGGCACGGCAGTCTCGTGCAGCTTCTCCGGGACGAGGTAGTCGAAGGTGCGGTCCAGGTGGGCCAGCGGGATGTCGACGACGACGCGGGCGACCGGCCGCTCGGGCGCGGGCGACTGCGCCCCCTTCGGCTTCTCCCCCGGCTTCTTCCGGGCACGCGAGGGGGCCGCCTTCGGCGAAGGCGGCTTCTCCGGGAGCTCCCAGAGGGCGGCGGGCTCGGAACTGCTCACGCCGTGATCTCTACCAGACCCCACCGACAGCCGGACCGGAGAGGCCGCTCGCGTGCCCCGAGGGGCATCACACGTGATTGCCGGGGCATCTCGCGTGATTGGAACGGCATCTCGCGTGCTTGGCGGGGCATCACGCGGAATTGCCCGGCACACGAGGAAGGCCACCCCGGGCGAACCGCGGGGCGGCCTTCACCGGATCGTGCGTCAGCCGCCGGCCGCGGCCTTCAGGGCCTCGGCGCGGGACGTGCTCTCCCAGGGGAGGTCGAGCTCGGGGCGGCCGAAGTGGCCGTACGCCGACGTCGGGGCGTAGATCGGGCGCAGCAGGTCGAGGTCGCGGATGATCGCCGCCGGCCGGAGGTCGAAGACCTCGGTGATGGCCTGCTGGATCTTCGACGGGTCGACCGTCTCGGTGCCGAACGTCTCGACGAACAGGCCGACCGGGGCCGCCTTGCCGATCGCGTAGGCGACCTGGACCTCGGTGCGCTGGGCCAGGCCCGCGGCGACGACGTTCTTGGCCACCCAGCGCATCGCGTACGCGGCGGACCGGTCGACCTTGGACGGGTCCTTGCCCGAGAACGCGCCACCGCCGTGGCGGGCCATGCCGCCGTAGGTGTCGACGATGATCTTGCGGCCGGTCAGGCCGGCGTCGCCCATCGGGCCGCCGATGACGAACCGGCCGGTCGGGTTGACCAGCAGGCGCGCGCCGGAGGTGTCGATGCCCAGGCCCTCGATCTCCGGGCCGACGACGTGCTCCTTGACGTCGACGCTGAGCATGCGCTCGAGGTCGATGCCGTCGGCGTGCTGCGAGGACACCACGACCGTGTCGAGGCGGACCGGCTGGTCGCCGGCGTACTCGATGGTGACCTGCGTCTTGCCGTCCGGACGCAGGTACGGCAGCACGCCGTCCTTGCGGACCGCGGTCAGCCGCTTGGACAGCCGGTGGGCCAGCGCGATCGGCAGCGGCATCAGCTCGGGGGTGTCCGAGCAGGCGTAGCCGAACATCAGGCCCTGGTCGCCGGCACCCTGGCGGTTGATCTCGTCCTCGTCCGACTCCACCCGCGACTCGTACGCGGTGTCGACGCCCTGGGCGATGTCGGGCGACTGCGAGCCGATCGCCACGTTGACGCCGCAGGAGTTGCCGTCGAAGCCCTTGGCGGAGGAGTCGTAGCCGATCTTCAGGATGACGTCGCGGACGATCGTCGGGATGTCGGCGTAGGCCTCGGTGGTCACCTCACCGGCCACGTGCACCTGGCCGGTGGTGATCAGGGTTTCGACCGCGACGCGGCTGCGCGGGTCCTTCGACAGCAGGCCGTCGAGGATCGAATCGCTGATGGCGTCGCAAATCTTGTCGGGGTGCCCTTCGGTCACCGACTCCGAGGTGAACAATCTGCTGCTAGACGCGGTCACGGTGGCCGTCACTTCCTCACCTAGACGTCGGATGCCCCGAAAGTTAGGCACCCCTTACCGATGCAAGCGTACTGACTATCGCTCCAGGGACGGTCAACGCTTCATGAAGCTCACAACAGCGTCCCACACCATGGACGCCAGTTCTGCCTTCTGCGCGAGCGGTAAGGGGTTTTCGGTGGCGTCGGACCCCAGCAACCAGCCCGAATTGTCCTCGGTGCCGAATGCCTTCCCGTCGCCGACGGCGTTGACGACCAGCAGGTCCGCGCCCTTGCGCTTGAGTTTCGCTCGAGCGTGGTCGAGCACGCTGCCGTGCTCGTCGCCGGTTTCCGCGGCGAATCCCACGACCACCTGTCCGGGGCGCCGGTTCTGCACCAGTTCCGCGAGGATGTCGGCGTTGCGGTCGAGCGTGATGACCGGGTCCGGCGCGTCGTCGGACTTCTTGATCTTGTGCTCGGCGCGGTTCGCCGGCCGGAAGTCGGCGACGGCGGCGGCCATCACGACGACGTCCGCGGACCGGGCGGCCGCGTGCACCGCCTGCCGCAGCTCCTCGGCCGTCGAGACGTGCTCGACGGCCGCGCCCGCCGGGTCGGGCAGGGCGACGGTGTGCGCGGCGACCAGCGTGACGTGGGCGCCGCGCTGGGCGGCGACGCGGGCCAGCGCGTACCCCTGCTTGCCCGACGAGCGGTTGCCGAGGTAGCGCACGGGGTCGAGGGGCTCGCGCGTGCCGCCCGCCGAGATCACCACGCGGACGCCTTCGAGGTCGCGCGGGAGGGCGTCCGGGCGGGCCAGCAGCAGCTTGGCCAGGTCGACGATCTCGGCCGGGTTCGCCAGGCGTCCCTTGCCGGTGTCGACGCCGGTCAGGCGGCCGGAGTCCGGCTCGGTGACGACCATCCCGCGCGAACGCAGCAGGGCCACGTTGTCGCGGGTCGCCGGGTGCTCCCACATCTCCGTGTGCATCGCCGGGAAGAAGGCGACCGGGCACCGGGCGGTGAGCAGGGTGTTGGTCAGCAGGTCGTCGGCGAGGCCGTGGGCGGCCTTGGCGAGGAGGTTCGCGGTGGCCGGGACGACCAGGACGAGGTCGGCTTCCTTGCCGACGCGGACGTGCTGGACCTCGGGCACCTCGGTGAACACGCCGGTGTGCACCGGGTGGCCGGAGAGGGCTTCGAACGTCGCCGCGCCGACGAAGTTCAGCGCGGCTTCGGTGGGGACCACGCGGACGTCGTGACCGGATTCGGTCAGCCCGCGCAGCACCTCACAGGCCTTGTAGGCGGCGATCCCGCCGCCCACGCCCAGGACGACGCGGGGTTTACTCACCCTCGGTGTGCTCGAGCAGGCCGCCGTGGATCTCGCGCAGCGCGATCGAGAGCGGCTTCTCGCGCGGGCCCGGCTCGACGAGCGGGCCGACGTACTCGAGCAGACCCTCGCCCAGCTGGGCGTAGTAGTCGTTGATCTGGCGGGCGCGCTTGGCCGAGTAGATCACCAGCGCGTACTTCGAGCTGACCTTCTCGAGCAGGTCGTCGATCGGGGGGTTGGTGATGCCCTCGAGCTCTTCGGTCAAGGCCACTTGGCTGGTCACTCGTGGTGCTCCACATCTTCGGAAGACTGATCAGTAATCAAGTTTAGCAAGTGCTCAGCCGCCTCCCGCACGTCGGCGTTGACGAGGCGGTGGTCGAACTCCCCCGCGGCCGCCAGCTCGCGCTCCGCTTCGGCCAGCCGGGCCTGCACCGCGGCCTCGGTTTCGGTGCCGCGGCCGGTGAGCCTGCCGACCAGTTCGTCCCACGACGGCGGCATCAGCATCACCAGCCGGGCCTCCGGCATGGCCGCGCGGACCTGGCGGGCACCCTGCAGCTCGATCTCCAGGACGGCCGGGCGGCCCTCGGCGAGGGCCTTCTCGACCGGCTCGCGCGGGGTGCCGTAGCAGTTGCCGGCGAACTCGGCCCACTCCAGCAGCCTGCCGTCGGCGACCATCGCGTCGAACTCCGCGCGGTCGACGAAGTGGTAGTGCGCCCCGTCGACTTCACCGGGGCGTGCCTTGCGCGTCGTCACCGAGACGCTGAAGTAGATGTCGGGCTCCAGCTTCCGCAGCTCGCCCACCACACTCGACTTCCCGACCCCCGAAGGCCCCGATACGACGGTGAGCCGGTGCCGGGGGAAGTCCCCCGCCACCGGCTCACCACCGCGGTCGGAACCCGGGTTCACCGGGTAGTCACGACCGGCGCCGTTCACTCGCCGCTGAACTCGGCCAGCAGCGCCTTGCGCTGCCGGTCGCCGAGGCCGCGAAGGCGACGGCTGGGGGCGATCTCCAGTCGTTCCATGGTCTGCTGCGCGCGGACCTTGCCGACGCCCGGGAGGGCCTCGAGCAGAGCCGAAACCTTCATCTTGCCGAGGACTTCGTTCTCCTCGGCCTGCTTCAGCACGTCGACCAGAGTGGTACCGCCCCGCTTCAGCCGCTCCTTCAGCTCAGCACGGATGCGGCGGGCGGCGGCGGCCTTCTCCAGCGCCGCAGCGCGCTGTTCCTCTGTCAGCTGGGGAAGTGCCACGTTTTCCTCCGGTAGTTCTCAAAACTGGGTGGGTGACGCGACGGTACCCACCCGTGAGCACCGGCCACAATGCGGGGGTGCCTGGTGGGACCCGGTTCCGGGCCCTGCTATTGGCCGTTTTCCTGCGGGTCGGCCAGCACTTCGGCGACCCGTTCGACCGCTTGGCGCAAAGCCGCTTGCTCCGGACCGTGCTTCAGGATGTCCCGGGACGACGCGGGCAGCACGCCCGGCAGGGACGCACCGAACAGGGCCCGCAAATCGGCCACCGTGGCTCCCTGGGCCCCGAAACCGGGCGCCAGCACCGGACCGTTCAACCGCGAAAGGTCGAGCTCCCCCGGCGGAACGGTGGCCCCGACGACGACACCCACATCGCCGAGCGGTTCCGCGGCTGCGTTGAGCGCCGCCGCGGAATCGACGATCGCCTGCGCGACCGTGCGCCCGTCGGGCAGCTTCGCGTTCTGCACTTCGGCCGCTTCGGGGTTCGAAGTCCGGGCAAGCACGAAGATGCCGCGGCCCGCCGCGACCGCCGTTTCGGCGCATTGGGCCAAAGAGCCGAACCCCAGGTACGGCGAAACGGTGATCGCGTCCGCGGCGATCGCCGCGCCGTCGGCGACGTACGCGGCGGTGTAGGCACCCATCGTGGACCCGATGTCGCCGCGCTTGACGTCCAGGAGCACCAGCGCGCCGGCTTCGCGGGCGGTCTCGACCACCCGTTCCAGCACCCGGACACCGGCCGCCCCGAAACTTTCGAAGAACGCCGACTGCGGCTTCACGATCGCCGCGCGGGCCGCCAGGACCTCCGTGGCGGACAGCGCGAACCGTTCCAGGCCCGAGACGTCCACCGGGAGGCCCCAGGCCTCGAGCAGGCCGGGGTGGGGGTCGACCCCGGCGCACAGCGGGCCGCGGGCCGCGACGGCCTTCGCCAGCCGCGCCCCGAACCGCTCCCGCCCGCTCACGACTTCGCCTTCAGCGCCGCCTGGAGCTCCTGCAGGGACTTGACCCCGATGTCGCCCCGGATCAGCGCCTCGATGCCGTGCACGGCCGCCGCGGCGCCCTGCACGGTCGTCACGCACGGGATGTCGCGCGACACCGCGGCGGTGCGGATTTCGTAGCCGTCGACGCGCGGGCCGCTGTTGCCGTACGGGGTGTTGATCACCATGTCGACGTCGCCGTTCAGGATGACGTCCACGATGTTCGGCTCGGCTTCGGTCGAGCCCTCGTAGTGCTTGCGCACCACCGTGCACGAGATCCCGTTGCGCCGCAGCACTTCCGCGGTGCCCGAGGTGGCGAGGACCTCGAAGCCGAGGTCCGCCAGCCGCTTCACCGGGAACACCAGCGAACGCTTGTCGCGGTTGGCCACCGAGACGAACACGCGGCCGGACGTCGGCAGCGAACCGTAGGCACCGCTCTGGGACTTCGCGAACGCCTTGCCGAAGGAGACGTCGACGCCCATCACCTCGCCGGTGGACTTCATCTCCGGGCCGAGCAGCGAGTCGACGCCGTGGCCTTCGGGGGTGCGGAAGCGGTGGAAGGGCAGGACCGCTTCCTTGACCGCGACCGGCGAGTCGGCCGGCATCCGCCCGCCGTCGCCCTCGGCCGGCAGGACCCCGCTCGCGCGCAGGTCCTTGATCGTCGAGCCGGTCATGATGAGCGCGGCGGCCTTCGCGAGCGGCACCGCCGTCGCCTTGGACACGAACGGCACCGTCCGCGACGCGCGCGGGTTGGCCTCCAGGACGTACAGGACGTCGTCCTTGAGCGCGTACTGGACGTTCAGCAGCCCGCGCACGCCGACACCGCGGGCGATCGCCTCGGTGGAGCGCCGCACCGCCTGCAGGTCGGTGTGCCCGAGCGTGATCGGCGGCAGCGCGCACGAGCTGTCACCGGAGTGGATCCCGGCTTCCTCGATGTGCTCCATGACGCCGCCGAGGTAGAGCTCCTCGCCGTCGAACAGCGCGTCGACGTCGATTTCGATGGCGTCGTCGAGGAACCGGTCCACCAGCACCGGGTGCTCGGGGTTGATTTCGGTGGCGCGGCTGATGTAGCCGGCCAGGGTTTCCTCGTCGTAGACGATCTCCATGCCGCGGCCGCCGAGCACGTAGGAGGGCCGGACGAGCACCGGGTAGCCGATCTCGTCGGCGATCCGCTTGGCGCCCTCGAACGACGTCGCCGTGCCGTAGCGCGGGGCGGGCAGGCCGGCGTCGGTGAGCACCTCGCCGAACGCGCCGCGGTCCTCGGCCAGGTGGATGGCCTCCGGCGGCGTGCCGACCACCGGGACCCCGGCGTCGGCGAGCTTCTTCGCCAGCCCCAGCGGGGTCTGGCCGCCGAGCTGGACGATGACGCCGGTGACCGTGCCGGACGCCTGCTCGGCGTGCACGACCTCGAGGACGTCCTCGAAGGACAGCGGCTCGAAGTACAGCCGGTCGGACGTGTCGTAGTCGGTGGACACGGTCTCCGGGTTGCAGTTGACCATGACGGCCTCGAACCCGGCCTCCCGCAACGCGATCGCCGCGTGCACGCAGGAGTAGTCGAACTCGATGCCCTGGCCGATCCGGTTCGGGCCGGAGCCGAGGATCAGCACCTTCGGCTTGTCGCTCTGGACGACCACTTCGGACTGGGCGTCCGGGTCGGACTCGTAGGCCGAGTAGTGGTACGGCGTCTTGGCCGCGAACTCGGCCGCGCAGGTGTCGACGGTCTTGAAGACCGGCCGCACGCCGAGGCGGTGGCGCAGGGCGCGGACGCCGTCCTCGCCCGCCAATTCCGGCCGCAGGGCGGCGATCTGGCGGTCCGACAGGCCGGTGCGCTTGGCGCGGCGCAGCAGGTCGCCGTCCAGCACCGGCGCGTCGCGGACCTCGGTGCCCACTTCGCCGATGAGGGCGATCTGGTCGATGAACCACGGGTCGATGCCGGAGGCCTCGTGCACCTGCTCGACGGTGGCGCCGAGCCGCAGCGCACGCTCCACTTCGTACAGCCGGCCTTCCTTCGGCGTGCGCAGCGAGTCCAGAGTGGACTCCAGCGTGACGCCTTCGGGGTCGGGCAGCGTCCAGAAGCCGGTCGCCTTGGTCTCGATGGACCGCATCACCTTGCCGAGCGCCTCGGGGAAGCTGCGGCCGAACGACATCGCTTCGCCGACGCTCTTCATCGTCGTGGTCAGCGTCGGGTCCGCGCCCGGGAACTTCTCGAAGGCGAACCGCGGCATCTTGACGACGACGTAGTCCAAAGTGGGCTCGAACGCCGCCGGCGTCTCGCCGGTGATGTCGTTGCGGATCTCGTCGAGGGTGTAGCCGATGGCGAGCTTCGCGGCGATCTTGGCGATCGGGAAGCCGGTGGCCTTGCTTGCGAGAGCACTGCTCCGGGACACGCGCGGGTTCATCTCGATGACGACCATCCGGCCGTCGGCCGGGTTGATCGCGAACTGGATGTTGCAGCCACCGGTGTCGACGCCGACCTCGCGCAGCACGGCGATGCCGACGTCCCGCATCACCTGGTACTCGCGGTCGGTGAGGGTCATCGTCGGGGCGACGGTGACCGAGTCGCCGGTGTGCACGCCCATCGCGTCGACGTTCTCGATCGAGCAGACGACCACGACGTTGTCGTGCTTGTCGCGCATCAGCTCGAGCTCGTACTCCTTCCAGCCGAGCACGCTCTCCTCGATGAGCACCTCGGTGACGGGAGATTCCGCGAGCCCGGTGGAGGCGAGCCGCTCGAGGTCCTCGGGCGTGTGCGCCATGCCCGAGCCCAGCCCGCCCATGGTGAAGGACGGCCGGATGACGACCGGCAGCCCGAGTTCCTTGACGGTGTCGCGCACTTCGGCCATGTCGTGGCAGACGCGGCTGCGCGGGACCTCGGCGCCGATGGTGCGCACGATGTCCTTGAACTTCTGCCGGTCCTCACCGCGCTGGATGGCGTCGATGTCGGCACCGATCAGCTCGACGCCGTACTTGTCGAGCACGCCGCGCTCGTGCAGCGCGACGGCGCAGTTGAGCGCGGTCTGCCCACCGAGCGTGGCGAGCAGCGCGTCGGGGCGTTCTTCGGCGATGACCTTCTCGACGAAGTCCGGCGTGACCGGCTCGATGTAGGTGGCGTCGGCGAACTCGGGGTCGGTCATGATGGTGGCCGGGTTCGAGTTCACCAGGGAGACGCGCAGGCCTTCGCTGCGCAGCACCCGGCAGGCCTGGGTCCCGGAGTAGTCGAACTCCGCGGCCTGCCCGATCACGATCGGCCCGGAGCCGATCACCAGCACGTGCTGGATGTCCGTCCTCTTCGGCATCAGGCCTTCTTCTCCATCAGCGAAACGAATTCGTCGAACAGGGGTGCCGCGTCGTGGGGGCCGGCTGCGGCTTCGGGGTGGTACTGGACCGAGAACGCCGGGACGTCCAACGCCCGCACGCCCTCCACCGTGTCGTCGTTGGGGCAGTAGTGGCTGATCTGCGCCGCCCCGAAGGGCGACTCGAAGCGCTGCCCCGGCTCGCCTTCGAGGGCGAAGCCGTGGTTCTGCGCCGTGATCGCCACCGACTTCGTCGCCACGTCGATCACCGGGATGTTGATGCCGCGGTGGCCGTAGCGCATCTTGTACGTCCCGAGCCCCAGCGCGCGGCCGAGGACCTGGTTGCCGAAGCAGATGCCGAACAGCGGGATCTCGCGGCTGAGGACCTGCTTGGTCAGCTCGGTCGCGTGCGTCGTCGTGGCCGGGTCGCCCGGGCCGTTCGACAGGAAGACGCCGTCCGGCTCGATCGCCAGCAGCTCCTCCAGCGACGACGTCGAGGGCAGCACGTGCACCTCGATGCCGCGCTTGACCATCTGGCGCGGGGTGTTGGACTTGATGCCCAGGTCCAGCGCCGCCACCCGGAAACGCGGCTCGCCGTCGGGCGAGACCACGTACGGCTGCGGCGTGGTGACCTGGCCGGCCAGGTCCGCGCCTTCCATCTTCGGGCTCGCCAGCACCTCGGCGACCATGTCGTCGACAGTGCCCAGCGCGTCGCCGGAGAACACCCCGGCGCGCATCGCGCCGAGCTCGCGCAGGTGGCGGGTCAGCGAGCGGGTGTCGACCTCGGCGATGCCGACGATCCCCTGGCGCACCAGTTCCTCGTCCAGCGACCGGCGGGAGCGCCAGTTGGACGGCGTGCGCGCGGGGTCGCGGACGACGTAACCGTTGACCCAGATCTTCGAGGACTCGTCGTCCTCGTCGTTCCAGCCGGTGTTGCCGATCTGCGGCGCCGTCTGCACCACGATCTGCCCGTGGTAGGACGGGTCCGTCAGCGTCTCCTGGTAACCGGTCATGCCGGTGCAGAACACCGCCTCGCCGAGGCTCCGCCCCTGCGCGCCGTAGGCGGCGCCGCGGAACACCCGGCCGTCTTCGAGTACCAGTGCGGCCTGAGCGCGCGCGTTCACTGGGCACCTCCCTTGATCCGGATCCGTTCGATCCACTGTGGATAGTCGTCGAGGTCGTCACCCCGGAAGCCGGTGTCGAGTCCGGTGTCGCCGAGCCGCCAGGTGATGACGAGCAGCGCGTCCGTGCCCATCACCTTCCCGGCGATCTTCGTGTCGCGCCGGACGCCGGTGACGGCGTCCCGCGGGATCCAGAAGTCCGGCGCTCCGCCGCGCTCGACGGCGATCCCGCCGTCGTGCAGCCGCCAGACCGCGCTGGTGCGCAGCCCCGCGCCGCGGGTGACGACCCGGTTCTGCCACTCCCCCGCGAACGTCGTGGCGAGGTAGACGCCGGTGGACTCCAACAGCACCGGGCCCGGGTCGTCCGGGACGGCGGGGAACGGCGGCACCTGCACGCTCTGCGAGCGGGCCTTGCGCCGCCAGCCGACGTACATGCCCCAGAGGCAGAGCAGGAAGAAGGCGACGATCGCCAGCACGAGCCAGAAGCGCTCCATCAGCAGATCTTCCCGTCCCGGGCGGTGAGCCGCCCGCGCAGCAGCGTGGCGGTCACCACGCCGGGCAGCCGCATTCCCTCGTACGGGGTGTTGGCCGCGATGCTGGCCAGCTCGGCGCCGTGGACCGTCCACTCCGCGTCCGGGTCGACCAGCGCCAGGTTCGCCGGCTCGCCCACCGCGATCGGCCGGCCGTGGTCGGCCAGGTTGCCGATCTCCGCGGGCCGCTCGCTCAGGACGCGGGCGACGCCCCGCCAGTCGAGCAGGCCGGTGCGGACCATGGTCTCGGTGACGATGGACAGCGCCGTCTGCAGGCCGAGCATGCCCGGCCGGGCGGCGGACCACTCGGTGTCCTTGTCCTGGACCGCGTGCGGGGCGTGGTCGGTGGCGACGCAGTCGATGACCCCCTCGGCCAGCGCCGCGCGCAGCTTCTCGGCGTCGGACTCGGTGCGCAGCGGCGGGTTCACCTTGTTGACCGGGTCGTAGGTGGCCAGCCGCTCGTCGGTCAGCAGCAGGTGGTGCGGGGTGACCTCCGCCGACACCTTCGTGCCGCGGTCCTTGGCCCAGCGCAGCACGTCCGCCGTCCCCGCCGTCGAAACGTGGCAGACGTGCAGCCGCGCGTTCGCGTGCAGCGCGAGGAGGCAGTCGCGGGCCACGATGGACTCCTCCGCCGCGGCGGGCCAGCCGGTGTAGCCGAGCCGGGCCGCGCGCTCACCCTCGTGCGCCTGGGCGCCGACGGTCAGCCGCGGCTCCTCGGCGTGCTGCGCGATGACGACGTCGAGCGCGGTCGAGTACTCCAGCGCCCGGCGCATGAGCAGCGGGTCGGCGACGCAGAGGCCGTCGTCGGAGAACACCTTCACCCGGGCCTGCGACTTCGCCATCGTGCCCAGCTCGGCGAGCTTCTCGCCCTTGAGCCCGACGGTGACCGCGCCGACCGGGTGGACGTCGACCAGGCCGACCTCCTGCCCGCGCCGCCAGACGTGGTCGACGATCACGGCGTTGTCGGCGACCGGGTCGGTGTTGGCCATGGCGAACACCGCGGTGTACCCGCCGAGCGCCGCGGCGGCGGAACCGGTGTCGATCGTCTCGGTGTCTTCGCGGCCGGGTTCGCGCAGGTGGGTGTGCAGGTCGACGAAGCCCGGCAGCAGCACCTGGCCGCTCGCGTCGAGGACTTCGGCGTCTTCGGGAACGTCGACGGCGCCGATCGCGGTGATCACGCCGTCCTCGATGAGGACGTCGACCGGGTCGCCCTCGCCGTACGGGCGGGCGCCCTTGATCACGGTGCTCACGCTGCGGCTCCTTCGCTGGCCAGGAGGTGGTAGAGGACCGCCATGCGCACGTGGACGCCGTTGCGGACCTGCTCGGTGATGGCCGAAGCCGGGGAATCGGCGACCGCCGAAGCGATCTCCATCCCGCGCAGCATCGGGCCGGGGTGCAGCACGACCGCGTGGTCCGGCAGCAGCTTCTGCCGCCGTTCCGAGAGGCCGTACGCGATGGAGTACTCCCGCGCGCTCGGGAAGAAACTCTGCCCCGGGCCCCCGCCAGCCATCCGTTCCGCCTGGACCCGCAGCATCATGACGGCGTCGACCGCGGGCAGCTCGGCGTCCAGATCGTGTGAAACGGTCACCGGCAGGCTCTCGACGCCGTAGGGCAGCAACGTCGGCGGCGCGACCAGCACCACCTCCGCGCCCAGCGCGGAAAGCAGGTGGATGTTCGAGCGGGCGACCCGGCTGTGCAGGACGTCCCCGACGATGGCGATCCGGCGGTCCTTCAGCGAGCCGAGGCGTTCCCGCAGCGTGGCCGCGTCGAGCAGCGCCTGCGTCGGGTGCTCGTGGGTGCCGTCGCCGGCGTTGACCACGGACGTGCCGGGCTCGGCGAGCCACTCCGAGAGCCGCTGGGCGGCGCCGCTGGCCGGGTGCCGGACGATCACGCAGTCGGCGCCCGCGGCGGCCAGGGTCAGCGCGGTGTCGCGAAGGGACTCGCCCTTGTTGACCGAGGAGCTGGCGGCGGAGACGTTGATCACGTCGGCGCTCATCCACTTGCCGGCGATCTCGAACGAGACGCGGGTGCGCGTCGAGTTCTCGTAGAACAGGGTGATCACCGTGCGGCCGCGCAGCGTCGGCAGCTTCTTGACCTCGCGGCCGAGCAGGGTGTGCTTCAGCTCTTCGGCGGTGTCGAGCACGGCCGTGGCCAGCGCCGGGTCCAGGCCGTCGGTGGCGAGCAGGTGTTTCACGAGTCCTCTCCAGAGGCTTCCGATGGGCGCAGCAGGACGGCGTCGCGGCCGTCGATCTCGGCCAGCAGGACCGAGACACCCTCGGTGCGGGCGGTCGGGACGTTCTTGCCCACGTAGTCGGCGCGGATCGGCAGCTCGCGGTGACCGCGGTCGACCAGCACGGCCAGCTGCACCGCGCGGGGGCGGCCGTGATCACGCAGGGCATCGAGCGCGGCCCGGATCGTCCGGCCGGAGAAGAGGACGTCGTCGACCAGGATCACGACCCGGTCGTCGATGCCGTCGGCGGGCAGCTGCGTCTGTTCGAGCGCGCGCGGCGGACGGCGGCGGAGGTCGTCCCGGTAGAGGGTGACGTCGAGGGCGCCGGTGGGCGGGCGGGCCCCGGAGAACTCGCCGATCTTGTCGGCGAGGCGGGCCGCGAGCGGCGTGCCCCGGGACGGGATGCCGAGCAACACGGGCGGGGTAGTGCTCTCCGCACCGTTCGCGGTCTTTTCGATGACCTGATGGGCCATTCGGGCGATCGTGCGCGCGACATCGCCGGCCGTCAGGAGCTCGCGCTCCCCGGCCGAACCAGCCGCGTCACGCGGGCGTGACGACAAACCTGACTCCTTCCCCGCCTCACCGGACGGGTCCTTAAAGGACGTCTGTTCCCCTGCTGGTCGGGGCTTTCCCACCGACAGTAGCAGGCACTTTGCTCAGTCTTCCGGGTGGTGTGGCGTGATTCGCGGCAAGCTTCTGCTTGACCTGGTGACAACAATGCGTAACCATTACTCTGAGTATTCGACTCAGCGAGTCCCCCGGCCCGGTCACCCCGACCGGGAGGGGGTGAAGAACGGAGAACGACCAGATGGGCGATTACGCCAAGGCGCTCGGGGCCAAGCTCCGCGGGATCCGCCAGCAGCAGGGCCTGTCCCTGCACGGGGTCGAGCAGAAGTCCGGTGGGCGCTGGAAGGCCGTCGTCGTCGGCTCGTACGAGCGTGGCGACCGCGCCGTCACCGTGCAGAAGCTGGCCGAGCTGGCCGACTTCTACGGTGTGCCGGTGGTCGAGCTGCTGCCCGAGGGCCGGGTCCCCTCCGGCGCCGAGCCCGCCACCAAGATCGTCATCAACCTGGAGCGCCTGCAGCAGCTGCCGGCCGAGAAGGTGGGCCCGCTGGCCCGCTACGCGGCGACGATCCAGAGCCAGCGCGGCGACTACAACGGCAAGGTGCTCTCGATCCGCACCGAGGACCTGCGGTCCCTGGCGATCATCTACGACATGACCCCGGGCGAGCTGACCGAGCAGCTGATCGACTGGGGTGTCCTGCCCCCGGAGGCCCGTCCTTCCAAGGAGGACTGATCGCCCGATGTGCGGCACCGACGAGGTGAGCGTTCCCCGGTGGGGCACCGGAAACGCTCACTGACTCGTCGGGGGGCTCGTTCGGGGGCGAGCCCTGCTCGCGGAGAGCGCGAGCCGCGCTCACTCCACCGTTTTCCGCGGCGCGTTAGGGTGGCCCATGCCCCTGAGCGCGCACCAAGTCAGAGCTTCGATCGCCGTGTCCGACATTCACCGGGCGGTCGAGTTCTACGAAGGCAAGCTCGGCCTGCAGGCGCTGCAGTCCGGCCCCAGCGCCCACGTCGCGGGCGGCAGCCGGACCTACGGGTCCGGTGGCGGACCGGCCCTGAACGTGTACCAATCCGTGACCGCCGGGAAGAGCCCGGCCACCCTGGCGACCTGGTACGTCGACGACATCGACGAGCTCGTCGACGAACTCACCTCGGCCGGCGTCGAGTTCACCCGCTACGACCAGCTCGAACACGACGCGAAGGGGATCACGGCCCGGGCCGGCGGCGGGCGGATCGCCTGGTTTCAGGACCCGGACGGCAACACCTTCGCCATCGAAGCCGACGTCTGAGCGGGCATGAGTTCCGGCTGCTTCTAGAGAACCGCACGCAGACGGTCGGCGATCGTGCCGATCCGGCCCAGGACGCCGTTGACGAACCGCGGCGAATCGTCCGTGGACAGTTCCTTTGCGAGCCCGACGGCCTCGTCGATCGCGACCGGGTCCGGCACGTCCTCGGCCCACAGCAGCTCGTAGACCCCGATCCGCAGCACCGCCAGGTCGACCTTCGGCATCCGCTCCAGGGTCCAGCCCTGCGCGTGCTCGGCCAGCAGCTCGTCGATCTGCGCTTTGCGGCCGGTCACGCCCTCGACCAGGCTGATCGTGTAGTCCGCGATCGGGTCGACGTCCGTCGCGCCGACCCGGTCGGCCAGCAGCGTCACCGCGTCGGTGTCGCGCTGCACGGCCTCGTACAGCATTTCCACCGCGCGGCGGCGCGCCTGCCTGCGGCTGATCGCACCGCCGCGGTTCGGGTGGGGTTTCGACGTCGGCATCAGCTGGAGACGCGGCCCAGGTAACGGCCGTCGCGGGTGTCGACCTTGATCTTCTCGCCGGTGGACAGGAACAGCGGGACCTGGATCTCCGCGCCGGTCTCCAGCGTCGCCGGCTTGGTGCCGCCGGTGGAGCGGTCGCCCTGCAGGCCCGGGTCGGTGTGCTGGACGACCAGCTCGACCGACGTCGGCAGCTCGACGTACAGCGGCTCGTTCTCGTGCACCGCGACCTGGACCTCGGTGTTCTCGAGCATGTAGTTCGCGTTGTCGCCGACGACCTCGGCCGGGACGGTGATCTGGTCGTAGGTGTCACCGTCCATGAACACGAAGTCCTGGCCCTCCTTGTAGAGGTAGGTCATGTTCCGGCGGTCCACCGTGGCCGTGTCGACCTTCGTGCCCGCGTTGAACGTCTTGTCGACCACCTTGCCGGTGAGCACGTGCTTGAGCGTGGTGCGCACGAAGGCGCCACCCTTGCCCGGCTTGACGTGCTGGAACGCGGTGACGGTCCAGAGCTGGCCGTCCAGGTTGAGGACGAGCCCGTTCTTCAGGTCGTTGGTCGTGGCCACGAGCTTGCAGTCTCCTGTGTCGATCTTCCGGTGTTCGGGGCCGCCGTCAGACGACCACGAGGTTCTTGGTGCTCAGGGTGAGGAGTTCGGGCTCCCCAGCCCGCACGACGAGCGTGTCCTCGATGCGCACGCCACCGCGTCCCGCGAGGTACACGCCGGGTTCGACGGTGACCGCCATACCGGCGGCCAGTGTACCGACGCCCGTCGCGGCGAAGCTGGGCGCCTCGTGGATCTGCAGGCCGACACCGTGCCCGAGGCCGTGCGCGAAGTGCTCGCCGTGCCCCGCGCGCCCGATCACGTCCCGGGCGGCAGCGTCCACACGGGACACTTCGGCGCCCGGCCGGACGGCGTCGACCCCGGCCGCCTGGGCCGCGTGGACGAGGTCGTAGACCTCCCGCTGCCAGTCCGCGGGCTCGCCGAGGACGAAGGTGCGGGTCATGTCGGAGTGGTAACCGTCGACGGTCGCGCCGAAGTCGAGCTTGACGAAGTCACCGCGCTCGAGCTCGGCGTGCGTCGGCTGGTGGTGCGGGATGGCCGAGTGCGCGCCGGCGGCGACGATGGAGGCGAAACTGGGCGCGGACGAGCCGTGCTCCAGCATCCGGTTCTCCAGGTCACGGGCGATTTCCAGCTCGGTCCGCCCCGGCCGGAGGCCACCGGCGGCGACCAGGTCGTCCAGGGCGCGATCGGCGGCGGCGCACGCCTGGCGCAGCGCCTCGATCTCGGCCTCGTCCTTGACTTCGCGCAGCTGCTCGACCAGGCCGGGGGTCCGCTCCAGGGCCACCTGCTTCCGGAGGGCTTCGTAGGTTTCGACGCTGACGTGCTGGCTCTCGAAGCCGAGCCGCCCGTAGGTCTTGGCGTCCTTCGCGGCCTTCGCGACGAGCGCGGCGGCGCTGGCCCGGTCGACGACGGTCTCGAGATCGGGCACCTCGGCGGCCGCCTGGGTCGTGTAGCGGCCGTCGGTGCAGAAGAGCGTCTTGTCGTCCCCGCCGGCGTGGAGCAGCACGGCGGCGTTCGAGCCGGTGAACCCGGTCAGGTAGCGGATGTTCAGCAGATCGGTGACCAGCAGCGCCTCGACACCGGCCCCGGTCAGGAGCCCGCGCAGCGCGGCACGACGTCGTCCATGGGTTTCAGGCACCCGTCCACCCTAGTGCGCGCCGCCGGGGCAACTCGCCGGTAACCTGGCCTACACTCCGCAGGATGAGCGCTTGGGTGACCCGCGGACTCGGCATGGCGCTGCTGCACGGCGTGGCGCTGACGCTGCTGGCCAAGTACGCCGTCTACCACCCGACGGACCAGACGCTGGTGACATCGCTGGCCCTGGCGGTGCTGGTCGGCGCGGCGGCGCTGTGGGCGGCGCTGGACGCGTGGCGCGACCTGCCCGACCGCGGCCGGGCGTGGTTCATCGCGGCGCTGGTCGCGGGGGTGGTGTCCGGGATCCTGTACGTGATCGGCCGCGCGGTGTTCGTGGACCAGACGGGCGTGTCCGAGCTGGGCGGCGCGTTGACCGGCGGCGCGGCGTTCTCGGCGCTGCTGGTGCTGATCCCGGCCGGGCTCGGGTTGTTCGTCGGCGGGCGGATCGGACGGTCTCCGGGTTCGGGCGAGGACCACGCCGGCTGACCGGGCGCCTCAGCCCACCAGCGACGAACCCGGCGGGTAGCCGTCCCACTGAGCCGCCGCCACCGGACGGACCGCCGAACCGTTCGTCAGCACCACCCCGCCGTCGGGAACCGGGCGGCGGTGGCCGTCGAGCACGAACGCGAAGCCGCCGCCCGGGCCCGCCACCGCCTCCGCGCCCGAGCGCAGCCGGGTCGCGAGCGGGAGCGTCGCCAGCGCCGGCGGGGTCCGGTCGAGGACTTCGCCCGCCAGCGTCACCGCCACCGCGCGCCGGTCCACGCGGATCCGCGTGCCCGCCCGGACCAGGTCCATCGTCCGCTCCGGGGAGGGCGCCGTCACGCCGTCGAACGTCGCGGCCACCCGGGCGGGGTCCGCGCACGCCTGGCTGCCCAGCAGGTCCAGGCCGAAGTGCCGCAGGTCGGTGGGAGCGCCGGCGCCGCCGAGCGTGGTCGCGCGCACGACGTCGAACGGCACCCGGTCGCACGGGTCGGCCGACGACAGCGGCGCGTGCCCGTCCGCCCGGCGCACCAGGCCCGGGCCCTCCCGCCACGGCCCGGGGACCACCACGGGCGCGAAGGGGTGCTCGGCGAAGTCCGCGGTCCAGAACGTCAGCGTCGTCCCGCCGTCGGTCTCGTGCGCGACGACGAACGCGGCGAGCGCGCCCACCCACATCAGGTCCGCGCTGAAGCCGTCGACGACCGACCGGGCGCGCGGCGCCGAAGTCGACGCCACCGGCACGAACCCGCCGACGTCGAGGGCCTGGACCCCCGACCCGAACGCCGGGTCGTGCGCGCGGAGCACGAACTGCCCCGCGCCGTTGGTGCCGGCGGCGCGGCCGGTCGTGTCGGTGAACATGAGGTAGAACCAGCCGTCGAGGTAGACGGCCGACGGCTGGCCCGCGCCGTAGACGTTCGCGCGGTGCACGTCGTGCGACGGCCCGAGGATCGGCCGCCCGCCGGCCGCGCGGGTCCAGTGGACGCCGTCGGGGCTGGTGGCGAGCCCGATGGCGTTGCCGAGCGCGTGGTCCCCGGCGGCGCCGGTGTAGTACAGGTAGTAGGTCGAGCCGACGCGCAGCACGGACGGATCGCAGGTGTGCATGCCGTCGAAGTGGCCGGGCGCCCCGGAGAACACCGCGGCCGGGATCCCGCCACCCGGTCCGGTGAACGGCCCGTCCATCGACTGCGCCTGTGCGTAGAGGATGTCGTCCCCGGCCGGCCCGGCTCCGCCGTATTGGCTGCACCACCACATCCGCGTCTGCCCCCGGTCGAGCATCACGGACGGCCCGTAGTTGTAGACGGCATCGGCCCCACCGGCGGCGATGACACCACCACTCGTCCGGGGGTCACCCGACGCGAGCCGGACGTCCGCGGGGCGGGCGGCCATCCCACCCGCGATGGCGGGCTGTCCCCCGGCCGCCTGGGGCTGGGCGTAACCCTCGGTGCAGCCCGCGAGCAGCAGTCCCGCCAGCACACTGGCGAACAAGGCACGAGCGGGTCGCCGACCCCCACGACGAAACGGGTGCACGACACCGGAGTGTAGCGAGCAGTCCCCCGTCCGGGCGGCGGCGCACCTGTTGGGGGTCGTTCGATCGTGGAGCCGACGTGGCGGCCCCGGCCGGCGGTCGGCGGTCGCCGGGGGTCGCCACCTACCGCAGCTGCAACCCGCCGCAGCCGCAGCCCGCGTAGCGCAGCCGATCGCCCAGTGCAGCCGCCGCTCGACCAGCTTGCCGCCACCACCGCACCCGACCTACGCGCCTGCGGGCGGTCCTTCCACCGCAACCAGCTCGACCTCGAACCCGGCCTCGTTCTCCAGGTACGCCGCATAGTGCTCAGTACCACCGGCGTGCGGGTACTCCTCCGCGAACAGCGGCCGCCAGCCGTGGTCCGGCGCGCGGGCCGCCAAGTCGTCGACTCCCGCGCGGGTGCCCACGTGCAGCGCCAGGTGGTTCAGCCCCGGCCGCGTGCGCTCGTGGTTCCTCGCGCTCAGCCCCGGCGATTCCTCGACCACGAGATACGTCCCGCCGAGGCGCCAGCTCACCCCCGCCGGCCAGCGCTGGAACTCGCGCCAGCCCAGCTCGCCCAGCAGCCAGCCCCAGCTGCGCTCGGCTTCGGCCAGGTCCGGCACCCACAGCTCGACGTGGTGCGGCCGCCCGTGCACCGCGGGCAGCGCCACCAGCACGCGGTGCAGGTCGCCGTAGTGCACGCCGCTGCCGACGTCCAGGAAACCCAGGCGCGCGGCCACCTTCCGGCTCGCCGCGTTCCGCTCGTGGACCAACGCCCACACCGCCGGAAGCCCCAGCGTGCCGAGGCCGTGGTCCAGCACCGCGCGCGCCGCCTCGGTGGCCAGCCCCTGGCCCGCGTGCGCGGTCGCGACGTAGTAGCCCAGCTCGGGTACCGCGCCCGGCAGCTCCCCCGAAGGACGCAGGTGCGCGACGCCGACCACGTCGCCGTCGCGCTCGATCACCCAGTGGCCCTGCCCGGCCGGTGCGCGGTAGGCCAACCGGCGGTCCACCACCGCGCTCGCCGCAGCCGGGTCGGACAAGTCCGCGGCGAAGAACCGGCTCATCTCCGGGTCGGCGAACACCCGCACGACGGCTTCGCGGTCGGCCTCGGCCAACGGCCGCAACGTCAGCCGCGCCGTGGTCAGCGAGGTCATCCCGGGTGGGCGGCCAGCCAGCGCAGAGCGAGCGGATAGCCGTCGACACCCAGACCCGCGATCACGGCCGTCGCGATGTCCGACAGCACGCTGTGGTGCCGGAACGCCTCCCGCTTGTGGACGTTCGAGATGTGCAGCTCGATCAGCGGCGCGCTCAGCTGGGCCGCGGCGTCGCGCACCGCGATCGAGTAGTGCGTCCACGCACCCGCGTTGAGGACCACCGGGTGACCGCCGTCGGCCGCTTCGTGCAGCCAGCCGACCAGTTCGCCCTCGAAGTCGGTCTGCCGGACCTCGACCTCGATGCCCAGTTCCTCGCCGGTCTTGACGCACAGCGCCGCGAGGTCGTCGTGCGTGGTCGAGCCGTAGACCGACGGCTCGCGCTTGCCGAGGCGGCCGAGGTTGGGGCCGTTGAACACGAACGCCTTCACAGCAGCACGCTCCCGGACGCCGTCTCCGCCGCGACCGCCGAGTACGCGGCGGCGAGCAGCACCGGGTCCGGGCCTTCGAGCCGGTCGGGCTTGGCGAGGCCGTCGAGGACGACGAACCGCAGCGCGCCGGAGCGCGTCTTCTTGTCGCCCTTCATGGTCTCCAGCAGCTGCGGCAGCGCGTCGGCGTCGTACGTCGTCGGCAGGCCGATGAGCTTCAGCACGGCGGCGTGGCGCTCGGCCGTGGCGTCGTCGAGCCGGCCGGCCAGCCGCGCCAGCTCGGCCGCGAACACCAGGCCGACGCTGACCGCGGCACCGTGCCGCCACCGGTACCGCTCGCGGCGCTCGATGGCGTGGCCGAGGGTGTGGCCGTAATTGAGGATCTCCCGCAGGTCGGACTCGCGCAGGTCGGCGGCGACGACGCCGGCCTTGACCCGGATCGACCGCTCGACCAGCTCGGCCAGCACTTCGCCTGCCGGGTCGAGCGCCGCGGCCGGGTCGGCCTCGATCAGCTCCAGGATCCGCGGATCGGCGATGAAACCGGCCTTGACGACCTCGGCCATCCCGGCGACGAGCTCGTTGCGCGGCAGCGTCTCCAGCGTCGCGAGGTCGACGAACACCGCGCTCGGCTCGTGGAACACCCCGACGAGGTTCTTGCCGGCGTCGGTGTTGATCCCGGTCTTGCCACCGACGGCGGCGTCGACCATGCCCAGCAGCGTCGTCGGCACGTTGACCAGCCGGACCCCGCGCATCCACGTGCCCGCGACGAACCCGGCGAGGTCGGTGACGGCTCCGCCGCCGAGCCCGACGACGGCGCCGCGGCGGTCCAGCCCGATCCGGCCGAGCACCTCCCAGCAGAAGCCCGCGACGGTCAGCGCCTTGCCGTCCTCGGCGTCCGGGATCTCGACGCGGTGGGCGTCGAGGCCCGCGGCGTTGAGCTCGTCGCGGATGGCTTCGGCCGTGGCGGTCAGCGTCGGCGGGTGGATCAGCGCGATCTTCGAGGCGTCGGCCAGGTGCTCGGTGAGGTCGCCGAGCAGGCCGCGCCCGACCACGACGTCGTAGGGCTGGGCGGTGGCGACGGGGATCCGCACCGGGTCTGACACGAAGAAACTCACTCCTTGGCTTCGGCGGGAGCGGCGAGCTCCGCCACGAGGTCCGCGACGATCTCGGAGGGCGTCCGGTCGTCGGTGACGATCTCGACGGTGGCGACCTCGCGGTAGACGGGCACCCGTTCGTCGAGCAGTTTCTTGAAGGTGGCGCGGGGGTTCACCCCGGCCAGCAGCGGCCGCGCACTCGAGAGGCCGGTGCGCTGCACACCCGCCGCGAGGCCGACGTTGAGGAACACGACGGTGTGCTCGGCCAGCCGGGCACGGGTGCCCGGGGTGAGCGGCGCGCCGCCGCCGAGGGAGAGCACGCCCTCGTGCTCGGCGAGCGCCGCGGCGACCGCGTCCGCTTCCAGCGCGCGGAAAGCGGGTTCGCCGTCTTCCGCGAAGATGTCGGAGATGCTGCGCCCGGTGCGCGCGACGACGTCGTCGTCGCTGTCACGGAACGCGACGCCGAGCGCGGCGGCCAGCAGCGGCCCGACCGTGCTCTTGCCCGAGCCGGGCGGCCCGACGATCACCGCACGCGGGCTCACCACCGCTCCTCGAGGGCCTTGAGGTACGCCTCGGCGTTGCGCTTGCTCTCGGCGAGGGAGTCGCCGCCGAACTTCTCGAGCGCGGCGTCGGCGAGGACGAGCGCCACCACCGACTCCAGCACGACCCCGGCGCGGGGCACGGCGCAGACGTCGGACCGCTGGTGGATGGCCACCGCGGGCTCGCCGGTCTTGACGTCCACTGTGGACAGTGCTTTGGGGACGGTCGAGATCGGCTTCATGGCCACGCGCACGCGCAGCGGCTCGCCGTTGGTGATGCCGCCTTCCAGGCCGCCAGCGCGGTTGGACCGGCGCGTGACGCCGACCGGGCCGGAGCCGCGGTCGATCTCGTCGTGCGCCTGGCTGCCCCAGCGGCGTGCGGTCGTGAAGCCGTCGCCGACCTCGACGCCCTTCATCGCCTGGACGCCCATCAGCGCGCCGGCCAGCCGCGCGTCGAGGCGGCGGTCCCAGTGGACGTGCGAGCCGAGGCCCGGCGGGAGGCCGTACGCGAGGACCTCGATGACGCCGCCGACGGTGTCGCCGGCCTTCCGGACGGCGTCGACCTCGGCGACCATGGCGTCGGTGCCTTCCTGGCTGAAGGAGCGCACCGGGCTCTCGTCGACGGCGGCCAGGTCGCCCGGCTGGGGCAGCGGCCCTTCGGGGGCGTCGGCGCCGCCGATCGAGACGACGTGGCTGAGGATTTCGACGCCGAGCAGCTGCTGGAGGAAGTTGCGGGCGACGGTGCCGAGCGCGGTCCGCGACGCCGTCTCGCGGGCGCTGGCGCGTTCGAGGACCGGGCGGGCCTCGTCGAAGCCGTACTTCTGCATGCCGGGCAGGTCGGCGTGGCCGGGGCGGGGCCGGGTGAGCGGTTCGTTGCGCGCGAGGCCTTCGAGGACCTGGGGGTCGACCGGGTCGGCCGCCATGACCTGCTCCCACTTGGGCCACTCGGCGTTCTCGATGTGGACCGCGACCGGGCCGCCCTGGGTGAGGCCGTGGCGCACGCCGCCGAGGAACTCGATGTGGTCGGTCTCGAAGCCCATCCGCGGGCTGCGACCGAAGCCGAGGCGGCGCCGGGCCAGCTGCTCGGTGACGTCGGCGGTGGTGACGGCAACGCCCGCGGGCATCCCTTCGAGCACGGCGGCCAGCGCGGGTCCGTGCGATTCACCTGCGGTGATCCAGCGCAACATGGGCTCAATCCTGTCACGGGCACGGTCCGGGCCGGGACATGCCTCCGGTCATCCGGCACCGGGGAAGAGGCGCACGGGTGGCGCACGGGTGGCGCACGGGTGGTGCGCGGGTGGTGCGCGGGTGGCGGGCCGGTGGCCGCGGTCGCGCCGAGGGCGGTTCGGCGAGGCGAGCGGGTGTCCCCGGAGGGTCGGCCGACGTACCTGGAGGGTCGGCCTGCGTACCTGGAGGGTCGGCCTGCGTACCTGGACGGTCGGCTGGCGTACCTGGAGGGTCGGTTCCCGTACCCGGACGGTCGCGCCCTATCCGAAGGGTCAACCCCGCGTACCCCAGAGGGTCGGTTGCCGCACCGGGACGGTCGGCTGGCGTGCCTGGAGGGTCGGTTCGCGGGATCGTAAGCGCAACTCGCGTGATCGGCGGCGAGACTCACGTGATTGGCGGCGGAACTCGCGTGATTGGGGGCGGAACTCGCGTGATTGGAGGGGCATCTTGCGTGACTGGGCGGGCATCTTGCGGGAGGGGAGGGGCATGAGGGGGTGGCTCATCCGGGGCCCCCTGCGGCCCGGATGAGCCACCGCTCAGAGGGTCAGCCGCAGCAGGGGGAGGCCGTTGCCCGCGCGGATCTCCAGGGCCGCGAGGTCGGACTGCCGCAGCGCCGTGCCGATCGACAGGCGGGCCGTGTCGTCCGGGATCGCCTTCCACGTCGCCAGTTGCGTCTCCGTCCCGGTGCGGGAGATCGCCACCAGGAGGTACTCGCCGCCGCTGTGGCCGCCCGTGTAGCTGCACGACATGTCGACCCGGGTGCCCCAGTCGAACGCCGCCAGGCGGGCGTCCGCGCGGACCGGGAACTGCCCCAGCACCGTCATCGCCACCCCGGGAGGCGGCGAAACGGGCGACGGCGCCGAGGCCACCACCGCCAGCGCCACGCAGGCCGACACCGCCAGCGCGGCCGACGCGGAGGTCACCGCCAGCCGGATCCGGCGGCCGCGCCGCACCCGCCGGAGCACCGACGGCAGCAGGTCGGGCGGGGGCGGGCCGGCGTCGGGCAGCGAAACGGGCGTGTCCACCCTGGCCAGCAGCCCGGGCAGGCCCGCCAGCTCGCGCACCGAAGCCGCGCAGCGGTCGCACGTGCGCAGGTGCTCCTCGAAGCGCTGCCGGTCCTCCGGGGCGAGCGCCCCGAGCACGTACGCGGCGTCGAACGTCGCGAAGGGGTCTTCGCTCACTGGGTCACTCCCCTCTCCTCGAGCACCAGGCGCAGCGCCCGCAACGCGTAGTGCGTGCGCGACTTGACCGTCCCCTCGGCCACCCCGAGCTTCAGCGCCGCGTCCGCCACTGAATAGCCCTGGAAGTAACACAGGACCAGCACCTCGCGGTGCCGTTCCGACAGCTCGGCCAGCGCCTCGGCGACCAGCCAGCCCTGCACCGCGCGGTCGGTGCCGTCGGCGACCGCGCGGTCCGGCGGCCGGTCCGTCGGCACCTCCGACCGCGCCGACGCCGACCGCCAGCCGTCGATGGCGATCCGCCGGGCGACCGTGAACAGCCACGCCCGCGCCGAGCCCTGCGACTGGTCCAGCACCGACGGCGACCGCCAGGCCCGCAGCAGCGTCTCCTGGACGACGTCCTCGGCCCGGATCCGGTCACCCGAGGTCAGGTGCAGCGCGTAGGACCACAGCGCGCCCGCGTGGTCTTCGTGCAGCGCTCGCATGAGCGCCTCTTCGGCGACCTCTCCCACGGACTCAGGCCGCGACCCGGCGCCGGTCCTTCACGAACAGCAGCGCGAGACCGCCCACGATGCAGACCGCCTCCGTGATGACACCCCAGTACTCGGGCTGGCTGTCGAACTGGTCGTGGTTGCCGGCGAACCCGACCGTCGCGGCCAGCACGTACGCGCCGAGCGTCAGCGCGCCGAAACCCGCCGCGCCCAGCGCCGGCAGCCAGTGCCGCCAGGCCAGGACCGCGATCGCCAGCACGAGCCCGGCGATCGCGTCGAGCAGGAACAGCGGGCCCACGATGCCCGGGTAGTCCTCGGTCCACAGGAAGTAGTGCACGCCCGCCGAACCGAGCAGCGCGGCCGCCACGACGATGCGTAGAACCCAACTCACCATGATCGTTCCTCCACTCCACACCCACTCCGGTAGATACACGGAACAGGGGGCGATCCGGTTCACCGGGAATTGAACCGAACGGGTGGCCATCTCGTTGGTATGGGCATGACAGCCGAACTGCACTCCCGCCGCACCGTCCTGTCCACCGGTGCCGCCGTCGCCGGTGCCGCCGTCGGCGCCGTCGCGCTCACCGCCTGCTCTTCGGAGCCGGGCGGCAAATCGGGCACCGCGCAGGCGCCGATCGCCGCCGGGACGCCGCTCGTCGCGCTCGCCGACGTCCCGGTCGGGCAGGCGAAGGCCGCCAAGGCCCCGGACGGTTCCGACGTCATCGTGGCCCGGCCGTCCGAGTCGGCCGCCGCCGCGTTCAGCGCCGTGTGCACGCACCAGGGCTGCACCGTCACCCCGAAGGGTGCCGACCTGATCTGCCCGTGCCACGGTTCGGTGTTCAACGCGCTCACCGGCGAGGTCAAGCAGGGCCCGGCGAAGAAGCCGCTGCCGAGCGTGCCGGTCAAGGTCGAGAACGGGAAGGTCGTCACCGGCTGACGAGCCGGGCGCACGAGAAGGGCCCTTGGGACGACCGTCCACAAGGGCCCTTCATGTGACAGAAGCGGCTCAGGCGTCCCAGGCGAACAACCGCTCGCCCGCGGTGACCGCGCGCTCGGTGTCCAACCCGGACAACACCTCCGCCGAGGCGTCCAGCGCGACGACCGGGACGATCGCCGAATAGCCCGCCGCGGTCACCGCTTCCGGGTCCCAGCTGACGATCGGCTGGCCGGCCCGCACCTGCTCGCCCTTGACGACGTGCAGCGTGAAGCCCTCGCCCTTCTCCTTGACCGTGTCGATGCCCAGGTGGACCAGCACGGCCTGGCCGTCGTCGGTGGCCACGACGTAGGCGTGCGGGTGCAGCGTCGCGACCGTGCCGTCGACCGGCGCGACCGCGTCCGCGCGCCCGCCCGACGGCTGCACCGCGATCCCCGGGCCCACCATGGCCTGCGCGAACACCGGGTCCGGGACCTCGGTGATCGGCACCACGCGCCCGGCGACCGGGCTGAGCACCTCGAGGCTCACAGCAGGTCCTCGATGTCGCTGGCGATCGTGTCCGCCTCCGGCCCGACGATCACCTGCAGAGCCGTCGATCCCAGCTTCACCACGCCCATCGCGCCGGCCTTCTTGAGCGCGCCCTCGTCGACGAGGCTCATGTCCTCGACCTCGCAGCGCAGGCGCGTGATGCAGCCTTCGACCTCGGTGAGATTGTCCGCGCCGCCGAGTGCCGCGAGGATCTTTTCGGGCCTGTCATCCGCCATCGCGGTCTCCTTGATCACTGTTTGTTCCCAACCTGACGCGAACCGCGTGTCCACCTGTACTACGCCGATCGTCGGCATGCACGCCGCCGCGGGCCACGAACGGATAACGGTGGTTGACACCCGTCCGCACGGCGGAGCATCCTGCCCCATCAGATCATTGGTCTAGACCGGAACGTACCAATGTTCCGGGCCGGACGCGAGCACCGGTCCCCGGTGGCGCGAGAACGAGGAGGGTGACGCCGATGAGCGCGGCCGCGCACGTCCCGCCGCCCGACAAGGTTGTCAACGGGCCCACGCCCAAGCACGCCCAGCTGCGGGAAATCCTCCGCCGCACGGTGGAGCGCGAGCTCCCGCCGGGTGCGCCGATCCCGTCCGAACGCGAGCTGGCCCAGCGCTACGGCGTGTCGCGGCTCACGGTCCGGTCGGCGATCGGCAAGCTGGTCGAAGAGGGCCTGCTCGCCCGGGTTCGCGGCAAGGGTACGTTCACCGCGGCCCGGCGGATGGAGCTGCAGCTTTACCTGATGTCGTTCACCGACGACATGCGGAGGCGGGGGCTGACCCCGACGACCGAGGTGGTCTCCGCGGCCACCGAGGTGCCGCCCACCGCCTCGGCACACGCCCTCGGCCTGGCCGAGGGCGCTGCCGCGCACCACCTGGTGCGGCTTCGCCACGCCGACGGCGTGCCGCTGGCCGTCGAGCGCGGCTGGTACCACGCGGGCCGGGCTCCCGGCCTGCTCGGGCTCGACCTGACCCAGTCCATCTACGCGCAGCTGGCCGAGACGTACGGTGTGCGTCCCGACCAGGCGTGGCAGACGGTCTGGGCCGAAGGCGCGGACCGCGAGACGGCCCGGCTGCTCGGCATGCGCGCCGGCAGCCCCCTGCTCGTGTTCCGGCGGGTCTCCAGCGCAGGCGGCGACCCGATCGAAGACATCACGTCCTGGTACCGGGGAGACCACTACCAGGTGACCATGCAAGTGGACCGGACCACCCCGGAACCCGGTCAACCACCCCACTATGGAGGAACCAGATGAGCACCACCACCGCGGAGGGGGCGAAGAAGAGCGGCGGCGGCCTCGCCGGTCTTCAGCGCTTCGGCCGCAGCCTGATGCTGCCGATCGCCACGCTGCCGGCCGCCGGCCTGCTGCTGCGCCTCGGCCAGGACGACCTGCTCGGCAAGGACGGGCTGGGCTGGGACAAGGTCGCCGCGGTGCTCAGCGCGGGCGGCGGCGCGCTGTTCAACTGGCTGCCGCTGCTGTTCGCGGTCGGCATCGCGGTCGGCTTCGCCCGCAAGGGCGACGGCTCGACCGGTGTCGCGGCCGTCGTCGGCTTCTTCGTCTTCACCAGCGTCATCCAGGTCTTCGCGCCGCTGAAGGACCTGCCGGGCTACAAGCCCACCGGCGGGTTCGACCTCGCCCCGATCAAGTGGCCCTACAGCGTGCTCGCCGGCGTCGTCGTCGGCCTGGTCGCCGCCGTGCTGTGGCAGCGCTACCACCGCATCAAGCTGCCCGCCTACCTGGCGTTCTTCGGCGGCCGCCGGTTCGTGCCGATCATCACGGCGCTCACGCTGCTGGTCCTCGGCGTGATCTTCGGCCTGCTGTTCAAGTACGTCAACACGGGCATCGAGAACGTCGGCGACGCGGTCACCGGCGCCCCGGTGGTCGGTGGCGGCATCTACGGCGCGCTGAACCGGCTGCTCATCCCGATCGGTCTCCACCAGCTGATCAACGTGCCGGTGTGGTTCATCTTCAAGGGCGGTGACATCACCAACTTCTTCAACGGCGACCCGAACGCCGGTGCGTTCACCACGGGCTTCTTCCCGGTCTTCATGTTCGCGCTGCCCGCGGCGGCGCTGGCGATCTGGCAGACCGCCCGCCCGGCGCAGAAGAAGATCGTCGGCGGTGTGATGATCTCCGCGGCCCTGACCTCGTTCCTCACCGGTGTCACCGAGCCGATCGAGTTCTCGTTCATGTTCGTCGCGTGGCCGCTGTACATCTTCCACGCGATCATGACCGGGCTTTCGCTGGCGATCGCCAACCTGCTGAACGCGCACCTGAGCTTCTCGTTCTCCGCCGGCGCGATCGACTTCGCCTTGAACTTCAACGCGAAGGCGGCCCACAACGTGTGGATCCTGCTCGTCATGGGCGTGGTCTACGCGATCATCTACTACTTCGTGTTCCGGTTCGCCATCCTCAAGTGGAACCTGCGGACCCCGGGCCGCGAGGACGACTCGATCGAGTCGGACCTCGAGGCGACCGCCGCGAAGTAACATCACCACCGACGGAACGTCCCGCACCGGGACAAGCACTGTGGAGAGGACGAACATGCCGGAGAAACGCGTCGCCGTGGCCAGCAAGGTGGGGCTGCACGCCCGGCCGGCCGCGCTGGTGGCGAAGGCGGCCGCGGCGCAGCCCGTCGCGGTGCAGATCGCCAAGGCCGGCGGGGACCCGGTGGCCGCCGGCAGCGTGCTCAACCTGATGACGCTGGCCGCCGGCTACGGCGACGAGGTCATCATCAGCGCCGAGGGCGAGGGTGCCGAGGAGGCCGTGGAAGCGGTCGCCCAGCTGGTCGCCACCGACCTCGACGCCTGAGGTCGCGAAACCCGCGAAGGCCCCCGCACCGGTCCCCGACACCGGTGCGGGGGCCTTCGTTTCGTAGGGTGGGCGCATGGAGAGCCTGCGCCTGATCGACGAGTGGCCGGTGGACAACGCCGCGACGGCCGTGGTGTCCGCCGACGGGACCGTCCGGGGCCGCCACGGCGACACCGCGCGGGCGTTCCGGCTGGCCTCGGTCACCAAGCCGCTGACCGCCTACGCCGCGCTGATCGCGGTCGAGGAGGGCGTCGTCGAGCTCGACACCCCGGCCGGCCCCGAAGGCTCGACCGTGCGGCACCTGCTGGCCCACACCTCCGGGCTGGCCTTCGACGCGCACAAGGCGATGGCCGCGCCGGGCACCCGGCGGCTGTACTCCAACGCCGGGTTCGAGCAGCTGGCCGACGCGCTGGCCGAGCACTCCGGCATCCCGTTCGCGCAGTACCAGGCCGAGGCGCTGTTCGGCCCGCTCGGCATGACTTCCACCAGCCTCGAAGGGTCGCCCGCGTCCGGTGCGGTGTCCACTGTGGACGACCTGGCCGCGTTCGCCGCCGAGCTGCAGGCCCCGAAGCTGCTGGACCCGGCCACCGTGGCCGAGGCGACGACGGTCGTGTTCCCCGGGCTGTCCGGCGTGCTGCCGGGCTTCGGCCACCAGAAGCCCAACGACTGGGGCCTCGGCTTCGAGCTCCGCGATCACAAGAGCCCGCACTGGACCGGCGCGAAGAGCTCGCCGCGGACGTTCGGCCACTTCGGCCAGTCGGGCACGTTCCTCTGGGTCGACCCGGCCGCGGGAGCGGCCTGCGTCGCGCTCACCGACCGCGCCTTCGGCCCCTGGGCCGCCGAAGTGTGGCCGTCCTACACCGACGCCGTCCTGGCGGAACTGGGCGCGTGAAGCGGGCTTTCCCGTTCCGCTGAACCGGCTGTGGGGGAAAAACCGGGCTCCCGCGCGGTTTCTCACTCACGGCCCGCCGTGGCGGGCCGTTCAGCCGAACGGACCGGCGAGCAGGGTCCAAAGACCCTGCCGCCGCACGGGCCCGGGTGGTGTCATCGAAAGGTGCAGGCCCGCCGCAGGGCCGGTGCGGGGACCTCGGGCCCCGGCGGGCCGCACGCCTTCTTCACCCTCGGCTTCACCGCCTGACCCTCACTCCATGACCCGGATCGGTTGCCCCGCCTGGTAAGCGGCGATGTCCTCGACCGCGTCGCCGTAGAAGATCTCGTAGACCTCGCGCGCGACGAACCCGATGTGCGGCGTCAGGACCGCGTTGTCGAGTGTCCTCAGCGGATGGTCGGCCGGCAGCGGCTCGGTGTCGTAGACGTCCAGCGCGGCCGCGCGGATTTCCTTGCGGCGCAACGCGTTCACCAGCGCCGCTTCGTCGACGATCGGGCCGCGCGAGGTGTTCACCAGCAGCGCCGACGGCTTCATCGCGGCGAGCTCGGCCGCCCCGACCAGGCCACGCGTGCGCTCGCTGAGCACCAGGTGGACGGACAACACGTCCGAGCGCGCGAACAGCTCGTCCTTGGTCACGGCGGTGACGCCGTGGGGGTCGGCCTTCTCCTGCGTCAGATTCTGGCTCCAGGCGATCGTCTCCATCCCGAAGGCCTGCCCGATCTTCGCCGCGCCCGCGCCGAGCCTGCCGAGGCCGAGCAGGCCGAGCGTCTTGCCGTGCAGCATGGTGCCGACGCCCGTCTGCCAGCCGCCTTCGCGCATGGACCGGAACTCCTGCGGCAGGTTCCGCGCCGCCGCGAGGATCAGCGCCCACGTGTGCTCGGCGGTCGGCTGCCCGAGGTAGCCGGTGGCGGACACGACGACGCCGTTGCGCCGGGCGGCCGCCACGTCGATGGCCGCGTTCCGCCGGCCCGTGCTGACCAGCAGCTTCAGGTCGGGGAGGGCGTCGAGCACCTCGGCCGGGAACCGGGTGCGCTCGCGCATCGCGACCACCGCTTCGAAACCCTGCAACTGCTTGACGACGTCGGCCAGCGGCTCGGTGAAGACCGTGATGTCGGCCTGCAGGGAGTCCCAGTCGCCGAAGGTGAGGGCGACGTTCTGGTAGTCGTCGAGGATCGCTATCCGCATGGACGTCACCGTATCCGGGCCGTGGCGCCCCCGCGGCGTGACACCGCTCTCTTGAACGTGTTCAAAAACTCGGCTACGGTCCTCTTGAACACGTTCAAAACTGGAGGGACCCATGGACCCGATCGTCCTCGCCTACGCGCTCTACCTGCTGCTCAGCATCCCGCTGACCGTGCTCGTCGCCCGGACGCTGAGCAAGCACGGCCGCACCTTCCTGACCGAGGTCTTCGCCGACAGCCCCGGCTTGGCCAACGCTGTCAACCAGCTCCTGGTCGTCGGCTTCTACCTGGTCAGCCTCGGCTTCGTGACGCTCTTCCTGACCAGCAACAGCCACGTCGTCACCGCCCGCGAGGTGTTCGAGATGCTGTCGGTCAAGATCGGCACGGTGGCGCTCGTCCTCGGCGTCATGCACCTGTTCAACGTCCTGGTCTTCAACGGCATCCGGCGCCGCCACCTGGCCCCGAAGCCGCTGCCGGTGCCCGTCGGCTACCCGGGCGTGCCGCAGGCCCCGCCCTTCCCGCAGCCCTGACGGCGCTAACGTGCACCGCGTGGCCAAGAGCGAAGAAACGCGGTCCCTGATCGTCGCGACCGCGATGCGGCTGTTCGCCGAGCACGGCTACGACCGCACGACGATGCGCGCGATCGCCGCCGAGGCGGGCGTCTCGGTCGGGAACGCCTACTACTACTTCTCGTCGAAGGAACAGCTGGTTCAGGGCTTCTACGACGAGATGGCCGGGCAGCACCTGGCGGCGGCCCGGCGGCTGCTGGCGGGCGAAACCGGCTTCGCGGCCCGCCTCAAGGCCGTGCTGCTGTGCTGGCTCGACGTCGCCGAGCCCTACCACCGCTTCGGCACGCAGTTCTTCGTCAACGCGGCCGACCCGGAGTCGCCGCTGAGCCCGTTCAGCGACGACTCCTCGGCCGCCCGCGAGGCGTCGATCGGCCTCATGCGCGAGGTCGTCGACGGCTCCGACGTGAAGCTCGACCCCGAACTGCGCGCGCAGCTGCCGGAGCTGCTCTGGCTCTACCAGATGGGCGTGGTGCTGTTCTGGGTCCACGACCGCTCGGCCGGCACGAAACGCAGCCGGCTGCTGGTCGAGCGCAGCGTCCCGCTGCTGGCCCGGCTGGCCGCGCTCTCCCGGCTGCGGGTGTTCCGCCCGGTCAGCCGGGAGATCGCCGGCCTGATCCAGGACCTGGCCAAAAGGGACTGACGCCGGTCAGTCCCGGCGGGAAACCACCTCGGTGGCACCCTTCTTGCTGAACGCGGCCCACAGGTTGAATCCGATGACGGCCACCCCGGCGAGCAGCCACAGCCAGATGAACCCGCCGGACTTGTGCCCGTTGACCAATCCGAAGATGAGGATGGCCACGCCGAAGAGGGCACCGAACACCGCCACCGGTTTCGACGGCTTCACGTTGTAAGAAGACATTCACCCACCCCTGTTCAGTGAAAGTCGGGACTATGGGGTGAATGCCCGGAATCACCCGGCTCCAAACCCGTCCCGCTCGGCCCGGGCGCGGCCGAGGATCGCCTCGACCACCTCCGTCTTCGCGTCGGCGTAGTTCTGGATGTACTTCCACGTCCGCGCGGCCAGTTCACGCTTCTTCGCCGCGTACAGCTCCCGCTCCTCCGGGTGTGAGCGCAAGCGGTCGCGGAAGAGGCGGTAGCGCGGGGTCTGGCCGTTCCCCGGCGAATAGACGTGCAGGTTGATGTTCGTGTCCGGGCCCTTGAAACAGCGGTGCTTCTCCCAGTCCGGCTCCCGGATGGTGAGCCGGTAGCCCGCCGCTTCCAGGTCCGGGACGTAGGCGTCTTCGTCGTCGGAGTCCGGTACCTCGAGGAGGATGTCGACGATCGGCTTGGCGCACAGGCCCGGCACCGAAGTGGAGCCGACGTGCTCCAGCACGAGCACCCGCTCCCCCAGCACGCCCCGGATCCGCTCGGCTTCCCGCTCGAAAAGCGCGGGCCACTGCGGGTCGTAGTCGGCGAGCGTCACGGTCGAGTTGTGCTGCGGCGCTTCGCCGACCCACGCCGCTTGGACTTCTTCGTCGCTCAATGCGTCTTGACCGGTCATTCCGGTGAACTCCCTTCTTTTGGGCAGTCCACCAGGATATCGAAGTCCGGCAACGGGTTTTTTTCAGTCGATCGGCAGGGGCAGCAGGTTCCCGGTCGCTTCGCGCAGCGCGTCGCGCATCGCCGCCCGCGGGGCCGGGCGGCCCGTGAAGTGCTCGGCCTGGCCGAACGCCTGGTGCAGCAGCATGTCCAGGCCCGTCGCCAGCCGGCCGCCGCGCGCCGCCACGGCTTCGGCCAGCGGTGTCGGCCACGGGTGGTAGATGACGTCGAGGACGTGCGCGACCGCCGCGAGCTCGCCCGCGTGCGGGCCGGCCGCGTCCGGCGGGACCGTGTTCACCAGCACCGCCGCGGACGCCAGGGCCGCGAAATCCGTGTCCGCCCACCGAAGGACGTCGACGTCGAGCGCGGCCCGTTTCGCCGCGTCCAGGGTCTCGCCGGCCCGGGCCGGTTCGCGCACGACCAGCCGCACCTCCCGCACGCCGAGGGCGGCGAGCCCGACGACCGCCGCCGCCGCGGTGCCGCCCGCGCCCAGCACCACCGCGGTGTCCCCGGGGGACGGCTCGTAGCCGCCCGCGGCCCGCAGCGCGCCGGTGACGCCCTCGACGTCGGTGCAGTCCGCGAGCCAGCCCCGCGGGGTGCGGACCAGCGTGTTGGCCGCGCCGACGGCGGCCGCCCGCGGCGTCACCTCGTCCGCGTGGTCCAGCGCCGCGCGCTTGCCCGGCATGGTGACCGAAAACCCGGCCCACTCCGGGCCGAGGCCGTCGAGGAAGCCGGGGAGCTCGTCGGCGTCCGTCTCGATCCGCTCGTACGTCCAGCCGGTCAGGCCGAGCGCGGTGAAGGCGGCGCCGTGCAGCACCGGGGACAGCGAGTGCGCCACCGGCTTGCCCAGCACGGCGGCCTTGCGCGGCTCAGAAGACGCCACGTTGCTGAGCCAGCTTGACGTTGGCCTTGTGCTCGTCGAACGAAACCGCGAAGCAGGACAGGCCGTTCTTCTCGCACTTGACGAAGTACAACCAGTCGCCGTCCGGCGGCTTCACCGCCGCCTTGATCGCGTCCGGGCTCGGCACCGCGATCGGCGTCGGGGGGAGGCCGGTGTTCCGGTAGGTGTTGTACGCCCCGGCCCGGTCTCGGTCGCTGTCGTTGGTCGCCAGCGTCGGCCGGTCCAGCACGTAGTTGACCGTGGAGTCCATCTGCAGCCGCATGGCGGGGGTGGCCTTCAGCCGGTTGTAGATGACCCGCGAGAGCTTGGGGAAGTCGGCCTTCACCGCCTCGCGCTCGATGATCGACGCGATGATCAGCGTCTGGTACGGGGTCATGCCCGGACCGGTCGACTGCGGGCCCAGCCCGGCGTTCTGGATCGCCTCGGCCGAGGTGTGCACCAGCTGCCCGAGGATCTCCTGCGCGGTGGACCCCGGCTTGACGTCGTAGACGCCGGGCGCGATCAGGCCCTCCAGCCTGCGGTCCTTGCGGTCGGCCTTGTTCGCGGGCTCGATCGCCCAGTCCGGCACGCCGAGCTGCTTGAGGTCCGCGGTGTCCACGACCTTGCGCAGGTCGTCGGCCGAGACGCAGGTGCTCTTGCCGTTGAGCTGCGCGCACGACGCCTTCGCCATCAGGCTGTACACGCCGGGCGTGACCTTGCCGTCGGGCTGGGTGATGTCGTCGAACTGCGTGTACGGCCGGATTTCCAGCTGGCCGACGCGGGACGCCGCGTCGGTGATCCGGTCGACCGCGCTGGCCCCGGACATGTGCGACTTCATCACGTAGAAGCCGTGCTGGACCCGGGCGAGCTTCGCGTTGCCCTCGCCGGCCTTCACGAACGCCTTGCTGCTGGCGACGATGCCCGCGGTGGTGAGCTTCTGGCCGATCGCCGACGTCGTGTCGCCGTCGTCGACCTGGAACACGACGTCGTCGGTGCCCGCGCCGTCGAAGTCGTCGTAACCGAAGAACTTGTTGAAGCCGTACCAGGCACCGCCCGCCAGCAGGGCGATCACCGCGATCGCGGCGACCCAGCCCAGGGCGCGCTTGCCCTTCTTCCGCGGCTTCTCCGGCTCTTCGTCGTAGTCGTCGTACTCCTCGTCGTACTCGGACTCGTCGTAGCCCTCGTACTCGCCGTACTCGTCGTAGTCCGCGTACTCGTCGTCCTCGGCGAAGAGCTCGGGCTCCTCTTCCGGCGCGCGCGGCGGTTCGGCCGGAGGCAGTGGCGCCAGCGCGGGCATGACGTCGGTGACCGGCTCCTCGCGCACCGGCGGGGCCGGCGGACGGCGGCGGGACTCGGCGCCGGGTTCGGGCACGCCGACGGAACGGTCCCCCGGCTGGGCGGACCGCCGGGGCTCGCGACGGGGGTCGGCGTCGGGCTCGGGAGCCGCCCGTCGCCGTCGCGGATCGGCCGCGTCGGGAGCAGGCCGGCGACGCGCGCCTTCGGCGGATTCGGGGGCCGCGGCTCGGCGGGCGGGTGGCTCGGCGTCGGGTTCGCCGCGGCCGCGGCGGGGCGCCGGTTCGATCCGCTCGGGTGCGGCGCGCCGGGGCAGCCTGTCCTCGGCTTCGTCGGGATCCGGAGCCGCACGCCGCCTGCCCGGCCGGACGTCGGATTCGTCGGGGTCCGGAGCCGCACGCCGCCTGCCCGGCCGGACGTCGGATTCGTCGGGGTCCGGAACCGCGCGACGCCGATCCTCGGCCCGGTCGGGATCCGCAGCCGCCCGCCGTCGACCCGCTCGGGCCTCGGCTTCCTCCGAGTCGGGAACCGCACGACGCCGACCCGGCCGCGCCTCGGCTTCCTCCGGATCCGTAGCCGCACGCCGTCGGCCGGGCCGGACGTCGGCTTCCTCCGGGTCCGGAACCGCGCGACGCCGGTCCTCGGCGTCGTCGGGGGCCGCGCGGCGCCGGCGCGGGGCCGGCTGGTCGATTTCCGAGCCCTCGTCGAGGCCGTGGCGAGCGCGGGCCGCGCGGGCCGGGGCGGCTCGCCGCTCCTGCGGGTCGAGGTCGGCGTCGGCCGGCGGCAGGGTGCCCGGCGGCTCGAGGCGGCGACGGCCGGGCGGTGTGCCGCGGCGCGGGTCGTAGCCCGGCGGATCCTCCCGGCGGGCCCGGCGGGAGGGCTGGGGCAGGTCGTACTCGCCGCTGGGTGCCTGGCCGCGGCGCGGCGGCAGCTCGTGCTGCCCGCTCGGCGTGCGGCGCGGCTCCGCGGCCCGCGGGTCACGCGGGTCGATGCGGCGCGGCGCGGGCCGGGACGGCGGGGTGGCCTCGTCCGGTTCGCGCAGGCGTCGCCGCCCGCGCTCGGGTGGCTGCTCGTTCATCGGTCTCCCTCCCGGGCGCGGTGCGCAGCGACGGCGTCGATCCAGGCCTGCAAGATCTCCACGGCGGCGGCCTGGTCGACCACCGCGCGCTGCTTGCGGCCCTTGACCCCGCGCTGGGAGAGGATGCGGGATGCGGTGACCGTGGTCAGCCGCTCGTCGCCCAGCCGGACCGGCACGGGCGCTATCCGCCCGGCCAGACGCTCAGAATACGCGATGGCCAGCTCGGCCGCCGGGCCCTGGCGGTTGGCCAGCGTTCTCGGCAGGCCCACGATCACCTCGACCACCTCGTGCTCGGTGACGAGGGCGGCCAGCTGGTCCAGATCACTGTCGTCGGTCGCATCGCGGGAGAGGGTAACCAATGGCGACGCCAGCACCGGGGCCGGATCGCTCAGCGCCACGCCGACCCGGACGGATCCGACATCCACGCCTAGCCGGCGGCCCCGGCCCGGATCGCCCACACCGGGACGGTCCGGGCCGCGGTTTCCGCGGTTAACCAATGCCGGCAATCGCCGAGCGGAGAGCGGTGACCGCGTCGGCCGCGCCGGCCGGGTTCGTGCCACCGCCCTGGGCCATGTCGGGCTTGCCGCCGCCCCGGCCGCCGATCTTCTCGGCGAACGACGGCACGAGCTTGCCCGCGGCGATGCCCTTCTCCTGGGCCGCCTTGGTCGTCGCGACGACGAAGCTCAGCTTCTCCCCGGCCGGCGAGAACAGGGCCACCACGCCGGGCCGCGCGCCGAGCCGGCCGCGGATGTCGGAGGCGAGCGCGCGCAGGCCGTTGCCGTCGACGTCCGGGACGACCTCGGCCACGACCGTGACGCCGCCGATCTCCTGCGCCTTGTCGACCAGGGCGCCCGCCGAGCCCAGCACCTGCTGGGTCTTCAGCTGCGCGATTTCCTTCTCGGCGTTCTTCAGCCGGGTCAGTACGTCGTCGATGCGGCCCGGCAGCTGGTCCGACGGCACCTTGAAGGTGTTCGCCAGCTGCGAGACCAGCAGCTGCTCCTTGCGGACGTACTTGAGCGCGTCCGTGCCGACCAGCGCCTCGACGCGGTGCACGCCCGAGCCGATGGAGGCGTCGGAGACCAGCTTGACCAGGCCGAGCTGGCCGATCCGGTCGACGTGCGTGCCACCGCAGAGCTCGCGGGAGTAGTCGCCCATGTCGACCACGCGGACGTCGTTGCCGTACTTCTCGCCGAACAGCGCGACCGCGCCGAGCTCGAGGGCCTTGTCCTTGGTCGTGGTGTAGCTCTGCACCTCGACGTTGGTCTGGAGGTAGTCGTTGACCTCCTCCTCGACCTCGGTCAGCACGTCGGACGACACCGAGCCGGGGGTGGTGAAGTCGAACCGCATCCGGCCCGGGGAGTTCAGCGAACCCGCCTGCGCCGCGCGCTTGCCGTACGCGCCGCGGACGGCCGCGTGCACCAGGTGCGTCGCGGAGTGCGAGCGCTCGATCGAGAGCCGGCGGTGCGTGTCCACCGAGCCGGTGACCTTGGAGTCCAGGCCGATCTCGCCGTCGACGACCTCGACGCGGTGCACGTACAGGCCCGGCACGATCTTCTGGACGTCCAGCACCTTCAGCTCGACGCCGTCGCCGAGCAGCACGCCGGTGTCGGCGACCTGGCCACCGCTCTCGGCGTAGAACGGCGTCCGGTCCAGGACCAGCTCCGCCTTCTTGCCCGCCGAGACGCTGCGGACCGGCTGCCCGTCTTCGAGCAGCGCGACGACCTTGGCCTCGGCCTGCAGGTCGGTGTAGCCGAGGAACTCGGTCTCGCCGTGCTGCTCCAGGACCTTGCGGTACTCGGACAGGTCGCCGTGGCCGGTCTTGCGGGCCGCCGCGTCCGCCTTCGCGCGGGTCCGCTGCTCGTTCATGAGCGTGCGGAAGCCCTCTTCGTCGACGGTCAGGCCCTGCTCGGCCGCCATTTCGAGGGTGAGGTCGATCGGGAAGCCGTAGGTGTCGTGCAGCTGGAACGCCTTGTCGCCGGCCAGCACGTCCCCGCCGCCGCGCTTGGTCTCCTCGGCCGCGAGGTCGAAGATGCGCGAACCGGAGGTGAGGGTCGAGAGGAAGGCCTCCTCCTCGATCCGGACGACCTCGTTGATGCGGTCGAAGCCGGAGACGAGCTCGGGGTAGGTCGGGCCCATCGTGTCGCGCACGACCGCCGCGAACGCCTGCAGCACCGGCTCGTGCACGCCCAGCAGGCGCGAAGAGCGGATGATGCGGCGCAGCAGGCGGCGCAGCACGTAGCCGCGGCCGTCGTTGCCCGGGGTGACGCCGTCGCCGATCAGCATGACGCCGGTGCGGGCGTGGTCGGCGATGACGCGGAAGCGGACGTCGTCGGCGTGGTTGCTGCCGTAGCGGCGGCCGGAGAACTCCTCCGCGCGGCCGATGACCGGGCGCACGAGGTCGGTCTCGTAGACGTTCTCGACGCCCTGCAGGATCGTCGCGACGCGCTCGACGCCCATGCCGGTGTCGATGTTCTTCTTCGGCAGCTCGCCGATCGGCGGGTGGCCCAGCTTGGGGCTCTGCTCGCCGCGGACGTCCTGCATGAAGACGAGGTTCCAGATCTCGATGTAGCGGTCCTCGTCGGCGACCGGGCCGCCCTCGCGGCCGTACGCCGGGCCGCGGTCGTAGTAGATCTCCGAGCACGGGCCGCCGGGACCGGGCACGCCCATGTCCCAGTAGTTGTCCTTGCCGTCGCGGGCCTGGATGCGCTCGCCGGGCAGGCCGGTGAGCTTGCGCCACAGGCCGGCCGCTTCGGAGTCGTCGTTGTAGACCGTCGCCCAGATGCGGTCCGGGTCCAGACCGAAGCCGCCTTCGCTCTGGGGCTTGGTGATCAGCTCCCAGGCCGCCTCGATGGCGCCTTCCTTGAAGTAGTCGCCGAAGGAGAAGTTGCCGGCCATCTGGAAGAACGTGTTGTGCCGGGTGGTCTTGCCGACCTCGTCGATGTCCGGCGTGCGCACGCACTTCTGCACGGAGGTCGCGCGCGGGTACGGCGGCGGCGCCTCACCGAGGAAGTACGGCTTGAACTGCACCATGCCGGCGTTGACGAACAGCAGGTTCGGGTCGTCGAGGATCAGCGGCGCGCTCGGCACGCGCGTGTGGCCGCGGCCTTCGAAATGGCGCAGGAAACGGTCGGTGATTTCGTGTGTGTCCACGGGTCAGTCCTTGTGCTGGTGGTGCAGAACGGGGTCGGCGGCTTGGCTCCGGCGAAGGGGTTCCGGGCAGGCCCGGATCAGCCCTCCGCCCGGCGAGCTCGCCGGACCGGGCGCCGGGAGGCCGCGTGGCGCCCCTCGGCGCGGGGCGCGGTCACGCCCGCCCGCTCCTCGACCATGTCGTGCAACTCCTGCTCCCGCTCGTTCATGCCCGCGCGCACCTCGGCGCCGAACGAACCCACGGCGCCCGCCAGCTCGCGCACGGCGTCCCCCAGGTTCGATGCTAACCCGGCGGGAGTGGCCTGACGAGCGGTTTCGGCGGCCTTGCGGGAGAGCACGACACCGGTGACGACACCGACGCCGAGCCAGAACAGCCGCTTCATTTCCCGGCCTTCCTGGCGGCCTTCAGTGCGCTCTTCTTCTTGCGCGCCTTGATCGCCTTGGACAGCCCGTAGGACAGCGCCGCGGTCTTGACCAGCGGGCCGCCCAGGGTCGCGGTGAACACGGACGCCAGCGCGGAGACGTTGCCGGTGACCGCCTGCGCGTTCGCGGTGATCCCGTCGACCCGCTCGAGCTGGGTGTTGACGTGCGTGATCGTCTCGTTCGCGCCGATCAGCAGCGGGTCGGTGTTGCTGTTGGTGCGCTCGATCGCCTCGGTGGCCGCGTCCAGCGTCTTGCCGAGCTTGATCAGCGGGATCGCCAGCAGGACGACCAGCACCACGAATGCTCCTGCGGCGATCAACGCGGCGATCTGCCCTGCCGACACGGGCCCTCCTCGGTTCAGGGGTCGGGATGCCGCCTGAGGTTACCGCCTGGCCGGGTTCCCGACCGTGTCACCCCGCCGCGCCCGGAAAACCCGGCGATCCGGACCGCGCGGCGGCGGCGGACGGGGTGCCCGCCGCCTTCCGCCGAGGCGGCGTCCGCGGACCGTCCGCGGCGAAACCGTCGGCCTCACCAGGGGCACAACCTGGGGAGCCGGACGAACAAGAAGCTGGCGGGCTCGGCCGTCGTCGGCGCGGCGGTCCTGGCGATCGTGGTGGCGCTGTTCGCGGGCGGCGGTGACGACGCGCCCGCGGCGATCTCCTGCTGGAGACCGACCGGCTGCCGCTCGAGCAGGAGGACCCGGTGAGCGGCCTGCGCCGTGGCCAAGGCCGCCGGCCACGGTGGCTCGGTCGTCGGGCACCCGGCGGTCGTCGACTACGACGCCGAGTGGGACTACACCGAAACCCGCGACGGGAGCCCGCGCCGGGTCACCGTGATCGGCCTCGGCGTCGGCGACCGCCTGATCACGATCCGGTTCGCGGCGCCGCTCGCCGAATCCGACCGCAACCGGGGCGTCCGCGGACCGTCCGCGGCGAAAACTGTCGGTGCCCGCCGGTAGAGTGGAAAACGGGGGGCGCCCCGGCGACCGGCGTCGGTTTTCAGCCCTCCTTGAGCACCGCGCGGTACAGCGCGGCCATGTCTTCGTCCCCGTGCCCGGCCTCGACCGCCGCCTCCAGGTGGGCCAGGGCCGCCTTCGCCCCCGCCACGTCGACGTCTTCACCTGCGGCTTCCACCACCAGGCGGGCGTCCTTCGCCGCCAGGCCCGCCGGGAACGACGGCGGGAACTCGCCCGACAGCATCGCGCCGCCCTTCGCGTGCGCGTAGCCGACGTCCAGGCCGCCGCCCTTGATCGTCTCCAGGAACAGCTGCGGGTCCAGGCCCAGGGCGCGGGCCAGGCCCAGGCTCTCCGCCGTCGCGTTCGTCAGGGCCAGCACCCACGCGTTCATCACCAGCTTCAGCCGGCTGCCGCGGCCGGCCGGCCCCAGCCAGACGGTGCGCATGCCGACCGCGTCGAACACCGGCGTCGCCGCCGGCCGGGACTCCTCCGGGCCCGAGCCCAGCACCAGCAACTGGGCCTGTTCCGCGGGCTGGCGCGTGCCGAGCACCGGCGCGTCGACGAACACCACCCCCGCTTTTTCGGCCATGGCGGCGAGGCGGTCGGTCCACTCGAGACCGACCGTGCTCATCTGCAGCCACAACGTCCCCGAAGCAGGCGAAGCGGCCTCGAAGGCCGAAGCAACCGCGGGGCCGTCGGCGAGCATCGTCACCAGCGTGTCCGCGCCCTCGGCCGCGGCGGACGGCGAATCGGCGACCGCGGCGACGTCGGACAAGGGCTCGGCCTTGGCCCGGGTCCGGTTCCAGACCCGGACGTCGAGGCCCGCCTTGGCGATGTTGGCCGCCATCGGGGCGCCCATGATCCCGGTTCCGAGAAACGCGACAGTCATCCCGCCATCGTGGACCAGGCCCGCCGTGGCCGCGCGCTCAGTAGTCGCCCAGCAGGCAGAACGGGTGGCCCGCCGGATCGGCGTAGACGCGCCAGCCCCGGCCGCCGAGGTCGGGGTCGAGCAGCCGGCCGCCGTGCGCGAGGACGGCGTGGTGCGACTCCCGGAGGTCGTCGACCTCGAAGTCGAGGTGGAACTGCTGCGGGAAGGTCGGGTCGGGCCAGCTCGGCGGCCGGTGGTCCGGTGCCCGCTGGAAACCCAGGACCATGCCGTTCACGTGCAGCGTCGACCAGTCCTCGTCCACGCGCCACCGGGGGTCGGGGCGATCGACCTCGCCGCCGAGCAGAGCCTGGTAGAAGCGGGCGAGCACCAGCGGTTGCGGACAGTCCAGGACGATGCACTGCAGCGTCGCGGGCACGGGCACGCCTCCTGCCGTCGTGGGGCCCTCCCCGGTCCGGGCCACCTGGAAGGGGGAAGTTTACGAACCCCGATGATCTTGCCCACCCCGGCCCGCAACTCCGCGAACGGCGTCCGGCGTCACTGCCCGCGGATCGTCCGCCGCAGCTTGGGGACGCGCTCGGCGAGCGTCCGCTCGGCTCCGCGCTGGCTGGGCTCGTAGTAGTCCCGGCCGACCAGTTCGTCCGGCGGGTACTGCTGCGCCAGCACGCCCTCCGGCACGTCGTGCGGGTACCGGTAGCCCTGCGCGTTGCCCAGCTTCTTCGCGCCCGCGTAGTGCCCGTCCCGCAGGTGCGGCGGCACCGTGCCGGCCAGGCCCGCGCGGACGTCCGCCAGCGCCGCGTCGATGCCCTTGACCACCGCGTTCGACTTCGGCGCCGTCGCCAGGTGCACGGTCGCCTGCGCGAGCGCCAGCCTGCCCTCCGGCATGCCGATGAACTGGACCGCGTGCGCGGCCGCGACCGCCGCCTGCAGCGCCGTCGGGTCGGCCATCCCGATGTCCTCGCTGGCGTGCACGACCAGCCGCCGGGCGAGGAACCGCGGGTCTTCGCCGGCTTCGATCATCCGGGCCAGGTAGTGCAGCGCGGCGTCCACATCGGACCCGCGGATCGACTTGATGAACGCGCTGATCACGTCGTAGTGCTGGTCGCCGTCGCGGTCGTAGCGCACCGCGGCCTTGTCCACAGTGGACTCGACGGTGGCCAGGTCGATCGTCTTCGCCTCGGTGGCCGACGCCGCGTCCGCCGCCGCCTCCAGCGCGGTGAGCGCGCGCCGCGCGTCCCCGCCCGCGAGCCGGACCAGATGGGCCCGCGCGTCCTCGGTCAGCGTCAGCTCGCCGCCCAGGCCGCGCTCGTCGGCCAGCGCGCGTTCGATCAGCTCCGTGATGTCCGCGTCGGTCAGCGGCCGCAGCTGCAGCACCAGCGACCGCGACAGCAGCGGGGACACGACGGAGAACGACGGGTTCTCGGTGGTCGCCGCGACCAGCAGCACCGTGCGGTCCTCGACCGCGCCGAGCAGCGCGTCCTGCTGGGTCTTGGAGAACCGGTGCACCTCGTCGATGAACAGCACGGTGTTCTCGGCGTTGTACTGGCGCCGCCGCCGCGCCTCCTCGATGACGCCGCGCACTTCCTTGACGCCCGCCGAGAGCGCGGACATCGCGACGAACCGGCGCCCGGTCGCGATCGAAACCAGGTTGGCCAGCGTCGTCTTGCCCGTGCCGGGCGGCCCGTAGAGCAGCACCGACGCCGGCGCGGCCCCTTCGACCAGCCGCCGCAGCGGGGCGCCTTCGCGCAGCAGGTGCTGCTGGCCGACGACCTCGTCGAGCGACCGCGGCCGCATCCGCACGGCCAGCGGCGAACTCGCCGGGTCGGCCTGCGGTTCCACGCCCGCGTTCGCCCCCGTGCGCTCCGGCGGCGGCGCGATGTCGGCGTTCACGGTGAAGAGCTCGTCCTGTGCCACACCGATGACGTTAACCGACCCCACCGACAGAACCGCTTGCCCCGGTCCCCACCTCGGCGCTACCGTCGGAGTGACCGGTTGACCGGAATGGCAATCTCGGTCAACCGGTCAAACGCTCAACGAACCCGCAGGTGGAGCCGCATGAGCCATCCCAACCGCGAACGCGCCGACCGGATCCTGGACGCGGCGGGCGAGCTGCTGCTGCGCATGGGGTACCGGAAGGTCGCCGTGGACGACATCGCCCGCGCGGTCGGCATCGGCAAGGGCACGGTCTACCTGCACTGGCGCAACAAGGAACTGCTGTTCAAGGCGCTGCTGATGCGCGAGTCGGCCGATCTGACCGACGAGCTGCTGGCCTCGATCACGGCCGACCCGGCGATGATCCTGCCTCACCGGATGATCCCGGGGTCGTTCCTGATCACCCACCGCCGTCCGCTCGTGATGGCGATGCTGCGCGGCAACGCCGAAATGTTCGGCGCGCTCGGCGACCTCGACCTGCACAAGAAGCAGGACGAGCTGCGCGTGCACTTCGAGGGGGCGATGCTGCGGCACGGGCTGATCCGCTCGGACGTACCGCACCTGAGCTACGCGCTCAGCGCCTCGACCCTCGGCTTCTACCTCGGCGACACGCTTTCGGGCGAATTCGAGGGCATTCCCCTCGACGAGAAGGCGAAGGTGCTCGCCCACGTCATCCGCACCGCGTTCGAGCCGCCCGGCGAGCCCGATCCCGCGGCGGTGGCGGAGGTGGCGGCGGAACTGAGCTCGGCGCTCGAGGAGCTCGTCTCGAGCTACCGGAAGGGGATCTACGCACACGATCCCACCACGGCCTCCGGCTGAGCCGGGGCCACACCGGGGAAAGGGGCGGAAATGACCACCACACTCGCCGACACCTGGGGACTCCACGAGGCCCAGTTCTGGCTGCGGGGGAAACAACCGGAGAAGCGGGTCGAGTTCGCCGCGGAACTGGGGATGTGGAACGTCTACGGGCACCCGGAGATCGAAGCGATCCTCCGCGACCCGGGCACGTTCTCGTCCGACACCACGCGGCTCGTGCCGAAAGACCTGATGCCCGACCCCGGCTACGACATGTCGACGGGCAGCATCCTGCAGCTGGACCCGCCGCTGCACAACAAGATGCGCAAGCTCGTCAGCCGCGCGTTCACGCCGAAGGTGGTGGCGGACCTCGAACCGAGGATCGCGGCGATCACCCGCGAGCTGCTCGACACCGTCCCGGCCGGCGACCGGCTGGAGCTGGTGGCCGACCTGGCCTACCCGCTGCCGGTGATCGTGATCGCCGAGCTGCTCGGGGTGCCCCCGGGCGACCGGCACCTGTTCAAGGGCTGGGTGGACCAGATGTTCGAGTCGTCCGACCAGGTCTCGCTGGTGAAGAAGGACGAAAAGCAGGACGCGGCGATCCGGAAGTCGATGGAGGGCCAGCGGGCGCTCGCCGACTACCTGGGCGTGCACGTCGACGAGCGGCGGAAGAAGCCGCGCGAAGACCTGCTGACGAAACTGGTCGAAGCCGAACTGGACGGCGAACGGCTGTCCCGCTCGGAGGTCGTCAACTTCGCGAACATCCTGCTGCTGGCCGGCCACATCACCACCACGATGCTCCTCGGCAACACGGTGCTGTGCCTCGACGCGCACCCGGGCTGGGACCGGCGGGTGCGCGCGGACCGCTCGCTCGTGCCGCCGGCGATCGAGGAGTCGCTGCGGTACCTCACCCCGTTCGCGGCGGTGGCCCGCACGACCGTGCGGGAGGCGGAGGTCGGCGGGGTGACCGTGCCCGCGGACCAGATGCTGCTGCTGTGGGTGTCGGCGGCCAACCGGGACGAGCGGGTGTTCCGCGACCCGGCGACGTTCGACCCGCTGCGCGAGGAGAACCCGCACCTGGCGTTCGGCCGCGGGATCCACTTCTGCATCGGCGCGCCGCTCGCGCGGCTGGAAGGCCGGGTGGCGCTGGACATCCTGTTCGACCGCCGGCCGGTGCTGCGCACCATCCCGGGTGAGCCGCCGAAGTTCCAGGTCAACCCGAACATGACCGGGGTGCGGGAACTGCCGCTGACGACGGGGTAGGCCGGTGGCGCCCCGGGCGGAAACCCTCGCCCGGGGCGCCCGGCTTGCCCGGTGCAGGTGGCACCCGGTTGCGGCTGTTCAGCGGGTGCGGAACGACTTCCACATGATGACGGCGGCGTAGGGCAGGAACTCGCGGCCGCGGCGCCAGAGCCACGGGATTCCCTTGAGCACCAGCCAGCCCACGTGCCCGGTGGCGCTCGGCTCGACCCCGCCACTGCAGGTGAGGCTCACCGGTTCGGGCACGGCGAACCCGGCGTCGGCGAGCAGCGCGGTGAAGCCGCTCGCGAGCATGCGGTGGCCCAGTTCGGAGGGGTGCAGCCGGTCGACGCTCCAGGAGGTCAGGTCGTAGGCGCCGGGCAGCCGGGCGAGATCGAGGCAGGCCACGCCTTCGCGGGCGACGACTTCGTCGATGGCGGCGTTGAGTTCGGCGACGCGGGCGCTGAGGGCGCGCTTGAGCGACGCCGGGAGGCGGAAGACCTTGCTGTGGTCGTGGAACCGCACGGGCAGCACGGTGGTACCGGCGTCCTTGAGCCGCCGGATGACTTCGGTGAGATCGGCGGCGATGCGGGCGGCGTCGAAGTCCGGCCGCAGCGTGTCGTTCATGCCGGCGACCAGCAGGGCGACATCGGGCCGGTGCGCAAGCGCGGCGGGCACCTGCTGGGTGAGCACGCACCGCATCCGCGCACCGGCGAAGGAGGGATTGAGGTAGCCACCGGCTTCGACCCCGAGCGCGGCGGCGACCAGCGGGCCGACACCCCGCCAGCCACCCCGCCGCGGCAGCGGATCCCCGAGCCCGACGGCGGTGGAGTCACCGAGCACAACGAGGCGGCGGGCAGCCAGCGGCGGAACGACGGCCAGCTGCGCGGGCCGCCGCGGGCCGGGCTCGGGAAGTTCGGGAGTGACATCGACGCTCATCACGGTCACGGTGACGACCATCGGCCACGCAGGCTCACAGGCGGTGAGGTCGAGGTAACGCGATCACGACACCGGGCCTAATTCTTGACACCCACCTCACAGCTGGTGGCTTTTGGGCGCGCCGGATCTGGGCGCCCAGCCGACTCCGGCAGAACATCCGGGAGCCAACATACCTTCCGGGAAGCCCGGCAGAACGCATCCGGGGGCCGACCACCTTCCGGGAAACCCCGGCAGAACGCATCCGCAGGCCGACCACCTTCCGGCCAGACCCCCCTGCCGACCCGATACGCAGCCGAATCAGCGGCCGCCAGGTCGTGTCAAGGCACGCTTTCCCGCCTTGACACGACCTGGCGGCCGCTGAACAATCCGGCGTTCGGGCCGGCGGGAACCCCGGCAGAGATCAACCCGCTTCAGCGAAAAGCCGGGTAGAAAGCCAGGTCGGCATGCGGCCCCAGCCGCGCCGCCAAAGCCGCCGCCACCCGGGCCGCGAACTCCGACACCGCCGCCATCCGGACATACCCCGCGTGCCTCGCCAAATCCCGCCACCAAGTCACGAACGCTGCCTCCCGGCTCACCGGGGGTGCATGGCGGGACAGGTTCAACGAGCCCATCTCTTCGCCCGTGATCAGCCAGACCCGCAGCAGCTCGCTCGACGTCAGGTGCCCGGCGAGGACCTCGTCGTCGGCGAAGGCCGGCCACACCCCGACCACCTCGGCGCGCCAAGCCGCGATCATCGCTTCGCTCATGCCCGCCGGGAGGGCGAGCGCGTCCGGCCAGCCCGCGAACGGCAGCCGCAGGTGGGCCGCGTCGACCAGGGCCGAGCGGACGCAGCCGTTTTCGAAGTCCAGGAACCGCACCCCCTGGCCCGTCACCAGGTTGTTGTCCGGGCTCAGCTCGACCGGGCTGAACGCGCGGAAGCCCGCCGCGCGGGACTGGTCGAGGGCCGCCGTCACCTGGGCGCGCACTTCGTCCGGTACCGGGATGCCCAGGCGCTTGCGGATCAGCGGTGGCACCCGCCCGCACAGCTCATCGACGTCGTCGGAGTCGCCCTTCGCCGGGCCGCCGAGGCGCCGCAGCAGGGCGTTGAAGTCCGCCTCGCGGCCGGCCGTGCTCGCGTGCAGGCGGCCCAGCGAACGGGCCCAGGACAGCAGTGCGCGCTCGGCCGCGCGGGAGTCCCGGGCGTAGAGCTTGTCCTCCAGCGTCGGCGTGCGGCCGAGGTCCTCCAGCACCAGCACGCGGTCGCGGCCGTCGTGGGCCACCAGCTCCGGGCACATCCGCTCGTCCGCGGCCAGCGCCGTGAACAGCTGGTAGCTGACCGCCTCCTGGGCGAACGGGTCGGCGCCGGACTCCGGGCGGTCCGGGTAGTGCTTGATGACGAGCGTGCGCGGCAACGCGAACGACGACACCACCCGCGCGCGGACCACCGTGGCCGGCCCGCTCCCCGCCAGGTCCTCCGGGGCGACCAGGGTGATCGCGCTGCCGAACCGGCGTGAGAGAACGGACTCGCCCGCCGCGACGGCCGCGGCGATGGCGAGCTGCTCGGCTCCTGCCCCGACTCCAGCGTCGCCGGCGGAGGAGGTGTCGACTGTCATTGTCACCGACCCTACTCGTGACTGAGCAACCATGACTACTGACATCCGGACAAAAAAGGGCATCCCACCCGAAGACGAGTCACCCGCGTGAAAGCGGACGCGTTCCCACCCGTGAACGTTGCCCATTCCGGCGCACGATCAACACAATGGCCGCAGCTGCAACGATTCCGAGAAGGTTGACCAGCAGCTGGCCGACGGACTGGAGACACCGGCTCCACTCCCCCGCCACGGCCGCGACGACCGCGTACCCCGCGGCCGGCACCGTGGTCACGGAGATGAACACGCCCACCAGGGCGGCCGACTTCGACGACGTCATGGCGAGCATCCCCGCGGCGCCGGCGAGCATCGCCACGACCAGCGACGGCGCCCCGACGGAGAACACGAAGTCGACTTCGTTGTGCTGCTGCAGCTCGAACGCCTTCTCGCCGAAGACGTCCGTCGCGCGGACGAGCAGCGCGCCGCCGAGCGTGACCAGCATGGCCAGCGGGAAGCCGGCACCGAGGGCGGCCGCGGCCTGCCGGATCAGCTGCCCGTGCCGCAGCACCAGGCCGACCGCGAGCGCGGCCAGCGGTCCGAACTCCGGCCCGACGACCATCGCGCCGACGATCGTCACCGACGAGTCGGTGAGCACACCGACCGCGGCGAGCAGGCAGGCGATGGTGAGGAACGCCAGGAAAGTCGCGTTCAGCCGCGACTCCTCGCCCGTGCGGCTCAGCAGCTCCTGCCAGACGACGGCGTCGGCCGCTTCGCCCGGCGCCGCCTCTTCCGCCCGATCGGCGGAGTCGGACAGCGCGGTGTCGAGCGCTTCGAGCGTGATGCCGCCGGTGTGGTCGAGGTCGAGCCGGCACAGGGCGTCGATGATCTCGTCCGCCGCCTCGCGCGCGATGTCGGCCTCGACCAGGTCACCGGCGGGCTCCACGGCGGCGCCGCGGTGCACGACCAGGTGCGCGGTGCCGGCGTGGGCCCGCAGGACGTCGAGCGCTTCGGCGGTCTTGTCCGGCGGGCACACGGCCCTGAGGTGCAGCACTAGTTCTGCGGCGGCGCGGCCGGTTTCGCGTCGATCCCGGCCTCCTTGCGCTGCTGCGCGGTGATCGGCGCCGGCGCCGCGGTCAGCGGGTCGTAGCCGCCGCCGGTCTTCGGGAACGCGATCACGTCACGCAGCGAGTCGGCCTTGGCCAGCAGCATGACGATGCGGTCCCAGCCGAACGCGATGCCGCCGTGCGGCGGCGGGCCGAAGGCGAAGGCGTCGAGCAGGAAGCCGAACTTCTCCTGCGCCTCCTCGTCGCCGAGGCCCATCAGGTTGAAGACGCGCTTCTGGACGTCACCGCGGTGGATACGGATCGAGCCGCCGCCGATCTCGTTGCCGTTGCAGACGATGTCGTAGGCGTAGGCCAGGGCGTTGCCCGGGTCCTGCTCGAACTTGTCGATCCACTCCGGGGTCGGCGAGGTGAACGCGTGGTGCACCGCGGTCCACTTGCCGGAGCCGACGGCGACGTCGTCGCCGATGTCCTCGACCGGCGCGAACAGCGGCGCGTCGACGACCCACACGAACGACCAGGCGTTCTCGTCGATCAGGCCGAGCCGCTTGCCGATTTCGTCGCGCGCGGCGCCCAGCAGCGGCTGCGTGCTCGACGCCTTGCCCGCGGAGAAGAAGATGCAGTCGCCCGGCTTCGCGCCCGCCGCGGCGGCGACGTTCTCGCGCTCGTGCTCGGACAGGTTCTTCGCGACCGGGCCGCCGAGCGTGCCGTCCTCGTTCACGAGGATGTACGCGAGACCCTTCGCGCCGCGCTGCTTGGCCCATTCCTGCCACGCGTCGAGCTGGCGGCGCGGCTGGTCGGCGCCGCCGGCCATGACGACCGCCCCGACGTACGGCGCTTGGAACACGCGGAACGGCGTGTCGGCGAAGAACTCCGTCATGTCGGTGATCTCGAGGTCGAAGCGCAGGTCGGGCTTGTCCGAGCCGTACTTCGCCATCGCCTCGTGGTAGGTGATCCGCGGGATGGGCCGCGGGATCTCGTGCCCGATCAGCTTCCACAGCGCGGAGACGATCTGCTCGCCGATGTCGATGACGTCGTCCTGCTCGACGAAGCTCATCTCGATGTCGAGCTGGGTGAACTCGGGCTGCCGGTCGGCGCGGAAGTCTTCGTCGCGGTAGCAGCGGGCGATCTGGTAGTACCGCTCCATGCCGCCGACCATGAGCAGCTGCTTGAACAGCTGTGGCGACTGCGGCAGCGCGTACCAGGAGCCGGGCTTGAGCCGGGCGGGCACCAGGAAGTCGCGCGCGCCTTCGGGGGTCGAGCGGGTCATCGTCGGGGTCTCGATCTCGACGAAGTCCTGGGCGTGCAGCACCTCGCGCGCGGCGCGGCTGACCTCGCTGCGCAGCCGCAGGGCCGCGGCCGGGCCGCTGCGGCGCAGGTCGAGGTAGCGGTGCTTGAGCCGGACCTCTTCGCCGACGTCGACGCGGTCGTCGATCGGGAACGGCAGCGGCGCGGACTCCGACAGCACCTCGAGCTCGGTCGCGAGGACCTCGATCTCGCCGGTGGGGATCTCGGCGTTCGCGTTGCCTTCGGGCCGCTTCGCGACCTCGCCGACGATCTTGACGCAGAACTCCGACCGCAGCGCGTGCGCGCGCTCGGCCATCTCACCTTCGCGGAAGACGACCTGGGCGACACCGCTGGCGTCGCGGAGGTCGATGAAGATGACGCCGCCGTGATCGCGCCGCCGGGCCACCCATCCGGTGAGGGTGACGGTCTGTCCGGCCTGTCCGGCACGCAGGGTGCCGGCTTGGTGGGTGCGGAGCACTGCGACTGCTCTCCTTCGGAAGGGGTGGTTCGTGCCTGCAAAGGCTAACGAACTACCCAGCTTACGACGTCGGCAGGCTTGGCTTGCGCGGCGGTCAGAGGACGTACTTGGGCCGGGCCTCGAGCGCCGAGACCAGGCGGTGGGCCTGGGCCAGGTAGGCCGCGACCTGGTAGATGCGTCCACCCGGGTTGGCGACCAGCCAGCTCGCGGCCGCGGAGGCGGAGGCGAAGAACGGCTGCCCCGCGCAGGCCACCGGTTCGACCCCGTCGAGCCCGAACCCGAGGTCGACCGCCGCGACCACCGCCGCCGGCGGGTCGACCAGGAGGATGCCCCGCGGCACCAGCTCGATGTGGATGGGCGTCCCGGTGACCGGGCAGACGGCCGCGGCGTGCACGCGCTCGCCGGTCGCGATGGCCAGCAGGAACATGTCGACCGTGCCGTCCGGGCCCGCCCCGAGGGTGCCTTCGGCGGGTTGGAGGCGGTGGTGGGCACCGCGGGGTGCCGGGCCGGTCGAGACGAGGTCGCGGTGCAGCGTGAACCCGATCAGCTCGACCAGCCGCCGGGCCTCGGCCGCGGTGACGCCAACGGTCGCGGCCAGCCTGTCGACGCCGACCGGGTGCCGGCCGGCCCGCGTCAGCTTGAGGGCGGCCCAGGCGAGCCGGGCGGCCGCGACGCGGTCGGTCTGCGAGGTCGTCACCGTCCGGCTCCTTCCGCCGATCCCTTCGACGTTAGGCGCCGGTGCGGCGGGACGACAACGACACGATCGGACATTTTGCTGCAAACCGAAGACTCGGGGCTCCGAACACCCCGAACGGCCCAGCGGGTCACCCGGGTGATCCACATCGGACCGTCAGCGGCCGGTGCGGCTGCTCCGCGGGGCCTGCGGTCCAGACCTCGCCGCCGCGGCCGCGGCCCCGCCGCCCGGTTCGGCGGGCTGCCTGCGGAAGGCTCGCAGGCAGGGCCTCAAAGCAGGCGCAACTGCTCCGCCGGAGCGGCCGCCACCGCGGGCAGCTCCGGCCACCGCGCCTCGAACCCCGACTTGCGGTCCAAACCATGCCGCCGCAGCAACGGCCGACCCGCACCCCGGTACGCGCGTCCGCGCCCTGGCCGCCAACGGCCCCGCCGCCCGGTTCGGCGGGCTGCCTGCGGAGGGCTCACAGGCAGCGCCTCAAAGCAGCCGCAACTGCTCCGCCGGAGCCGCCGCCACCGCGGGCAGCTCCGGTCCGCGCGCGTCGAACGCCGACTTGCGGTCCAAACCATGCCGCCGCAGCAGCGGCCCGACGCGCTCCGCGAGCCCCTCGCGGTAGGCCTTCCGGACATAGCTCCCACGCGCGTACAGCTCCCGGTACCGCGGCACGAGTTCCGGGTGCGTGCCCGCCAGCCAGCGGCCGAACCACTCCCGGGCGCCGGGCCGCAGGTGCAGCGCGAACGCCGTGACGCTCGTGGCGCCGACGTCGGCGAGCCGGGCGAACAGCGCGTCCAGTGCCTCTTCGGAATCGGTCAGCCACGGCAGCACCGGCGCCACCAGCACCGAGCACGGCAGGCCGGCTTCGCGGGCCTTGCGGACCAGCTCCAGCCGCGCCCGCGGGCTCGGGGTGCCGGGCTCGAGGCGGTGTTGCAGCTCCTCGTCGAGCAGGGCGATCGACACCGCGAGCCCCACCGGCACGTCCCGGGCGACGTCCTTGAGCAGCGGCAGGTCCCGCGCGAGGACCGTACCCTTGGTCAGCACCGAAAGGGGTGTTCCGGAGCGGGCCAGCGCCGTGATGATGCCGGGCATCAGCCGGTAGCGGCCCTCGGCGCGCTGGTAGGGGTCGGTGTTGGTGCCCATCGCCACGTGCTCGCGCTGCCACGACGGCTTCTTCAGCTGCGCCGCCAGCACCTGCGGGGCGTTGATCTTGACGACCACCTGGGTGTCGAAGTCGCGGCCGGCGTCGAAGTCGAGGTAGGTGTGGGTGTTCCGGGCGAAGCAGTTGTGCGACACCATGCCGTCGGCCACGAAGTCGCCGGTGCCGGTGGTGATGTCGAACAGCGGCAGTTGCAGGCCGAGCGGCTCGATCGCCTCCACGCGGCGGCGGCTCCCGCCGATCACCGCGCCTTCCAGCGACCGCTTCCACGTCACGGCCGGATTGCTCACGTGCAGGAACCGCAGCACTTCGCCGACGCCGCCGAGGAGCCGGACCTCCTGGCGCGTCGGGAACTTCGGCACCTCGTCCAGCTGGTGGGCGAAGCCGAAGCGGGCGAGCGCGGCGGTGAAGGCGTCGGCGATCTCCGGTTCGTCGTGCGCCACCGCGAGGACGCCGCGGCCGTAGTCGCCGGCGATGTCGAAGACGCCGGCGAGGAACCCGCGCTGCCAGTGGGCGTCCGGCTCCGCCGGTACCTTGAGAAAACCGACCGACGCCCCGAAGTCCGGCAGGTACCCCAGCGCCCGCGCGGCGGCGTCCGGCTCCGCGGCGAACCCGCCGGAGCGCAGCATCCCGCAGAGGTAGCCGGCCCGGTAGCCGAGCGTCTCGTCGGGCGTGGGGGCGAACCGGCCGACGCCGATCAGCTCGGTGCCGGGCTCCAGGTGCGGCCGCTGCGCGGCACCGAACTTGCTGCCGGTGACGTGCTTCCACCCCTTGCTCGTGAGGAACCGGTGGTCCCCGCCGGCGACGAGCCGGGTGCCGTCTTCGAGGGTGACCCGGTAGGCGGCGCGCAGGGTGGTCCAGTGCGCTTCGACGCGGGTCGGCACCAGCCGCCGGGAGGCGCCGTAGCCGCGGGTGCCGTAGATGGCGTCGCCGACCTTCAGGTCGGACAACGCCTTCGTCCGGCCGTCGGCCATCAGGATCCGGGTGCCGCCTTCGAGGCAGTAGGTGCAGGCGTGCGAGCAGCCGCGGTAGGGGTTGACCGTCCAGCCGAAGGGCACACCGGAGCCGGCGGGCACCTTGTTCAGCACCGACCGGGCGTGCACCTCGTGAAAGGTGACGCCGTCGAATTCCGGTGACCGCACCGATCGCACCAGGCCCTCGAGCCCGGGCAGTGCCGGTTCACCCTCCCCTGTCCGCTGCCGATCCCATCGCACGGCGCCAGTCGAACATATGTTCTAGACGAGTGTCAAACCGGTTCGGGGCAGGTGGATCACGTGGTGCTGGTGGTGTTGGTGGGACTCCCGTGACGTCCCGTACTGGATGATCACCACGGGCGAGGGTGACGGCATCGACGCTCCGGCCCCGGAGTAACTGAGGATCAACCACCGGGGAGGCCCTTCATCCCGATCGCCCATTGTGACTACGGCCGGTGGTACCGCGTCAAGGCGGGAAAGCGTGCCTTGACCCGGCACCACCGGCCGTGTTGGGGCTTCGGATCGGGATGCAGGGCGGGGTCTGGCTGCCGGTCCCCTTCCGCGGGCATCGCTCCGGCTGGGCCGACCGGGTGGCGTTCCGGCCGTCCCCTCAACCGGCTCTTCCCGGCCGGCGTGGGCGGAGTGACCCAGCCATCCACCGAAAGGCAGGACCCATGACCTGTCGAACCGCGAAGATCCTGCTCGCCGCGACGCTGACGGCCGCCGGGTTGTCCATCGCTGTGGCATCCCCCGCCGCCGCGGCGCCCGCGTACTGCACCGCCTCCCAGTCCGGCAACGGGACCACCGCCTACTGCTACGCCTCCGCTTCCGGCACGCAGTTCCGCGCCGTGGCCTACTGCCGCTACCTGACGCCCAGCGGCAGCTTCGACTACTCGAACTTCTACGGCCCGTGGCGGACGCAGGGCGACCCCCTCCACTCCACGGTGGTCTGCGGCGCCGGGTGGAGCTTCGTCAGCGCCAACGCCCAGGTGCGGTGACGCTCAGGAGAAGCGTTCCAGCGCCCGGATCTTGTTGGTCGCGTCCAAGGCCGCCACCTTGTACGCCTCCGACAGGGTCGGGTAGTTGAACACCGCGTCCACCAGGTAGTCGACCGTGCCACCGCAGCCCATCACCGCCTGTCCGATGTGGACCAGGTCGGTCGCGCCCGTGCCGAACACGTGGACGCCCAGCAGCTTCCGGTCCGTCGTGGACACCAGGAGCTTCAGCATGCCGTAGCTGTCCCCCGTGATCTGGCCGCGCGCCAGCTCGCGGTAGCGGGCGATGCCGACCTCGTACGGCACCGACGACGACGTCAGCTGGGCCTCGGTCGACCCGACGTAGGAAATCTCCGGGATCGTGTAGATACCGATCGGCTGCAGCGCGCCCAGTTCGTGCGCCGGTTCGCCGAACGCGTGGTACGCCGCGAGCCTGCCCTGGTCCATCGACGTCGCCGCCAGGGCCGGGAAGCCGATCACGTCGCCGACCGCGTAGATGTGCGGGACCGCCGTCCGGTAGTTCTCGTCGACCACCAGCCGGCCGCGCTCGTCCGCGGCCAGGCCCGCCGCCTCCAGGTTGAGCTCCGCGGTCATGCCCTGGCGGCCGGCGGAGTACATGACGCCGTCGGCCGGGATGCGCTTGCCGCTGACCAGGGTCGTGATGGTCGCGTGGTCGGACACCGCCACGTCCGCGACCTTCTCGCCGAAGCGGAACGTGACGCCGAGGTCACGCAGCTGGAACTTGAGCGACTCGACGATCTCCGGGTCGCAGAAGTCGAGCATGTGGTCGCGCTGTTCGACCACGGTGACCCGCGAGCCGAGGGCGGCGAACATCGACGCGTACTCGATCCCGATCACCCCGGCACCCACCACGACCAGCGACGACGGGATCTGCTCGAGCCGCAGGATCTCGTCGGAGTCCAGCACGCGAGCGGCGTCGAAGTCCACCTGCTTGGGCCGCGCGGGCCGGGTGCCGGTGGCGATCACGACGTGGTCGGCCGACAGCGTCCGCCGGTCGCCGCGGTGGCGGCCGTCGACCACCACGGTGTGCGGGTCGGCGAAGGAAGCGGTGCCGTCGATCAGGTCGACGTGGTTGCGCATCAGCTGCGCGCGCACGACCTGGACCTCGCGCCCGACGACGTGCTGGGTGCGGGCGAGCAGGTCGGCGATGGTGATGTCCTGCTTGACGCGGTAGCTGGCGCCGTACAGCTCCCGCTGGTTCATGCCGGTCAGGTAGAGCACGGCTTCGCGCAGCGTCTTGGACGGGATCGTGCCGGTGTTGACGCACACCCCGCCGACCATGTCGTGCCGGTCGACGACCGCCACCTTCTTGCCGAGCTTCGCCGCGGCGATCGCGGCCTTCTGCCCGCCGGGGCCCGAACCGATGACGATGAGGTCGTACTCGTGCTCGCTCACGACGTCGAGCCTGCGCACCCGGCGCTCCGCGCGCAACCCCCAGCCGGTGAAGATCCGCGCACGGCCCGCCCCGGCCCGGGCGCCCGCTCAAGCCCGCAGCGCACCCCGGAGCCGCTGGAAATCGGTCACGGAGTCCAGCCCGGCCTCGATCTCTTCGCTCAACATCGCCGCCAGCTGGGCGGCCACATCGGCCCCGAGCAACTCCCCCACCCGATCCATCAGCGACCGGGCTTCCCAAGGCGACGCGGCCAGCGAACCGACCGTCACCCCGGGCTCCGGCGGCGTCAGCCCCTCCTCCAGCCCGAACCGCCCGGCGGCCAGCAACGCGGCCACGACGAGATGCGGCTGGGCGTCGGCCCCGGCGAACCGGAACTCCAGCCGACGCCCCGACGCGGGTCCGGCCACCCGCACCGACGCGGTCCGGTCGTCGTGCCCCCACCGAACCTCCCGCGGCGAAAACGGCGCGGTCCGCAGCCGGACGTAGGAGTTCCAAGTCGGCGCGAACACCGCGGTCAACGCCCGCGCGTCACGAAGCACACCGGCGAGAAACCCACCCAGCAGATCCGGTTCCGAACCATCCACGGCGGACAACGACAGGTGCACGTGCCCGGAGTTCCCCTGCCCCGGCTCCGGCGCCGCCAGGTAGTCCGCGGTGACCCCGTGCCGCGCGGCCACCCGGCGCACCACGAGCTGCTGAAGCAGCACATCATCACAGGCAGCCAACGCATCCCGGTGTCGCAGCACGATCTCGTACTGCCCCGGATGGCACTCGGCCCGGGCGGACTCGACCCCGAGCCCGGCGTCGGCCAGCTCCTTCCGCAGATCACCCAGCAGCGGCGCCAGCCGTTCGGTACCACCGACCGCGTAGTCGACACCGTGCGCGGTGAGGGGCACGCCGTGAGCGTCCCGGAAGACGACCTCGTGCTCGATCCCCACCGACGGCACGACCCCCAACCCCTCCAGCGCGGCGAGCTGCGTCCGCAGCACCTCCCGCGGCGCGAGCTCCGCAGCGGATCCGGACGGCCATCCGGCGTCGCCGACCACCGCCCAAGTCCGCTCCCCCAGCGGGATCGCCGAAGCCGCATCCGGCCGCACCCGGAGATCCCCGAACCCTTCGAGGTAGCCGCCGAGCACACCGGACGCCGGCAGCGGATCCCGCGACGGCGTCCACGCGAAGACGTAGCTGCACACGCCATAACCGTCGTCGAGCACCGAAGCGGCGAACGGCGCAGCGAGCTCCACCGCGGCGAACCGCGCGTGCGGATCGGGCACCAGCAGAAGCAGCCGAGCCCCCTCCTCGACGAGCAGCCCCCGCAGCACGGCCTCCCCGGCCACGGCCGCCGCGCGCCGGGCGGCCAGCGACCGCGGGCCGACCGGACGCGCGAACGGCGTCACCAGGCGCCGCCCGGATCCGGGGCGTGCAGCGGGTTCGGCACCCGGCCCCACCGGACGTCGAATTCGTCGTCGCGTTCGACCTTGTCGAAGCCCTGACCGGCGAAGTGCTCCCGGTTGAGCGTCACGCGCTCGACGTCCGGGGCGAACAGGCGGCAGGCGTCGAAGCGCGCGGCCACATCCGGGTTCTCGTCGCGGTAGCGGCCGACGACCTCCCGGACCGGCGCCCAGAAGGCCGCCCGCGGCAGGCCGAGCTCGTCGAGCAGGAGCTCGGCCCAGAACCGGAACTGGCCGGAGAACACCGAGCTGAACAGCGACTGCGCGAGCAGGTGCGCGGGCCAGCGCAGCATGTCCGATGCCGCTTCGGGGGGCAGTGACGCGTAGCTTTCGAGCTGCTCGTCGAGCAGGTCGACCCCCTGGGCGAAGTCCTTGATGAGCACCCGCTGCGGCCGGCCGGCCGCGTCGACGACCAGGACGAGGTTCTGGCCGTGCGGGCAGAAGCCGACGCCGTGGCGCAGCAGCCACTGCAGCAACGGCGTGAGCAGGAGGTCGAACAGCCTCATCAGCCACGCAGCCGGGTCGCCGCCGCCGATCAGGTGCGCCAGCACCGAGCCGCCGTCCGGACCGCGGTAGGGCAGGGCCGCGAACGAGATCGCGCGCTCCCCGGCCGCGAGCCGGATGGGCTCGCGCCACAGCGCGCCCAGCGTCTCGTGGAACCGGTACGGCAGCTCTTCGAGGTGCCCGAACAGCGGGTGCCGGACCGAGACGCTCGCGACCTCGCCGAGCAGCCCGAACCGGTACTCCTGCGTCAGCAGCGGATCGGCCGCGCCGATCCGGCGCAGCCACGTCGTGACCGACGGCCCGGCGAGCGTGGCCGCCGAGTTGAGCCCGCGGTAGACGAGCGTGTTCCGCACGGACACGGCGGTCTTGACGTCGTGGCGGCCGGGCGTGCTCACGTTGGCCAGCGTCCGGACGGTCTGGTGCGGCCGGTAGGCGTCGGCGCTCTCGCCGAGGTCGATCACGACCCCGGTGGCGAGCTCGGCGGCGTAGAGGGTGCCGAGGATCTCGTCGGCCTGCCACGGGTGCACGGGCACCCAGACGTAGTCCTCGGGCGCCTTCGCGGCGAACTCGGGGCGCAGCTCGCCGAGTTCCGCGTCCAGCAGCGCGTCCCGGCTCAGCTCGCCGACGCAGCGGAATTCGGCGTGCCCGGGGTGGACGGCGAACCAGCGCAGCCGGATGTCCTCGCCCGCTTCCGGAGCGTACCGGGCCCGGTCGCGCGCGGAGAATCCCACGCGGCCCTTGTTCAGCACGAGCCGCGGGTGGCCGGTGAGGTGGCCGTCCGCGAGGTTGTAGTCCATCGTGGACAGTGCGGCCGCGGTCGGCGCGCAGCGCAGGCGGGCGGCCTCGTTGGCGACCGTCGAGGTCAGCTCGGCGAGCACGTCGGCCAGCCGCAAGCCGCTCAGGCCCAGCACTTCGCGGGCGTCGACGACGAGGGTGCGCGGGTCGTCGGCCGGCTCGCCGGACCGGCGGGCACTGCCCGGTTCGACCGTCCAGGCGTCGAACGCCCCGCGCCGGGCCCGGAACGTGTAGGTGGCGCCGGGCAGTTCCAGCCGGTATTCCTCGCCGTCGGCGACCGGCTCCAGCATGTGCTCGTAGGACAGTTCACCGAGCATCTTGTGCGTGATCAGGGCGCCGGCCGCGCGCCAGGCGGCCGCCTCGTCGAGGGTCACAGGTCCTCCAGGCCGAACGTGGTGAACGCGGTGCGGTCGGGCAGTTCGTGCACGGTCTTGCCGCAGACGGCGTTGAGGATCACGGCCGCCCGCCACGCGCCGAGGCCGAGGTCGGGAGCGCCGGGCCCGTGGGTGTGCCGTTCGGCGTTCTGCACGAACAGCGAGCCGGGCAGGTCGAGCGCGACGCGGTAGTCGGCGCCGACTTCGAGGCGGCCGCGCCGGTCGCGGCCGACGGCGTCGCCGAGCCCGGCCAGCAGGGGCCCGGTCGGCGCCTCGGCGTACCCGGTGGCCGCGACGACGGCGGCGGTGCGCACGGTGGCGCTGCGGCCCTGCTGCGCGTGCCGGACGCCGAGTTCGACCTGTCCCTCCACAGTGGACGCCGAGACGACTTCGACGCCCGGTGTCAGCACCGCTCCCGGCGGGCCGGTGATGCTGCGGCGGTAGAGCTCGTCGTGGATGGCGCCGATCGTTTCGGTGTCGATGCCCTTGTAGAGCTGCCACTGCGCGGGCAGGAGCCGGTCGCGGACCGCTTCGGGCAGGCCGTGGAAGTACGCGGTGTAGTCCGGCGTGAACTGCTCGAGGCCGAGTTTCGAGTACTCCATCGGCGCGAACGCGGGCGTCCGGGCGAGCCAGCGCAGTCCGTCCACAGTGGAGCGGCTGCGCAGGAGGTCGAGGACGACTTCCGCGCCCGACTGCCCGGACCCGACGACCGTGACGCTCTCGGCGGTGAGGAGTTCGTCGCGGCGCGTCAGGTAATCGGCGGAGTGCACGGCCAGCACGCCCGGATCGGCGACGAGGTCGCGCAGCGGCTCCGGCACCGACGGCACCGAGCCGACGCCGAGCACGACGTTGTCCGCGAGCACCGGCTCCTGGCCCGCGATCGTGAGCTCGAAGGCGTCGCCCACCCAGCGGATGCCGGTCACCTCGTGCCCGAAGTGGCACGACGGCAGCCGCGCGGCGGCCCAGCGGCCGTAGTCGTCGTACTCCACGCGCGGCGGGTGGAACCGCTCGGCGAAGTAGAACGGCAGCAGCCGGCCGCGGTCGCGCAGGTAGTTGAGGAAGGAGAACGGGTTCGTCGGGTCGACCAGCGTCACCAGGTCGGCGAGGAACGGCACCTGCAGCGTCGCGCCTTCGACGAGCAGGCCGGGGTGCCAGCGGAACTCCGGGCGCGCGTCGAAGAAGACGGCGTCGAGGCCGTCGACGGCGGTGGCCAGGGCCGCGAGCGAGAGGTTGAACGGCCCGATCCCGACCCCGGCGAGGTGGTGGCGCCTCACGAAGCGACCGGGCTTTCCCGGCCGGCGACGAGCTCGGCGCCGGCGGTGGCGACGATCCGGTCCAGCAGCGGGAGGTAGTCGGCGGCGGCGGTGTGCGGGTGCAGCAGCGTCAGCTTGAGCCACAGCTGGTTCGCCCCGCCGGGCCCGGTCGGCAACGCGGCCCGGCCGATGACGGCGGTCCCGGCCTCCAGCAGCGCCCGCCGGACGCGCGCGACGAGCTCGTCACCGCCCGTCTCGTCGGCGACGGCCGGCCGCAGGACCACTGTGGACAGTTCGGGCGCGCCCCACAGCCGCAGGCCGGGGTGGTCCTCGACGTGCCGGGCGAGGTCGGTGGCGGTGGCGCAGCAGCGTTCGACGAGCGCGCCGAGGCCCTCGGTGCCGAGTGCGTGCACGGTGACGGCCATCCGGAAGGCGTCCGGCCGCCGGGACGTCCGGATCGAGCGGCCGAGCAGGTCCGGCAGGCCGGCTTCGGTGTCGTCGTCGGCGTTGAGGTATTCGGCGCGGACGGTGAGCGCCCCGAGGTCGCCGGCCTCGCGGGCGGCGAAGAGCCCGGCGGCGACCGGCTGCCAGCCGAACTTGTGCAGGTCGAGAGCGACGGAGTCGGCTTGTTCGAGACCGGCGAGCTTGGCCTTGAGGGTGTCGCTGCAGAGCGCCATGCCGCCGTATGCGGCGTCGACGTGCAGGCGGGCCCCGTGGTCGCGGCAGATCCGGGCGATTTCCGGCAGCGGGTCGAGGGTGCCGGTGTTGGTGGTCCCGGCGGTGGCGACGACGACGCAGCCCGGGGTGAGGATCTCGTCGAGGGCGTCGGGCAGCAGCCGGTCGCCTTCGCAGGGGACGACGATCGGGGCGGGCAGCCCGAGCAGCCAGGCGGCGCGGGCGACGCTGTGGTGGGCGTTGGCCCCGCAGACCGGCTGGAGGACGCCGTTTTCGCGGGCTAAGAGGAGGCCGAGGAGGTTGGATTCGGTACCGCCGGTGGTCACGACGGCATCGGGGTCCTCGGCGTCCGGGTAGCACAACCGGGCGATCCCGGTGGTGAACTCGCGTTCGAGTTCGCTGGCGACGGGCGCTTGGTCCCAGGAGTCCATGGAGGGGTTGAGCGCCCCGGCGACGACATCGGCGGCCACGGAGACGGCCAGGGGCGGGCAGTGCAGGTGGGCAGCACAGGCGGGATCGGCCGGATCGGCGGACCCGGCGGCGAGGAGCCGGCTGAGCTGCTCCAGCGCGGCTTCGGCCCCGATCCCGCGGCGGGGCAGGGCGCCGCGACCGGAGGGTGCCGGCGAGCCGCTTTGCCCCGCTTCGGGGAGCACACCATGGTCCGGTTCACCGCCCTCGGCGGCCGTCGCGGACTCGCGGGGCCCAGCCGTCTGGCCGGGCTCGCCACGCTCCGCGACCAGCGCCGCCGCCACCGCGGCCGGCCCGCCGGCCGGCACCGGGCCGCCGCGTTCCGCCACGCCCGCCGCCATCGCGCGCAGGGCCACCGGGATCAGCTCGCCGAGCCGGTCCGCGCCGCCGTTGCCCCCGGCCAGGCCGTCTGCCCGCATGTACCCGCCTTCCTTAGGATTGCCTTGCCTACGCCGAGCCACAGTACGGCGACCGGCCGCTGCCTGTCACCCGGTCTCGTCCCAGCATGCTCGACCGGGTGGCGGGGACGCGTCGGCCATCGGGAGTAGGTTCACCGCGAGGAGGTGATCAGCGTGCCCCGGTGGGACGTCCTGGCGGCGATCGGCGCGGGCGGCGCGCTCGGCAGCCTCGCCCGCTACGGCCTGTCCACGGCGATCCCGCACGCGCGCGGCGAGTTCGCCGTCGCGACGCTGCTCACCAACGTCCTCGGCTGTCTGCTCATCGGCGTCCTGATGGCCGTCCTGACGACCACCGCCCGCCCCCACCACCTCCTCCGGCCGTTCCTCGGCATCGGGATCCTCGGCGGCTTCACGACGTTCTCGACGTTCGTCACCGACACCCTCGACGCGGCGACGACCGGCCGTCTCGTGGAATCCTTGGCGTACGTGGCCGCGTCGGTGGTCCTGTGCCTGATGGCGGTGGCGGCCGGTCTCGCGGCAACGCGTGCGGCGCGAAAGGGACGCTGATGGAAGGACCTGCCACCCGCCTGACGATCTACCTGGGCGAATACATGGGGCGGGCGGAGTGACGCTGGTCTTGGTGGCCCTCGGCGGCGCGGCGGGCTCGATCCTGCGCTACCTGACGGACCTTCGCGTGCAGCGGTGGCGTGACTCGCCGTTCCCGTTCGGCACGCTGACGGTGAACATCGCCGGCTCGTTCATCCTCGGCTTCCTGAGCGGCTGGCTCCTGCACGGCGCAGAGCCGTCATCGGTGCGCGCGCTGGTGGCGGTCGGCTTCTGCGGAGGGCTGACGACGTTCTCGACGTTCGGCTACGAGACGGTCCGGCTGTTCCTGGAGAAGACGCGGCTGTACGCGGTGGTGAACGTGGTGGTCACCGTGCTCGCCGGCCTGGCTTCGGGTGCCCTCGGGCTCGTGCTGGCCACCGGCGTCTTCGCTTAGCGGTCCGGACGCCGCATCCGTCGCTGCACCCGGCCGAGCGCCTCGTCCAGCCGCTTCGCTTGGCCGCCTTCGCGGCCCGCGCGGTAGTCGAGCTTCCACTCGACGTACTCGGCCAACGGGGTGTCGGCCCACTTGCGCTTCACCCGGGGGCGCCTGCGCAGCAGCCGCAGCTCGGCCGCCTCGGCGCGGGCTTCGTCGGGCGCCCCGGTCGCGGCCCGCAGGGCGAGGCTCTCCCGCGCGCGGTTGGCGCGGCGGGCGAACGCCTTGCTGCGCGGCAGGTTCTTGCGCGTCGACTTGGCGTTCTCGCCGTAGGCGTCGCGGCGGTCCTTCAGGTAGCTGAGCCGCTTCTTCTCCTGCGGCGACTTCCTTCTCATCCGATCCCTCCTCCGGGGTCAGGAAACACCCCGCCCCGGAGGAAGGCAACGCAATATCAGCGCGGCGCCAGACCGCGCACCTGCTCGAACGGGTCCTCACCCGTGGGCAGCAGCGCGATGATCGGCGTCGTCAGCCCGTTGTCCACATAGGACTGCACCTGCTCGCGGCACGACTCGACGCTCCCGTGGATCACCAGCTCGTCCACCACCGAGTCCGGGATCACCTGGTTCGCCTTCTGCCGGTCCCCGGCCGCCCACGCCTCGTGCATCGGGGCCAGCGCCTCCCCGCGGCCGAGCCACTCGTGGAACGCCGCGTACACCGGGACCGTCAGGTAGCTCGAGATCAGCATCCGGCCCAGGCCGCGGGCCGCCTCCGCGTCCTCCGTCGGGCAGACGAAGATGCGGGCCGCCAGCTCGACGTCCGGGCCGACGACGGACCGCACGCGAGGGACGTCCGACGCCGCCAGCCAGTTCGTGATCGCGCCGTCCGCTTCGCGCGCGGCCAGGCGCAGCATGCCCGGGCGCAACGCCGCCAGCATGATCGACGGCGGTGGGTCGGCCGGGCGCTCCAAACGGAACTTCGACACCGCGAACGTTTCGTACTTTTCGGTCACCTTCTCCCCCGCCAGCGCCGTGCGCAGGAAGCGCAGCGTGTCGCGGGAGCGGGCGAACGGCTCGTCGAAGGACGCCGCGTTCCACTGCGACACGATCACCGGGGACGACGCGCCGATGCCCAGCACGAACCGGCCCGGGGCCAGCTCCGCCACCGTTGCCGCCTGCATCGCCAGCAGGCCGGGGCCGCGCGTGTACACCGGGACGATCGCCGTGCCCAGCCGCAGCTGCGGGGCCCACTGCGACGCCAGCACCAGCGGCGTGAACGCGTCCGTGCCCGCCGTCTCGGCCGTCCACGCATCCGTGTAACCCAGGTCCGGCAGCTGTTCCACCAGCTCGCGGTGCGCCGTCAGCGGCACTCCGGTGAGCGGGATCGTGAGGCCCCAGCGACTCATGCGGTCTCCTTTTCGACGGCCGACAGTTCACGCAGGAGCCAGTCCACCTGCGTGCGCATCAGGTTCTCCGCGACCTCTTCGGCCTGCGGTGTCATGTGGGTGGCGCCCGCCAGCGGCAGGAAGACGTGCGGCCGCCCCTTCGCCAGCAACGCCGACGACAACCGGAGCGCGTGGGCGACGAACACGTTGTCGTCGGCCAGCCCGTGCACGATCAGCAGCGCCCGGCTCAGCTCGCCCGCGCTCTCGATCAGCGAGTTGTGCGCGTAGCTTTCGACCTCGTCCTCCGGCTTGCCGAGGTACCGCTCGGTGTAGTGCGTGTCGTACAACGACCAGTCCGTGACCGGCGCGCCCGCGACCGCCGCGTGGAAGACGTCCGGCCGCCGCAGCACCGCCAGCGCCGACAGGTACCCGCCGTAGGACCAGCCGCGGATCGCGACGCGCTCGGTGTCCAGCTCCGGGAACCGGGCCGCCGCCGCCTGCAGGGCGTCGACCTGGTCCTGCAGCGTGACGTCGGCGAGCCGCCCGTGGATCTCGCGCTCCCACACCGCGCCGCGGCCCGGCGTGCCGCGGCCGTCCGCGACGAGCACCGCGAAGCCCTGGTCGGCCAGCCACTGCGACGTCAGGAACGCGTTGCGGCTCTGCAGCACGCGCTGCGCGTGCGGGCCGCCGTACGGGTCCAGCAGCACCGGCAGCCTGCCTTCGCTCGGCTCGTACCCGCGCGGCAGCAGCAGCGCCGCGCGCAACCCACGCTCACCCAGCGTCAGCCAGGTCAGGTTCGGCACGATGTCCGGGTCCACAGTGGACGAATCGATCGTCGCGACCGGCGCGCCGTCCCGCAGCACCGAGACACGCGGTCCGCTGTGCTCCAGGCTCCACGACGAAAGCACGGTGACCGCGGCGGACCCGGCACCGACGTGCACGCCGTCCACAGTGGACAACCGTCGCACCGACGCACCCTCGGTCCGGAACACGTGGATCTGCGTCGGGTCGTCCTCGGAGGCGCTGAACAGGATTTCGGTGCCGACGTCGAGGACGGCCCGCAGCTGCAGCCCGGCCGGGGTGACGGCCTCGCCGCCGACGAAGAGCCGGTGGTCACCGTCGACCATGCCCTCGACGACCAGGCGGCCGTCGGGCGTCCACGCCGGGACGCCGCCGACGATGTCGATCCAGTGCTGGTCGGTGGCGGTGTGCACGACCGACGTCGTGCCGTCGGTGACGTCCACCGCGAGGACGTCCAGCCGCTTCTGGTCGCGCGGCTGCACGGCGAGCAGCGGCGCGCCGCCGGCCGACCAGTGCACCGAGGCCAGGTACTCCCAGTCGCCCGGCGCGACGTCGACGCGCGAGCCGTCCAGGCCGAGGACCGCCAGCGAGACGAGGGCGTTCGTGGTGCCCGCGGCCGGGTAGGCGACGACGTTGGCCGGGTTCTGCGGGTTGGCCGGGTCGGCGATGGTCCAGCGCGGGACCGGGCCGCGGTCGGAGCGCTCGGCCAGGATGCTGCGGCCGTCGGGCGCCCACCAGTAGCCGCGGGTGCGGTCCATCTCCTCGGCGGCGATGAACTCGGCGAGGCCCCAGGCGACGTCCTCGCCGTCCTCCTCGACGAGCACGCGGTCGTCGCCGGTGGCCAGCTCCAGCACGTGCAGCCGCCGGTTCTGGACGTAGGCGACGTGCGTGCCGGCCGGGCTGGGCCGCGGGTCGATGACCGCGCCGCCGACGCGCAGCGTCACCTCGCCCGAAGCGAGGTCCAGCGTGTACAGCTTGCCCGAGAGCGAGAACACCGCGACGGTGAAGGCCGCGTCGACGCCGTAGTGCACGACGCCGCCGCCGGTCTCGCGCGCCCGCTCGCGCCGCGCGCGCTCTTCGGCGGGCAGCTCCTCCTCGCCGGGCAGCAGCTCGGCGGCGTCGACCAGCTTCGTCTCGGCGCCGGTGGCCAGGTCCGCCGACCAGAGGCTGTGCCGGGGGTCGGTGCCCGACTCCGCGCGCAGGAACAGCACGCGGGAGCCGTCCGGGGCGACCCGGAACTCCTTCGGCGCGCCGAGGGTGAAGCGCTGGGTCCGGGCCTGTTTGCGGAGGAACGGGAGGTCGTCGACATCGGTCACGCCCGCACTCTTCCAGACGGTCACGACCGGACGCCAACACCCTTCAGCTTGGCCAGTTCGGCGCCGACGTCGTAGTCCGGTTCCGGGAAGCGCGGCTCCAGGTCGGCGAGGGTTTCGATGAGCAGCTCGGCGACGGCCCAGTTGCGGTACCACTTGTGGTCGGCGGGCACCGCGTACCAGGGCGCGTGCGCGGTCGACGTCTTCTCGAAGATGCCGGCGTACGCCTTCGCGTAGGCCGGCCAGTGCGACCGCGCCTCCAAGTCGCCCGGGTTGTACTTCCAGCGCTTCTCCGGCGTGACGAGCCGGGCCTTCAGCCGCTTGAGCTGCTCCTCCGGCGAGATGTGCAGGAACACCTTGACGACCGTGGTCCCGGCGTCGGTCAGTTCCTGCTCGAACGCGTTCAGCTCGGCGTAGCGGCGACGGCGCTCTGCCCCGGTGAGCAGGCCGCTGACCTGCGGCACGAGGATGTCCTCGTAGTGCGAGCGGTCGAAGACGCCGATCTGGCCGGGCGCGGGCAGCTGCTTGCGGATCCGCCACAGGTACTCGTGCCGCTGCTCGGCCGCGGTCGGCTTCTTGAACGCCGCGTACCGCACGCCCATCGGGTTCACCAGACCGAGCACGTGGGAGACCGTGCCGCCCTTGCCGGAGGTGTCCATGCCCTGCAGCACGAGCAGCACCCGGCGGGTGCCCCCGCCGACACCCTCGGCGTAGAGCGCCTCCTGCAGCGCGGACAGCCGCTCGCCCGCGCTTTCCAGCCCGGCGAGGGCCTTGGCTTTCTTGCCGGGCCCGACCGGGGCCGACCCCGGGTCCGGCAGCTCACCGCCGACGCGCAGCGCGTCCCGGACCCGGCTTCCGTCGTGCTTCTTGGCCATCCGGAAAAACTACCCGTTCAGGCGGCGGCTTTCTCGGCGAACAATTTCAGCAGGGCGCCGTGCCCGCCTTCACCGGAGACGCCTTCGCGCACCTTCGCGCCGGTTTCGCCGTGCCGCTCGAAGCCGCGGTGCTCCAGCTCGACGCGGGTGGAGCGCGGCCCCTCCTCGATGAACCTGACCTCGATCTCGCTGGCGTGGGCCGGGTCCGGGTCGATCCGCCAGTCGCCGTCGATGCGCCAGGACAGGACCACCCGGGCGGGTGGCTCCCAGACGAGCACTTCGCCCCACTGGCACTCGGCGCCGTCGACGGTCCGCTCGTACCAGCGGCCGCCCGCCTTCGGCTCGAGGACGGCTTCGGCGAGGTCGCCTTCGCCGATGTGGTGCTGCCGCGGCCACCAGCTGTCGAAGGCCTCGGTGTAGGTCTTGAACGCGTGCTCGCGCGAGCAGGCGACGGTGATCGTCCTGCGGATCGGGTCCAGGCTCATGACTGCTCCTCCTCGGTTGCTTCCGCCAGGTCGGCGAAGGACTTCAGCGCGTCCGACCACATCCCGTCGAGGTAGGCGCGCAGAGCGGCGATCCCGGCCGGTTCCAGCCGGTAGAGCCGCTTGGTGCCGACGGCCCGGTCGGTGACCAGGCCGGCCGCCTTGAGCACCTTGAGGTGCTGGGACACGGCCGGGCGGCTGATCGGCAGGTCGGCGGCCAGCTCGCCGACCGCCCGCGGCCCGTCCCGCAGCGCTTCGAAGATCGCGCGGCGCGACGGGTCGGCGAGGGCGGCCAGCTGGTCACTTCCGTAAGTCGCCACGAACGGTAAGTTACGGCTTACCGATATCGCCGTCAACGGCCACGCATCGTTTCGGGGGTGTTAACGCGATATTGCGCAACGAACAACGGGTGAAAGCAACGATTCCCGGCTGAACTCTGCGTGTTCTGCCTCTAACCTGAACACATGACGACGTTCGCCGGCCGGGAGACCGCCGCCCCCACCGCCGCGAGCTTCATCGAGCTCGACGAGCGGTGGAGCACGCACAACTACCACCCGCTGCCCGTCGTGATCGCCGAAGCCTCCGGCGCCTCGGTGACCGACGTCGAGGGCCGGTCCTACCTCGACTTCCTGTCCGGCTACTCGGCGCTGAACTTCGGCCACCGCCACCCGGACCTGGTCGCCGCCGCCGTCGCGCAGCTCGGGCGCGTCACGCTGACGTCGCGGGCGTTCCACCACGACCAGCTGGGTCTGTTCTGCCGCGAGCTGGCCGAGCTGACCGGCACCGAACTGGTGCTTCCGATGAACTCCGGCGCCGAGGCCGTCGAGTCCGCGGTCAAGATCGCCCGCAAGTGGGCGCACCGGGTCAAGGGCGTGCCGGACGGCACCGCCGAGATCATCGTCGCCGGCTCGAACTTCCACGGCCGGACCACCACGATCGTGTCGTTCTCCACCGACGAGACCGCCCGCGCCGACTTCGGCCCGTTCACGCCGGGCTTCGTGACGGTGAAGTACGGCGACGCGGCCGCGCTGCGCGACGCGATCACGCCGCGCACCGCCGCGGTGCTGCTGGAGCCGGTGCAGGGCGAGGCCGGTGTCGTCGTGCCGCCGGAGGGCTACTTCGCCGACGTCCGGCAGGCGTGCGACGAGCAGAACGTGCTGCTGGTCGCCGACGAGATCCAGTCCGGGCTGGCCCGCACCGGCACGGTGCTGGCGCTGGACCACGAAGGCGTCCGCGCGGACGTCTACACCCTCGGCAAGGCCCTCGGCGGCGGCATCCTGCCGGTGTCCGCGGTGGCCGGCCGCCGGGACGTCCTGGGCGTGCTGAAGCCGGGCGAGCACGGCTCGACCTTCGGCGGCAACCCGCTGGCCTGCGCGGTCGGGCGGGCGGTCGTCAAGCTGCTGAACACCGGCGAGTTCCAGCAGCGCGCCACCGAACTGGGCGCCCACCTGCACACCCGGCTCACCGAGCTGATCGGCCACGGCCTGTCGGAGGTCCGCGGCCGCGGCCTGTGGGCGGGCATCGACATCGCCCCGGGCGGCCCGTCGGGCCGCGAGGCGTCGGAGGCGCTGGCGACGCGGGGCGTGCTGTGCAAGGAGACGCACGAGCGCACCCTGCGCGTCGCCCCGCCGCTGGTGATCACCCGCGAGGAGCTGGACCGCGGCATCGACGCCATCGCCGAGGTGATCCGCCACTGAGACCACCCGGACGCCGCCGGGTGAGCCTCCCGCCCCGGCGGCGTCCGGGAGCACAACGTCCCCTTCGGTCGTTGTGCCCGGCGCGCCGACCCGCCGGGTCGCCCTCGGCCGGATCACCGACCACGCCGCCACTGTCACCGAACCGGCAAGTACCCCCGTTCCCGCGCGGCCGCCACACTGGCCGGCGCCACCGAATGCCCTCCCGCCCCGGCGGCGTCCGCGAATACGACGTCCGGCGCCCGCCCCGGCGCGCCGATCCTCGAGAACCGCCCAGGTGCGCAAGCCGACCGTCCGGGAGCACAACGTCCCCTTCGGTCGTTGTGCCCGGTATGGGAGCAGGCGAACGCCCGCTGGTGGGCACCGGAAGCGTGACACCGGCCGAGCTGTACGAACAGGGGAAGCGGCTCCGGGAGAAGACGCCGGTCACGGCGCACGACCACGCGGCCGCGGCGGACGACCGGCCGAGCGCGAAGCAGTACTTCGAAGCCACCAACGCCGGTCGGCTGCCGGAGCTGGTGCAGCTGCGGCGGGAACGCATGCTGGCCTCGCCGTTCACCTTCTTCCGCGGCGCGGCCGGGCTGATGGGCGCCGACCTCGCCGGGACGCCGGACTCGGGCCTCACCGCGCAGCTCTGCGGGGACGCGCACGCGGCCAACTTCGGGCTCTACGGCACGCCCGAGGGCAAGATCGTGATGGACATCAACGACTTCGACGAGACCGTGCCGGGCCCGTGGGAGTGGGACCTCAAACGGCTCGCCGCCAGCCTCGTGCTCGCCGGGCGCGAAGGCGGCATCGGCGAGGCCGGCTGCCGCGAGGCCGCCGAAGACGCCGTCAAGTCCTACCGCCGGACCATCCGGGCGCTCGCCGAGCTGCCGTTCCTGCGCAGCTGGAACGCCCTGCCGGACTCCTCGGTGCTGTCGAAGGCCCGAGCCGGCGAGCTGATCGACGACTTCGCCGACGCCGCCGAGAAGGCCCGCAAGAACGACAGCGCGAAGGTCTCCGCGAAGTGGACCGAGCGCGTCGACGACCACGAAACGGGCCTGGCGCGCCACCGGTTCGTCGCGGATCCACCGATCCTCGTGCACGTCGACGCGAGAACCGCCGAGGCCGTCGCTGACGGCCTTGTGTCCTATGTGGACACGCTGCGCGAGTCGCGGCGCACGCTGATCGCGCGCTACCGGCTCGCCGACGTCGCCTTCCGGGTGGTCGGCACGGGCAGCGTGGGGCTGCGCAGCTACGTCGCCCTGCTGCACGGCAACGACGACGAAGACCTGGTGCTGCAGGTGAAACAGGCCCAGCGGCCCGCACTGGCGCCGCACCTCGGCCTGCCCGCCGCGCCGCACGAAGGGCAGCGCATCGTCGACGGCGCCCGGCTGGTCCAGGCCGAGACCGACATCCTCCTCGGCTGGACGACGATCGACGGCGTCCCGTTCATCGTCCGGCAGTTCCGCAACCTCAAGGGCGACATCGACCCGGCGCAGCTGGAGAAGGACCACCTCGACGACTACGGCAGGCTCGCCGGGGCCCTGCTCGCGCGCGCCCACACGCGGTCCCTGCACCCGAAACTGCTGGCGGGCTACTTCGCCGACGACTCGGAACTGGACGAAGCCATGGGCGCGTACGCCGTGCGCTACGCCGACCGGACGGAGGCCGACCACGCCGCCTTCTCGGCGACCTGACCGGACAGGAAACTGCGGCCCGGATCGCGACGGGTCAGGCGTCGCGGTTCTTCGCCGCGGTAACGGCCAAAGCGAGCAGCGCGAAGGCAACGGCGGCGAAGTAGCCCAGCGCCCAGCCCTGGGGCAGGGGTGAGGTGGACAACGACACCGGCCCTGCGCCGTGGGCGCTCTCGTTGGAGGCCCCGGTGCCGGTGAGGACCTTGGCGGCCACGTTGAACGGCATCCACTGGTAGATGTCCTTGCCGACACCCGGGACGAGCTGGACCAGTTTCTCCGCGGCGAGTGCGTAGCACAGCAACAGCGCGATCGCGCCGGCGCTGTGCCGGACCAGAACGCCCACCGCGACCGCGATCACGGCGGCCAGCGCGTAGAGAACGCCGACGCCGGTCACGTTGATCCAGTCCGCGGTGCTGTCCAGCGCGAGATCGGCACGCGGTTGCAGCAACCTCGCCACGAACCACGAGCCGAAGGCGCTGACCTCACCGATGGTCAAGCCGAGCAGGGCCACCACCACGGCCTTGGCGAGCACGGCGGGGCTTCGCCGCGGCACGGCCTGGAAAGTCGTGCGGATCGTGCCGAACCGGTATTCGGTGGTCACCGACAACGCGGCCAGCACCATGATCACGGCCACGCCGAAGTCGTAGCCGTACTGGGTCGAGGCAACGGTGGCGGTGAACTCGGCGTCTTCGCGGGTGCCGGCGATGAGGGCCGCGAGTCCGACGCTCAGCACCAGGGCGGTCAGCGCGCACCACCACGGCGAACGCGTGGAGAACAACTTGATGCGCTCGACGGCGAGCAGTGTCATGGGTTTTCCTGTCGGCAGAAGACGTCGTCGACGAGTTCGCGATAGCCCTGCTGCGGTGTCTGCCGGGTCGCGGTGGTCAGGGACAGCTGCAGGCGGATGTGCCCGTCGCGCGTGCTCGCCAGCAGGGTGTGGTAGCCGGGGACGTCACCGGTGTGGCCCCACACCCGGACGCCGCAGGACAGCACGTCGGTGCTCAGGCCCAGGCCGTAGGGGGCGTCGGCCGGGGACAACGTGGTCATGTCCGTGAGCTGGGCGGGTGCCAGCAGCCGGCCGCCGAACAAGGCGGCGGTGAAGGTGTCGAGGTCGGCGGTGGTGGAGATGATCTCGCCCGCCGCCCAGCCCACGGACGGGTTCATCGCGGTGACGTCGACGAGTGTCCCGGCACGCTGGGCGTAGCCGTGTGCGTGCGGTCCGGGGATGGCGGTGCGGTCCCCGGGCAGCGTGGTGCCGTGGAGGCCGAGGGGGCGGATGATCCGGTCCCGGACGGCGGTGGCCCATGATCGGCTGGTGAGGCCTTCGACGAGCAGGCCGGCGACGATGTAGTCGGTGTTGGAGTACTTCGACGCGGTGCCGGGCGGGAAGTTCAGCGGGTGGGCGGTGGCCATGGCCACCAGTTGCCGGGGCGCCCAGTGCCGCTGGAGCTCGGCGGGGTCGCCGGTGAGGTCGTCGGAGTAGTTGTACAGGCCGCTGCGGTGCTGCAGCAGCATGCGGACGGTGATCCGGTCCCCGTCGGGAAGCAGGCCGGGCAGGTACCGGGACACGGCGTCGTCGAGGGCGAGCCGCCCTTCGCCGACGAGTTGCAGGACGACGGTGGCGGTGAACGTCTTGGTGACGCTGGCGATCCGGAACCGCCCGTTCACCGGCACGCCTCGGGGGGCGCCGAGCCGCGCGACGCCGCTGCGGGCGGTGAACCGCCTACCGCCGACGGTGACGCCGACCTGGGCGCCCGCGGCTCCGCCGGCGGTCATCAGCTCCAGTGCCCGAGTGATCGCTCGAGGGTCGGGGCTGTCGGCGGCGTCGGCCGTTCCCGTGGCGGTGAGCGACAGCGCGGTGACACCGGCGACGAGCGACGCGGTGAACCTGGTTCCTGGTTGTCTCGACGACATCGTTCCCCCGATCGGTGAGGCACCAGTGTCGCGGCGATCCTCGGCCGGTACATCGGGGATGCTCCCTAGTGGATCTTCCGGGACCCACGGGGACGGCTACGCGAGCACTCCGCCCGGCTGGTCGACCAAGGCGGCGACGTCCGCCGCGCAGCCCCAGGCCAGGGTGATCCCCGCGCCCCCGTGGCCGTAGCAGTGCACGACGTCGCCGACCCGCTCCAGCCGCACCGCGCGCCGGAACGGCCGCAGGCCCACCCGGGACCGCAGCACCCGCGCGTCCGCCAGGCGCGGCTCGAGTTCGCGGCAGCGGCGCAGGATGTCCGCCGCCACCGCCGGGTTCGGGTCCGTGTCGCCGCGGCCCGGTTCCTCGGTTCCGCCGCACACCACGTGGCGGCCGTGCGGGATCACGTACGTGACGCCCGGGCCCCGCCCGTCGACGACGAACTCCGGCAGGCCCGGGTCGGTCACGTGCACGACCTGGCCGCCGACCGGGACCATCCCCGGGTCGCCCGCCAGCGCGCCCGCGCCGAGGCCCGCCGCGTTGACCACGACGTCCGCGGACAGGCCCGAAAGCGACGTCAAGGACCGGTACTCCAGCCGCACGCCCAGCTCGCCCACCCGCGCGAGCAGCCAGTCGAGGTACACCGGCGGGTCGACCACCGCCGTCGTGAACGCCACGCCGTCGCCGGCCCGGGCCGGGTCTTCCACCGCCGGGAGCCACCACGGGTCCGGGTCGCCCAGGACGCGGCCGCGGCGGAAGCGCACGCCCGGCGCGTCCTGGGCGCGGAACACCGCGAGGCTCGCCGCCGTCCACCGCACGATCCGCTCGTCCGGCACCCGGATCGGCGGGTACACCACGCCGCCCGCGACCGCCGACGTCGACTCCGGCGGCGGGGCCGCCGCCACGACCGTGACGTCGTGCCCCGCTTCGGCCAGCCGGTACGCGCTGCTCAGCCCGATGATCCCGGCGCCGGTGACCGTGACCCGCATCCGTTCCTCCCGAGTCCGTCCCCCCGCATCGTGACGCACCCGCGACGCCCGGCGTTCCGCAGGGGTCCGGCTACCCTCGCGCGGGTGAGGACGATCGCCGCGGTCTGCGGCCTGCTCGCGCTGCTGCTGGGCCTGCCGTTCGCCGGCGGGACCACGCCCGGCGCGGTCGACGCCGCCGCGGCGGGGGCCGTCGCGCACCTGTCCCCCGGCGTGGTGCGGGTGCTGGTCTTCCCCACCGAGCCGTACGTCGTGCTGGCGCTCGGCCTGCTCGCGGCCGTCCTTTCCCTGCGCGCGGGGCGGCGGCTGGAGGCCGCGCTCACGCTCGCCGTGCCGGTGCTGGCGATCCTGCTGACGAGCTTCCTGCTGAAACCGCTGTACGACCGGTGGAAGAACGGCACCCTGGTCTACCCGAGCGGCCACACGGTGAGCCTGGTGGCCGTGCTGACCGTGCTCGTCCTCGTCACGCGCCGGGTCCTGGTGGTGGTGCTGGCCGCGGTGACCCTGCTCGCCGCGGCGGCCGGGCTCGTCGGCATGGGCTACCACTACCTCACCGACGTGGTGGGCGGCACGCTCTTCGCCGTCGCGGTCGTGCTGGTCAGCTGGCCGGTACGGCGTCGCGAGCCAGTGCCGTCAACCGGCTGACCGCGCGCAGGTACTTCTTGCGGTAGCCGCCGTTCACCATCTCCTCGGTGAACAGCGACGGCAGCGGCTCGCCCGACACGACCAGCGGGATCGCCCGGTCGTAGAGCCGGTCGGCGAAGGCCACCAGCCGCAGCGCCACGTTCTGGTCCGGCGCCGGGTGGATGCCGCGCAGGTGCACGCGGGTGACGTCGTCGAGCAGCCGCCCGTAGCGGGACGGGTGCAGTTCCGCCAGGTGGGCGCACAGCGCGTCGAAGTCGTCCACAGTGGACCCGTCGTGCGCCGCGGCCGACGCTTCCAGCTCCTCCGGCGGAACGGGCGGCGGCGCGTCCGGCAGGCCGCGGTGGCGGTAGTCCGGGCCGTCGACGCGGACCACGCCGAAGCGCGCCGACAGCGTCTGGATCTCGCGCAGGAAGTCCTCGGCGGCGAACCGGCCTTCCCCCAGCTTCTCCGGCAGGGTGTTCGACGTCGCCGCGACGAACACCCCGGCGTCCATCAGCTCCTGCAGCAACCGGGTGACCAGCGTGGTGTCGCCCGGGTCGTCGAGTTCGAACTCGTCGATGGCCAGGATCCGGTGCTCCGACAGCCGCCGGACGGCCTCGGCGAAGCCCAGCGCGCCGACCAGGTGGGTCAGCTCGACGAACGTGCCGTACGCCTTGGGCGAGGGCGCGGCGTGCCACGTCGAAGCCAGCAGGTGGGTCTTGCCGACGCCGAACCCGCCGTCGAGGTAGAGCCCCATCGGCCCGGGCGGCTCCGCGGACCCGCCGAAGAGCTTGAACCGCTTCTTCTCGCGCCGCGCGCCGACCTTCGCCGCGAAGGCCGAGCACGCCTCGACCGCGGCCGCCTGGCTCGGCTCGTCCGGGTTCGGGAGGTAGGTCTCGAACCGGACGGCGTCGAAGCGCGGCGGCGGCACCAGCGCGCCGATCAGCTCGTCGGCGGACAGCTCGGGACGGCGGCCGGTCAGGTGCGCGGGCATGGTCGCAGAGCCTATCCGCGCCCCGGGTGCCGGTGAGCGGGCATATCCCCCGGTAGAGACGTGATTCACGTCCGTGTTGGGATGATCGGGTGCAGAGTGTGTGGCCCGATCGGACGGGCGAACTGACCGGTTCGGACCTCGAACGGCTCTACGCCTATCCGGAGAACCCGGATAGGCCCTGGGTGCAGGTCAACTTCGTCGCGTCCGCCGATGGTGCCGTCGAGATCGACACGACCTCCGCGGGGCTCTCGCACGCGGCCGACCGCAAGGTGTTCCTGCTCGGCCGCGACCTCGCCGACGTGATCCTGGTCGGCGCCGGGACCGCCCGCGCCGAGGACTACCGCGGGGTCGTCGCGGGCCCGAACCGCCTGGAGCGCCGGCGCCGCCTCGGGTTCGCGGGCGTGCCGCCGATCGCCGTCGTGACCCGCACCGCGGACCTCGACCCGGCTTCCCGGCTGTTCACCGAGACCGCGGTGCCCCCGATCGTGGTGACCACGGACACCGCCGACACGCGCGCGCTCGAAGCCGCGGGGGCCGAGGTCCTGCGCGCGGGCACCGGAGACGTCGACCTGCCGCGCGCCCTCGACCTGCTCGCGGCCCGCGGCCTGCGCCGGATCGACTGCGAAGGCGGGCCCGGCCTCTTCGCCCGGCTCGTCGCCGACGACCTCGTCGACCAGCTGTGCCTGACCGTCGCGCCGCTGCTGGTGGCCGGCACCGCGGGCCGGATCGCCGCCGGTGCCGCCCCGGCCGTGCCGCGCCGGCTCGCGCTCGCGTCGGTCCTCGTCGAGGACGGCTTCACGCTCCTGCGCTACCGCCGGGACGCCGGGTGAGCGACGACGCCGAACTGCTCGCCAGGGCCGCGGACGGCGACGACACCGCGTTCGGCGCGCTGGTCCGGGCGCACACGCCCCGGATGTACCGGGTCGCGCTGCGGATCACCGGCAACGCCGCCGAGGCCGAGGACGTCGTGCAGGAGGCGTGGCTGGCCGCGTGGCGGTCCCTGTCCGGGTTCCGGGCCGAGTCGGCGGTGTCGACGTGGCTCTACCGCGTCGTCACCAACAGCGCGCTCGCCGTGCTGCGCCGCCGCCGTCCGACGGTCTCCCTCGACGACCCCGACCCGCAGTCCACTGTGGACAGCGCGCTGCTCGCCGCGGCCGTGCCCGGGCCCGAGGGCCGGGTCGTGCGGGCCGAAGAGGTCGACGCCGTGCTGCGGGCGATCGGCAGGCTCGAGGTGTCCCAGCGGGTGCCGCTCGTGCTGCGCGAGCTGGAGGGGCTGAGCTACGAAGAGGTCGCCGAAGTGCTCGACGTCAACGTCGGCGCCTTGCGCTCCCGGCTGCACCGGGCCAGGGTGGCGCTGCTCGCCGAGTTGAGGGAGCGGTGATGACCGCGACAGAGGATCCCGAGTCCGATCCCCGCTGGGACGCCGTGCGCGCCGCGGCCCGGCGCCGGGTGCCGACGCCGCCCGGCCTGGTCGAACGCGTGCTGCGGGCCGTCGCGCGCGGCCGCCGGACCGCGGTCGACGTGCCCGGCGGGACGGGACGGCTGCGCGTCACCGAAGGCGTCGTCGACCGGCTGGCCCGCACGATCGCCGCCGAGCGGGCCCCGGACGGCGTGCGGGTTTCGGCCGTCGCGGTCGAAGACGGCGTCGTGCAGGTGCTGGTGTCCGTCCGGTTCGGCGTCGTGGCCGACGAGGCCGCCGAGGCGCTGCGGCGCGACGTGACCGCGGAGCTGTCGCGGCAGCTGGGGGTCCCGTCGATCGTCAACGTGCACGTGGACGTCCACCGGGACGCGAATTAGCCCGATCGAGTGACCTTGCGTGAGGGTTCCGGCCCCGAGGGCATCGTAAGGGCGAGTAACCCGCCGAGAGGAGCCCGCACGCATGCACCCGGAACGGACCGAAAGCCCCGGCACGGTGACCCCGCTCAACGAAGAGGGTGCGGCCGGCCGCACCACCATCTCTTCGCTGGTCGTGCAGAAGGTGGCCGGCCTGGCCGCCCGCGAGATCGCCGGCGTGCACACGCTGGGCGGCGGCGGGGTGTCCCGCGCGATCGGCGCGCTGCGCGAGCGCATCCCCGGCTCCGGCACGGTCACCACGACCGGCGTGTCGGTGGAGGTCGGCGAGAAGCAGACCGCGATCGACCTCGACATCGTCGTCGACTACGGCGCCCGCATCACCGACGTCGCCCGCGCGGTGCGGCGCAACGTGATCACCGCGGTCGAGCAGATCACCGGCCTCCAGGTGATCGAGGTCAACATCGCGGTCAACGACATCTTCCTGCCGGGCGAGGAAGAACCTGAATCGACGCGGGTGGAATGAGCGACCGCGCGGCCTTCCGGGCCTTCGTCCGCACGCACCACCCGGACGTGGGCGGCGATCCGGCGGTGTTCGCCGCCGGCCTGGCGCGGTTCCGGCAGCCGGAGTCCCGCTACGACGCGCCGGTGACGTTCGTGGCCCGCCGCCGCGGGATCGCGGCTCTGCTCGTCCGCTTCCGCCGCCGCCCGTCGCGCGTGCGGTGACTTCCCCAGTCCAAGGAGGACATGTGAACGCAACGCAGACCGGGCTCCTGGCCGGGCTGATCCTCGGCCTGGCCGCGACCCAGGGGTTCACCGCGTTCCTGGTGACGCTGGCCGTGGGGATCATCGGCCTCGTCGCCGGCCGGGTCCTCGACGGCGAACTCGACCTCGGCGAGCTGTTCGGCAAGGGCCGCGACAAGTGAGCCCCGCCCTCGACGTGCCGCGCGAGCTCGCCGAACCGGGCGAGCGCGGCAGCCTCACCATCGGGCACGCGGTGGTCCGCAAGGTCGCCCAGCACGCGGCCGCCCAGGTACCCGGCACCGCGCGCGAGGGCAAGGGCCCGAAGGCGAAGGTCGGCGGCCACGACAACGACGTCGACCTCGCGCTGGACCTCGCCCTGCGCTACCCGGCCGCGGTCCGCGCGGTCGTCGGCGACGTGCGCGCCAAGGTGGCCGAAGAGGTCGAGCTGATCACCGGCTACCGCGTGCGGACCCTGGCCGTGACGGTGTCCGCGCTGCTGCCGGCCGCCGCGCCGAGGGTGCGGTAGCCGTGCGCCCGTTCGTCCGCATCCTCGCCACCCTGCTCGGCCTGGCCTTCGCGGCGGCCGGGGCGCTGCTCGCCCTGGAGGTCGGCTGGCACTGGTGGCGCCCGGGCGCGGCGCCGCTGCTCGTGCCGTGGCCGCGCTGGCAGGCCGGGCTCGCGTCACTGGGCTGGGACGCCTACGCGGTGCGCGTCGGCGCCGGCGTGGTCGCCGCCGCGGGACTGGTCCTGGTGGTCTGCGCGCTCGCCGCCGGCAACCGCGCGGTGCGGCTGACCGACCCGGCCGGCGACGTGAGCGTTTCGACGTCCCCGCGTTCGCTGGCCCGGCTGGTCGGGCTGACCGTGCGCGCGCAGGACAACGTCGCCGGCGCGTCGGTCACCGCGAGCGCCCGGCGCATCCGCGTCCGCGCGAAGAGCACCCTCAAAACCGAAGGTCAGCTGCGGCCGCGCCTGCTCGCCACGGTGTCCGCGCTGCTGGACGAGCTCCCGCTGGTGCGGCGGCCGAAGGTGACGGTCGTCGTCGACTCGCCGAAGGACCGCCGATGAGCAGGACGATCGCCGCGAAGGCCCTTTCCCGCTCGTACACGGGAGAACGCACGCTGACGTTCCTGGTCGGGCTCCTCGCCTTCGCGGGCGGGGCGCTGGCCCTGGTGGTCGGGTTCGGCGGGCTCGGGCGGTTCCGCGGCCGCCGCCCGCTCCTCGACCCGATCGCCGTGGACTGGCTCGGCAGCCACGCCACGCCGGCCCGCATCGCCGCGATCGTGCTCGGGGTGCTGCTGTTCGTGCTCGGGCTGCGGTGGGCCCTGCGCTCCCTGCGCCCGGAACGGCGTCCCGACCTCGACCTCGACCGCACGGAGGGCGCGGAACTGGTGGTGACGGCGGCCGCGATCGCCGGCGCGGTCCAGGCGGACGCGGAACAGCTCGACGGCGTCAGCCGCGCCCGCGTGCGCGCGGTCGGCTCCCGCACTTCTCCGGCGTTGCGCATCACCCTGTGGCTGCACGAAGGCACCGACCTCAAGGCGGTGTGGTCGGAGCTGGACACCCGGGTGCTGACCAGGGCCCGCGACTCACTCGGCCTGGCTTCGCTGCCCACCGCGGTCCGCGTGGAACTCGACACGAGCCGGCCCCAACGCGTGCGCTGAGCCGGGCTTTTCCGCAGAATGCGGGGCATGCCCCTACCGCTGCAGCCGCCGCTGAAGCCGATGCTCGCCAAGCCCGCCAAGGCCATCCCGGACTCCGGGGGCCTGCTCTTCGAACCGAAGTGGGACGGCTTCCGCTGCATCGTCTTCCGCGACGGCGACGAGCTGTACCTGCAGTCGCGCGCGGAAAAGCCGCTCAACCGGTACTTCCCGGAGGCCGTCGCGCGGCTGCGGGCGCTCCTGCCGCCGCGGGTGGTGCTCGACGGCGAACTCGTCGTCGCCAAGAACGGGCGGCTCGACTTCGACGCCCTCACCGAACGCATCCACCCCGCCGAAAGCCGGATCACGCTGCTGGCCGCCGAACAGCCCGCCGAGTTCGTCGCCTTCGACGTCCTGGCGCTCGACGACGAGTCCCTGCTGGACGAGCCGACGTCCGTGCGCCGGGACCGCCTCGCCGAGCTGGCCGGCGACCGGTTCCCGCTCACCCCGGCCACCACCGACCCGGAGACCGCGCGGCACTGGTTCGAGCTCTTCGAAGGCGCCGGCCTGGACGGGGTCATCGGCAAGCCGCTCGACGAGCCCTACACCCCCGGCAAGCGCGCGATGCTCAAGTACAAGCACCTGCGCACCGCCGACTGCGTGCTCGCCGGCCTGCGGTGGCACGTCGACGGCGGCCCGGGCGAACTCGTCGGCTCCTTCCTGCTCGGCCTGCACGACGAGAAAGGCGTGCTGCACCACGTCGGCACCGTCGGGTCGTTCCCCAAGGAACGCCGCCGCGAGCTGGCCGAGGAGCTGGCGCCGCTGGTCACCGACGGCGAAGACCACCCCTGGGGCGGCCGGGCCACCGGCGAGGCCCAGCGCATCCCCGGCGGCATCACCCGCTGGCGCGCGACCGAGCACGAATGGGTGCCGCTGCGGCCCGAACGCGTCGTCGAGGTCGCCTACGAGAACACCGAAGGCGGGATGCCGTCGCGGTTCCGGCACAACGCGCGGTTCGTGCGGTGGCGCCCGGACCGCGAGCCGGCGTCGTGCGACTACGGCCAGCTCGACGAGCCGGCCCGCTACGACCTCGACGCCGTCTTCCGCGGCCAGGTCGTGCGGACCCGCTAACCCGCGTCCCACACCGGCCGTGCGAAGCTCGGTGCAGCCTTGATCGACGTTCGACGTGAGGACCCTGCCCGTGCGCCGCGCCCGTACCCGTCTCCTGGTCGCGCTGCTCGCCCTGGCCTCCGCCGCGGGCTGCGCCGCCGGGCCGTCGGTCCGCCCGGCGCTGGTCGAGAACGACGGGAAGACGACCGGCACCACGCCGACCCGCACTCCCGGGGTCCCGTTGCCGCCGCTGGGCGAGCCGCAGTCGCCGACGCTGAAGTGGGCCGACTGCGACGACGACACGCGCCAGCGCATCGGCACCCCGGCCGTGCCGGACAGCCTGCACTTCACCTGCGCCCGCGTCACCGCGCCGCTCGACGCGCCCGGTGAGCCGCGGCGTTCGGTGGTGCGGCTGCTGGCGCTGAAGGCCGGCACCGGGCCGGTGCCGCTGGTCGTGGTCAACGACGTCGACGGCGATCCGGGCAGCGTGTACGCCGCGCGGCTGGCCGCGACCCTGCCGCCGGCGTTCCTCGAGAAGTTCTCGCTGATCGGGCTGGACCGGCGCGGCACCGGCCTGTCCGGCGCCGCCCAGTGCGTCCCGCCCGACATCCGGCACGACCTCATCGACGCCGACCCCGCGCAGGGCGGCCTGGCCGACGTGCTCGACGCGGCCCGCAAGGCCGGCCAGCAGTGCGCCATCGAGCTCGACGACTCCCAGACCGCGCTGGACAGCTGGCGCGGTGCGGGCGATCTCGACGAGCTGCGCAAGCAGCTGGGCATGGAGCGCCTGGACGCGCTCGGCCACGGCGACGGCTCGAAGGTGCTCGCCGAGTACGCGGTGCGCTTCCCCGGCCAGGTCGGGCGCATGGTCCTGGACGGCGTGCCCGACCCGGGCGCCGACACCGCCGCGGTCCTCGACGCGGTCGCCGCCGGCGCACAGTCCACTTGGGACGCTTTCGCCGCGGACTGCGCGGCGCGGCACTGCACCCTCGGCGACCCCAAAGCGGCGCTCCCGGCCCTCACCGACCAGCTGCGGCGCAGTGCGCCCTCGACCGCCGACGGCGTCCAGTTCGGCCCGGGCGTCGCGGTGTTCGCCGTCTACACGGGACTTTCGCAGCGCTCGCGGTGGCCGGAGCTGGCCGACGCGATCGCCGCGGCCCGCTCCGGCGACATCGGCCCGTTGTCCGGGTTCGTCGCGCCGGTGCTGCACGACTCGCGCGCGCAGCCGTCGCGGATCGACGCGACGATCGCGACCCGCTGCAACGACAGCCAGACCCGGCTCTCGGCCGACCAGCTCGACCAGGTCGTGGCCGGCATGCGCAGCAAGTACCCGCAGTTCGGCGCGGTCGTCGCCCAGCAGCTGGCCTGGTGCGGCCCGTGGCCGGTCCGCACCGAGCCGCTGCCGGCGCCGGGCGCACCGGGCGTCCCGCCGATCCTGGTCGCGGCCACCGCGACGGACCCGGTGACCCCCCAGGTCGGCAGCACCCGGGCGGCCGACCAGATGCCGTCCGCGGTGACGATCACCTGGCAGGGCGCGGGCCACGGCGCCCTCGGCGCCTCCCCCTGCGTCACCGACGCGGCCCGCGCCTTCCTGATCGACGGCAAGATCCCCGCCGACGGCACCCTCTGCCCCGCCTAACCCCGTAACTCGCGTGATCGGCCCCGGATCTCGCGTGATCAGAGCCGTGATCGCCGTGATTGAAGCCGGATCTCGTCAGATACGGCTCCAATCACGCGAGTTACGGCTCTGATCACGCGAGTTACGGGCTCAATCACGCGAGTTGCGGGCCTGGTCGCGGGAGTTGCGGGTGTTGAGGCGGGCGGCTTGGCGGGTCAGGTGGTCGACCTCGGCGAGGCTGGACGCCTTGGCCGCGGCCTCGGCGTAGAGCTTCGCCGCCGTCGCGAGGTCGCCGTCGCGCTCGTGGAGGTGGGCCGACACCGCCGCGTAGCGGGGCAGGGCCGGGTCCAGCTCCGCCAGGGCCGCGAGGCCCGCGCGCGGGCCGTCCGCTTCGCCGACGGCCACCGCGCGGTTGAGCCGCACGACCGGGCTGCCGGTGAGGCGGACCAGCTCGTCGTACCACTCGACGATCTGCACCCAGTCGGTCTCCGCCGCGGCCGGCGCGTCGGCGTGCAACGCCGCGATGGCCGCCTGGGCCTGGAACTCGCCCAGCCGGTCGCGGGACAGCGCCCGCTGCAGGACGGCCACGCCCTCGGTGATCAGCGCCGTGTCCCAGCGGGACCGGTCCTGCTCGGCCAGCGGGACCAGGCCGCCGCTCTCCGTGGTCCGCGAGGCGCGCCGGGCGTGGTGCAGCAGCATCAGCGCGAGCAGGCCGGCCACCTCCGGGTGGTCGATCGACGCCGCAAGCTGCCGGGTCAGCCGGATCGCCTCGGCGGCGAGGTCGACGTCGCCGGAGTAGCCCTCGTTGAAGACCAGGTAGAGCACGCGCAGCACGGTCGCGACGTCGCCGGGCTGGTCGAGCCGCACGCCGGACACGGTCCGCTTGGCCCGGCTGATGCGCTGCGCCATGGTCGCCTCGGGCACCAGGTACGCCTGCGCGATCTGCCGGGTCGTGAGCCCGCCGACGGCCCGCAGCGTCAGCGCCACCGCGGACAACGGCGTCAGCGACGGGTGCGCGCACAGGAAGTACAGCTGGAGCGTGTCGTCCACGGCCGCCGCGGGCCCGGGCGCCACCTCGGCCTCGGCGACGTCCTCGCGCTTGCGGCGGGCGGCGTCCGCCCGGGTCGCGTCGAGGAACTTGCGCCACGCCACGGTGACCAGCCAGCCCTTGGGGTCCCGCGGCGAGTCGGCCGGCCAGACGCGCAGCGCCTCGACCAGTGCCTCCTGGACGGCGTCCTCGGCCGCCGCGAAATCGGCTCCGCGGCGGACGAGGATCGCCAGGACGCCCGGGGTGAGGCTCCGGAGCAGGGCTTCGTCCACGACGTCAGCCGATCCGCTCGGCCAGCTCGACGATGATCCCCTCGGGCCCGCGGACGTAGCAGAGCTTGAAGCTGTTCTCGTACTCCACCAGCTCGCCGACGAGCTGCCCGCCGTGCGGCCGCAGCCGCGCCAGGACGCCTTCGACGTCCGACACCTCGAACAGGATGTGCCGCAGCCCGGGCGCGTTCGACGGCGCCTCCGGGTCCCCGCCCGGGCTCGACGGCGCCCGGTACCGGATCAGCTCGAGCTTCCCGTGGCCGTCCGGGGTCCGCAGCATCACCATGTCCGACCGGACGCCGCCGAGCCCGGTGATCCGGTCGACCGCCCGGCCTTCGACCGACATCTCCCCCGCCACCTCGAGGCCGAGCTCGGCGAAGAACGCCTTCGCGGCCTCGAGGTCGCCGACGACGATGCCGACGTGCTCCAACCGTGGCAGAACCATCGTGGTCCCCGTCATTCCGTGATGGTGGGCGGCGCCGCCAGGAACGGGCGCAGTTCGAGCCATTCGTGGATCGGCTCCCCGTTCGGGCCGGGCGCGGCCGAGAGCTCGGCCGCCAGCTCCAGGGCCCGCTCGTAGCTGTCGACGTCGATCACCGTCCAGCCGGCGATGAGGTCCTTGGTCTCGGGGAACGGCCCGTCGGTGACCGGCGGCCGACCCTCGCCGTCGTAGCGGACGAACGTGCCCTCCGGGGCGAGCGCCTGGTGCTCGACGAACTCGCCGGTGGCGACGAGCTTGTCGCCGAAGTCCCGCATGTACTGGATGTGCGCCCGGATCTCCTCCGGCGTCCACTGGTCGATGGTCGTGTCGCAGTTCGCCGGGGCCGGCGCGCCGCGGTAGTGCTTGAGCAACAGGTACTTGGCCATCGTGGTGCTCCCTCGGTGTCGGACGGCCCATTCTGGCCGCTGCCACCCCGGGGACGGAGCCGGTTCGCGGTTCTCGACATCCGGCGGAGAAGTTTTCTGCGGCCGCCCCGGCGCCCGGGGCGGCCGCGCAGCCGGACCTACTGCCGGTAGGACTCCACCTCCGACACCGGGCGGGCCGCGGCCTCGTCCGGGTTCTCGTCGAACTCCGTCTTCGCGCGCCGCTGGCGCAGCAGGTCCCAGCACTGGTCGAGCTGCTGCTCGACCGCGGTCAGGCGGTCCTTGTCGCCGCCGCTCAGCCCCACGCCGACCGAACGCGACCGGAGCTCGTGCTCCTCCGCGATCAGCTCGTCGATCCGGCCCAGGATCTCGCCGTCGGCCATCTGTTCCTCCTCGTCGCAGGTGCTCGGGGTCAGACGCTACCCCGGACCCGGGAATTCCCGCCGGGTCCGGATCGTTGACCAGGGCATGAGCACCGTTGAGCTGACCGCCGAGAACTTCGACCAGACGGTAACCGACAACGAGTTCGTCCTGATCGACTTCTGGGCGAGCTGGTGCGGGCCGTGCCGCCAGTTCGCGCCGGTCTACGAGAAGTCGTCCGAGAAGCACGAAGACATCGTCTTCGCGAGCGTCGACACCGAAGCGCAGCAGCAGCTCGCGGCCGCCTTCGACGTCCGCTCGATCCCGACGCTGGCCATCATCCGGGACAAGACGCTCATCTACGCCCAGCCGGGCGCGCTGCCCGAGGCCGCGCTCGAGGACCTCATCAAGCAGGCCCGCGAGGTCGACATGGACGAGGTCAAGCGCAAGGCCGCCGAAGCCGAGGCCGAACAGGCCTGACCACCACCACACGACGAAGGCCGCCCCGCGGGGGCGGCCTTCGTCGTGTTTTCAGGACTTCGTCGCGAGCCCGCGCAGGAAGAACGCCAGGTTCGCCGGGCGCTCGGCCAGCCGCCGCATGAAGTAGCCGTACCACTCGTCGCCGTAGGGCACGTAGACGCGCATGCGCGCACCCGACGCGGCGATCCGCTGCTGCTCCTCCGGCCGGATGCCGTAGAGCATCTGGAACTCGTGGTCGTCGTCCGTGCGGCCGTTCTCCTCGGCCAGCGCGGCGGCGATCCCGATCATCCGCGGGTCGTGCGAGGCCACCATCGGGTAGCCCTGACCGGCCATCAGGACACGCAGGCAGCGGACGTAGGACTTGTCCACTTCGGACTTCTCGCCGAACGCCACCGACTCCGGCTCGGCGTAGGCGCCCTTGCACAGCCGCACCCGCGAGCCGGGCCCGGCCAGGTCCCGGCAATCCTGCTCGGTGCGCCGCAGGTAGGCCTGCAGCACCGCACCCACCCACGGGTACTCGCCGCGCAGCTCGCGCAGGATGCCGAGCGTCGAGTCCGTGGTGGTGTGGTCCTCCATGTCGAGCGTCACGGTGGCGCCGACCGCCTCGGCCGCCGCGCAGATCTTCCGCGCGTTCTCCAAGGCGACGTCCTCGCCGTTCGACGGCAGGAACTGCCCGACCGCCGACAGCTTCACCGACACGTCGGCACCGGAAGCCAGGCCCTCCGCGGCCAGCGCCGACAGCACGGCTTCGTAGGCCGCGACGGTCGCCGCCGCCTGCGCGGCGTCGGTGGTGTCCTCGCCCAGGTGGTCGAGGGTGATCCGGCGGCCGTCCGCGGCCAGTTCCCCGGCCACGCGAACGGCGTCGGCGGTCTCGGACCCGGCGACGAACCGGCGCACCACGGAACGCGTGGCGGGCACGGCCTCGACGAGCCGCCGGACGCCCGTCGACCGGGCGGCGGCGAGCAGCGGGGCACGCAACATGACGATCTCCCTCTCAGCCCTGGTGCGGGTAACGCACGCTGGTCGGCGGCACGAAGGTCTCCTTGACCGAGCGGGGGCTCGTCCAGCGGAGCAGGTTGAAGATCGAGCCGGCCTTGTCGTTGGTGCCCGAGGCCCGCGCCCCGCCGAACGGCTGCTGGCCGACGACGGCGCCGGTGGGCTTGTCGTTGACGTAGAAGTTGCCCGCGGAGAACTTCAGCGCGTCGGACGCCTTCGCGACGGCCGTGCGGTCGTTCGCGATGACCGCGCCGGTCAGCGCGTACGCGGCGGAGGAGTCGATCAGCTTCAGGACGTCGTCGAAGCCGCCGTCCTCGTAGACGTGCACCGACAGGATCGGGCCGAAGTACTCGGTCGAGAAGATCTCGTGCTTCGGGTTGTCCGAGACGAGGATCGTCGGCTTGACGAAGTACCCGACGCTGTCGTCGGCGGTGCCGCCGGTGAGGACCTCCACCGAAGCGTCGTTCTTCACCCGGTCGAACAGGTCCGAGTGCTTGGTGAACGCGCGCCGGTCGATGACCGCGCCGCCGAAGTGCGACAGGTCGGTGACGTCGCCGTAGGACAGCGCCTCGGTCTCGGCGACCAGGCCGTCCTTGAGCTCGTTCCAGACGCTGCGCGGGATGTACGCGCGCGAAGCGGCGGAGCACTTCTGGCCCTGGTACTCGAACGCGCCGCGGACCAGCGCGGTGCGCAGGACGTCGACGTCGGCGGAGGCGTGCGCGAGCACGAAGTCCTTGCCGCCGGTCTCGCCGACCAGCCGCGGGTAGCCGCGGTAGCCCGCGATGTTCGCCCCGACCGTGCCCCACAGGTGCTGGAACGTCGCGGTCGAGCCGGTGAAGTGGATGCCGGCCAGGTCGCGGTGGGTCAGCGCGACCTCGGAGACGGCCTTGCCGTCGCCCGGCAGCAGGTTGATCACGCCCGGCGGCATGCCCGCTTCTTCGAGCAGCCGCATGGTCAGGTGCGCGGCGAACGACTGCGTCGGCGACGGCTTCCACAACACGGTGTTGCCCATCAGCGCGGGCGCGGTCGGCAGGTTGCCGGCGATCGCGGTGAAGTTGAACGGCGTGATCGCGTAGACGAAGCCTTCCAGGGGCCGGTGCTCCATCCGGTTCCACACGCCCGGCGAGCTGATCGGCTGCTCGGCGAGGATGCGGCGGCCGAACTCGACGTTGAAGCGCCAGAAGTCGGCGAGCTCGCAGGCGGAGTCGATCTCGGCCTGGGTCGCGGTCTTGGACTGGCCGAGCATGGTGGCGGCGTTGAGCGTGGCGCGCCACTTGCCGGTGAGCAGGTCGGCGGCGCGCAGCAGGATGGCGGCGCGGTCGTCGTACGACAGCGCGCGCCACTCGGGCGCGGCCTTCGCGGCGGCGGCGATGGCGTCGGTCGCGTCCTGCTGGGTGGCGCTGTGGATGGTGCCGAGGACGTGCGCGTGGTTGTGCGGCTGGACGACGTCGATCTGCTCGCCGCCGCCGGGGCGCTGCTCGCCGCCGATGGTGACGGTCAGGTCGACCGGATCCGCCTGGCCCAGCCGCTTGAGCGCACCCTCGAGTTCCGCGCGCTCAGCGCTGCCCGGTGCGTAGGTGAGCACCGGCTCGTTCGTCGGGGCGGGGGTCTGGGTCACGGCGTCCACGGCGGCTCCTCTGCTCTTCAGTCCTGGTGCCCCGAACGGTAACTCCGGACACGTTCTGGAGGCTTGTCCGATCGGCTAAAATCGATCGGGTGATCTTGGCCGATCGGATAACGCCACCGTGACGTCGCTGCGCCACGTCCTGGCGACGCTGGGCGAGCCGCTCGTCGAGGTCGTCGTGGCCCCGCACGGCCTCGGCGTCGACGTCACCGACGTCGTCATCCTCGACCCCGAGGACCCGCTGGAGGCCTCCCCCGGCGACCTCGCGCTCGTGATCGGCGCCCGCGGCCGGGCGGCGGCGCCGGCCATCCGCGCGGCCGGGCGCGGCGGCGCGGCCGCGGTGGCGGTCAAGGGCGGAACGGGTGCCGACGTCGCCGCCGACGCCGGCGTCGCGCTGCTCACGGTCGGCGCGGAGGCACGCTGGGAGCAGGTGGAAGCGCTGGCCCGCGGGGTCGTCGAGGCCGCCCGCGCGGGCGGCGAGGCGGCCAGCGGCGAGGTCCTCGGCGACCTGTTCGCCCTGGCCCAGACGATTGCCACGCTCACCGGCGGCCTGGTCAGCATCGAGGACACGGCGAACCGCGTGCTCGCCTACTCCCGGGCGGGCGACGAGGTCGACGAGCTGCGGCGGCTGTCGATCCTCGGCCGCGAAGGCCCGGAACGCTACCTCGCGATGCTCCGCGAATGGGGTGTCTACCAGCGGCTGCGCGCGGGCGAAGGGATCGTCCGGATCGACGAGCGGCCCGAGCTCGGCATCCGCCGCCGCATCGCCGCGGGCATCCACGCGGGCAAGCAGCCGCTCGGCACGATCTGGGTCCAGGAGGGCGCCCAGCCGCTCACCGACCGGGCCGAGACGGCCCTGCTCGGCGCGAGCCGCACCCTCGCACCGCAGCTGATCCGCGCCCGGACGCTGCCGAGTCCCGAGCTGCGCCTGCGCGAAGACCTCCTGGCCAGCCTCCTGGAGGGCCGGCTGGACGCCGAGTCGGTCGCCGACGACATCGGCGCGGACCCGGCCCGGCCGGCGCAGGTGCTGGCGTTCTCCCTGGAACGGTCCGGCCACCGGCAGCTGCGCCGGGCCGAGCTGGTCCACCTGATCGCCGTCCACACCGCGGCCTACCGGCGCAGCGCGCTGGTGAGCGTGATCGGCGGCCGCGTCTACGCGCTGCTGCCGGACCTGCCCGAGCACTCGGACGCGGCGGTGCTGGCCCTGGCCCGCGACATCACCGCCACGGCCCGCCGTCATCTGGACGTCCCGGTCCGCGCGGCACTCGGCGGCGTCGTACCGCGGCTCTCGGAGGCCGCGGCGTCCCGCGGTGACGCCGACCGCGTCCTGGCGGCGATGACGCGCGGGCACTGGGCCGCCGACGTCGCTTCGCTGGCCGACGTCCGCGCCGAGGTGCTGCTGTCGGAGGTGCTGGCGTACCTGGGTTCGCAGCCGCGGATCCGCGACCCGAGGCTGACGGCGCTGGTGGAGCACGACACCGAGCACGGCGGGATCCTGGTGCCGGCCGTGCTGGCTTGGCTGAACGCCTTCGGGGACGTCCGGGCGGCGGCCCGGGCGCTGAACATCCACCCGAACACGGTCCGGTACCGCGTCCGGCGCGCGGCCGAGGTGTCCGGAATGGACTTCGACGACCCGGCTCAGCGGCTGCTTACGGAGCTGCAGCTGCGGCTGTGAGGGTGCTAGCTTCGCGCGCGTGGAGCTGTTCTCACGCACGTGGGCGGCGTTGCGGGCCGCGGTCGCCTCGCTGCCCGGCGCCGAGTTCGCGAAGCCGTCCGGCTGCCGGGGGTGGCTGGTCCGGGACCTGGTGTGCCACCTGGTGATCGACGCGCAGGACGTGCTGATCACGCTGGCGACCCCGGCGTCCTCGGCGGTGACGCACGACGCGATCACGTACTGGGCGGTGTCTTCCTCGCTTCCTTCCGGCGAAGACCCGCTGTCCGCGCTGATCGTCCGCTTGGCGGCGGCGTACCAGGACCCGGCGTTGCTCAAGTTCCACCTGGACGACGTGGGCGCGGCGGCGGGCCGCGCAGCGGACCTGGCGGACCCGGGAACGCGGGTGGCGACGCAGGAGATGGTGTTGACGGCGGGCGACTACCTGTCGGCGTACGTGCTGGAGTGGACGCTGCACCACCTGGACCTGGTGGCGCACGTGCCGTCGGTGGCCGGGCCGCCGGCCGAGGGCCTGGCGCGGACCCGGGCGATGCTGGAGCAGGTCGCGGGGGCGGGGTTCCCGGCGTCGATGCCGGACGAGGACGTCCTGCTGGTGGCGACCGGCCGTCGCGCGCCGACGGAGGCGGAGACGACGGCGCTGGGTCCGCTGGCCGCGCGGCTGCCGTTCGTGCTCGGGTGAGGCAGTCACCCGGGAATCGCAGTACCCGCATGCGTCACCGTAATTCTCCGACGCGATATCCGAGAATCAGGAAACACTTTTACGCTAGCGCGGGAAGCTCCGCCAACCGGGCCAATGCGGCGAAAGAATCGAACCGCGCCGACTGGTCGTACGCGGCGGTGGTCGCGAGGAATTCGTCGGCATCCGTGAGCGCGGCCAGCCGGCCCAGCCGGTCCTCGACTTCGGACGGCGTCCCGGCGATCTGACCGTCCAAAGTCTCCTCGAGGCGCCGGCGTTCGCGGTCGGTCATCGGTGCCGCGAGGACGTCGCCGGGCGGGTCCAGGGGCGGGAAGACGCCGTGGGAGCGCGAGTACACCGTCGCCCAGGCTTCCGAGACGAGCAGCCGGCGCGCGTCGGCCGCCGAGTCCGCCACCGCGATCGCCGTCGACACCACGACGTACGGCTCGCGCGCCCACTCGGACGGGCGGAACCCGTCCCGGTAGCGCGACACGGCGTCGGCCAGTGCCTGCTCGCCGCGCACCGGGGCGATGACCAGCGGGAGCCCGAGTTCCGCGGCGAGGTCCGCGCCGGATCCGGTGGCCAGCAGGAACGGCGGCACGCGGAGTCCCTCGGCCGGGTAGGCGTGCACCCCGGGGTAGGCGTGCTCCCCGGTGAAGAACCCGAGCAGTTCGCGGACCTGCGCGCCGAAGTCGCCCGCGGCCTCCTTGCCGTGCCCCAGCGCCGATCGGACGCCGCCGGTGAAGCCGACGGACCGGCCGAGGCCCATGTCGATCCGGCCCGGGTGAAGCGCTTCCAGGACGCCGAACTGCTCCGCCACGACCAGCGGGCGGTGGTTCGGCAGCATCACGCCGCCGGTGCCGACGCGGATCCGGCTCGTCGCCCCCGCGACAGCGGCGGCCAGCACGGTCGGCGCGGACCCGGCGACGCCGGGCACGCCGTGGTGTTCGGACACCCAGAACCGGTGGTAGCCCAGCCGTTCCACGCCGGCGGCGAACGCGACGGTGTCCCGCAGCGCCTGCGCGGGCCCGCGGTCCCGCCGCACCGGCGACCGGTCGAGCACGGAAAACCTCACGCCGGGTGCAACGCCCGCCGTCCGGCGGGATTCCCGTCAGGGGCGCCAGCGCTCGCTGTACTCCGGGTGGTCGGCGTAGGGCAGGGCCAGCAGGCGCAGCGTGAGGCACCAGTTGGAGCCGGCCTCGTCGGCGGGCACGTGGCAGGTGTCACACCAGTATTCGCTGCCGTAGAGCGGAAAACCGGGCACCTTCTCCGACACCGTGGTGCGGTGGGCGAGCAGGATCCGCCGGGTCGCCTCGATCTCGTTGATCATCTGGTTGACGACGTCGAGTTCGAGGTCGGTGAGCCCGCGGATCTTCTGCTCCACGGCGACCTTGGTCTCGCCGCGGTTCATCGTCTCACCGGTCTTGGCCTTGTTGACGGCCTGCATGATCAACGCCTGCCGCGCGCCCACGCGCGCCGCGAGGAAAGCGATCAGGTCGTCCACGAACGGCCTCCTTCCTCGGACCCGCTCCCCGATGGTCCCGGGGAGTCGTCGATCCGGAACCGCACGTTACGCCGTCGGAGACCAAGATCGTGACACGAGCTCGGGCCGTGCAACATTTGTGACCCGAAAGGCGACAGCGGGCGCTTGGGTGATCACTCGCCGTCCCGCGGTTGGGGCATTCGGCGCAGCTCGGCTGAACATTTTCGCGCCCGCCGTGGTTTTTGTTACCCGGGAACCATCACTCGGGCCGGGCCTTGCTCGGCTGGACCCGCTTCGGCTCCCCCGGCATCTTCGGGTAGTCCGGCGGGTACGGCAGTTCACCCAGACCGTGGTCCCGCAGGTCCCGCTCGTACCACTCCAGCGCCGTCTCCAGGCCGAACGGCGTCTCCTCCATGCCCGCGTGCAGGTCGCCGTGCTCCTCGAGGAACGCAGGGATCGTCAGCACGTCGAAGTCGTCGGCGTCCACCTCGCTTAGCAGGTCCCACGTCAGCGGCGTCGACACCGTCGCGCGCGGGGTCCCGCGGACCGACCACGCCGAGGCCACCGTCCGATCGCGGGCCGCCTGGTTGTAGTCCAGGAACACGCGGCCGCCGCGCTCCTCCTTCCACCAGGAGATCGTCGCTTTGTCCGGGATCCGGCGCCCGACCTCGCGGCCGAGTGCGATCACCGCGTGCCGGACCGCGACGAAGTCCCACTCCGGCCGGATCCTGACCAGCACGTGCACCCCGCGCCCGCCGGACGTCTTCGGCCAGCCCGTCAGGCCCGCGTCCGCCAGGACGTCCCGGACCACCAGCGCCACCTCGACCGCGTCCGCGAAGCCCGCGCGGTCCGGCGGGTCGACGTCGATGCGGAGCTCGTCCGGGTGGTCGACGTCGGCGCGGCGGACCGGCCACGGGTGGAAGTCGAACGTGCCCAGGTTGGCCGCCCACGCGAACACCGCCGGCTCGGTCGGGCACACCTCCGCGGCCTTGCGGCCCGACGGGAACGTGATCTCCGCCGTCGACACCCACGAAGGTGCCCCCTTCGGCACGCGCTTGGCGTAGAACCACTCGCCCTCGACGCCGTCGACGTACCGCTTCAGCGTCGTCGGCCGCTCGCCGATCGCGCGCAGCAGCGGGCCGCCCACCGTGATGTAGTGCTCCACCACCTGCCGCTTCGTGATGCCGCGCTGGGGGAAGTACACCTTGTCGGGGTTCGTGACGCGGACCGTGCGGCCGCCGACCTCGTACTCGACCGGGTCACCGTGCTTGGGCATGCGGCCACGCTAGCGGCAAGCAGCCCGGCCGGTAGGCTGGAGCGGGTGTCCGGCCGCACCAAAGTGATCGTCGCGTTCGCCGTGCTCGCCGTCTTCGCGGCGGCCGCGGTGCTGCTGCCGATCCCGGGGCCGGCCGAACTGCGCGCCTGGGCCGCCGCCACCGGGCCCGCCACCCCGCTCCTGCTGCTCGTCGCGTACTCGCTGCTGACCGTCGCGCCCGTCCCGCGAACGGTGTTCAACCTCGCCGCCGGCCTGCTCGTCGGCACCGCGGCCGGCATCGCCATCGGCCTGGTCGCCACCACGATCGCGGCGGCCATCTCCTTCGGCCTGGCCCGCCTGCTCGGCCGCGACCTGGTCACCCGGCACCTGCACCGGTCCGCGGTGCGGACGGTCAACGACCGCCTGGCCGGCGGCGGCGTCCTCGCGATCACGTCGCTGCGGCTGATCCCGGTGGTGCCCTTCGCGCCGTTCAGCTACCTCTGCGGGGTGTCCTCGGTGCGGCTCGTCCCCTACCTGGCCGGTACGCTGCTCGGGAGCGTGCCCGGCACGGTCGCCGTGGTCGTCCTCGGCGACGCCCTGACCGGTGACACGCCGCCCGCGCTGCTCGCCTGTTACGGCGTGTTCGCGCTGGCCGGGGCGATCGGCCTGGTCAAGGTGTTCAAGAAGCGGGCACCCGCCGAACCGCAGCCCGCCGGACCGGCTGGCTGACGCGAACTCCGGCGCGGCCGACCGCTACACTCGATCGGGTGCGCGAAGCGGTAACGCGCTGAGCAGGGCCACCACCACCGGGAATTTCGTCAGGAGCAGTCGCCATCGACACCGGTCAGCTGATCGCGGGGCACTACCGCCTCGTCGAGCACATTGGTAGCGGTGCCATGGGTGTCGTGTGGCGCGCCACCGACGTGCGCCTCGAACGCACCGTCGCGATCAAGCAGATCCTGCCGCAGCCGGGCGTCTCGGAGACCGAACGCGACAACATGCGCCAGCGCGCGATGCGCGAGGCGAAGAACGCGGCCCGGTTCCAGCACCCGAACGCCATCGTCGTCTTCGACATCGCCGAGCACAACGGCGACCCGTGCCTGGTGATGGAGTACCTCAACGGGCCCAGCCTCTCCACGATCCTCTCCGAAGAGGGCACGCTGCCGCTCGGGCGGGTCGCCCGGATCGGCGAGCAGGTCGCCTCCGCGCTGGTGGCCGCCCACCGCGCCGGCATCGTGCACCGCGACGTCAAGCCGGGCAACATCCTCATCGACGAGACCGGCACCGCGAAGATCACCGACTTCGGCATCTCGCGCGCGGCCGGCGACATGACGCTGACGGCGACCGGCCTGATCGGCGGCACGCCCGCGTACCTGGCGCCCGAGCTCGCCCGCGGCGCCGACCCGGTGCCCAGCTCCGACGTCTTCGCCCTCGGCGCGACCCTCTACCAGGCGATCGAGGGCACCACGCCGTACGGCAACACGACCAACCAGCTCGCCCTGCTCTACGCGGCGGCGAACGGCCAGATCAACCCGCCGGTGCAGGCGGGCGCGGCCACCGCGCTGCTGATGAGCCTGCTGCGCAGCGAGCCGGGCGAGCGGCCGAGCATGGCCGAGGCCCGCGAACGGCTGGCCGCGCTGGCCCGGACCGAGCCGGGCGGCATGACCGCGTCGCCGCCGCTGCTCTCCGGCGGCGGGGGCCGCCAGCCCGCCGCCCCCGCGGCCACCGACGACGGCGAGCGGCCGCCGTGGCAGCGCACCGCGAGCAAGGCGCCGTCCTCCCCGCCGGTGGGCACACCCGTGCCGTCGAGCAAGGCCGCGTCGAGCAAGGCCCCGGCGAACCCGCCGCGTCCGACGGCGGCGTTCATGCCGATGCGGTCCCCGGCCGCCCCGCCGAACACCCCGCCCAGACCGGTGCCCGCGGCCGCGCCGACGGCCAGGGCCCCGCAGTACTCGTCGAACACCCCGAAGCCGGACAACAAGCGCAAGTACGCCCTGTTCGCCGGAGCGGGCGCGGCGGTCGTCGTGGTCGCGGTGATCGTGTTCCTGGTCCTGAACTCGGGCAACGGCGGTTCCGGCGGCAACCAGATCGCCCAGTCGCCGGGGAGCCAGCCGACGACGAACAAGACCGTGCCCAGCACCGGCAAGACGAGCGGGACGAACGTGCCCGCGAGCCTCGGCAGGACGCCGTCGGACACGCCGGTCACCAACTTCAGCACGGCCGGTCAGCTGGTCATCGACTACTTCAGCGACCCGGCCGCCCACTGGGACATGCTCACCCCGGCCGCCCAGCAGGTGTACGGCGACCAAGAGCGGTACCAGGCGTACTGGGCCGAGAACAAGAAGAACATCAACGGGCCGAACAAGGCGCACGCCGACTCGGGCGGCACCGAATCCGACGGCTCGCTCGTCATGAACGTCAACGTCGGCGGCAGCCGGCCCGGTTTCCGGCTGGTCAACGTCGGCGGCCGGACCCTGATCGACGCGGACACGCGGCTCGGCTCCACCGGTTCGAGCAACTGAGACGTAACGCGCGTCCGGTGGGCTGAACGGCGCGGATGGCCTACCGTGGTGGCATGGCCGACGACGGAGCTTCGCTGCCGGGCCAGAATCCTCGCTTCCACGAGGACCTGGTCGGCCTGGACCCGTACGACCCGGAGGCGCGGGCGTTCGCCGAGCACCTCGACCGCATCGAGCGCTGCGGTCCGAACTTCACCATCGAAGCCGCCCTCGACGGCGTCGCGGACTTCGCCGACTCCAGCAACCGGCTCGGCGGCCTCCGGTACTGGGTGGCCGCCCTGATCGTGGTCCTCATCGTGCTGGGCGTGATCGTGACCGCATGGGACATCGTCGTGCACGCCCTCGCCTGGCTCGCGGCGTAACGTGGATCGGGTGAAAGGTATGAAACCCGTTGTCGGCGCGACCCCGCGCGTCGTGAAGTCCGAGCAGGAATGGCGGGCGCAGCTCAGCCCCGACGAGTACGCCGTGCTCCGCCAGGCGGGGACCGAACGGCCGTTCACCGGTGAGTACACCGACGTCAAGACCACCGGCGTCTACGAGTGCCGCGCCTGCGGTGCCGAGCTCTTCCGCAGCGACACGAAGTTCGAGAGCCACTGCGGCTGGCCGTCGTTCTACGACCCGGCCGACTCCGACGCCGTGCTGCTGCGCGAAGACCGCACCATGGGCATGAAGCGGATCGAGGTGCTCTGCGGCTCCTGCCACAGCCACCTCGGGCACGTCTTCGAGGGCGAGGGCTACCCGACCCCGACCGACCAGCGGTACTGCATCAACTCGATCTCGCTGAAACTGGTGCCCCAGCCGTAACAGCCTAAATCCTCCTTAAGCGGACAACCTGCCGCCCTCCCTCGAACGTAGTCTCCGCACACGGACGAGGGAGGGCGGACTCATGACCGACACCTGGGGCATTCCCGGACCGGTGTTCACGGGGCTCTACCTGGGCTCGCTGCTGGCGGTGGGGCTGTACGGCGTCGTGCGCGGCAGGCGGATCTCGCAAGGGGAGGCCGGCCAGGCGCCGGAGCGGCCCGAGGAGTTCGCGCTGCTGGCCGGTGGGCGGGACCGGCTCGCCGACTTCGTCGTCGCGTCGCTGCTGGAGCGCGAGTTCGTCCGCATCGACGGCACGGGCAAGCTGCACCGCGTCCGCGGCACGGCGCCGGACGAGCTCGGCCGCGCCGCGCTCGCGCGCGTCGGCAAGTCCGGCACCTCCGTCGCCCGGGTGCGCGACGAGGTCGTGCAGCACGCGTCGGTGGCCGGGCTCGAGGCCGGGCTGGCCGCGCGCGGCCTGCTCACCGACGTCCGCGCGGTCCGGCGGATCTGGGCGGTCATGGCGGTCGCGTACGGCCTGCTGGGCGTCGTCGGCGCGGTCCGCCTGGGCGCTGGGTCGGCCGCAGGCCACCCGGTCGGCTACCTGATCCTGCTGCTGGTCGTGACGTCCGTGGCGCTCATCGTCACCGCCGTCTGCGCCTTGAACCGGCCGGCGGTCAAGATCACCGCCGCGGGCCGCGCCGCCCTCGAGAAGGTGCGCCGCGCGGGCACGCTCACGGCCGGCGCGGTCGGCACCGTCGCGTCACAGGGTCTGGGCGCGCACCCCGACAAGGACGTCCGGCTCGCCGTCGGCCGGGCCGTGCAGCAGGCGGCCGCACAGGTGTACCGCCGTCCCCGCAGCAGCCGGTGGGCGGCCGCCGGCGGCGCGGGCGCCGGCTACTACGGCGGCGGTTCGTGCAGCAGCGGCAGCTCGTGCGGCGGGGGCGGCAGCTCCTGCGGAGGAGGCGGCGGCGGCGGAGGTTGCGGCGGTTGAAACGCCGACGCCACCGCGTGCGTCAGACAGCTACGGTAACCGCGACGAACTGAGGGGAGACGGGCGATGGACGACCCGTGGGGCATTTCCGGACCGGATTTCGTGGTCCTCTACATCGCGTTGCTCGGCGCGGTCCTGCTGGTCAGGGTCGTCGTGTCCGGGATCGTGAACAGCCGGGCGATGCGGGCGGACGCGGCGACGGCCGGGCCGCCGCCGACGGTCTACCAGCTCGCCTTCCTCGCCGGCGGCCCCGACCGGGCCACCGACGCGGCGATCGCGGCGCTGGTGGAACGCGGGCAGCTGCGCGTCAACAGCCACAAGCAGATCAGCCGGGCCGCGAACCGGCCGGCCGAGCCGCTGGAGCGGGCCGTCTTCGACGTGGCGAAGTCGAAGACGACGGCGACCATCCGGACGTCCGTCCGCGGCTCCGCGGCGATGCGCGCGCTGGAGGAGGGCCTCGACCAGCGCGGCCTGCTGGCTTCGGCGGCGGCCAAGCGGCAGGCGCGGACGTTCGGGCTGGTGCTGCAGCTGGCCGTGCTGGCGTTCGGCGTGGCGCGGCTGGTCAACGGCATCTCCCTCGGCCGCCCGGTGGGGATCCTGGTGTTCCTGGTCCTCGTCGCGGCGGTGCTGGCGATCGTGGCGGCGGTCCGCCGGGCGAAGACGGGCGCGCGGCAGCCGTCGGCCGCGGGGCACCGCCTGCTCGGCCAGGCCCGGGCCGCGGCGAGCGGGCCGGTACCGGCCGGGATGCTGGCCGGCGGCGTGCTGCTCGGCGGCGCGGCGGCCGCGGTGGCGCTGGGCGGCTGGGCGATGTACCCGGACGAGGAGCTGAGCACGGCGCTGGCGCCACCGGTGACCTCGTTCGGCGGCGGTGGCTCGTCCGGGTCCGGGTCGTCCTGCAGCAGCGGGTCGTCGTGCTCGAGCTCGTCTTGCAGCAGCGGTTCGTCGTGCGGCGGCGGCTGCGGTGGCGGGGGCTGCGGTGGGTGAGCTGGGCATCGGGATCGGCTGGCGGCACGAGCTCGACCTGTCCATCGCGCGGCTGCCGGGCGTCGACTGGGTCGAGGTCGTGGCCGAGAACCTGCACGCCGACCACCTGCCGGAGACGCTGGTGGCGCTGCGCGAGCGGGGACTGCCGGTGCTGCCGCACGCGGTGTCGCTGTCCCTCGGCGGGGCCGAGCCGCTGGACACCGGCCGCGTCCAGCACCTCGCGGAGATCGCGCGGGCGCTGGACGCGCCGCTGGTCAGCGACCACGTGTGCTTCGTCCGCGCGGGCGGGCTCGACTCGGGGCACCTGATGCCGCTGCCCCGCACACGGGAGGCGCTGGACGTGCTGGTGGCGAACGTGCGGCTCGCCCAGTCCATCGTGGACGTGCCGCTGGCGCTGGAGAACATCGCGGCGGTGCTCGACTGGCCGGACGCGGAGCTGACCGAGGAGCAGTTCCTCACCGAGCTGACCGAGCGGACCGGCTGCCGGCTGATCATCGACGTCGCGAACCTGTACGCCAACGCGCGCAACATCGGCACCGACCCGGCGGCGTTCCTGGACGGGATCCCGTGGGAGCGCCTGGCGTACGTGCACATGGCGGGCGGCATCGAGCGCGACGGCGTCTACCACGACACGCACGCCCACCCGGTGCTGCCGGAGGTGCTGGCGTTGCTGACGGAGCTGCGCCGCCGCACGGACCCACCGGGAGTCCTGCTGGAACGCGACGACGACTACCCGAGCGACGCGGAGCTGGCGGCGGAACTGGCGGCGTTGCGGACGGCGGTGACGCGATGAGCCGCGAGGAGCTGGCCCGCCGCCAGGCGGAGTTGCTGCAGGCCCTGCTGGCCGACGGCCCACCACCGGAGGGCTTCGACCCGGCCCGCCTGCGGGTGGAGGCCCAGGTGCTGCGCCGGAAACACGGACGGGTGCTGGCGTACCAGCGGCCGGAGGTGGCGGAGGCGCTGGGCGAGCGGTACGGGCCGTTGTTCGCGTCGTTCAACGCGAGCCGGCCGAAGAGGGCGGAGGAGCGGTCGGGGGCGTATGCGGACGAGTTCGTGACGTGGCTGATCGAAGGCGGGCACCTGCCGAAACCGAAGCGCCGGCTGGTGGACTGCTTGCGGCGGCGGTGATCCGCTCCAGGCGTCCCCGACGTTTGCACACGATGGATCACCTTCGGCGCCGGTGATCCACAGGGCCCTCGGGTTGTGGACAACCACGTCGTGGCCAGGGGTTTTGTCGGCGGGGGCCGGTAGACTGGAACCGGGGCCGCCCCCAAGGGCGGGTGGGTTCTGACTCAGGCGGCCGGGCCGGTTGTTGGCCTGCAAAACCGAGGATCGATCTCTCGACGCAGCCCCCGTCTGCTGTCGGCTTGGCGGCTTTGGCAGACCGGACGGCCTGACCGAGCTGTACCTCAAGGCCGTCGAACGGCTCAGGTCCGGTCGACCACGTGACGTTCGGCCTCGTCTTCGCCCACAGCGTCCCCGGCTCCCGATCGAAACCGGACCGAGGAGACTCAGGGCGTCCAGGTCGGTTTGTCGACTCCCGGCACCCGCGTCCCGAACTCCCAGTGCGGCTCCGCCCCCGGCAACCCGCCCGCCATCCGGACCCGCGTCAGCCGGCCGTACCCGCTGTCCGCCTCCTCCAGCAGGTCCCCGTACTCGACGTCCACCGCCGCAGGATCCTTGCGCCCCAGCGAATCCAGCCATCGGCCCGTGCCCGCCAGGGACAGCCGGGCGCGCCAGGTGCCGCCGTCCGTGACCTGGCGGTGCAACGCCGTCATCACGGCCGCCGCCGTGAGCCAGCCCGTTGCGTGGTCCAGCGCCTGGACCGGCAGCGGGGACGGCCCGTCCTCCGAAAACGCCATCCCGCTCGACATCTGGACCAGGCTGTCGAACCCGCGCCGGCGCGCCCACGGGCCCTCCCAGCCGTACGCGCTCAAGTCCGCGACCACCAGGCCGGGCCGCAGCGAAGCCAGCTCCGCCGGTCCGACGCCGATGCGCTCCAGCGCCCCCGGCCGGAACGACTGGACCAGCACGTCCGCCCGGCTGATCAGCTTCTTCAGCCGGGCGCGGCCGCCCTCGGTGTCCAGGGCCACGAACGCCGAGCGCTTGCCCTGGTTCGTGTCCCGCACCAGCGCCTCGACCCGCGGCAGGTGCGCGGCCCCGATGTGCAGCACGTCGGCGCCGTGCGCGGCCAGGACCCGGCCGGCCACCGGGCCCGCGAGCACGTGCGTCAGCTCCAGCACCCGGATGCCGCCCAGCGGGCGGTCCGAATAGAACAACGTCCGCTTCGGCGCCGGCTCCAGCGGCGAAAGAGAGACCAGCGGCAGCGAGGCCACCGCTTCCCCTTGGGGATGCGCCGCCCACTCCTCGGGCGACCGCAGCTCGGCGGCCGCTCCCCCGGCGGTGACGACGGCGTGCTCGACCTCCCGCGCGCTCCGCCCGGCGATCGCCTTCTCGACCGCGCTGCGGGTCGCCGGCACGCCCAGGCCCCAGCACACCGCCGCTTCGTGGCGCGGGTAGTTGCAGTGCAGGCGCACCCAGCCGTCGGCCGTGCGGTAGTCGCCCGACAACGGCGCCCAGACGGACTCCGCGCCGACGCCGTCCACGCGCAGCAGCTGCTCACTGCGGAACGCCGCGGCCGCGTGCCGGGTGTCGGCCGTGACGACGCCGGGCTCGATGCCGCGCACCTTCAGCAGTTCCGCGGCCGCCAGGGTGGCCGCGGCGACGGACGCGGTGGCGGCGGCCGCGACCCGGTACGGCCCGGGCAGGACGTTTTCGGCGCCGGTCAGCTCGAAGGGGCCCGGCTGCGAGCCCGTGGTGGCGTGCCAGACGCCCTCGACGACGTCGCGCACTACGGGAGGGCCGCGACGAGCTCGGCGGGCGGCACGCGGGTGCCGGTGTAGAACGGGATCTCCTCGCGCACGTGCAGCCGCGCCTCGGTGCCGCGCAGGTGCCGCATGAGGTCGACGATCCGGTGCAGCTCGTCGGCCTCGAAGGCGAGGATCCACTCGTAGTCGCCGAGGGCGAAGGAGGCGACGGTGTTCGCGCGCACGTCCGGGTAGTCGCGGGCTTCCTTGCCGTGGTCGGCGAGCATCTTGCGGCGGTCGGCGTCCGGCAGCAGGTACCACTCGTAGGACCGCACGAACGGGTAGACGCAGATGTACTTGCGCGCCTCTTCCCCGGCGAGGAAGGCCGGGATGTGGCTCTTGTTGAACTCGGCGGGCCGGTGCAGCGCGGTCTGGCTCCAGACCGGCGTCGCCGCGCGCCCGAGCGGCGTCCGGCGGAACCCGGCGTAGGCGGCCTGGACCTGCTCGATCTCCTCGGCGTGCCACCAGATCATGAAGTCGGCGTCGGCGCGCAGCGCGGAGAGGTCGTACACCCCGCGGACGACGACGCCCTTGGCCTCGAGCCCGTCGAGGTACTCCGCGGTCTCGCGGCCGGCGGTCCCGCGGTCCTCACCCAGCCTGCCGGGTTCGATCCGGAAGACCGACCAGGTGGTGTAGCGGATGGTGTCGTTGAGCTCGTTGTAGTTGACCCGCGCCATGGGTCCATCCTGTCACCGCGGGCCCGCGCGCGCCGCCACGGGTCGGGGTGAGCGCACTCACGCGGTCAAGTGGGCACGTGAGCCGACTGCCTGGGTACGCAAGCCGACTGTCTGAGTACGCGAGCCGACTGCCTGGGTACGCAAGCCGACTGTCTGAGTACGCGAGCCGACTGCCTGGGTACGCAAGCCGACTGTTCGAGTACGCGAGCCGACTGTCTGAGGACGGGCTCCGACTGTTCGTGGTCTGCCGCCACCCCGACGCCTGATTGTGACTACGGCCGACGACACCGCGTCAAGGCGGGAAAGCGTGCCTTGACCCGGTGCCGTCGGCCGTGTTCTGGCTTCGGATCGGGGTTGCGGGGGGTCTGGGTGTTCTTGTGGTTCCGTTCTGCTCTCGGCTGCCGGTGGGTGGTCTGATTGCTGCCGCCGCCGGGTTCCCGAGGTCCGTTGGGTGCCTGGTGGGTCGGCTTGCCGGCGGCGGCGACCTGCGGTCGAAGCGGCTTCTCAGGCGGTCAAGTGCGCTGCGATCCGCTGTGCCGCCGTCTCCGCCGTCGCCACGCATGCCGGCAGGCCCACTCCGTGCAGCGTTGCTCCCGCCACCGCCAGGCCTGGGGTCTCCGCCACCGCCTTCTCGATCCGCTCCACCCTTTCCAGGTGGCCGGTTCCGTACTGGGGCAGCCCGCCGCCCCAGCGGGTCACCAATGTCTCCACCGGGGCCGCCGTCACGCCCGTCAGGCGGGCCAGGTCGTCGCGGACCACGCGGACCAGCTCGACGTCGTCGAACTGCAGTGCGCCCGGCTCGCCGAAGCGGCCGACCGAGCCGCGGACCAGGACCGGGCCGGTGCCGTAGTGCGCCCACTTGCGGGAGGAGAACGTGAACGCCTTGGCCGCGTACGGCTTGCCCGATGCGTCGCCTTCGCCGGCGCCGATCAGGATTCCCGACGCTTCGGGCAGCGCCGTTCCGGGTGGCAGCGCCAGCGCGACCACCGCCATCGAGGCCAGCTCGACCTCGCCGAACGCCGCCGAAGCCGCCGGGACGACGTCGGCGAGCAGGCGGCGGGCCGACGGGGCCGGGACCGCGAGCACCACCGCGTCCGCCTCGGCGACGTTGTCCGCCGGGGCGTGCGCGGTCGGGGCCGCGCCGATGCGCAGCCGCCAGCCGGTGCCCTGGCGGGCGAGCTCGCACACCGGGAGGCCGGTCCGCACCTCGGCGCCGGACGCCGTGGTGAGCCGGTCGATCACTGTGCCGAGGCCACCCGGGACGGTGCCGAACACCGGTGCCGCCGACGGGTTCGCCGGCAGCTGGGCGGCCGCCGCCGCGGTCAGCGAGCCCGCGCCCGCCGCCAGCGCCGCGGCCAGACCCGGCATGGTCGCGCGCAGGCCGAGGCCGTCGGCCCCGCCCGCGTAGACGCCGCCCAGGAGCGGGTCGACCAGGCGGTCCACCAGTTCGTCGCCGAACCGCTCGCGCAGGAGCGGTCCCAGCGGCACGTCCCCGCCCGGCAGCCGCAGCCCGGGCAGCGACGGCTCGGCCTCGACGGCCTTGCGCCCCGCCTCGGAAAGCACCCCGGCCACCGACTCCGCCGAGGCCGGCACGCCCATGACCGTGCCCGGCGGCAGCCCGGTGACGCTGCCACCGGCGTGGATCTTGGCCCGGGCCTTCGTCGGGTGGACGACGTCGAGGCCGAGCTCGCGGACCAGCGCGAGCATCTCGGGCCGCCGGACCAGGAACGCCTCGGCGCCGACGTCGTACGGCACGCCGGCGAGCTCGGCCGTGCGCAGTTTCCCGCCCGGTGCCGTCGTCTTCTCGAACACCGTGATCTCGGCGCCGGGGCCGAGCAGCCGGCGCAGCCGGTACGCCGCGGTCAGTCCGGAAACGCCGCCCCCGACGACCGCGACGCGCTTCACAGCTCGTGCACCAGCCGGGCCACCCGGGTCAGCACGTCGGGGTCGACGCCCGGCGGCACGCCGTGGCCCAGGTTGAAGATGTGGCCGTCGGCCGCCTTGCCCTCTTCGGCGATCCGCCGGACCTCCGCCTCCAGCACCGGCCAGGAGGCGTGCAGCAGCGCCGGGTCGAGGTTGCCCTGCACGACCGCGCGCCCGCCCAGGCGCCGCACGGCTTCGTCCAGGGGGATCCGCCAGTCGACGCCGACGACGTCGGCACCCGCGTCGCGCATCGCGGCCAGGAGCTCGCCGGTGCCGACGCCGAAGTGGATCCGCGGCACGCCGTGGCCGGCGACCCCGGCGAGGACCTTCGCCGAGTGCGGCAGGACGAACTCGCGGTAGTCCCGCTCGGACAGCGCCCCGGCCCAGGAGTCGAACAGCTGGACCGCGTCGACGCCGGCGTCGAGCTGCGCGCGCAGGAACGTGAGCGCGATGTCGGCCAGCCGCCCGGCCAGCTCGTGCCACACCTCGGGCGAGGTGTGCATCAGCGCCTTCGTGTGCTCGTGGTGGCGGCTCGGGCCACCCTCGATGAGGTAGCTGGCCAGCGTGAACGGCGCGCCGGCGAAGCCGATCAGCGGGGTTTCGCCGAGCCGCTCGACCAGCAGCCGGACGCCGTCGGCGACCTTCGAAACCTGCTCCGGCTCCAGCAGCGGCAGCGCCTTCACGGCGGCGAGGTCGCGCACCGGCTCGGCCACCACCGGCCCGGTGCCGGGGACGATGTCGAGGTCGACCCCCGCGGCCTTGAGCGGCACGACGATGTCGCTGTAGAGGATCGCCGCGTCGACGTCGTGCCGGCGGACCGGCTGCAACGTGATCTCGGCGAGCATTTCGGGGTCGAAGCAGGCGTCGAGCATGGGCACGCCCTCGCGCAGCGCGCGGTACTCCGGGAGCGAGCGGCCGGCCTGGCGCATGAACCAGACGGGCGGGCGTGCCGGGCGCTCGCCGCGCGCGGCGGCCAGGAACGGGGCTTCGGGCAGCTCGCGGCGGCCGGACGGGACGGACTGGCGCGGCAGGGGCGTGGTCTGAGACATCGCCGTCAATCGTGCCACGAGCCCGGCGGGGCCGTTCTCTCGGCGCGCCTGCGCCCGCAACAGGGCGTGCCCGCCCTAAAGTCGGTGCGTGACCGCGATGACGCCAGTGCCCGAGCTCTTCCGCGAAGCCGTCGCGGCGCTGCAGTCCGTCCGGCCCCGCCGGGAGGTGCTGCTGGAGCCCATGCGGGCGCCGCAGCGGCTCGCGCCGTGGTCGTACGCGGTCAGCTGTGAAGTCGCCGGGCCCGCCGACGTGCTGGCTTCGGGACGGCTGGTCCTGCTGCACGACCCGGACGGCCAGGACGGCTGGGACGGCGTGCTGCGCCTCGTCATGTACGTGCGCGCGGAACTGGACCGCGAACTGGCGACCGACCCCTTCCTGCCGGCGGTCGGCTGGTCGTGGCTGACCGACGCGCTGGAGGTGTCCGGGGCGAGCTGGAAGGCCCTCGGCGGCACGGTGACCGAGACGTCGTCGGCCCGCTTCGGCGACATCTCGGGGCCGTCCCGCACCGACGACCTGGAGCTGCGCGCGTCTTGGACGCCCGCGGACGCCGGGCTGCTGCCGCACGGGCAGGCCTTCTGCCAGGTCATGGCCAGCGTCGTGGGCCTGCCGCCGGTCGGGGTGACCCTCTTCGAGCAGCGCCAGGGCTCCTGACCCGGCCGTCCGGGCGATCTTCGGCAACGAATCGGCAACGGCGGGCCGTCGCCGGTGGTCGCGGACCCCGCACTTGTACGGATGTGAGCAAAATTCACGTCCGCTGAACGTCGTTCACCCCGTTGGCGGCGCCCGGAGCGCCCCTCGGACGTCCGCAACGACCCGGACGGTCACCCGAGCGCCCCGGGAGCGCTCCCGCAGCTCTGAGGCCGTTTCACGTCTCCTCGTTAGTGACTCGCCGCGGTCACGCACCGCAACAAGATCAAAAGGCGCGCCCGGCGGCCGCCGCACCCCGCCGACCGACACGGACAGTCACGATTCGCCCCTCCGATGGGCGTCCGGCCGTCCCCGCGGCGGGCTCGGACGAGGGTGGGCCGCGCCCCGGCCGGAGCCACAATCCGAGGGTTGGGGGAGCCCATCCGGCCCCGCGTCACTAGGCGCACCGGAAGCTGCACGGCTCATCTGCACGGCCATTTGGCCGCCGGTAACTCCATAGCATCGTGTTCGCTGGGCTATCCGTTAGCAACCGGCCGTGTACTAGCCCGATCGTGTTACTACGAACCCACTGAGTGACTGTTCGTTTGAGATAGATACCCATTCGATCCCCCCGCGAAGGGCTCAGGGCGGCTACAGTGCCTTCGACGACACCACTTTCGGTCTAAAGCTGGCGCGGCTGAACGGCCGAAGGTCCCGGTGCCGGTCGGGGGGCACGACCGACTCCAGGGAGGTAGTGACGTGGCTACCGTCGGCTTATCTCAGGCCGTCCGATCCACGCCAGCCGGTGCATTGCCGGCGAGCATGGTTCCGCACCCGCGGGAAGAGCTGTTTTCCGTGTTGGTGGTCGATGACCACCCGCTGTTGAGGGAGGCAATCGCAGCAAGACTCGCACAGATGGGTGCGGGCACCGTCCACGAAGCCGCCACGGTGGCCGAGGCGAGGGCGCGAGCACAGGCCACCGGGCCTTGTGACCTGGCGATCCTCGATCTCGGACTGCCGGACGGCAGCGGCATCGAGCTGGTTACGGAACTCCGTAGCCACGGCTGGCCGCGCGTGGTGGTCCTCGCATCCTCGGACGACCCGTACGCGGTCCGCTCGGCCTTCCAGGCCGGGGCCCAGGCGTACCTGCTGAAGTCCGCGTCGCCGGTCGTGGTGACCGACGGCGTGCGGCGCGTGCTCGAGGGCGGCGTCTACGCCGACCCGAGCGTGGCTCCGGTGCTGGCCACCGGGACCCGCGTCGCGGGCACCGACAACACCCCGCGCGAGCTGTCCGCTCGTGAGGTGGAGGTGCTCCAGCTGGTCGCCGACGGGCAGTCCAACAAGGAGATCGGCGAAGAGCTCTCGCTCTCCGCTCTCACCGTCAAGTCCCACCTGTCCCGGATCGGGCGCAAGCTCGGCACGGGCGACCGGGCGCAGATGGTGGCGCTGGCCATGCGGGCCGGCGTGATCCGCTGACGCAAGCGAACAGCCCTGCGGGGCGGGCAGACCAGGCGCGGTATGCCCGTCCCGTAGGGTCGTCAACCATGGGAAGTGCAGAGGCCGAGGACACCGGGATGGAGATCGAGTCCACGGGCGGCCCTGTGCTGCTACGCGAACCCGCCGAGGGCACGCCCCCGGTGATCACCGACGCTGCCGCGCTGGCCGAGGCCTGCGCGAAGCTCGCCGCGGGCTCGGGGGCGGTCGCCGTCGACACCGAACGCGCGTCCGGCTACCGGTACTGGCCCAAGGCCTACCTCGTGCAGCTGCGCCGCGAGGGTTCCGGCACGGTGCTGATCGACCCGATCGCGCTGGCCGACGACCTCCAGCCGCTGCGCGACGTCCTCAACTCCCTGGAGTGGGTGCTGCACGCCGCCTCCCAGGACCTCCCCTGCCTCGCCGAACTGGGCCTGCACCCGGCGGCGCTGTTCGACACCGAGCTGGCCGGACGGCTGGCGGGCTACGAACGCGTCGCGCTGGGCACCCTCGTCGAGCTGCTGCTGGGGTACACCCTCGAGAAGGGCCACAGCGCGGCCGACTGGTCGAAGCGGCCGCTGCCGGTCGACTGGCTCAACTACGCCGCCCTCGACGTCGAGCTGCTCGTCCAGCTGCGCGAAAAGCTGGAAGCGGAGCTGGGCGCCCAGGGCAAGCTGGAGTGGGCGCGGCAGGAGTTCGAAAACGTCCGGACCGCCCCGCCGCCCGCCCCGCGGGCCGAGCCGTGGCGCCGGACGTCCGGCGTGCACAAGATCCGCAGCCCGCGCGGGCTGGCGGCGGTCCGCGAACTCTGGCAGGCGCGCGACGAGCTGGCCCGCAAACGCGACCGCGCGCCGAGCCGGATCCTGCCGGACAGCGCGATCGTCAACGCCGTCACGGCCGACCCGAAGACGGTCGAGGAGCTGCAGGCGCTGCCGGTGTTCAGCGGCCGCGTCCAGCGCAAGTACACCGCGAGCTGGCTGCGGCACCTGCAGGTGGCCCGCGCGTTGCCCGCTTCCGAACTCCCGTCGCCTTCGCAGCCGACCGACGGCCCGCCCCCGGTGAACCGCTGGGCGGACAAGGACCCGGACGCGGCGGCCCGCTTGGCCGCGGCGCGCGCGGCACTGGCGGCCATCGCGGAGGACCGGCGGCTGCCGGTGGAGAACCTGCTGCTGCCGGACCTGGTCCGCCGCACGTGCTGGCGCCCGCCGGCCGAGACGGACGAGGACTCGGTCGCCGAGGTCCTGCGCGCGGGCGGCGCCCGGCCGTGGCAGGTCGAGCTGACCGCGCCGGCGCTGAGCAAGGCCCTGCAGGCCACCGCTTCCTGACAGATCCGGGACAGTTCCCCCAACCGTCGGGTCCGGGTCACCGGCTGCCCTAGGCTGCGCCGGAAAAGCCGCAGCGCCCGAAGGTCTCCGATGCCCGATTTCATGTCCGACCAGCCCGCCGTGCAATGCTTTCTCAGCTTCACGCACGAAGATGACGGTTTCCTCAATTTCGTCACGCCACTCAAGAATTCGCTCGAAAAGTTCTGCGCCTCGGCACACGGGCGCAAGATCGAGGTCTTCGTCGACCGCGAAACCATCGGGTGGGGCGAGGACTGGCGGACGAAGATCCAGGACGGGCTCAACGCCGCGATGGTCTTCATCCCGGTCATCTCGATGAACTACTTCTACGAAAGCAGCGCCTGCCGGGAAGAGCTGACCGCCTTCTACGCCAAGGCGAACGAGCTCGGCCTCACCCAGCTCATCCTGCCGCTGATCGTGCTGGGGCACGAGCTGATCACCGGCCAGAGCGACGACGCCAACATCCGGATCATCGAGAAGCTCCAGTACGTCGACATCAAGGAGGCGGTACTGGCCGGCGCCGGCACCGCGGAATGGCGGCGCACGATGGACCTGGTGGCGGACCGGCTCATCAAGGCCATCCGCTCGGCGGAGGCGGCGCTGGAAAAGCTCAAGAAATGCGACCGACTGCTGCTGGCCGGCGTCAGCCCGGAAAAGGACGGGCCCGGGCTGCAGGAATACAAGGAAAACCTCACGAAGATCGGTGAACTGCTGGAGCGGCAGTTCGACGCGATCAGCCACTCGCTGGACGAACTGGCCGAGGAAATGCGCCAGGTGACCGGCGACGTGGCCGGGCTGGCCCCGGAGGCGATCAAGGCGCGGGTGGTCCGCGCGGCCGACACGATCAAGCCGATGGCGGTCAACATCCAGCAGGTCGGCACGGCGTTCGAAACGACGGTCGCGGAAACCGATTCGACCATCCGCTCGTACATGCGGCTGATGGACTCGCACATGACACCGGACCTGCTCGACCGCGCCCGCCGCGAATACGACGAATTCGTGGAAATGCTGACCGGGCTGATGGAACTGGAGGCGCGGATCACGGAGTTCCTGACGCAGATCCGCCCCTTGGAGGCGATCAACGCCCCGTTGCGCGCGGCGATCCGGCCCCTGCGCGTCGGCGCGCAGTCGATGGAACTGGGGATCCGCACGATGCGCGAAATGTCGAGGATCATCAGCAACCTGCTGGGCGGCCCGCCCCGCCCCTAGTCCGGGAGCGCCGCCAGCAGGGCGTGCGCCTCGGCGCGCAGCCCGTCGGTGGGCTCCGGCAGGCCCACCAGCCGGACCACGCCGTCGGCGCCCTCGCGGACGTGGGCCTCGACGTCCAGTGCCGGGTCGTCGCGGCGGATCACCGCGATGCTCTCCACCAGGCCGAACACCAGGTCCGTCCGGATCGCCAGGGCCGAAGGGGCCACGCCCGAAGCCGCCACCAGCCGGCCGTAGGCCGCCTTCAGTTCCGCGCGTTCGGTGCGGAACTTCGCCAGGTTCGGCGATGCGACTTCCGGCAGCAGGTACAACGCGCCCAGGTTGTGCCGGGCGCCGCCCAGCAGGCCGATGTCCGCGTACGCCAGCGCCCACAACCGGACCGCCACCGGGGCCTCGCCGGCCGCGAGCCGGGCCGCCAGCGCCAGTGACGGGCGGACCGTCTCGGCCAGCAGCGCCGCGAGGATGTCTTCCTTCGCCGGGAAGTGGTAGTAGAGCGACGCCTGGCGCAGGCCCGCGCGTTCGGCGATCGCCCTCGTCGTCGTGGCCGCGTACCCGGCGCCGGTGAACAGTTCCCCCGCCGCGTCGAGCACCGCCGCGCGGGCGTCCGGGCGGTTCGCCGCCACTCCGCTCGCCCTCGGCCTGCCGACTCCCGACCCGTTGCCCACGCGCGTGATCTTGCCAGGTTTCCCGCGGCAAATCGCGCGCGGAAGGGCGGTTACGCCCGGATTTCTTCATTGACGCCGTGTCGATGCGACCGTTAACGGGCCCCTAACACGGCGGAGATCACCGCGTCGCGGCCCCGGCCTAATTTCTGTCGTGCGATCGAAACCAGGTCAGGAGCGCGCATGACCCCACCCGACGAACTCGCCGCTTTCGGTTACCGCCAGGAACTCCGCCGGTCGCTCGGCGGGTTTTCCGCCTTCGCCGCCGGCTTTTCCTTCGTTTCCATCCTCACCACCGTCTTCCAGCTCTTCGGCTTCGGCTACACCTTCGGCGGACCGCTGTTCTTCTGGACGTGGCCGGTCGTCCTGGCCGGCCAGCTGCTCGTCGCGCTGGTCTTCGCCGAACTCGCGGCGCGTTACCCGCTCGCCGGATCCGTGTACCAGTGGGCGAAACAGCTGACCAAGGGCTTCCTGGGCTGGCTCGCCGGCTGGATGATGCTGCTCGGCTGCGTCGTCGCCCTCGCCGCGGCCGCGATCGCGCTGCAGGTCGTGCTTCCCTCGGTGTGGGACGGCTTCCAGTTCGTCGGCGGCGACCCGTCGGTGACGTCGCCGACCGGTGCGGCCAACGCCGTGCTGCTCGGCACCGTGCTGCTCGTCTTCACCACCGCCGTCAACACCGGCGGCGTCCGGCTGATGGCGCGGATCAACGACGTCGGCGTCGCGGCCGAGCTGCTCGGCGTCGTCGTCCTCATCGGCAGCCTGACGCTGTTCGCCGTGCGCGGTCCGCAGGTCGTGCTGCACGACGCACCGGGTACCAGCGCGGGGATCGGTGGCGTGCTCGCTTCGGCGCTCATGGCCGCGTACGTCCTCTACGGCTTCGATACCGCGGCGTCGGTGGCGGAGGAGACGAAGGACGCGCGCAAGGCGGCTCCGCGGGCGGTGCTGCGTGCCGTGCTGGTTTCCGGGATCGGCGGCCTCGCGGTCGTCGTCACCGCGCTGATGGCCGCGCCCAGCCTCACCGACGGGCAGCTCGCCGGCAAGGGCCTGCCGTACGTGATCACCGCCGTCTTCGGCGACACCCTCGGCCGGGTCTTCCTCGCCGACGTCGCGATCGCCGTCGTCGTCTGCACCCTGACCATCCAGACCGGCACCGTCCGGCTGATCTACGCGATGGCCCGCGACGGCGCGCTCCCGGGGTCCGCCCGCCTGGCCGGCGTCAGCCCGCGCACCGGGACGCCGGTCGCGCCCGCGCTGCTGTCCGGGGCGCTGGCCATCGGGCTGCTGCTGCTCAACGTCGGCAACCCGACCCTGTTCAGCACGATCACCGGGACGTCGGTGGTGGTCGTCTACCTGGCCTACCTGCTCGTGACGGGCCCGCTGCTGGTGAAGCGGCTGCGCGGGCGGTTCCCCGCCGAACCCGGCCGGTTCTCCCTGGGGCGCTGGGGGGTACCGCTGAACGGCGCAGCCGTCCTGTACGGGATCGCCATGATCGTGAACATCGCCTGGCCGCGCGCGGAGATCTACGACCTCACCGGTTCGGGCTCGCCCTGGATGCTCTTGTTCCCGATAGAGTTCGTCGGCGGCGCACTGGTGATCGGCTGGCTCTGCTGGCTGCGGCTGCGCCCTGCTCCCGCCCTCGAACCCGCGATCTGAGAGGACGACCATGAGCACCACCGCGACGACCTACGGAGCCCGCGACCACGCCCGCGCGCAGGCCGGCACCGTGGTCGACACGATGCCGTCGATCCCGGCGAGCACCTGGCCCGCCCCACCGGCCGGGGTCGCCCCCGAAGCGCTGACCTGGGCCGAAACCGTGGCCGGCGGCGGGTACACGCACAAGGTGCTGGCCCGGGGCACGCGGCTGCGCCTGACCGACGTCGACGGCGACGCCTGCGCGCACCTGCTGCTGTTCAACGCCGACCAGCCGTGGGAACGGCTGAACGTCGCGGACACGGTGAAGGTGCAGTGGAACGCCTACCTCGGCGAGTCGGTGGCGCTGCTGTCGGACCAGGGCCGGGTGCTGGCCACGATCGTCGCGGACTCCGGCGGCCGCCACGACGCGCTCTGCGGGACGTCCACAGTGGACGGCAACACCGAGCGGTACGGCGACGGGTCCCCGCAGGGCCCCTCCCCCGCCGGGCTGCCGCTGTTCACCCTGGCCGCGGCGAAGAACGGCCTCGGCCCGCGTGACCTGCCGCCCAGCCTGTCGTTCTTCCAGGGCGTGCGCGTCCAGCCGGACGGCCGGCTGGACTTCACCGGGTCGGCGGGCGCGGGCAAGGCCGTCGACCTGCGGATCGAGGTTCCGTCGATCGTGCTGGTCGCGAACGTCGCCCACCCGGTCGACCCGCGCCCGGACTACACCGCGACCAAGCTCGAGGTCCTCGCCTGGCGGGACCGGCCGACCACCCCGGACAGTCCCGAGTGGACACACACGCCGGAAGCGCAGCGGGCCTTCGAGAACACCGCCGACTACCTGACCGCACGGGGGATCGCATGAGCGCGGCGTACGAGTCCCAGCTCGAAGTCAGCTTCGACGTCCCCGCGCGGGCGCCGTTCTCCACGGTGCTGCAGGCGGGTCAGGAGCTGGCGATCATGGACCTGGGCGGCAACCAGGCCGTCGACTTCCTCTGCTACGACGCGCACGACACTTCGAAGCGCTACAGCGCGGCCGCGACGATCGCCGGCCAGTGCAACATCTTCCTGACCACCGGCAGTGTCCTGCGCACCCAGGAGGGCGCGCCGCTGCTGACCGTCGTCGCCGACACGTGCGGGCGCCACGACACGATCGGCGGCGCGTGCAGCAAGGAGTCCAACAGCCTCCGCTACGGCCAGCACACCCGCTTCCAGCACGCCTGCGTCGAGAACTTCCTCATCGAGGGCGCCAAGTGGGGCCTGGGCAAACGCGATCTGGTCAGCAACGTCAACTGGTACATGAACGTGCCGGTCGAAGAGGACGGCACGCTCGGCATCGTCGACGGCATTTCGGCGCCGGGGCTGGAGGTCCGGCTGCGCGCCGAAACCGACGTGCTGGTGCTCGTCTCGAACTGCCCGCAGATCAACAACCCCTGCAACGGCTTCGACCCGACGCCGGTGCGGATGATCGTCATCTCCCCGGGAGGCGGCGAGTGAGGCTGCTCGTCGCCAACCGCGGCGAGATCGCGGTCCGGATCCTGCGCAGCGCGAAAGCACTCGGGCTCGAAACGGTCGCGGTGTACTCCGACGCCGACCGCCTCGCCCCGCACGTGCGGCTCGCCGACCGGGCCGTCCTGCTCGGCCCGGCGCCCGCGGCGGAAAGCTACCTGCGGGCCGGCGCGATCATCGCCGCGGCGCTGGAGACCAGCTGCGACGCCGTCCACCCCGGCTACGGCTTCCTCTCGGAGGACGCGGCGTTCGCCCGGGCCTGCGAGGACGCCGGGATCGCGTTCGCCGGCCCGGCCCCCGGGCACCTGGAGGTGTTCGGCAGCAAGCACACCGCGCGTGAAGCGGCCATCGCGGCGGGCGTGCCGCTGCTGGCCGGCACCGGCCTGCTGTCCGATGTGGACGAGGCACTGGCGCGCGCGGCGGACATCGGCTACCCGGTGATGCTCAAGGCGACCGGTGGCGGCGGCGGGATCGGCATGCGCGCCTGCGCGTCGCCGGAGGAGCTGCGCGCCGCCTGGGACACCGTGCGCAGCGTCGCGGCCAAGAGCTTCGCCAGCTCCGGTGTGTTCCTCGAGCGCCTGGTGACGCGCGCCCGGCACGTCGAGGTCCAGGTGTTCGGTGACGGCCTCGGCGAGGTCATGGCCCTGGGCACCCGAGACTGCTCGCTGCAGCGGCGCAACCAGAAGGTGATCGAGGAGTGCCCGGCACCCGAACTGCCCGACGCCGTCCGGAAGCAGCTCGTCGATTCGGCCGTCACGCTGTGTTCGTCGGTGCGGTACCGCTCGGCGGGCACGGTCGAATACGTCTACGACGCCGAGCGCGGCGAGGCGGCGTTCCTCGAGGTCAACACGCGGCTGCAGGTCGAGCACCCGGTCACCGAAGCCGTCTACGGCGTCGACCTGGTCGCCTGGATGCTCCGGCTCGCCCAGGGCGACCGCGGGATGTTCCGCGCGGTCCCGGTCCCGCGCGGGCACGCCGTGGAGGCACGCGTGTACGCCGAAGACCCGGGCGCCGGGCACCGGCCGAGCGCGGGCCTCGTCACCCGGGTCACGCTGCCCCCGGACACCCGGGTCGACACGTGGGTCGAGCCGGGCACGGCCGTGACCACGCACTACGACCCGCTGCTCGCGAAGCTGGTCTGCACCGGCGCCGACCGCGCCGAGGCCCTGGCCAACCTGCGGGGAGCGCTCGCCGCGACCCGGTTCGACGGGGTGCAGACCAACCTCGGGCAGCTGCGGGCGGCGGCCGCGGACGCGACCTTCGGCGCGGCGGCGCACGACACGTCTACTTTGGACGCGGTGACCGACGCCGAGCCGCGGATCGACGTCCTGCGCGGCGGCACGATGACGACCGTGCAGGACTGGCCGGGCCGTACCGGGTACTGGGCCGTCGGGGTGCCGCCGAGCGGGCCGATGGACGACCTTTCGCTGCGGCTGGGCAACCTCGCGCTCGGCAACCCGGAAGGCGCACCCGGCCTGGAGTGCACTGTGGACGGTGTCGCCCTGCGGTTCTCCCGCGCCACCGAGGTGTGCGTCACCGGCGCGCCCACGACCGTCCTCGTCGACGGCACCGAGTTTCCCTTGTGGACACCCATCGAGGTGCCGGCGGGCGCCGTGCTCGACGTCCGGGCGTGCACGGCCGGGCTGCGCAGCTACGTGCTGGTCCGCGGCGGCATCGACGTGCCGGAGTTCCTCGGCAGCGCGGCGACGTTCACGCTGGGGAAGTTCGGCGGGCACGGCGGCCGCGCCCTGGCCGCCGGGGACGTCCTGCGGCCCGGGCCGGCGCCGGCGGACCCGGTGGCGGGCCCGGTCCCTGAACCGGACCGTCCGGCGTTCGCTCCGCACTGGACGATCGGTGCGCTCGAAGGCCCGCACGCGGCCCCGGAGTTCTTCACCCCGGATGACGTCGACACGTTCTACGCCACGGACTGGCAGGTGCACTTCAACTCCGCGCGCACCGGCGTCCGGCTCGTCGGCCCGCGGCCCGAATGGTCCCGCGCCGACGGCGGCGAGGCGGGCCTGCACCCGTCGAACATCCACGACACGCCGTACGCGATCGGTGCCGTCGACTACACCGGCGACCTGCCGATCCTGCTCGGCCCGGACGGGCCGAGCCTCGGCGGGTTCGTTTGCCCGGCGACGGTCGCCACCGGGGAGCGCTGGAAGCTCGGGCAGCTGCGGCCGGGCGACACCGTGCGGTTCGTGCCGATCGGCACCGACCACGCGGCGGCGCTGCGCACGCGGCCCGCGGCGGCGGTCGAGCCGAGCCGGGCGGCCCGCGACGACGGCGGTGTCCTCGCGCGACTGTCCGGTTCGGACGGTTCGGGAGCTTCGGACGAGCCGTCGGTCACCTACCGGCGCAGCGGCGACGACAACCTGCTCGTCGAGTACGGCGAGATGAAGCTCGACCTCGCCCTGCGGATGCGGGTGCACGCGCTGGCCGAGCGCCTGGCGGCCGAGGGTGCGCCGGGGATCGTGGACCTGACGCCGGGCATCCGGTCGCTGCAGGTGCACGTCGACCCGGACGCGCTGCCGGTCGGCAAGGCCCTCGGGCTGGTGCGCGAGCTGGAGCGGGACCTGCCGCCGACGCACGACCTCGTCGTGCCGAGCCGCAGCGTGCGGCTGCCGCTGTCGTGGGACGACCCGGCCACGCGCGAGGCGATCGAGCGGTACATGACCGGCGTCCGCGACGACGCGCCGTGGTGCCCGTGGAACATCGAGTTCATCCGGCGCGTGAACGGCCTGTCCAGTGTGGACGACGTGTACCGGACGGTGTTCGACGCGGAGTACCTCGTGCTCGGCCTCGGCGACGTCTACCTCGGCGCCCCGGTGGCGACGCCGCTGGATCCGCGCCACCGCCTGGTCACGACCAAGTACAACCCGGCCCGGACGTGGACGGCGGAGAACTCGGTCGGCATCGGCGGCGCCTACCTGTGCATCTACGGCATGGAAGGTCCGGGCGGCTACCAGTTCGTCGGGCGGACGGTCCAGGTGTGGAACAGCTGGCGCGGCGGGGACCAGCCGTGGAACCTGCGGTTCTTCGACCGGATCTCCTGGTACCCGGTCTCGGCCGAGGAGCTGCTGGACCTGCGGGCGCAGAGCGCGTCCGGGACGCTGGCACTCGACACCACCGAGGGCGCGTTCGCCCTGGCGGATTACCAGGAGTTCCTCGCGGACAACGCCGAGAGCATCGCCGGCTTCCGGGCGACGCAGGCGGCCGCGTTCGAGGCGGAACGGCAGGCGTGGGCCGCGGCGGGCGAGTTCGACCCGAAACCGGAGCCGGTCACCCGGCCGCCGGCCCGGGTCGAGGCGCCGCCGGGCGGGCAGGTCGTCGAGGCGCCGTTCGCGGCGACGGTGTGGCGGGTCGACGTCTCCGCGGGCGAGCGCGTCGAGCACGCGCAGTCGCTGGTGACGCTGGAGGCGATGAAGACCGAGGCGCGCATCCCCGCGCCTGCGAGCGGTGAGGTGGTCGAAGTGCTCGTGTCCCCCGGTGACCAGGTGGCCCCCGGCACCCCGCTCGTGGTGCTCGGATGAGCGCCGTCGAAGAACGAGTGCGAGCGGCTTACCGGCGGATCGAGCAGGTGGACCGGCCGGAGCTCTGGATCGACCTCCGGCCGGAAGCCGACGTCCTGGCCGAAGCCGCGGCGCTGGAGGAACGCGGGCGGCCGTTGTACGGCAAGCTCGTGGCGGTCAAGGGCAACATCGACGTCGCGGACCTGCCGACGACGGCGGGCTGCCCGGACTACGCGTACCAGCCGGAGGCCGACGCGCCGGTGGTCGTGCGGCTGCGGGCGGCCGGGGCCCTGGTCCTCGGCACGACGAACCTGGACCAGTTCGCGACCGGCCTGGTCGGGACGCGCAGCCCCTACGGCGCGGTGCGCAACGCCGTCGACCCGGCGTACGTCTCGGGCGGCTCGAGTTCGGGTTCGGCGGTCGCGGTCGCGCTCGGCATCGTGGACCTGGCTCTCGGTACCGACACCGCGGGCTCGGGGCGGGTTCCGGCGGCGTTCAACGGGATCGTCGGCCTGAAGCCGACCCCGGGTCTGCTGCCGACTCTCGGCGTGGTGCCCGCGTGCGCGAGCATCGACTGCGTGACGCTGTTCGCGCGGACGGTCGAGGAGGCCGCGTTCGCGCTGACCTGCCTCGCCGAGCCTACGCGGGTCCACCCGGGACGGTTCCGGCTCGGCGTGCCGTCCCCGGACCAGCTCGGCCCGCTGGCCGACGGCTGGGCGGAGGCGTTCGACGCCGCCGTGTCGGACTACGCCGCGGCGGGCGCCGAAGTGACCACAGTGGACATCTCGGCGTTCCTGGCGGCGGCGCAGCTGTTGTACGGCGGCGCGTTCGTCGCCGAGCGGTACACGGCGGTCGGCGAGTTCATCGACAAGCACCCCGACGCCGTCGACCCGGTCGTGCGGTCGATCATCGGGCCGGCGCGGGACATCCCCGCGCACCGGCTGTTCGCCGATCAGGCCACCCTGGCGGAACTGCGGACCGAGGCCCTCGCGGAACTGGCGGGTGTCGACGCGATCCTGCTCCCGACGACGACCGAGCACCCGACGTTGGCGGAGGTGGCGGCGGACCCGGTGGCGGTCAACGCCCGCCTGGGCCGGTTCACCAACGCCACCAACCTGTTCGGGCTGTCCGCGCTGGCGGTCCCGGCGGGCTCGGTGGCCGGGCGGCCGTTCGGCGTGATGTTCCTGGGCGCCCCACACGACGACCTGAAGCTGGCGGCCCTGGCGAAACTGCGGCGCCGGCGGATCCCGATCGTGGTGGTCGGGGCCCACCTGCGGGGCCAGCCCCTGAACCACGAGCTCACGTCCCGCGGCGGCCGGTTCGTGTCGCCGGTGTCGACGGCGGCCGCGTACCGGCTGTACGCGCTGGACACCGTCCCGCCGAAACCGGGCCTGGTCCGGGTCGCCTCCGGCGGGGTTTCGGTCGCGGCGGAGGTGTGGGAACTGCCGGCGGAAGGGTTCGGCGAGTTCGTGGCCGGCATCCCGGCCCCCTTGGCCATCGGCAAGCTGGAGCTGTCGGACGGCACGCGGGTGTCCGGCTTCCTGTGCGAACCGGCGGCCGTCGAAGGCGCGGAGGACATTTCGGCGAAGGGTGGTTGGCTGGCCCATCTCCGCGGGTAACGATCAGCTGCCCGGCGCGGTAACGAGCCTTCAGTCACCGCGCCGGGCGTGCCGATGTACCCGGCAGCGACCCCCGGAGGCGGCCATGACGACAGCGACCCGGTCCCCGCAGACCACCCTCGTCCACTCCTACCTGTTCCTGCGACGCGCCATCGGCCTGATCGGCCTGGCCCTGCCGCTGGTCCTCGTCCTCGGCAAACAGCTCGCCCAGGGCGGCGACCTCATCGGCTCGTTGAGCGGCTACTACTACATCGACCTTCGGGACGTCCTCGTCGGCGCGATGTGCGCGGTCGGCGTGTTCCTGCTCGCCTACTACGGCCACGACTCGATCGACAACATCGCCAGCACCGTCGCCGGGCTCGGCGCGATCGGGCTCGCGCTGTTCCCCACCACCCCCGACCACGACGTCACGGCGTGGGACCGGACCGCCGGAGTCCTGCACCTCGCCTTCGCGGCGGTGTTCTTCCTCTCCCTCGCCTACTTCTGCCTCCGCCTGTTCCCGCACGACGGCGAGCAGCCGGAGCGCTTCGGCGCGCTGTACCGGGTGTGCGGCGGCGTGATCCTCGCCTGCCTGGTGCTGATCGCCCTGTCGAAGTACCTCGGCCTGACGCCGTCGCTGCACCCCGCGCTGTGGCTGGAGGCCGTCGCGGTGGAGGCGTTCGGCGTCGCCTGGCTCGTGAAAGGACGGTCGCTCGAGCCCAAGAGTGTGCGGTAGCCCACTCGACCGGGCCACACCACTGGTTACCCACGGGTAACAAGGGCTATCGTGCGGAGAGGAACCCCTGTCTATCTCCTGGAGCATTCGTGGCCACAGCAGCAACGCCGCTCGCGCCGACCGCGCGGGGCGTGCGCACCGTCGCCTTCGTCGAGGGGGTCCGCACCCCCTTCGGCAAGGCCGGCGACAAGGGCATCTACGCCGGCACCCGCGCCGACGACCTCGTCGTCAACACCATCCGCGAGCTGCTGCGGCGGCACCCCGAACTGCCGCCCGAGCGCGTCGACGAGGTGGCCATCGCCGCCACCACCCAGACCGGCGACCAGGGCCTGACCATCGGCCGCACCGCCGCGCTGCTGGCCGGGCTGCCCAAGTCGGTGCCCGGCTTCGCCATCGACCGCATGTGCGCCGGCGCCATGACGGCCGTCACGACCGCCGCGTCCGGCATCGGCTTCGGCGCCTACGACATCGCCATCGCCGGTGGCGTCGAGCACATGGGCCGCCATCCGATGGGCGAGGGCGTCGACCCGAACCCGCGGATCATCGCCGACAAGCTCGTCGACCCGACCGCGCTGGTCATGGGCCAGACCGCCGAGAACCTGCACGACCGCTTCCCGGCCATCACCAAGCAGCGCACCGACGCCTACGCGGCGCGCAGCCAGGAGCGCTACGCCGAAGCCGTCAAGACCGGCAAGATCGGCCCCGAGCTGGTCCCGGTCGCCACCCGATCGAAGGAGCTGGGCTGGGGCCTGGCCACCGAGGACGAGCCGCCGCGGCCCGGCACCACGCTGGAAACCCTCGCGAACCTGAAGACGCCGTTCCGCCCGTTCGGCCGGATCACCGCGGGCAACGCGGCCGGCCTCAACGACGGTGCCACCGCCTCGCTCCTCGCCGACGAGGAGACCGCCCGCGAGCTGGGCCTGCCGGTCGCGATGCGGCTGGTCGGCTACTCCTTCGCCGGCGTCGAGCCGGAGGTGATGGGCATCGGCCCGGTGCCGGCCACCGAGAAGCTGTTCAAGCGCACCGGCCTGACCATCGACGACATCGGCCTGTTCGAGATCAACGAGGCCTTCGCCGTGCAGGTGCTGGCCTTCCTCGACCACTTCGGCATCGACGACGAAGACCCGCGCGTCAACCAGTGGGGCGGCGCGATCGCCTGCGGCCACCCGCTGGCTTCGTCCGGCGTCCGCCTCATGACGCAACTGGCCCGTCAGTTCGCCGAGCGGCCCGACGTGCAGTACGGCATGACCACGATGTGCATCGGCATCGGCATGGGCGGCACCGTGATCTGGGAGAACCCGGCGTTCGAGGGGACGAAGTAATGACGTTCACCGCTGAAGAAGCGAAGGCCGCGTTCCCGGACGAGGTCGTCACCAACGCCGTCACGCGGCTGGTGAAGGTGCCCGGGCTCGCGAAGCCGGTCGCCCTGATCACGCTCGACAACGGCCACGACCACACCCGGCCGAACACCTTCGGCCCGCAGGGGCTCGTCTCGCTGAACACCGCGCTGGGCAAGGCGTTCGAGGCCGAGCCCGCCGCGATCGCCGTCACCGGCAAGCCGTTCATCTTCGCCGTCGGCGCCGACCTGTCCGGCGTCGAGGCCGTCAGCGACCCGAAGCTGGCGCGCGAGATCGCCCAGACCGGGCACGACGTCTTCCGCCGCCTCACCGAGTCTTCGATCCCGACGTTCGGGTTCGTCAACGGCGCGGTCATGGGCGGCGGCCTGGAGCTGGCCCTGTCCTGCCACTACCGGACGCTGTCGGAGAACACCGCCGCCATCGCGTTCCCCGAGGTCTTCCTCGGCCTGTTCCCGGGCTGGGGCGGCACGCAGCTGCTGCCGAACCTCATCGGCGCCGACGCCGCCGTCACGGTGATCATCGAGAACGCCCTGGCGCAGAATAAGATGCTCAACGTCAAGCAGACGGCCGAGCTCGGTATCGTCGACGCGGTCTTCGGCTCGGCCGACTACCTCGAGCAGTCGCTGCTGTGGCTGGCCAAGGTCGTCAACGGCGAGATCAAGCCGGAGCGCCGCGAGATCGACCGCGGTGCGGCGTGGGACGCGGCCATCGCCCGCGCGAAGTCCATTGTGGATGGTCGCACGCACGGCGCCTCGCCGGGCGCGACCAAGGCCGTCGAACTCCTCGAGCTCGCGAAGGAGAACGACCTCGACCGCGGGTACGCCGCCGAGACCGACGGTCTCGCCGAGCTGCTGATGTCCGACGTCCTGCGCGCCGGGCTGTACTCGTTCAACCTGGTCAACAAGCGCGCCAAGCGCCCGGCCGGCGCGCCGGACAAGAACCTGGCGCGCAAGGTGAACAAGGTCGGCATCGTCGGCGCCGGCCTGATGGCCAGCCAGCTCGCGCTGCTGTTCGTGCGCCGCCTGAAGGTGCCGGTCGTGCTGACCGACGTCGACCAGGAGCGCGTCGACAAGGGCGTCGGGTACGTCCACGCCGAGATCGACAAGCTGCTGAGCAAGAAGCGCGTCTCCCCGGACGGCGCGAACCGGCTCAAAGCGCTGGTCTCCGGCTCGCTCGACAAGGCCGCGTTCGCCGACGCCGACTTCGTCATCGAAGCCGTCTTCGAGGAGCTGGGCGTCAAGCAGCAGGTGTTCGCCGAGCTGGAGCAGCACGTCAAGCCCGAGGCGATCCTGGCGACGAACACCTCGTCGCTGTCGATCACCGCGATGGCGTCGAAGCTGCAGCACCCCGAGCGCGTGGTCGGCTTCCACTTCTTCAACCCGGTCGCCGTGCTGCCGCTGCTGGAGATCGTCCGCGGCGAGCGGACCGACGACGCTTCGCTGGCGACGGCGTTCTCGGTCGGCAAGCAGCTGAAGAAGTCCAGCGTGCTGGTGAAGGACGCGTCGGCGTTCGTCGTCAACCGGCTCCTGCTGCGCTTCCTCGGCGAGGTGCTGGTCACCGTCGACGAGGGCACGCCGTTCGAGGTCGCCGACAAGGCCCTGGAGCCGCTCGGCCTGCCGATGACGCCGCTGACGCTGATGCAGCTCGTCGGCCCGGCCATCGCGCTGCACGTCGGCGAGACGCTGCACGAGTCGTTCCCGGACCGGTTCACCGTGTCGGACAACCTCGCCAAGTTCGTCAAGGCGGGCAAGAAGGGCGTCTGGATCTGGGACGCACAGGGCAACGCCTCGGCCGACCCCGAGGTCGTCGAGCTGTGGACCCAGGGTGACCAGCCGTCCACTTCGGAGCAGGTGCGCGAGCGGGCGCTCTCGGCCATCGCCGAGGAGATCCGGATCATGCTCGACGAAGGTGTGGTCGCCGAGGCGCAGGACATCGACCTGTGCCTGATCCTCGGCGCGGGCTGGCCGTTCTGGAACGGCGGCATCACGCCGTACCTGGACCGTTCCGGCGTGTCCGAGCGCGTGAACGGCAAGCCGTTCCTGGCTCCGGGCGTGGCTTCGGTCCCGGTTTCCTAGTACTCGCCCTCGCGGGGGCACTTCGGCGGCGGCGCAGTGAGTTTCAGCTGCGCCGCCGTCGCGTCGGAGTCGATCACGGTCACCCGCTCGGCGGTCCGGAAGCGGGCGTGCAGCTCCTGCGCCCAGGCCTTCAGGTCCGTGCCCGGAACCGCGAGCAGGGACACCGACGGCGGGTCGACGAACACCCGCCGGACCTTCGGGTCGTCGTGCAGGGACAGGGCCGCGGCCTGCATGTCACGGCCGGACGTGAAGACCACGACGACCGCCGCGCACAGCGTGTGCCCGGCCAGCGGCGCGGGGTTCGTGTCCACGGGCAGTTCGGGCGGCCGGACGAGCGCGGCGATGAAGAACGCAAGCCCGACGCCGGCGGCCAGCGCCAGCGCGATGACCGGCGCCAGCACGCGGACCAGGGGTTTGTCCTCCACACCGAAGATCACAGCACAGCCGGCCGCCGGAACACCGCCCGTTCACCCCGGCGGCGCAGCGTCCCGCCGTGACGTGGCCACGTGCGGCTTCGACCTCCTCCGCGCCGCCCTCGCCCTCGGGCATCACCCGTGATCGAGCAGGCATCACCTGTGATCAGGAGGGCATCACGTGTGATCAGAGAGGCATCGGGCTGATGCCCCGCCAATCACTCGTGATGCCCCTTCAATCACGCGAGATGCCCGGCTGGTCACGCGAGATGCCTGTTGGCGCTCGGTCAGTGGACCGGGAGGTGGACCGTCACGCCGAGCCCGCCACCCACGATCGGTTCGGCCGTCACGCTTCCGCCGTGCGCCGCCACCGCCGCGCGGACGATCGACAGGCCCAGGCCCGCGCCCGAGCGGGCCGTGCGCGCCACGCCCGCCCGGCGGAACGGCTCGAACAGCTCCGCCACCCCCGCCGGGTCGACGAGGCCGCCCGAGGACCGGACCCGCAGCGTCGACCACCGCGGCCCCGGCTGGATCACGACCTCGATCCAGCCCCCGTCGACGTTGTGGCGGACGGCGTTCTCCAGCAGGTTCCCCGCGATCCGCTCCAGCAGCGCCGGGTCGCCGAACGCGGACGCCGGCGGCGTCGTGAACGTCGCCCGGATCCCGCGTTGCGAAGCTTCCCGATGGACCGCCCGCCACGCCCGATCGACGACCACCGCGAGGTCCACCGGCTCGTGGACGCCGAGCCCGGCGCCGTCGGTGCGGGCCAGCAGCAGCAGCGAGTTGACCAGCTGCCCGGCGCGCTCGGTCGCGTCCCGCACCACCCCGGCCATCCGCCGCAGCTCGGCTTCATCGGCGTCGTCGTCGGCCAGGGTGACGTCGAGTTCGGTGCGGATCACCGACAGCGGCGTCCGCAGTTCGTGGCTGGCGTTGGCGACGAAGTGGCGTTGGGCGTCGAACGCGGACTGGAGCCGGTCGAGCATGTCGTCGAACGTGCTCGCCAGCTCGGCCAGCTCGTCGCGGGAGCGGATCTCGCCGATCCGCTCGCCCATCGACTCGACCGACAGCCGCCGCGCGGTCCCGGTGATCTCGCGCAGCGGCAGCAGCACGCGCGAGGTGAACGTCCAGGCGAGGATCGCCGCGGCCGCCACCACCAGCAGGAACGCCAGCGAGCCGAACAGCAGCATCCGGTCGCGGGCGTGCACGCGCAGGTGTTCGGCGAGCGTCGAGGCGTCGACCGTGACGCCGTCGACGACCACCACGCTGCCCGGCGGCATCTGCGGGACGGTGTCGAGCGAATCCCGCACCAGCGTCCAGGCCAGCCACAGCAGCAGCAGGCTGACGGCGGCGACCAGCACGGTCGCCAGCAGGGTGATCCGGGCGCGGAGGGTTCGGGTGCCCGGCAGGTTCACGCGCCGGGAGCGCCGGGTTCCGGCACCCGGTACCCGGAGCCGACGACGGTCTCGATGATCCCCGGCTCGCCGAGCTTCTTCCGCAGCGTCATGACGGTCACCCGGACGGTCGTGGTGAACGGGTCGGCGTTCTCGTCCCACACGCGCTCGAGCAGTTCCTCGCTGCTGACGACGGACCCGGCGGCCTGCAGCAGCACCTCGAGGACGCCGAACTCCTTGCGCGTCAGCTCGACCGGCCCGCTCGCGCGCCGCACGGTCCGCTTGGCCGGGTCGAGCTCGACGTCACCGGCGGTGAGCAGCGGCGGCGCGGCCGGCGTGGCCCGGCGGCCCAGCGCCCGCACCCGCGCGACCAGCTCGGGGAAGGCGAACGGCTTGGCGAGGTAGTCGTCGGCGCCGAGCGACAGCCCGTCCACGCGGTCGGACACCGAGCTGCTCGCGGTCAGCATCAGCACCCGGGTCAGCTCCCCGGACGCGACGATCTCCCGGCACAGCTCGTCCCCGGACATCCCGGGCAGATCCCGGTCCAGCAGCACGACGTCGTACCGCGTGATGGCGGTCTTCTCGTGCCCGTCGTCCCCGGTGAGCGCGACGTCCACGGCCATGCCCTCGCGGCGCAGGCCGCGGGCGATCGCGTCGGCCAGGGGTTCTTCGTCCTCGACTACCAAAACTCGCACGAGCCCACAATCCCATATTTTCCTGAGAGCGCCCTTTAAGGAACGGCCGCGGCCGGCGAGGCCCCAAGCGCCCCAACGCGGCCTGGTTGCGTGAGACGCACCGAAGGCCGCCTTGGGTGCGCCATCCATGCCCCTCGACGGAGGCCAGATTGGGGCGCTACGAGCCCGCCCATCGGAGGGCGAACCACAGCCGCATCCGGACCTCCGGGTCCGTCAGGTCCACCCCCAGCGCCTTCTCCACCTGGGCGATCCGGTGCCGGACGCTGTTGCGGTGCACGCCCAGCTCCGCCGCCGTCGGTTCCCAGCCGCCGTGGTGGGCCAGCCACGTCCGCAGCGTCGTCACCAGCGAGCGGTCCCCGGCTTCGTCCAGGGCCACCAGCGGTTCGAGGGCCTTCTCCGCGAACCCCCGGGAGGCGCCCGGGTCGACCAGAGCGTCGAAGTCCAGTGGCGAATCCCCCGCCACCACCGGACGGCCCAGGGCCCGCGCCCGGGCCAGCAGCAGCTCGACCTCCGCCGCGGCACCGGCCAGCCGCCCGGCGGGCACCGGTGACCCCACGGCCGCGAGCCAGCCGGCCGCACGCAGATCCGCCAGCACCGGAAGGGGCACGGCGTCGGCGACGGCCACGAACGAAGGCCCCTCCGACACCGAAACCAGCGGCGTGTCCAGCCGCGCCCGCAGCCAGTCCGGGCGCTGGGCCACCTCGGCCGGCCCGCGCCGGTACGCCGTCCCGGCGACCAGCCGGACGACGTCCGAGCCGGCCAGCGCGCGGGCCACCTCGCCCGGGGAAGATCGGCCGAGCAGCAGGCCGGTGGCCGCCGCGCCCAGCTCGGCCGCGTCCGAGCCCGCGCGGCCGACCAGGCCGAGCAGGGCCGCGCCGACGGCGAGGATCGCCCGGTCCGCGCCTTCCAGCCGCCGCGACCGGCCGACGACCACCAGGTGCGACGCCGTGGCCTGCGGGTACACCGGCTGGACCACCACGAAGGTGCCGCCGGCCGACGTCGTCGCGCTCCGGATCCCGCTGCCCGCCCGCACGGTCGCCATCAGCTCCCGCACCTCCGGCGGCAGCGGTGTGGGCGCGTCGTGGGCCGAGGCCAGCACGTCACCGGCGCCGACCAGGGCGACCCAGGACCGCAGCACCGCCGCCAGCGCCGACGTCAGCTCGCCGAGCCCGCCGCCCGCCGCGCGCGTCAGCGTCTCGCGCGCCGCGGTGACCCGCCGCTGGTCCCGCTGCCCGGCCTCGGTCAGCGCGACGGAGACCGCGCGGTTGACCGCCAGGAACGGCGTGCGCGACGGCACCACCAGCAGCGGCAGCCCGCGGCGCGCGCAGGCCCGGCGCAGGGGCTCCGGCAGGGTCTCGTGCACCGTCGGCGTGAGGCCGAACCCCAGCGCCGTCACGCCGGCGTCGCGCAGCCCGAGCACGTACCGGTCGAGCTCCGCCGGCAGGTTGACGCCCGCGGTGAGGATCAGTTCGCCGCCCACCAGGTAGGGCGCGGGGTCCTGCAGCTCGCTGACGTGCGCCCAGCGCACGGGGAGGTCCAGCGCACCCGGCCGCAGCGTCTCGGGGACGACCTCCAGGGCGAGCTCCCGGTTGCCGACCACGTCCCGTAACGGGACATTCACCTCCGAGTGCGCTGCATCCGGGTTCTGGGTCATCGCATCCTCATCCATGTCGACTTGGGGACGAATCATCCCATGCCGCCGGGGTGGCGGGCGAACCTACGGTGACCCGAAACGACGTGAGGAGGACACCGTGACCGGCGACTACGCGGTGATCGCGCTGTACATCGCGGGCATGCTCGGGGTCGGCTGGTACGGCCTCAAGCTCGCGAAGACGAAGTCCGACTACCTGGTCGCCGGGCGGCGGCTGGGCTGGTTCATGTACTCCGGCACGATGTCGGCCGTCGTCCTCGGCGGCGCGTCGACCGTCGGCGGCGTGAAGCTCGGCTACACCTACGGCATCTCCGGCATGTGGCTGGTCGTGAGCATCGGCGTCGGCATCCTCGTGCTGCACGCGCTGTTCGCGCGGCGGCTGGTGCGGCTGCGGGTCTACACCGTCGGCGAGATGCTCGACCTGCGCTACGGCGGCCGCACGAGCGCGGTGTCCGGCGTCGTCATGTGGGGCTACACGCTGATGCTGACCGTGACCTCGACGCTGGCGTTCGCGACGATCTTCAAGGTGCTGTTCGACCTGCCGAACTGGGCCGGGATCGCGGTCGGCGGCTCGATCGTCGTCCTCTACTCCGTGCTCGGCGGCATGTGGTCGATCACGCTCACCGACATCGCCCAGTTCGTCATCAAGACCATCGGCATCCTGGCCGTCCTGCTGCCGGTCGCGATCACCTCCGCCGGCGGCTTCGACGGCATGAGCGCGAAGCTCGACGCGAGCTTCTTCAGCTTCACTTCGATCGGTACCGACACGATCGTCACCTACTTCGTGATCTACACGTTCGGCCTGCTCATCGGCCAGGACATCTGGCAGCGCGTGTTCACCGCCCGCACGCCCGCGATCGCGACCTCCGGCGGCATCACCTCCGGCGTCTACTGCCTGGTCTACGGCCTGGCCGGCGCCCTGATCGGCACCGCGGCCCACGCGCTCTACCCGGACATCGCCAGCGCGCAGGACGCGTTCGCGACGATCGTCGAACGGCTGCTCCCGACCGGCGTCCGCGGCCTGGTCCTGGCCGCCGCGCTCTCGGCGATGATGTCGACGGCGAGCGGCGCGCTCATCGCGTGCTCGACCACCACGACGTCGGACCTGCTGACCAAGCTGGGCCTGAAGAAGGGCGGCGAAGTCCGCCGCAACCGGATCGCCACGCTCGTCCTCGGCCTGCTGGCCATCGGGATCGCGATGCTCGTCGACGACGTCGTCAACGCCCTCACCATCGCCTACGACATCCTGGTCGGCGGCCTGCTGGTGGCGATCGTCGGCGCGCTGTTCTGGAAGCGCGGCACGCGCCAGGGCGCCTACGCGTCGATGGTGGCCGGGACGCTCTCCGTCGTCGCGTTCATGATCATCGACGGCGTCGACGCCAACACCCCGATCTACTGGGGTCTCGGCGTCAGCCTGGCCGTGTACCTGGCGGTCAGCCTGGCCACGCCCCGCACGCCCAAGACCATCCTTTCCACCTGGACCCGCCGCTTGGCCGGCGAAGACACGCACACCTCGATCCGCGAACAGGAGCCCACCAGTGCCTAACACCGGACCCCTCGACTCGTCGCGCATCCCCCGGTTCGCCGGGTTCGCGACCTTCGCGCGGCTGCCGCGGATCGACCAGGTCGAGCGCGCCGACGTCGCCGTCGTCGGGGTGCCCTTCGACTCCGGGGTGTCCTACCGGCCCGGCGCGCGGTTCGGACCGGCGGCCGTCCGCGAGGCGAGCCGGCTGCTGCGGCCGTACCACCCGGAACTGGACGTCTCGCCGTTCGACGAGCGGCAGGTCGTCGACGCCGGGGACATCGCCATCAACCCGTTCAATATCGGCGAAGCGATCGAGACGCTGCAGCAGGAAGCCGAGGCGCTGCAGGCGGACGGGACGCGGCTGGTGACCGTCGGCGGCGACCACACCATCGCGCTGCCGCTGCTGCGGGCCGTCGCGAAGAAGCACGGACCCGTCGCCCTGCTGCACTTCGACGCGCACCTCGACACCTGGGACACCTACTTCGGCGAGCCGTACACCCACGGCACCCCGTTCCGGCGGGCGTCCGAGGAAGGCATCCTCGACACGAGCGCGCTGTCGCACGTCGGCACGCGCGGGCCGCTCTACGGCAAGCGGGACCTCGAAGAGGACCGGCGGCTCGGCTTCGGCATCGTCACCTCCGGCGACGTCCTGCGCCGCGGGGTCGCCGAGACGGTCGACGCGCTGCGCCAGCGCATCGGCGACCGGCCGCTGTACGTCTCGGTCGACATCGACGTGCTCGACCCGGCCCACGCGCCCGGCACCGGGACCCCCGAGGCCGGCGGGCTGACCAGCCGTGAACTGCTGGAGATCCTGCGCGGGCTGCGTGACCTGAACCTGGTCGGCGCGGACGTCGTCGAGCTCGCCCCGGCCTACGACCACGCCGAGATCACCGCCATCGCCGCTTCGCACGTCGCCTACGACCTGGTGAGCCTGCTGACCCTGGGGAAGGGCGCATGACCCGGATCGGCGGCGACGTCGTCGTCGAGACGCTGCGGGCGCTGGGCGCGGACACGGTGTTCGGCCTGCCGGGCCAGCACGCGCTGGGCCTGTTCGAGGCGCTGCGCCGGGCCGGCGACCTGCGCGTGATCAGCGGGCGCGTCGAGAACAACCTCGCCTTCGCCGCCGACGGGCACGCCCGCGCGCGCCTCGCGGCGAACCCGGACGGGCCGGTGCCGGTGACCCCGCTGGTCGTCTCCACCGGTCCGGGCGCCCTGCTGACCTTGGCGTCGCTGCAGGAGTCGCGCGCGGCCTCGGTGCCGGTGCTCGGGATCTCGAGCCAGGTGCCGGTCGCCGGGCTCGGCGGCGGGCGGCACGGCTACCTGCACGAGCTGCCCGACCAGCAGGCGAGCTTCGCCGGCGTCGTCAAGTCGGTGCACGTCGTGCGCCGGGCGAGCCAGATCCCGTCGGCGCTGCGCGAGGCGTGGACGTCGGCGGCGACCGCGCCCTACGGGCCGGTGTGGGTGGAGATCCCGCAGGACGTGCTGCTCGGGCCGGCCGGGATCCCGCCGATCACGTCCGTGTCGGCTGCTCCCCCGCCGCTGGAACCCCTGCCGGAGCTGGTCACCGCCGCGACCGAACTGCTGGCGGCGGCGGCGAACCCGGTCATCCTGGCCGGCGGCGGCGCGCTGCGGTCGGGCGCGCACGCCGAGCTGCTGGCCCTGGCCGAAGCCCTGCGCGCGCCGGTGATCTCGACGTTCGGCGGCAAGGGGGTCTTCCCGTGGGACCACGAGCTGTCCGGCCGGTCGTGGCTGGAGGACTGGCACACCACGGAGTTCCTCGCCGACGCCGATGTCCTGCTCGTGCTGGGTTCCGGGCTCGGCGAACTGTCCAGCAACTACCGCGAGTTCGCCCCGCGCGGCCGGGTGGTCCAGGTCGAAGCCGACCTCGGGAAGCTGGAGTCGAACTACCCCGGTCTCGGCATCCACGCCGACGTCCGGCTCACGTTGCAGGCGCTGCTGGAGTGGGTGCCGATGCGGGCGTCCGACGGCCGGGCCGAGAAGGCCGTCTCGGGCCTGCTCTCCCGGGTCGAGTCCCGGTTGGACGGTCAGGACCTTGCCGCCGAGCGGAAGCTGGTCGACGACATCCGGGCCGCGCTGCCCGAGGGCACGCAGACGTTCTGGGACATGACGATCGCGGCCTACTGGGCCTGGTCGGCGTGGAACCCCGAGGGCGCGCCGATCCACACCGCGCAGGGCGCGGGCGGGCTGGGTTACGGGCTGCCGGGCGCGCTCGGCGGCGCGGTCTCCGGCGGTCCTGCGCTCGCGGTGTCCGGCGACGGCGGCGCGATGTACGGCCTCGCCGAGCTGGCGACCGCGGTGCAGCACGGCCTCGACGTCACGTGGCTGATCATCGACGACGGCGGGTACGGCGTCCTGCGCGAATACCTCATCGACGCCTTCGGCCAGACCACGGCGACCGAGCTGACCCGCCCCGACTTCGTCGCACTGGCGTCCTCCTTCGGGGTACCCGCCCGGATGTCCTCTTTGGACACTGTGGGTGCGGACCTCGCCGAAGCGCTGCACACCCCCGGACCGTCCGTCGTCGTTCTGCCCGCGTTGCTGAAGCTGTTCGCGCCGACCCACCTGGAGCAGGCATGACCCGCACGCTCGACCTGACCGACCCCTCGACCGGCGAGGTGTTCGGCACGAGCCCGATCGCCTCGCCGTCCGAAGTGGACGCGGCGATGGCGGCGGCCGCGCAAGCGTTTGTGGGGTGGCGGCGCAGCACGCCGGCGCAGCGGCAGCTGGCCCTGCTGAAGATCGCCGACGCACTGGAGGCGCGGGCGCCGGAGTTCGCCGACCTGGAGGTGCGGGAGACCGGCAAGATCCGGTCCGTCGTCCTCGAGGAGGAGATCCCGGAGTGCGTGAGCGCGCTGCGGTTCTTCGCCGGGGCGGCGCGGCACCTCGAAGGCACCGCGGCCGGCGAGTACACCCCCGGCCACACGTCGGTGATCCGCCGCGAGCCGGTCGGCGTCTGCGCGCAGATCGCGCCGTGGAACTACCCGCTGATGATGGCGGTCTGGAAGATCGCCCCGGCGCTGGCGGCGGGCAACACGGTGGTGCTCAAGCCGGCCGAGACGACACCGTCGACGGCCGTGTTGCTGGCTCGCGTCGCCGCGGAGTTCCTGCCTGAGGGAGCGTTCACGGTGCTGACCGGCGACCGCGACACGGGCCGGGCCCTGGTCCGCCACCCGGTGACGGCCCTGGTTTCGATCACGGGGTCGACGCGCGCGGGCATCGACGTGGCCACGGTGGCGGCGGCGGACCTCAAGCGCACCCACCTGGAACTGGGCGGCAACGCACCCCTGCTGGTCTTCCCGGACGTCGACCTCGCCTCGACGGCGGAGGGCATCGTGGCCGCGGCGTACTACAACGCGGGCCAGGACTGCACGGCGGGCAGCCGGGTCCTGGTCCACTCCACGCTTCACGACGACTTCGTCGCTTCGCTGGCGAAGGTGGCTTCGGAGCAGAAGCCAGGCGTCGACTACGGGCCGCTGAACAGCGCGGCGCAGTTCTCCCGCGTGGAGGGCCTGATCTCGCGGTTGCCGTCGCACGCGCGCGTCGAGACGGGCGGGACCCGGTTCGGTGCGCGGGGTTTCTATTTCTCCCCGACGGTGATCTCGGGAGTGCGTCAGGACGACGAGATCGTCCAAGAGGAGATCTTCGGCCCGGTCATCACGGTCCAGTCCTTCGCAGACGAAGCCGAAGGGGTCGCCTTGGCCAACGGCGTCCCGTACGGACTGGCGTCGTCGGTGTGGACGCGCGACCTGGCCATTGCGGCCCGGGTGTCGGCCGGCTTGGATTTCGGCTGCGTGTGGGTGAACACGCACGGCCCCCTGGTGGCGGAGATGCCCCACGGCGGCTTCGGCCACTCGGGCCACGGGAAGGACCTCTCGGGGTACGCGTTCGCCGAGTACACGCGGGTGAAGCACGTGATGACGAAGTTCGCCTGAGCACGCCAGCGCTCGCAGCTCGCCCCGGCCCGCGGGGGCGCCCCCCGTCTTCCACTCTACCGGCGACCACCGACAGTTTTCGGCTCCGAGCTCCTCGCGAGGCTTGGCTGTCCACAACGCAAAGCGGGCCCCGGAAACATCCCGGGGCCCGCTCGAAGCGTCGCTCAGCTGCGGTCGGCGTTCTTCTTCGCCGGCTCGTCCGAGCCCAGCCGCCCCGAGGCCCACTCGGTCACCCGGCGCGCCACGTCCTGCGCCGTCAACCCGATGCGCCCGAGCACCTCGTCCCGGCTCCCGTGGTCGTGGAACGACTGCGGCACCGCGAGATCCCGCAACGGCACGTCGCATTCGGCGTCCCGGAACAACGCCGCCAGCGCCGATCCGAACCCCCCGTGCCGGCCACTGTCCTCGACGGTCACCACCAGCTTGTGCTGCGAAGCCAGCGCCACGAGCTCAGCCGGCACCGGCAGCACCCACCGCGGGTCCACCACCGTCACCCCGATGCCCTGGTCCGCCAGCCGGTCCGCGGCCGCCAACCCGAGCGTTGCGAACGCGCCCACCGTCACCAGCAGCACGTCGGCACCCTCGGCCGGGCGGCGCAGCACATCGACCGTCCCGACCCGCTCGACCGCGGTGACGTCCGTCCCGACCTTGCCCTTCGAGAACCGCAGCGCCGTCGGGCCGTCCGACACCGCGACCGCCTCGCGCAGCTCCTCGCGCAACGTGGCCGGGTCACGCGGCGCCGCCACCCGCATCCCCGGCACCATGCCGAGCAGCGAGAGGTCCCACATGCCGTGGTGGCTCGGCCCATCCGGCCCGGTGATCCCGGCCCGGTCGAGCACCAGCGTCACCGGCAGCCGGTGCAGGGCCACGTCCATCAGCACCTGGTCGAACGCTCGGTTCAGGAACGTCGAGTAGATCGCCACGACCGGGTGCAGCCCGCCCATCGCCAGGCCCGCGGCCGAGGTGACCGCGTGCTGCTCGGCGATCCCGACGTCGTACCACCGGTCCGGGAACGCCTCGGCGAACTTGTCCAGCCCGGTCGAGCGCAGCATCGCCGCGGTGATCGCGACGACGTCCGCGCGCTCGGCGCCGATGCGCGCCAGTTCGTCGCCGAACACGCCCGTCCAGCTCGGGCCCTTCACCGGCGGCAGGCCGGTCTCCGGGTCGATCGGGTCGGTCTGGTGCATCTGGTCGTGCTCGTTGTTGACCGCGGGCGCGTAGCCGTGGCCCTTCTCGGTGACCACGTGCACGATCACGGCGCCGCCGAACGCCTTCGCGCTCTGCAGGGCCTTCTCCAGCGCCACCTGGTCGTGGCCGTCGACCGGGCCGAGGTACTTCAGGCCCAGGTCGGAGAACATCGCCTGCGGGCTCAGCGCGTCCTTCAGGCCGGCCTTCGCGGCGTGCAGCGCGGCGTAGATCGGCTTGCCGACGACCGGGGTGAGCCGGAGGATCTCGCGGCCGCCGTCGAGGAGCCGCTCGTAGCCGGGCTGCAGGCGCAGCGCCGCGAGGTGGTCGGCCAGGCCGCCGATCGTCGGCGAGTACGAGCGGCCGTTGTCGTTGATCACGATGACGACCGGGCGGTCCTTGTGCGCGGCGATGTTGTTGAGCGCCTCCCAGCACATGCCGCCGGTGAGCGCGCCGTCGCCGACAACGGCGATCGCGTGCCGGCCGCCGCCGGCCAGCTCGAACGCCTTCGCCAGTCCATCCACATAGGACAGACCGGACGACGCGTGGCTGCTCTCCACCCAGTCGTGCTCGCTCTCCGCGCGCGACGGGTAGCCGGTGACGCCACCGGTCTGGCGCAGCAGGTCGAACCCGGCCGCGCGGCCGGTGACCAGCTTGTGCACGTACGCCTGGTGACCGACGTCCCACACGATCGCGTCGCGGGGCGAGTCGAACACGCGGTGCAGCGCCAGGGTCAGCTCGACGACGCCGAGGTTCGGCCCCAGGTGACCGCCCGCCCGCCGGACCTTGTCGACGAGGAAGTCCCGGATCTCGGCGGCCAGTTCGCCGAGGTCCTCGACACTCATGCGCTTCAGGTCCGCCGGCCCGCTCACGGACTCCAGCATCGTCACTCGTCTCCACCTCACTCGCTCGGTTCCGGCCAGTCTACGGAGACCCGCCAGGGCGGGACCGCAGGCCGCGTCCGGCGTCACAGGCGGAGCGCGACCGCCGGTCATCAGGCGGGGTGAACCTCGTCTCCCCGCGGCGCTGTGGCGGTCACGCGGCGTGGCCACGAGAATGGCTCGCATGGCGGACTTCTTCATCGGCGGCGAATGGGTGGACGCGATCGGCGGCGGCCGGCGGGAGATCCGGTGCCCGGCCGACGGCTCCCTGGTCGCGACCGTCGCCGAGGGCACCGCCGAGGACACCGAGGCCGCCATCGCGGCGGCGCGCCGGGCGTTCGACACCGGCCCGTGGCCCGGCACCCCCGCGCACCGGCGCGGTGACCTGCTGTTGCGCACCGCGGACCTGCTCGACCGCGACGCGGAGGCGTTCGCCCGCGCCGAGTCGCTCGACACCGGCAAGCGCCTGGTCGAGAGCCGCTACGACATGGCCGACATCGCCGCCTGCCTGCGCTACTTCGGCAAGCTCGCGGCGCAGGACGCCGGGCGCGTGGTCGACACCGGCAACCCGGACGCGATCAGCCGGATCGTGCACGAGCCGGTCGGCGTCTGCGGGCTGATCACGCCGTGGAACTACCCGCTGCTGCAGACCGTGTGGAAGATCGCACCGGCGCTGGCCGCGGGCAACACGTTCGTGCTCAAACCCAGCGAGCTGACCCCGCACACGGCGATCCTGTTCCTCAAGCTGCTCACCGAGGCGGGCCTGCCGCCGGGGGTGGGCAACCTGGTGCTCGGCGCGGGCGCCGAGGCGGGCGCGCCACTGGCTTCGCATCCGGACGTCGACCTCGTGTCGTTCACCGGCGGGCTGGCGACCGGGAAGACCATCGCCGCCGCGGCGGCCGCCACGGTCAAGAAGGTGGCGCTGGAGCTGGGCGGGAAGAACCCGAACGTGGTGTTCGCCGACGCCGACTTCGAGACCGCGGTCGACTACGCGCTGACGGCGGTGTTCCTGCACTCCGGCCAGGTCTGCTCGGCGGGCGCGCGGCTGATCGTGCAGCGGGAGTGGCACGACGAGTTCGTCGACGAGCTGGTGCGCCGGGCCGAGCGGATCCGCCTGGGCGGCCCGTTCGACGAGCAGGCGGAGACGGGACCGCTGATCTCGGCGGCGCACCGGGCGAAGGTCGAGGCGTACGTGGCGGCTGCGCTGGCCGAGGGCGCGGTCCTGCGCACGGGCGGCCGCCGCCCTGACGCCCCGGCGCTGGCCGGCGGCTGCTACTATCTGCCGACCATCCTCGACCGGGTGAAGCAGGGTTCGTCGGCGGTGGTCGAGGAGTCGTTCGGCCCGGTGCTGACGGTCGAGACGTTCACCGACGAGGACGATGCGGTCCGCATCGCCAACGACACGCACTACGGCCTGGCCGGCGCGGTGTTCACCCAGGACGCGGGCCGCGCCCAGCGCGTGGCGGGACGGCTGCGCCACGGAACGGTGTGGATCAACGACTTCCACCCGTACCTGCCCCAGGCCGAGTGGGGCGGCTACAAGCAGTCCGGGTTCGGCCGCGAGCTGGGCCCGACCGGCCTGGCGGAGTACACCGAGGTCAAGCACATCTACCAGAACCTCCGGCCGGCGCCGCAGCGCTGGTTCTCGGGCTGACCGAGCCGATGGCGGCAGCGTTCGCGGTCCGCCGGGCAGGCTGATCGGCAGCCCCGCAGCACGCCTCAGCGACCACCCGGCACGGCCAGGCGGGTGATCTCGCCCGGCGCAAACGCCGATTCGCCTACCGCCCACTAGCCGTTCACCGCCTTCCGGCCGAGGAACGCCGCCAGCTCGTCGGCCGCCGTCGCTTCTCCCGGTGGCGGGACCTCCGGCCCGAACGGGCCGCCCGGCTGCCGAGGCGCCGACCCGAACCGCGCGCGCCACTGCTCCAGTGCCTGCTCCGCCAGCTCCGGCGCCAGGTCCGTCGGCTGTCCCGTGGCGTCCGCGATGTCCCAGCCGTGGGCCAGGTACTCGTTCACCCGCATGTGTACCAGGAACACCCCCGGCACCTCGCCGAGCGGCGTCGTCACCTGCCGCGTGAACAAACCCGGCGCCGCCAGCACCGCGCGGGCCGCCGCCACCGATGCGGTGAACGCCTCGACCGGTGCGGCGCCCAGGTAGTCGCCGTCCGGGGCCGGTGGGCCCGTGCCCGCCCAGAACGCCACTTTCGCGTTTCCGTGCGCCAGGTGGTTCACCACCGCGCGCACGTCCCACTCCGTGCACGCCGTCGGGAGCGTCCACTGGTCCGCGCGGACCGCCGCCACCAGGCGGGTCACCGTCGAAGCCGCCAGGTCGAAGTCGTCGAGAGCAGTCATGGGCACAGGGTGCCGACCACCACCGACAAAAACTCACGACAGCAGCGCCACGCACTCCACGTGGTGGGTCATCGGGAACGCGTCGAACGCCCTCAGGTCCGTCAGCGAATAGCCGTGCGAGGCGAAGGTCGCCACGTCGCGCGCGAGGGCTGCCGGGTCGCAGGCCACATACACGATCCGGTCGGGCGCGCCCTCGACGATCGACTCCACGACCGCCTTGCCCGCGCCCTTGCGGGGCGGGTCCAGCACCACGACGTCGACCGGCTTGGCCGCCGACGCCAGCACGTGCTCCACGCGCCCGGCCTGCCACGTCACCTGCGGCAGGTCCGCGAGGTTGCGCTCACCGTCGGCGACCGCGCGCCGGCCCGACTCGACCGCCAGCACCCGGCCCGACGATCCCACCTGCCCCGCGAGCACCGACGCGAACAGCCCGACCCCCGCGTAGAGGTCCCAGGCCGTGCCGCCGGACGGCGCCTCCGCCCACTCCCCCACGACCGCGGCGAACGTCGACGCCGCCGCCGGGTGGACCTGCCAGAAACCGTGCGCGTCCAGCCGCCAGTCGCGGCCCGCCGCGTGCTGGACCGCGACGCCGCCGGACAGCTGCCGCGCCCGGACCTTGCCGCGGACCGTCGACAGCTCCCGCACGTGCACGTCGCCGTCGCCGTCGGTCGTGACCTCCAGCTCGCTGCCCGGCCGCCAGCGCCGCGCCAGGACGTCGTCGAGCTCACCGGGGACGGCGATCGGGCAGTCGTCCAGCGCCACCACCCGGTGGCTGTGGTGCGCGCGCAGCCCCGCACGTCCGTCGCGCCCGGCGACCAGCCGGACGCGGCTGCGCCAGTCCAGCGGCCCGCCGTCGAGGGCCTCCACGACGACGTCACGCTCGATCCCGGCCAGCCGGTGCAGCTGTTCCGCCACGACCGACGCCTTGAGCGAGCGCTGGTAGTCCGGCGAAGCGTGCTGCCAGTCGCAGCCGCCGCAGCCGCCCGGCACGGCCAGCGGGCACGGCGGCTCAACGCGGAACTCCGACGCCGAAAGCACCTCGATCGCGTCCCCGCGGCAGAACGAGCCGCCGTTGTCCTCGGTGATCTCGACGCGGACGCGTTCGCCCGGCAGCGCGTGCCGGACGAACACGACCCGGCCCTCCGCGCGGGCGACGCAGTGGCCGCCGTGCGCGACCGCGCCGACCTCGACCTCGAGGACGCGGCCCAGCCAGCTCGTCATTCGGCCGGCTCCTTGGGCTTCGGCGCGACGACGGGCTTGCCGTTGGGTGAGAACCCGCGGCGGACGTCACCGGCCGCCGGCCGCTCGTTGCGGACGCGCGCGGCCGCCTTCGCCGACGACTCGAGCTGCCACGGCACGCTCGCCACGATCACCCCGGACTGGAACAGCAGCCTGCCCTTGAGCCGCAGCGCGCTCTGGTTGTGCAGCACCTGCTCCCACCAGTGCCCGACCACGTACTCCGGGATGAAGACGGTGACCACGTTGCGCGGGTTGTCACCGCGCACGCGCTTCACGTAGTCGAGGACCGGCTTCGTGATTTCCCGGTACGGCGACTCGACGACCTTCAGCGGCACCTTGAAGTTGTGCGCGTCCCACTCGGCGGTGAGCTTCCGCGTGTCCGCATCGTCCACGTTGACCGTCACGGCCTCGAGGACGTCCGGGCGCATCGCCTTCGCGTAGGCCAGCGCGCGCAGCGTCGGCCGGTGCAGTTTGGACACCAGCACGATCGCGTGGTTGCGCGAGGGCAGCACGGTCGGGGTGTCGCCGAGGTCCTTCAGCTCGTCGGCGACGCGGTCGTAGTGCCGCCGGATCGCCGTCATGAGCACGAAGATGGCGATCATGGCCGCGATCGCGATCCACGCGCCGAGCAGGAACTTGGTGATGAGCACGATCACCAGGACGGTCGCGGTCATGGTCAGGCCGATGGCGTTGACCGTCTGCGAGCGCCGCATCCGGCGCCGCGCGCCCGGGTCGGTTTCCCTGGCCAGCAACCGGTTCCAGTGCCGGATCATGCCCGCCTGGCTCACCGTGAACGAGACGAACACGCCCACGATGTAGAGCTGGATGAGCCGGGTGACCTCGGCGTCGAAGGCGATGATCAGGACCAGCGCGAACGCCGACAGGAACAGAATGCCGTTCGAGAACGCCAGCCGGTCGCCGCGGGTGTGCAGCTGCCGGGGCAGGTAGCGGTCCTGCGCCAGGATCGAGCCCAGCACCGGGAAGCCGTTGAACGCGGTGTTCGCGGCCAGCAGCAGGATGATGCCGGTGGAGAAGGAGATGTAGTAGAACGCCGGCGGGAAGTCGGCGAACACCGCGTGCGCGATCTGCGCGACGATCGTCTTCTGCTCGTAGCCGGCGGGCGCCCCCTGGAGCTGCCGCGCCGGGTCTTCGGCGAACTTGACGTCGGTGATGGTGGCCAGGGTGATGATGCCGACCAGCATGGTGACCGCGAGCAGCCCCATCATCAGCAGCGTGGTGGCCGCGTTCTTCGACTTCGGCTTCTGGAACGCCGGCACGCCGTTGCTGATCGCCTCGACCCCGGTCAGCGCCGCCGCGCCGGAGGAGAACGCCCGCAGGATGAGGAACGCGTACCCGACGCCCGCGAAGGTGCCTTCGGCGGTCAGCGTGAACCCGGCGCTCTCGGCCTTCATCTCGGTGCCGGTGGCGGCCTGGACCAGGCCCCAGGCGACCATGACGAGGATGCCCAGGATGAACCCGTATGTCGGGATCGCGAAGGCCTTCCCCGACTCGCGGATGCCGCGCAGGTTCAGCGACGTCAGCACGACCACGATGACGATCGACGCGAGCACCTTGTGCTGCGCGACCCACGGGACGGCCGAGCCGATGTTGGCCACACCGGACGAAGTGGACACCGCGACCGTGAGGACGTAGTCCACGAGCAGGGCGCTGGCCACGGTCAGGCCGAACTTGCCGCCCAGGTTCGTGTTGGCGACCTCGTAGTCGCCGCCGCCGCTCGGGTAGGCGTGCACGTTCTGCCGGTAGGAGGCGACGACGACCAGCATGACCAGGGCGACCATGATGCCGATCCACGGCGCGATCGCGTACGCGGACAGCCCGGCGACGCTCAGCGTCAGGAAGATCTCTTCCGGCGCGTACGCCACGCTGGAGAGCGCGTCGGACGCGAAGATGGGCAGCGCGATGCGCTTCGGCAGGAGCGTGTGAGCGAGCCTGTCACTGCGGAACGGACGTCCGAGGACCAGGCGTTTCAGCACGGTCGGGAACTTCGACACCACGAAAGCGTAGCCGCCTGCGCGCACGGTAGGTTCGGCGCTGGTATGTCGGGGGTAAGACGGACGGGTAACCGCCGAGGAGGAGGCAGGGCGTGCACGTGGTGATCATGGGATGCGGCCGGGTCGGCGCGTCCCTGGCCGCTGCGCTGGAGCGGCTCGGCCACGAGGTGGCCGTCATCGACAAGAACCAGCAGGCGTTCCGCCGGCTCGGCAGCGACTTCCACGGCCAGCAGGTCGTCGGCGTCGGCTTCGACCGCCGGGTGCTGATCGACGCCGGCATCGAGCGGGCGGGCGCGTTCGCGGCGGTGTCCAGCGGCGACAACTCGAACATCATCTCGGCGCGGGTCGCGCGCGAGAACTTCGGCGTCGAGCACGTCGTCGCGCGGATCTACGACCACAAGCGCGCGGCCGTGTACGAGCGGCTGGGCATCCCGACGGTGGCGACCGTGCCGTGGACGACCGACCGGTTCCTGCGCACCCTGCTGCCGGACGGCGTGGCGTCGGCGTGGCGTGACCCGTCGGGCAACGTCGCGCTGCTGCAGCTGCCCCTGCACGAGGGCTGGGTCGGGCACTCCGTGCAGTCCCTGCAGCAGGCGACGGGCGCGCGGGTGGCGTTCATCATGCGCTTCGGCACCGGCGTGCTGCCCGACACGAAGACGGTGCTGCAGGCCGACGACGTCGTGTGGGTGGCCGCGCGCTCCGGCACCGTCACCGACGTCACCAGTGTGGCCCACCGCGAACCGGAGGACGAGGCATGAGGGTCGCGATTGCGGGCGCGGGGGCGGTCGGCCGTTCCATCGCCGCCGAGCTGATCGACGGCAGGCACCAGGTGATGCTGATCGAGCGCGAGGCGGACCAGTTCGAGCCGCACGCGGTCGAGCAGGCCGACTGGGTGCTCGGCGACGCGTGCGAGGTGTCGATCCTGGAGGAGTCCGGGATCGAGCAGTGCGACGTGGTCATCGCCGCGACGGGCGACGACAAGGCGAACCTGGTGGTCTCGCTGCTGGCGAAGACGGAGTTCGCGGTCCGCCGCGTGGTGGCCCGGGTGAACAACCCGGCCAACGAGTGGCTGTTCACCGACGCGTGGGGCGTCGACGTGGCGGTCTCGACCCCCCGCATGCTGGCGGCGATGGTCGAGGAGGCGGTGAGCGTCGGCGACCTGGTGCGGCTGATGACGTTCCGGCAGAGCAACGCGAACCTGGTCGAGCTGACGCTGCCGGCGGAGACACCGCTGGCCGGGAAGCCGGTGAGCGAGCTGACGCTGCCGAGGGACGCGGCTTTGGTGACGATCCTGCGCGGGGACCGGGTGATCGTGCCGCAGCCGGAGGACCCGCTGGAGCCGGGCGACGAGCTGCTGTTCGTGGCGACGGCGGATGTGGAGCCGGAGATCCGGACGGCTTTGGGTTACTGAGCGCTTCGGGTGCTTGGGTTGCGGCGAAGGCCCCCGGCTTGTTGTGCCCGGGGGCCTTTGTCGTGGGCTCTTGTCGTGGGCTCTTGTCGTGGGCTGTGGACAAGTGGGCGGACGGCGATCAAAACTGTCGGTGGCTGCCGGTAGCGTGGGAGACGGGGGGCGCCCCCGCGCGTGGGTTGTGGCTTCGGGGCGGTTCTGCCGTGCACGTGGGGTGTCCAGGGCTTGTGAGTCGCGCGCTCGGGAGGAACGCGACCAGGCGCGGGACTCGAGGGCTTCCCGCGTGATCGGACCCGGGACTCGCACGGCTCGGGACGGAACTCGCATGATCAGACCCGGCACTCGCACGGCTGGGTGCGGAACTGGCGTGATCGAACTGGGACTCGCGCGGCTCGGAGCGGGACTCGCGGAATCGGACCCGGCACTCACGTGATTCGAGGCGGAACTCGCGTGATCAGGGCCGGAACTGGCGTGATCGAGGCCGGAACTCGCGTGATCGAGGCCGGAACTGGCGTGATCAGAGCCGGGACTCGCGTGATCAGAGCCGGAACCGGCGTGATCAGGGCCGAGACTCGCGTGATCGAGGCCGGAACTCGCGTGATCAGGGCCGGAACTCGCGTGATCAGGTGCGCATCTCGCGTGTCCACGGAGGCATCACACGTGACCAGAGGGGCATCTCGCGTGATTGTGGAGGCATCACACCTCCCCACCCGCCGGCGCGCCGAAACTGTCGGTGTCTGCCGGTAGAGTCGAGAACGGGGGGCGCCCCCACGCGCGCGGGTTGTCAGGCTTCCGGGGCCGCGTACTTCTCGCGCAGCCGGGCCTCGACCTCCGCGTCGGTCTCCGGGGCCGGCTCCTCCTCCGCCAGCGCCTTCAGGCGCTTGTCCGACCGCCGCACCGCCCACACGACCACCAGCAGGCCCAGCGCGTACAGCGGGTACCCCATCGCGATCTTCGCGAACGCCAGCCAGCCCGTGTAGTCCTCCTGGTACAGCCACCGCTGGACCACGAACCGCGCCGCGAAGATCGCCGCCATCGCCAGGGTCGCGATGTCGTAGCCGTAGCGGCTCGGCTTGTCCTTCCGCCAGGCCTGGCCCGTGCCGTTGAGCATGTTCCAGATCAGGCCCGCGATCGGCCAGCGCACCACCACCGACAGCACGAAGATGCCGCAGTAGATCAGGCTCGCGTAGATCCCGAACAGGAAGAAGCCCTTCGCCGACCCCGTGCGGTAGGCGATGAACGCCGCGATCGCGACGCCGAAGAAACCGGAGATCGCCGGCTGCAGCGGCTCCTTGCGGACCAGGCGCAGCACCGCGATGGCCACGGCGCTGCCGATCGACGTCCAGATGGCCGCGGTCAGGCCGAAGAAGGAGTTCGCCAGTACGAAGACGATCACCGGCACCGACGAGTAGATGAGGCCGGACACGCCGCCCATCTGCTCGAGCAGGGTCGGCTGCGGTTCTTCCGCGTCGGTCTTCTTCTCGCTCGGGGCGGGTTCAGTCACGATGGGTGATCAACTCACTGGGCTCTGGAGCTCGTAATAGGGGTTGTACAGCACCTTCTGGCCGTCACGCTCGGCCATCCGGCCGCGCACCTTGATCGTCCGGCCAGGCTCGATGCCCGGGATCCGGCGGCGGCCGAGCCAGATTAGCGTCACTCCCTGTGTTCCGTCGAACAACTCCGCCTCCAGCGTGGCGGCCTCGTTGGTCGGGCAGAGTTCGACGCTGCGCAGCCGGCCCATCACGGTGACCTCTTCGCCCGAGCGGCAGTCGCAGGCCCGCTGCGCCCCCTCGGCGCCCGACCTCATCGACATCTCGTCGGCGTCGAGATCCTCGACGTCGCTGGTCAGCTTGCGTACCAGCCGGCTGAAGTAGCCGCCGTCTTTGGCGGACATGAGTGCTCCTGTGCTCCGGGGCCCGGTGGCAAAACTGCTTGCGGCCCGAACGGTTCAAGCGTACTGCGGTCTCCGCCAGGGAAACGCCTTTGCGCAAAGATCGCAACGTGACGTCCGCTATCGAAGTTCCCGCCGCGGTGCTGCTGCCCGGTACGGGCTCGGACGAGGTGTTCGTCCGGGCCGTCTTCGCCGGTCCGCTGCGCGCCCTCGGTGTCCCGCTCATCGCGCCACCGCCGCCCGCCGGCGCCGCGCTCGCCGACGGCTACCTGGCCACGCTCGACGCGCTGGCGGACGAACACGGCGAACTGCTCGTAGGCGGCATTTCGTTCGGCGCCCACCTCGCCGCGGAGTGGGCGGTGCGCAACCCGGGCCGTTGCGGGGGCCTGCTGGCCGCTCTCCCGGCCTGGAACGGCGTCCCGGGCCCGGCACCCGCGTCGCGGGCCGCGTCGCTGACGGCGGATCTGGTGGCCGGTTCCGGGGTCGACGCCGCACTGGCGCAGACCGAGGGCAGCCCGGCCTGGCTGCGGGCGGAACTGGACCGGGCGTGGCGGCGCCACGGCGACGGGCTGGCGGCCGGCCTGCGCGTCGCGGCCGGCCGGCCCGCGCCGACCCTCGGCGAGCTCGCGGGGCTGGCCGTCCCGGCCGGGGTCGGCACGTGCACCGACGACCCCGTGCACCCGACGAAAGTCGCATCGGAGTGGGCGGGCGCGCTCCCCCGCGGCGTCCTCGGCGAGACGACGCTGACGGCGCTGGGTGCGGACCGCGAATCACTCGGCCGGGCGACCCTCCTCGCGTTCCTGAACGCCCGCGGGACGCGCTGAAGGCCGCCACCGGTGGTCCGGTGACGGCCTTCGGCGGTGAGTGTCAGCCTTGCTGCTGCTGGGCCGCGATGTGTTCGGCGACCGCCTCGGGCAGCGTGATGGTCAGCGGGGTCCGGACCGGCATCGGGGCGTCGCCGCGGTCGACGATCGTCCGCCGGACGATCTCGCGCAGCACCTCGACGGCCGCGGCGGCCTCCGACTGGGGGCCGGCGATGACGCCGCGCAGCATCCAGCGGGGCCGGTCGACGCCGACGAAGCGCAGCGCGACGTCGCCGATGATGGCCGAGATCTCCAGGCCCCAGACGCCGCGGCCGATGGTGACCTTGGCGCCGTCGCCCCGCAGCTGGTCGGCCAGCTCGGAGCTGACCTCCCGCCACAGGCCGCCCGACCGCGGCGCGGCGTACGCGCTGACCGTGATCTGGCCCTGCTCGGTGACGACGTGCACGGCGCGCACGCCGCCGGCCTCCGGGTCCATCTCGACCTGGACCTGGGAACCGTCGGGCACCGGCACCTTCACCGAGCCCAGGTCGATCCGCGGGATGCCGTCGTCGGAGAAGTCCGCAACGTCGTACGGGCCGTCGGAGACGTCCGACAGCTCCGAGCCGTCCTCGTCCTCGTACGCCGCGTCCTCGAAAGTGTCGTCGGCCTCGGGCGCGGCGTGCCGTCCGGCGGACCCGCCCTCGGTCCGCCGCTTGCGTCCGAAAATCCCCACTACTTCTCCGTTCCTTCCCCCGTGGCGGCGCTCGCGGCGAGCGCCGGTGCTCCCAGTGTGGCGTGTCCGCCGGTCGAGCCGTAGCCTCCGTGGCCCCGCTCGGTCGCGTCGAGCGTGCCGACCTCCACGAACTCCGCGTGTTCGACCCGCTGGACGACCAGCTGGGCGATGCGGTCGCCGCGCGTCAGCTCCAGCGGGTGCACCGGGTCGTGGTTGATCAGGCAGACCTTGATCTCGCCGCGGTAGCCCGAGTCGATCGTGCCCGGGGTGTTCACCACCGAAAGACCGGCCCGGGCGGCCAGCCCGGACCGCGGGTGGACGAACCCGGCGTAGCCGGGCGGGAGCGCGATCGCGACGCCGGTGCCGACGACGCCGCGTTCCCCGGGTCCGAGGACGATATCCGAGGTGGTGACGAGATCGGCGCCCGCGTCGCCCGGTCGGGCGTAGGCGGGCAGCGGGACATCCGGGTCGAGCCGGGAGAGGAGTACCTGAACGCTGGACACGGGCGGCGAGATTACTCTCTACCCGTGGGTGAATCAGCGAAGACGGCCGCGAACGCCGCGGTCCGGCACTCCGAACGGCTGTACGTCCCGTGGTGGGGCTGGCCGCTGCCGGTGCTGGGGGCGGTCCTGCTCGCGGCGGAGATCGACCTCGGGTACCCGGGGATCCGGGCGTGGCTGCCGTACGTGATCGCGCTGCCGGTCGTCGTGGCGCTGCTGCTGTCGCTGGGCCGGTCGAAGGTCCGGATCACCGGCGGTGCCGAACCGGAACTGTGGGCCGGTGACGCGCACCTGCCGCTGCGCTACGCCGGCGAAGTGGAGATCTTCGACAAGGACGCCAAGCGCAAGGCCCTCGGCCGCGACGGCGACCCGGCGGCCTACGTGCTGCACCGCGGCTGGGTCGGCCCGGTCGTCAAGGTGCACCTGACCGACGCGAACGACCCGACGCCGTACTGGCTGTTCAGCACCCGGCACCCCGAGCGCGTGGCCGAGCTGCTCAAGGGCGCCTGACCCCGGACATGGAAGGGGGCCGGCCTGCCGGCCAGCCCCTTGTCCCCAGCGCGCTTCGAGCCCTTCCCCGGTCCCTCGCAGGCTCTCCGTCGCGTCTGTTCGTTCCCCTGTGTCCGAGAACCCCTCCGCGTCCGATCAGGCGCAGTCGCGGCAGATCAGGCGTCCGCCGTTGTCCTCGGCCAGCCGGCTGCGGTGGTGCACCAGGAAGCACACGGAGCAGGTGAACTCGTCCGCCTGCTTCGGCACCACCTTCACGGTCATGTCCTCACCGGAAAGCCCGGAGAGGTCGGCACCCGGCAGCTCGAAGTTCTCGGCGGTCGCGTCCTCGTCGACGTCGACGACGCCGGACTGGTTCTCGTTCCGCCGGGCCTTGAGCTCCTCCAACGAGTCTTCGGCCAGCTCGTCGGCTTCGCTGCGGCGCGGAGCGTCGTAGTCGGTAGCCATGTTGTCCCTCACCCCTGCGATCAGCTTGTGTAGTCGATTTCCCGGACTCCCGGATGCGCCCGTGAGTCCGCCGTGCCGCTGGTCAACGTTCCAGGGCCTCTGTTTGTGCCCGACGGCCGAAGTGACCGAGGTCTCTTCTTTTCGGGCCTCTTCCTGCGGCCGGAGCCCGGGAAGGGTAGCTCACCCCTGTCCGGGTTCTGCAACGAGTCAGACATTGCCGGTCAATCGTCACCCGACAGGGGGAACCCGCAGGTAAGACGCGTTGTCGTCCGTTCGGGTTGCGCGCGGGTGGAGAACTTCACGCGCGGCCCGTGTCCGCTTGCCCCGGCCCGTCCCGGCGTGGTGCGATCAGCGCCACGGGATCGGCCCCGGCGGGGCCCGGTTCCGCGGGTAACGACGCGGGAACCCACGGGGGTGACCCGGGACGACGTGCGCCGGTCGCAGCGCCTAGGCTGACCGCCTTGGCGGTGCTTGGTGCGCACGGCCGGTTTCGGTGTTCGGGAAGGGACGGGCAGGTGGCGTCGGGCAACGGCATCGGGGACCGTGCGGCGCGGCCGTACCGCAAGCACAAGCCGCTGCCGGCACTGATCGTCATCGGGGTGCTCGCGGTCGGCGCGATCGTCGTCTGGGTGCACGCCGCGATCGGCAAGGGCGACATCGACGAGGCCGTCAAGTGCGACCCGCCCGCGAGCCCGCCGCCGGGCGTCACGTTCAGCAGCCTCCCCCACAACGCGCTCGACGACCGCTCGCCGATCCCGCCGGACAAGGTCGCCTACCGCGTCCTCAACGCCTCGGGCAGCCGCGGCCAGGGCGGCATCACCACGACGGCGTTGCGCGAACTCGGCTTCACCGGCGCCGCGGACCCGGCCAACGACCCGGCGTACGAGAACCGCGAAGCCAAGTGCCGCGGCCAGATCCGCTTCGGCGAGAACGGCGTCACCGCGGCCCGGACGCTCAGCCTGGTGGTGCCGTGCGCGGAGCTGGTCCAGGACAACCGCAAGGACGCGAGCGTCGACGTGGTGACGGGCACGCTCTTCGGCGACCTCCGGCCCCGCGCCGAGGCGCGGCAGATCATCACCCAGCTCGCCGACTGGTCGAAGGCCCACCAGGGCGGCGGCGGCAACGAGCAGTCCGCGGGCGCGAAGGCCCCGGTGGTGGACCAGACGCTGCTGGCCTCGGCCCGCGACGTCGCCTGCTGACGCGCCCGCTTCGCCCGACGGCGCGCCGGACATCCCCGCCCGCGGGGGCGCCCCCCGTGTTCCACGCTACCGGAGGGCACCGACAATTTCGGGCGCCCGCAGGCCCGGCCGCCGAAGTTATCCACAACTCACGCCCTCGCTCAGCGGCCGCTCCGCGTACCGGCACGGTCGGCCCGCGTACCTGGAGCGTCGACCTGCGTACCCGGACGGTCGGGCTGCGTACCGGAAGTCGGCTCGCGTACCTGGACGATCGGGCTGCGTACCCGACGGGTCGGCTTGCGTACCTGGAGCGTCGGCTTGCGTACCGGGAGGGTCGGTTCGCGAGCCGGACCGCGGTCACGGGAACCGACCCTCTGGGTCCGCGAGCCGACCGTCTGGGTACGTCAGCCGACCCTCTGGGGACGTGGGCCGACTCTCTGGGTACGGGGGCCGACCGTTCGGGGCGGCCGGATGTTGCTCAGACCTCTGCTGCGCCGCAGTCCGCCAGGACCTTCTTCAGGGGCTGGGCGATCGACGGGGCCGCCGCGTACGTCGCGTCCGCGCCCAGTTCCGGTGACGATCCCGGCAGCGACACCTCCGCGCCCGCCTCGGCCGCGATCAGCGCCCCCGCCGCCCAGTCCCAGCGGTTGAGACCGTGCTCCACGTACGCGTCCAGCCAGCCCGCCGCCACCGCGCACAGGTCCAGCGACGCCGCCCCGTTGCGGCGGATGTCCCGGACCTGCCCGAGCAGGGAGGCCGCGAACCGCGACTGCCGCACCCGCCGCTCGGGCGAATACGCGAAACCGGTCCCGACCAGCGTCACCTCGAGGCTCGCGGGCGCCGACACCGCCAGCCGCCGTCCGTCCAGGAATGCGCCATGGCCGCGGGCCGCCGACCACACGCGGCCGCTCGCCGGCTCGACCACCGCGCCCGCCAGCGACACCCCGCCGACCTGGGCCGCCACCGACACCGCGAACCACGGCAGGCCGTAGAGGAAGTTGACCGTCCCGTCGATCGGGTCGACCACCCACGTCACGCCGTCGCCCGCCGCGCCGCCGCCCTCCTCGCCCAGCACCGGCTCGCCCGGCCGCAGCGCGGCCAGCCGGTCCCGCACCAGGCGCTCGGACTCGTGGTCCACCGCGGTCACCACGTCGGTGGCGCCGGACTTGGTGCCCACGGCCACCGCACGGCCGTCCGCCATGCCCTCCCAGGCCTCGCGGACCACCGCGGCGGCTTCCGTCGCGACCTGCACCGCGACGCTTTTCAGCAACGACTCGTCAACTCCCACGTCCGACATGTCACCACATCCGGTTAAAGTCTCCGAGGCAGGCTTCTGAATCGTGCGAGAAGGGACCACGTCCGTGGTGGAGGCGACCCGCCGAGGTTTCGGCATCGACATCGGCGGCAGCGGGATCAAGGGCGCCTTGGTGGACTTGGACGCCGGACAGCTCATCGGCGACCGGATCCGGATCGACACGCCGAAGAAGTCGACCCCCACCGCGGTGGCCGACGTCGTCCACGAGATCGTGACGCAGGCGGGCTGGGACGGCCCGGTCGGCGTGACGCTGCCGGCGGTCGTCAAGAAGGGCGTCGCGCACACCGCGGCCAACATCGACAAGCAGTGGATCGGCACCGACGCCGACGCGCTGTTCGCCAAGCGGCTCGGCCGCAGCGTCGACCAGATCGCGATGCTCAACGACGCCGACGCGGCGGGCATGGCCGAGATCCGCTTCGGCGACCCGGTCGCGCGCACGGGCGTGACCGCGCTGCTCACCTTCGGCACCGGCATCGGCAGCGCGGTGTTCCAGGACGGCAAGCTCGTCCCGAACACCGAATTCGGCCACCTCGAGATCGACGGCCACGACGCCGAGAAGCGCGCGGCCGCTTCGGTGAAGGACAACGAGGGGCTCTCCTACCCCGAATGGGCCAAGCGCGTGCACCGTTATCTGACCGTGCTGGAGAACCTCATCTGGCCCGACCTGTTCATCGTCGGCGGCGGGGTCAGCAAGAAGGCCGAAAAATGGGTGCCGCTGCTGGACATCCGCACTCCGGTGCTGGTGGCGAGCCTGCAGAACAACGCCGGGATCGTCGGCGCCGCGGCCGCCGCGGCGGAGGGCATCCAGCACTGATTCGGCGCTGGGGGTGATCGCTTCGCACCGCATGCGCGTACCGTCGTTACAATGGAACACGGCCCACGGCTGCGGAGGGCAAAACCGCAGGCCGAGGCTGATCCCCGAATGTGAGGCAGCAGTGGCCCCAGGCCGTTGCTCGTCGTGATCGACCGCTGCGAAAGGGCGTAAGTGGCAGCCGCAAGAACCGCAACCCGAGGCGGGACGAAGACAGCGACCGCAGCCGGCGAGCCGGCCGAAGAGGCAGCCACCGGGACGGCGAAGCCGGCGGCCCGCAAGACCACCACCGCCAAGAAGGCGCCGGCCAAGAAGGCGCCGGCCAAGAAGGCCGTGACCAAGGGCGCGAAGACCGAAGACGGCGAGCCGGACGGTCCCGCCGACCTCGAAGACGACGTCGAACTGGACTCGCCCGACCTGTCGGACCTGGAAGAGGTCGAGGTCGACGTCGTCGACGAAACGGTCAGCGACGAGCCGGACACCGACTCGGCCGACGACGACGATGACGACGAGGAGTCGGACGAGGAGACCCCGGCGCAGCGTCGCCGCGGCGCCGCGGCCGACAAGGCGGCCAAGAGCTCCGACAACCCGGACTTCGTCTGGGACGAGGAGGAGTCCGAGGCGCTGCGTCAGGCGCGCAAGGACGCCGAGCTCACCGCGTCCGCCGACTCCGTGCGCGCCTACCTCAAGCAGATCGGCAAGGTCGCGCTGCTGAACGCCGAGGAGGAGGTGGAGCTGGCCAAGCGGATCGAGGCCGGGCTCTACGCCGCCGAGCGCGTGCGCACCGCCGAGGAAGAAGGCGAAAAGCTCGTCACGCAGATGCGCCGCGACCTCAAGTGGATCGTGCGTGACGGCGAGCGCGCCAAGAACCACCTGCTCGAGGCGAACCTCCGGCTCGTGGTCTCGCTGGCCAAGCGCTACACCGGCCGCGGCATGGCGTTCCTGGACCTGATCCAGGAGGGCAACCTCGGCCTGATCCGCGCGGTGGAGAAGTTCGACTACACCAAGGGCTACAAGTTCTCGACGTACGCCACGTGGTGGATCCGCCAGGCGATCACCCGCGCGATGGCCGACCAGGCCCGCACCATCCGCATCCCGGTGCACATGGTCGAGGTCATCAACAAGCTGGGCCGCATCCAGCGCGAGCTGCTCCAGGACCTCGGCCGCGAGCCGACCCCGGAAGAGCTCGCGAAGGAAATGGACATCTCGCCGGAGAAGGTCCTGGAGATCCAGCAGTACGCGCGTGAGCCGATCTCGCTGGACCAGACGATCGGCGACGAGGGCGACAGCCAGCTCGGTGACTTCATCGAGGACTCCGAAGCGGTCGTCGCGGTCGACGCGGTGTCGTTCACGCTGCTGCAGGACCAGCTCCAGTCGGTGCTGCAGACGCTGTCCGAGCGCGAGGCCGGCGTGGTCCGGCTGCGCTTCGGCCTGACCGACGGCCAGCCGCGCACGCTCGACGAGATCGGCCAGGTGTACGGGGTGACCCGCGAGCGCATCCGGCAGATCGAGTCGAAGACGATGTCCAAGCTGCGCCACCCGTCGCGGTCGCAGGTCCTGCGGGACTACCTGGACTGACGGTTCTTTTTCGCGGACCCCGCCACCGAGATCTCCTCGGTGGCGGGGTTTTCCGTTGCGGCTCAGGGCACGGCCAGCCCGCGCTCCCGCAACGACTGCTCGACGCGCAGCCGTTCGATCTCGCGGTCCATCCCCTCGGGCAGCTCGCCGAGCCGGTGCGGGACGCCGACCTGGCGGCAGGCCACGGTGAGCAGCTCGTCATAGGCCTGCCGGGTACCGACCCGGCGCGCGGCCGGCGTCCCGGACGGGTAGCCGGCCAGCAGCCGGTGCACCCGCCGCAGGTCCGCGGCGACGCGTTCGATCGGCGGTCCTTCGGGCTGCGGCCCCGCACGCCTCGACCGGACCCGGCCGACCAGCTTCGGGACGCGCAGCGCACACCAGAACAGCACCGTGGGCGCGAGGCAGACCACGATGAACAGGATCAGGTTCGCGAGGACGCCACCGGAGCCGCCCATCCCCCGATGGTAAGCCCGCGGCGGCCGCCCGGCGGAGCCAATTTCCAGCCGGAACTCGCGTGATCAGACGCGGATCTCGCGTGATTGCAGCCGTAACTCGCGAGATCCGGCTTCAATCACGCGAGTCCCGGTCGCAATCACGCGAGTTCCGGCTTCGATCACAGGAGTTCGGGGGTCTCCGGGGTTTCTTCGATCAGCCAGAGGACGCCTGCGGGCGGGAGCTGGAGGACTGCGGAGGCCGGCTGGCCGTGCCACGGGTCTTCCGTCGCTTCCACCGCGCCCAGGTTGCCGACCCCGGAGCCGCCGTAGGCTTCCGCGTCGGTGTTGACGACCTCCCGCCAGCGGCCCGCCGACGGCAGGCCGACCCGGTAGTCGTGGTGCGGGACCCCGGCGAAGTTCGCGACGCACGCCAGCCGCGAGCCGTCGGCGCCGATGCGGAGGAAGCTCAGCACGTTGCCGCTCGAGTCGTTCGCGTCGATCCAGCGGAAGCCGTCCGGCGAGGTGTCCTGGCTGTACAACGCCGGCGTCGAGCGGTAAACCGTGTTCAGCGACCGCAGCAGCTCCCAGACACCGAGGTGCAGCGGCTCCTCCAGCAGGTGCCAGTCGAGCGACTTCGACTCCGACCACTCCCCCGGCTGGCCGAACTCGCCGCCCATGAACAGCAGCTGCTTGCCCGGGTGCGCCCACATGAACGCCAGCAGCGACCGCAGCCCGGCCGCCTTGTTCCAGGCGTCGCCCGGCATCCGGCCCCACAGGGATCCCTTGCCGTGCACCACTTCGTCGTGCGACAGCGGCAGCACGAAGTTCTCGCTCCACGCGTACACGAGCGAGAACGTCATCTCGTTGTGGTGGTACGCGCGGTGGATCGGCTCGTGCGAGAGGTACCGGAGCGTGTCGTGCATCCAGCCCATGTTCCACTTGAAGCCGAACCCGAGGCCGCCGAGGTGCGTCGGGCGCGTGACGCCCGGCCACGCCGTCGACTCCTCGGCCACCATCACGACACCCGGATGTCGCTTGTAGACGGTCGCGTTCAGCTCCTGCAGGAACCGCACCGCGTCGAGGTTTTCCCGGCCGCCGTACTGGTTCGGCAGCCACTCGCCGTCCTTGCGGGAGTAGTCCAGGTACAGCATCGACGCGACGGCGTCGACGCGCAAGCCGTCGAGGTGGAACTCGTCGAGCCAGAACAGCGCGTTGGCGACCAGGAAGTTGCGGACCTCGTTGCGGCCGAAGTCGAACACGAGCGTGCCCCAGTCGGGCTGCTCGCCGCGGCGCGGGTCCGCGTGCTCGTACAGCGGCGTGCCGTCGAAGCGGGCCAGCGCCCAGGCATCGCGCGGGAAGTGCGCCGGCACCCAGTCCACCAGCACGCCGATCCCCCGCTGGTGCAGGCGGTCGACGAAGTAGCGGAAGTCGTCCGGGGAGCCGAAGCGGGACGTCGGTGCGTAGTACGACGTCACCTGGTAGCCCCACGAGCCGCCGAACGGGTGCTCCGACACCGGCAGCAGCTCCACGTGCGTGAAACCGGTTTCGACGAGGTAGTTGCCCAGCTGGTCGGCCAGCTCGCGGTAGTCGAGACCGGGACGCCACGAGGCGAGGTGGACCTCGTAGATGCTCATCGGCGCCGCGGCCCACTGGGTCGCCTCGCGCTGGGCGACCCAGTCGTCGTCTTCCCACAGGTGCGCCGAGCTCGTGACGACCGACGCCGTCGCGGGCGGCTGCTCGGTGGCGAACGCCATCGGGTCGGCCTTCTCGTGCCAGTTGCCGTCGGCGCCGAGGATCCGGAACTTGTAGCAGGTGCCCGCGCCGACACCCGGCACGAACAGCTCCCAGACGCCGGACCCGCCGAGCGAGCGCATGGCGTGACCGCGGCCGTCCCAGCCGTTGAAGTCGCCGATCACGCGGATGCCGCGGGCGTTCGGCGCCCAGACCGCGAACGACGTCCCTTCGACGACACCACCGGGGGTCTCGTACGACCGGGCGTGCGCGCCGAGCGCCTCCCACAGCCGCTCGTGCCGGCCCTCACCGATCAGGTGCAGGTCCAGCTCGCCCACCGTGGGCAGCCAGCGGTACGGGTCGTCGCACGTCGCGGTGTGCCCGTCGTACTCGACCTCCAGGCGGTAGTCGCCGGGGTGCTCGGGCACGGCGACGGCGAACAGCGCGTCGATCACCGGTTCCATCGGGTACTTCTTCCCGCCCGCGAGCAGGCTGACGGCCTTCGCGCCGGGCAGCAGCGCCCGGGCCGCGAAGCCCTTGCCCACCGCGTGCACGCCCAGCACCGAGTGCGGGTCGTGGTGGGAGCCGGCGAGCAGCCGGTCGATGTCCGCGGCCGGCGGGGCCGCGGCCGGGAGGTCTTCGGGGACCGCGTTCACGGTGTCGTCCCTCCGTTGGTGATCCGGGCGATCGAGGCGAGCGGCACGCCCAGCCAGTCCGGCCGGTTCGCGTGCTCGTACCCCACCTCGTACACCGCCTTGTCCAGTTCGAAGGCGCGCAGCAGCTCGCCCTGCTCGCGCGGGTCCGCCGCGATCGTGGCGTACCCTTCGCAGAACGCCGCCCGGTTGCGCTCCGACCACTCCTGGGCGCGTTCGGCCAGCGCCGGGTCGTCCGGCTGGCCGACCAGCATCTGCTGGGCCGCGTAGTCGAACGACCTCAGCATGCCCGCGACGTCGCGCAACGGCGACCGGAGCGCGTGGCGCTCCTCGACCGGGGCCGCGGGCTCGCCCTCGAAGTCGATCAGCAGCCAGCCGCCGACGGTCCGCAGCACCTGTCCCAGGTGCAGGTCGCCGTGGATGTACTGCATGGTCACCGAGTCCAGCGGCAGCGTGCGCAGCTTCTCGAACGCCGCCCGCAGCGCCGGCGCGTGCGCGGCCAGCTCGGGCACCCGCCCGGCGATCGTGTCGAGCCGGTCGAGCATCGCCTTGGCCGAGCGTTCCAGCTCGTCGGCGTCGACCGGCTCGGTGCCGAGCGCCTCGGCCAGGTCCGCGTGCACCTCGGCCACGGCCCGCCCGAGCCGCTCCGCCTCGCCGGCGAAGTCGCCGCCGACCTCGCCGGCGTGCAGCTCCGGCGCGGCCATCAGGTCGCGGACGCTGGTGGTGGCCATCGCCCAGCCGTCGACCGCGTCGGAGACGAACTGCTGGAGCATGCCGACCGTGGTCGGCTCGCCGTCCAGGTCGCCGGTGATCGACCCCAGCGGCTGCGCGATGTGCTTGCTGCCCACCCCCTGCAGCGCGCGGTGCAGCAGCAGGTCCTTGTTCTTGCCCGGCGTCAGCTTCCGGAAGAGCTTGAGGATGTACTGCCCGCCGTAGACCAGGGACGTGTTGCTCTGCTCGGACGTGATCGGCCGGGCCCGCAGCCCGGTCTCCAGCTGCACGCCGGGCTCGTGCTCGAAGACCAGCGCCCCGACCGTCTCCTCGCGGGCCATCAGGTCCAGCAGCACGCCGGTGACGTCCAGGTCGCCGGACGCCTCGTAGGCGTTGAGGTCGCCGACCGCGCCGATCCAGCTGGTCGAGGCGATCTCCGGCGGATGCGTCCGCCGGCCCACCAGCAGCTGGTAGGGCTCGCGCCGGTCGTCCTGGGCGACCTCGATCACGACGTGCAGCAACTGCGGATCGCCCGGGACCAGCTCGGTCACGCCGAGCCGCCGGACACCGGTCACCGGCCGGTCCTTGCCGGCGAACCAGCGCTGCTCCGGCAGCCAGCGCTTCAGGTCCTCGGTCAGGTCGTCGACCAGCTCACGCGGGTCGGACAAGGGACTCACCTCGCTTCGCCTTCGTCTCCCGGGTTCGTCAGCTGGAACCAGTAGAAGCCGTGCCCCGGCAGCGTCAGCAGGTACGACAGCTCCCCGATGCTGGGGAACCGCACGCCGCCGGTGAGCTCCACCGGCGTGCACCCGCGGTGCGCGGACAGATCCAGCTCCACCGGCTGCGGGAACCGGGAGAGGTTGTTCACGCACAGCACGACGTCTTCGCCGCCGTCCGGGCGCTTCCACTGACGCTTGTAGGCCAGCACGCTCGGGTTGGACCCGCCGAGGTCGACGAACTCGCCCTCGGCGAACGCGTGGTGCTGCTTGCGCACCTCGATCATCCGGCGGGTCCAGTTGAGCAGCGAGGAGGCGTTGTTGGACTGCGCCTCCACGTTCAGGCCCTGGTAGCCGTACACCGGGTCCATGATCACCGGCAGGTAGATGCGGCCCGGGTCGCACGAGGAGAACCCGGCGTTGCGGTCCGGGGTCCACTGCATCGGGGTGCGCACCGCGTCGCGGTCGCCGAGCCAGATGTTGTCTCCCATGCCGATCTCGTCACCGTAGTACAGAACGGGCGAGCCGGGCAGGGACAGCAGCATCGCGGTGAACAGCTCCTGCTGGTTGCGGTCGTTGTCCAGCAGCGGGGCCAGCCTCCGGCGGATGCCGATGTTGGCCTTCATGCGCGGGTCCTTGGCGTACTCCGCGTACATGTAGTCGCGCTCTTCGTCGGTGACCATCTCGAGGGTCAGCTCGTCGTGGTTGCGCAGGAAGATGCCCCACTGCGTGCCGCTGGGGATCTCCGGGGTCTGGGTGAGGATCTCCGAGATCGGGAACCGCGACTCGCGGCGCACGGCCATGAAGATCCGCGGCATCAGCGGGAAGTGGAACGCCATGTGGCACTCGTCGCCGCCGACCGCCGGGTCGCCGAAGTACTCGACGACGTCCGAAGGCCACTGGTTGGCCTCGGCCAGCAGGATCCGGCCCGGGTACTCGTCGTCGACGACCTTGCGGCAGCGCTTGAGGAACTCGTGCGTGCACGGCAGGTTCTCGCAGTTGGTGCCCTCCTGCTCGAACAGGTACGGCACGGCGTCCAGGCGGAACCCGTCGATGCCCAGGTCGAGCCAGAACCGCAGGACGTCGATCATCGCGTTCTGGACGTCGACGTTCTCGTAGTTCAGGTCGGGCTGGTGGGAGAAGAACCGGTGCCAGTAGAACTGGCCGCGGACCGGGTCGTAGGTCCAGTTCGACGTCTCGGTGTCGACGAAGATGATCCGCGCGTCGGCGTAGCGGGAGTCGTCGTCGCTCCAGACGTAGTAGTCGCCGTACGGGCCGTCGGGCTCGCTGCGGGACTGCTGGAACCACGGGTGCGCGTCCGAGGTGTGGTTGAGCACCAGGTCGGTGATCACCCGGATACCGCGCCGGTGCGCCTCGTTGAGCAGGAACACGAAGTCCTCGACGCTGCCGAACTCCGGCAGCACCGCGCGGAAGTCGCTGATGTCGTAGCCGCCGTCGCGCAGCGGCGAGGCGTAGAACGGCGGCAGCCACAGGCAGTCGATGCCCAGCCAGGCCAGGTAGTCGAGCCGGCCGGCCAGGCCGCGCAGGTCGCCGGTGCCGTCGCCGTTGGAGTCGGCGAACGCGCGCACCAGCACTTCGTAGAACACCGCGCCCTTGAACCACTCCGGGTTGCTCGGCGCCTGCTGCGCCGACCGGAAGTCCCCCGCCTGCGGTTCCACGAGCATGCCGTCGGCGGTCATCGCCTCGCCGGTGTGCGGCACGCCCTCCAGCCCCGGTACCGCCTCGGGAAGGCTTTCATCCACCATGTGTTGCCACCTCAGTCCTCGCTCCGCAACCCTTCCCGTCTCGTCCGCTTCAGCCGGCCAGCCGTCGTCTGACCGAAACCACGTGCGCCACCGACCGCCAGGGCTCGAGCCGGACGTAGTTCGCCGGACCCCATTCCCACGTGTCGCCGGTGACCTCGTCGTGGGCGATCAGCCGCTCGTGCGCTTCGAACCCGAGCGCGCCGGTGTCGAGCCACAACGTGCCCTCCTGCGGCCCGTACGGGTCGAGGGTGACGACCGTGACCACGGTGTCGCCGGTGGCGGGGTCCTGTTTGGAGTAAGCCAGCAGCGCGTCGTTGTCGACGTGGTGGAAGTGCAGGGTGCGCATCTGCTGCAGCGCCGGGTGGGCGCGGCGGACGGCGTTCAGCTTCGCCAGCCACGGCTCCAGCGAACGCCCTTCGGCGAGCGCGCGCTCGAAGTCGCGGGGGCGCAGCTGGTACTTCTCGGAGTCGAGGTACTCCTCGCTGCCTTCGCGGACCGGGACGTGCTCGAACAGCTCGTAGCCGGAGTAGACGCCCCACGTCGGCGAGATCGTCGCCGCCAGCGCGGCCCGCAGTGCGAACATGCCCGGGCCGCCGCGCTGCAGCGACTCGTGGAGGATGTCCGGGGTGTTGACGAACAGGTTCGGCCGGCCCTCGTTCCAGTGTTCCCGCAGGTCGATGGCGAAGTCGATCAGTTCCTGCTTGCCCGTGCGCCAGGTGAAGTAGGTGTAGCTCTGCGTGAAGCCGAGCCGGGCCAGGCCCCACAGGCGCGCCGGGCGGGTGAACGCCTCGGCCAGGAACAGCACGTCCGGGTGGGCGTCCTTGACCGACTGGATGAGCCAGGCCCAGAAGTCCGGCGGCTTGGTGTGCGGGTTGTCGACCCGGAAGATCTTCACCCCGTGGTCGATCCACACGGTGATGACCCGCAGCATCTCTTCGTAGACGGCCTTGGGGTCGTTGTCGAAGTTGATCGGGTAGATGTCCTGGTACTTCTTCGGCGGGTTCTCCGCGTACGCGATCGAGCCGTCCGGGCGCGTGGTGAAGAACTCGGGGTGCTTGAGGACCCACGGGTGGTCGGGCGCGGCCTGCAGCGCGAAGTCGAGCGCGACCTCCATGCCGAGCTCTTCCGCGCGGGCCACGAACGCCTCGAAGTCGTCGAAGGTGCCCAGTTCGGGGTGGATGGCGTCGTGGCCGCCCTCGTCGGCGCCGATCGCCCACGGCGAGCCGACGTCCTCCGGCTTGGCGTCGAGCGTGTTGTTCGGGCCCTTGCGGTTCACTCGGCCGATCGGGTGAATCGGCGGGAGGTAAACGACGTCGAAGCCCATCTTCGCGACGCGATCGAGGGCTTGCGCGGCGGTGGTGAAGGTGCCGTGCACCGGCTTGCCCTCGGCGTCGAGGCCGCCGGTGGAGCGGGGGAACAGCTCGTACCAGGAGCCGTACGCGGCGCGGCGGCGGTCGACCCAGACCTTGAACGGCTTGCCCTTGGTGATCAGCTCCCGCACCGGGAACTCGTGCATGACCTGGCGGACCTCGGGCGAGAGCGCGGGCCCGACGCGCTCGGCGAGGCTGCGCTCTTCGTCACGAAGGGCCTTCACGGCGCCGGTCAGGAGCGCTTTTTCGCCCCGCCGGTCGGGACGGCGGGAGACGCGCTCGATCAGCCGGGCGCCGTTCTCGATGTCGTTGGCGAGGTCCTCGGGACCCTGCCCGGCGGCGACCTTCACCTCGACGGCGTGCTCCCACGTCGCCCACGGGTCGCTCCACGCGTCGATCCGGAACGTCCAGAGGCCGGTGGTGTCCGGGGCGATCACCGCGGCGAATTCGTCCGGGTGGTCGGGGCCGCGCGGCACCATCCGCGTCTGACGCGTCAGCCGGTCCTCCGGGCCGCGCCACGCGACGGTGGCCGCGACGGCGTCGTGGCCCTCGCGCCAGACGGTCGCGAAGACCGGGATGTGTTCCCCCACAACGGCTTTGGCCGGATACCGGCCGCAGCTCACGCTGGGGGAGACGTCGTCGATGCCGAGCCGGCCGGTCATGGGCAACGCCCTTCGATGTGTCGGTTGGACGCAGACGGCGACAGTCTGCCTGACTCGATCAAGCGCCCACGAGGCAGGGTTCTCTATCCCTGTACCCAATCGAGATCAACCGAAACGCTGTTCTCGCAACGAATTTCCGGCCCGTGTCCGGCAGGTTACGACCGCGCCCTCCCGGCCCCCGTACCCAGACGGTCGGCTTGCGTACCCCGAGGGTCGGCTTGCGCACCCAGGCGGTCGGCTTGCGTACCCGGACGGTCGGCTCGCCGTCCGACCCTCGGGGTACGCGGGCCGACCTTTCGGGTACGCGGACCGACCCTCCGGGTACGCGTCAGTAGGGCTCGGGGTGGGGGTCGACGGCCAGGCGGGGGGCGCGGAGCAGGAGGAGCGAACGGGACCCGAGGGTCACGCGGCTCTTGGCCTCCAGGGCGCCCGGGTTGGCCGGGCTGCCGTCCGCCGTGCTCGTGTCCAGGGTCGGCTTGAACGTCTCGCCGTACTCGCGGCCGGGCAGGGTGACCTCGGCCGGGGCGTCGCCGGCGTGCAGCCAGAGCAGCCACGAGTGGTCGGACACCAGCTCGCCCTCGCGGTTGCGGGCCTGGCTGTTCGAGCCGTCGATCCACATGCCGAGCGTGTGGCGGTCCTCGAACCAGTCGCTCTCGCCGAACTCCTCGCCATCCGGGCGGAACCAGACGAGGTCCGGCTTGCCGGTCGGCGTGGTCCGGCCTTCGAAGAACTCCGGCTGCCGCAGCGCCGGGCTGTTCGAGCGCAGCCGGACGACCCGCCGGGCGAAGGCCAGCATCGCCTCGGCCTCGGGGTCGTCCGGGGTCCAGTCGAACCACGACGTCTCGTCGTCGAGGCAGTAGGCGTTGTTGTTGCCACCCTGGGTCCGCCAGAACTCGTCACCCGCCGTCAGCATGGGGGTGCCGGTGGACAGCAGCAGCGTCGCGAACAGGTTGCGGGCCTGCCGGGCCCGCAGCGCGCGGACGGCCGGGTCGGCCGTGTCGCCCTCGGCGCCGTGGTTCCACGAGCGGTTGTCGTTGGTGCCGTCGCGGTTGTCCTCGCCGTTGCCCTCGTTGTGCTTTTCGTTGTAGGACACCAGGTCCCGCAGCGTGAAGCCGTCGTGCGCGGTGACGAAGTTGATCGACTGCCACGGCCGGCGCAGGTTGTGGTCGTAGAGGTCCGACGAGCCGGACAGCCGGTAGGCGAGGTCGCGGACGCCGGTCGTGCCGCGCCAGAAGTCGCGCACGGTGTCGCGGTAGCGGCCGTTCCACTCGGCCCACTGGGCGCCGAAGCCGCCGACGCGGTAGCCCTCGCCGGTGGCGTCCCACGGCTCGGCGATCAGCTTGCAGCGCGAGAGCACCGGGTCGGTCGTGATCGCGGTGAGCAGCGTCGACGCCGGGTCGAACGCGCCGCCGCGGGGCCGGCCGAGGGTGCTGGCGAGGTCGAAGCGGAAGCCGTCGACGCCCATCTCCTGCGTCCAGTACCGCAGCGAGTCGGTGACCAGCCGGACCACCGTCGGCGAGCCCGCCTCCAGGGTGTTGCCGCAGCCGGTGATGTCGGCCATGTGCCCGCGGTCGGTGTGTAGGTAGTACACCGGCGCGTTCAGCCCGCGGAAGCTCAGCGTCGGGCCGTCCGGGCCGCCCTCGCAGGTGTGGTTGAACACGACGTCGAGGATCACCTCGATGCCGGCCGCGTGCAGGGCGGCCACCATCAGCCGGAACTCCTCGACCTCGTGGCCGGGTTCGCTGGCGTAGGCGGCGTGCGGGGCGAAGAACCCCAGCGGCGAGTAGCCCCAGTAGTTGTGGCGCCCGGCCCGCACCAGCGAGGGCTCGTCGAGGAACGCGTGCACCGGCAGCAGCTCGACCGACGTGACGCCGAGGCGGGTGAGGTACTCGATCGCCACCGGGTGGGCCAGGCCGAGGTAGGTGCCGCGCAGCGCCTCCGGGATGAACGGGTGCTGCTGGGTGAAGCCCTTGACGTGCAGCTCGTAGACGACCGCCTCTTCGAACGGCACCTCCGGCTTGATCCCGGTGTCCGGGCCGCCCGGCGAGGTGACCACCGACAGCGGCACGCTGCCCAGGGAGTCCACTGTGGACATCGGGCCGCGCTCGGGGTCGCCGGTGAAGCCCTGGGCCGCGGTCAAGTCGGTGAGCCCGCCGGTGATCTGCCGGGCGTACGGGTCGACCAGCAGCTTGTGCGGGTTGCACCGCAGGCCGCGGGCCGGATCGTACGGGCCGTGGATGCGGTAGCCGTACCGCTGCCCGGGCGTCACGCCGGGCACCAGGCCGTGCCAGACGCCGAAGGTGCGCTCGGTGAGCGCGATCCGGCGTTCCGAACCGTCAGCGTCGATCAGGCACAGCTCGACGGCGTCCGCGACGGCGGACGTGATCGCGAACCGCACCCCGCCCGCCTCGGGGTGGGCCCCGAGCGGGAAGGGACGGCCGGCGAGGACGTGGTCGGCGGAGGGTCGTGTGGCCATTCCTGAATCGTCCCAGATCTCCGGTGCTCCGTGCGCGCCATTACCGATGAGTTACCCGAGGGCAACCGCCGTCACGACGTGGTGGCGGCCAGCGCGAACGTGTCCGGCGGCAGGTGCGCCGCCCCACCGTCCACGGTGGCCTCGGCCCAGGTCAGCAGGCTCGTCGCGGTCGCGCCCAGCGGCAGCGTGACCGGCCCGGGCCCGAAGTTGACGGCCAGCCGCAGCGCGCCGCGGTGCAGCACGAGCCAGGACCCGTCCGGCGCGGAGTCGACGCGCAGGTCCGCGACCCACGGGTCGGCCAGCTCCGGCCGCTCGCGGCGCAGCCGGATCAGCGCGCGGTACAGGGCCAGCACGTCCCGGTGACCGGGACGCTCCGGCTCGGTCCAGTCCAGCCGCGACCGGTCGACCGTGGCCGGGTCCATCGGGTCCGGCACGTCCGATTCGCCCCAGCCGTGCCGGGAGAACTCGCGACGGCGGCCCGTGCGGACGGCCTCGGCCAGCTCCGGGTCCGGGAAGGAGGCGAAGAACTGCCACGGCGTGCTCGCCGCCCACTCCTCCCCCATGAACACCATCGGCGTGTACGGCGAGCAGAACAGGATCGCCGCGCCGCAGGCCAGCCGGCCCGGCGCGACCGTGGCCGACAGCCGGTCGCCGGTCGCGCGGTTGCCGATCTGGTCGTGGTTCTGCAGGTAGCCGAGGAAGCGGTGGCCGGGCACGGTCCGCGTGTCGACCGGGCGGCCGTGGGTCCGCTCCCGGAACGACGACCACGTGCCCGCGTGGAAGAACACCTCGCGCAGCACCCGTTCGAGCGCGTCCGGGGCGGCGAAGTCCGTGTAGTACCCGCTCGTTTCGCCGGTCAGCTTGACGTGCAGGGCGTGGTGCAGGTCGTCCGACCACTGCGCGTGCAAGCCGAAGCCGCCGCGCTCGCGGGGCGTGACGAGCCGCGGGTCGTTGAGGTCGGACTCGGCGATCAGCGTCAGCGGCCGGTTCAGCGCCGCCGACAGGCTGTCGACCTCGGTGGCGAGCTGTTCGAGCAGGTGGACCGCGCGCCGGTCGAGCAGCGCGTGCACCGCGTCCAGGCGCAGGGCGTCGATGTGGAAGTCCCGGAACCAGCTCAGCGCGTTGTCGACGACGTACCGGCGGACCTCGTCGGAGCCGGCGCCGTCGAGGTTGAGCCCCGGACCCCACTCGTTCTGCCCGGCGAAGTACGGCCCGAACTTGTCGAGGTACGCCCCGGACGGCCCGAGGTGGTTGTAGACGACGTCGAGCACGACGGCCAGGCCGCGCGCGTGGGCCGCGTCGACGAACCGCTTGAGCCCGTCGGGGCCGCCGTAGGGCTCGTGGACCGCGCCCCAGAGGACGCCGTCGTAGCCCCAGCCCGCGGTGCCGTCGAAGGCGTTGACCGGCAGCAGCTCGACGTGCGTGATGCCGAGGTCGACGAGGTGGTCGAGCTGGTCGACGGCCGCGTCGAAGGTGCCGCCCTCGGTGAACGTGCCGATGTGGAGCTCGTAGAGGACGGCGCCGGGCAGCTGCCGCCCGGTCCAGGCGTCGTCGGTCCAGGCGAACTCGCCGTGGTCGTAGACGCGTGACTCCGCGTGCACGCCGTGCGGCTGCCACCGCGACCGCGGGTCGGGCAGCGGCTTCTCGTCGTCGTCGAGCAGGAAGGCGTAGTTGACGCCGTCGGCGTCGGCGTGCCACCAGCCGCCGTCACCGGCGGTCATCTCGTGCACCCCGGCGTCGACGCTCACCCGGACCCGGCCGGCGGCCGGGGCCCACACGCTGAACCTCATACGTCTCCTCGCACCAGCAACGCGACGGGATAGCGGTCGAACAGGGCGGCCAGGTCGCCGGTGACCTCGCGGCCGGTCAGGACGTCGGTCCAGACACCGGGGGGCAGCGGCAGGACGGTGTCGCGCCAGCCGCCGCCGGCCTCGAGACCGACCGGGAGCCGGGTCACCGCGACGGCGAGGCCGGGGCTGCGCGTGTAGGCCAGGCAGTGGGCCGCGGCCGGGCCCTCGGCCCGCAGCGGCCGGTAGCCGCGGAACAGCGCCGGGTGTTCCCGCCGCAGCCGCAGCGCCTTGTGCACGACCAGCAGCTTCGCCGCGCCCGAAGCGTCGATCTCCGGCAGCTCGCCGTCGGTGATCCGGGCCAGCAGCTCGCGGCGGGCCGCGTAGTCGACCGGACGGCGGTTGTCCGGGTCGACCAGCGAGAAGTCCCACAGCTCGGTGCCCTGGTAGACGTCGGGGACGCCGGGCGCGGTGAGCTGGACGAGCTTCTGGCCGAGCGAGTTCGCGTAACCGGGGCCCTCGATGCGCCGGACGAACGCCTCGACGTCCGAGGCCAGCTCGCCGTCCTTCACGACGTCCTCGGGCCACGCGGCGACGTCGGCCTCGAAGGCTTCGTCGTGGTCGGTCCAGCTGGTCCGGAGCTTGGCCTCCTTGGCCGCCTTGTCGAGGTAGTCCCGCAGCCGGGCCGGCTCGATCGGCCAGGTCGACACGAGCGTCTGCCAGGCCAGCAGGTTCAGCGACGGCTCGTCGATGCCGCGGCGCGCGGTCCACCGCCGGACGGCCTCGGCGAACTCGCCGGGCACCTCGGCCAGCACGGCCATCCGCGCCCGGGTGTCCTCCGAGCGCTTGGTGTCGTGCGTGGTCAGCGTCGTCATCGCCGCGGGGTGGCCGGCCTCGCGTTCGGCGGCCAGCCGGTGGAACTCCTCGACGCCGAGGCCGAAGCGGTCCGGGTTGCCGCCGACCTCGTTGAGCGCGGCGAAGCGCGTGTAGCGGTAGAAGGTCGTGTCCTCGGTGCCCTTCGCCACGACCATGCCGGACGTCTGCTGGATGCGGGTGGCCAGCTCGCCATCGGGCTCCGCGCGGACCTGCGCGTCGAGGGCGTCGAGCGCGTCGGCGAGGTCGGGCCGGGCTTCCCGCGCCCCGGCGATCGCGGCCGTCCAGTGCGCCGCGCCTTCGGGCAGGTACGAGCGGTAGACGGGGAAGGCGATCATCGTCTCGGCCACCGCCTGCCGGGCCTGCTCCGGATCGACGTCCCGCAGCTGCGCGGCGATCCGCCGGACCTCGGCGACCAGGATCCGGTCGGTGACCAGGCGCCGGGCCTCGGCCTCGACGCGGTGGTAGCCGGTCTTGACGCCCAGCTCGTCGGCCAGTGCGGTGAAGCCCGGCTCGCCCGCCGGGTCGATGAAGACGCCGGCGATCTCGCGCAGGGCGTCGTAGCCGGTGGTGCCGTCGACCGGCCAGCTCTGCGGCAGCGGCTCGCCGGGGTGCAGGATCTTCTCGGCCACGATCCACGCGTCCGGGGCGTTCTCGCGCAGGCGCCGGAAGTAGCCGCCGGGGTCGGCGAGGCCGTCGGGGTGGTCGATGCGCAAGCCGGTGACGTCGCCGTCGGCGACCCAGCGCAGCACCTCGCCGTGCGTCTCGGCGAACACCTTCGGGTCTTCGACGCGGACCGCGGCCAACGTCGTGATGTCGAAGAAGCGGCGGTAGGTCAGCTCGGCGTTGCCGCGGCGCCAGCCGACCAGGCGGTAGTGCTGGCGCTCGTGGACCTCTTGCGGCGTCCCGGTTCCCGTGCCGGACGCGATCGGGAAGCGGTGGTCGTAGTAGACCAGCTCGTCGCCCTCGACCGACAGCTCCGCCACCGCGTCGTCGTCGCCGAGGACCGGCAGCAGGATCGGGCCGCGTTCCCAGTCGACGTCGAAGAACTCCGCGTACTCGGAGTTCCGGCCGTGCTCCAGGACGTCCCACCACCAGCGGTTCACCTTCGGGACTTCGACCGACATGTGGTTCGGCACGATGTCGACCACCAGGCCCAGCCCGAGCTCCTTCAGCAGTGCGGCGAGCTCCTGGCGCGCCCCTTCGCCGCCGAGCGCGGGCCGCGCGCGGGTGGGGTCGACGACGTCGTAGCCGTGGGTCGAGCCCGGGGCCGCGTCCAGCACCGGCGACGCGTACAGCGCGCCGATGCCGAGGTCGCGCAGGTAGCCGGCGATGCCGGCCGCGTCGGCGAAGATGAACTCCGGGCGCAGCTGCACCCGGTAGGTCGACTCGGGGACCGTCATGCGGGTTCCGTCTCCGTCCGTTGCAGCACGATCAGGGACCGGGCGGGCAGGGTGAGCCGGCCGCCGCCGTCGATCGGCTTCGCGTCGGCGGGTTCGACCTCGCCGGCCGCGGTGTCGACCACGACGGTCCAGCTCTGCCCGTAGCCGTTGCCCGGGAGCGTGGCGTCGATGTCTTCGTAGTGGGCGTTGAAAGCGAGCAGGAAGGAGTCGTCCTCGACGTTCATCCCGCGCTGGTCGAGGTCGGGGATGGCCTGGCCGTTGAGGAAGACGACGACCGCCTTGCCGAAGCCGTCGTCCCAGTTCTGCTCGGTCATCTCTTCGCCGGCCGGGGTGAACCAGGCGATGTCGCCGAGCTCCGCGCCCTTGCCGACCGGACCGCCCTGGAAGAAGCGGCGGCGGCGGAACACCGGGTGCCGGTGCCGGAGCGCGGTCAGACCGGCGGTGAACTGCACCAGGTCCGTGTTCTCCTTGGCCAGTCCCCAGTCCACCCAGGACAGTTCCGAGTCCTGGCAGTAGACGTTGTTGTTGCCCTGCTGGGTGCGGCCGAACTCGTCGCCGTGCAGGATCATCGGCACGCCCTGGGACAGCAGCAGCGTGGCCAGCATGTTGCGCTGCTGCCGCACCCGCAGCCCGAGCACCTCGGGGTCGTCGGTCTCGCCCTCGACCCCGCAGTTCCACGACCGGTTGTCGTCGGCGCCGTCGCGGCCGTCCTCGCCGTTGGCCTCGTTGTGCTTTTCGTTGTAGGACACCAGGTCCCGCAGCGTGAAGCCGTCGTGGGCGGTGACGAAGTTGATCGACGCGAACGGGCGGCGGCCGTCGTCCTGGTAGAGGTCCGACGAGCCGGTGATCCGCGACGCGAACTCGCCGAGGGTGGCGGGCTCGCCGCGCCAGAAGTCGCGGACGGTGTCGCGGAACTGCCCGTTCCACTCCGTCCACAGCGGCGGGAAGTTGCCGACCTGGTAGCCACCGGGACCGACGTCCCACGGCTCGGCGATGAGCTTCACCTGGCTCACGATCGGGTCCTGCTGGACCAGGTCGAAGAACGTCGACAGCCGGTCCACGTCGTAGAACTCGCGGGCCAGCGCCGAGGCGAGGTCGAACCGGAAGCCGTCGACGTGCATCTCCGTCACCCAGTAGCGCAGCGAGTCCATGATCAGCTGCAGGGTGTGCGGATTGCGCACGTTGAGCGAGTTCCCGGTGCCGGTGTAGTCCATGTAGTACTCGGGCTCTCCCTCGACCAGGCGGTAGTAGGCATCGTTGTCGATACCGCGCATCGACAGGGTCGGCCCGAGGTGGTTGCCCTCGGCCGTGTGGTTGTAAACCACGTCGAGGATCACTTCGATCCCGGCTTCGTGGAAGGCCTTGACCATGCCCTTGAACTCCTGGACCTGGCCGCCCTCGCCGGGCACCGCCGAGTAGGCGTCGTGGGGCGCGAAGTACCCGATCGTGTTGTAGCCCCAGTAGTTCGTCAGGCCCCTTTCGGCGAGGCCGTGGTCGGTGACGAACTGGTGGACCGGCAGCAGCTCCACCGCGGTCACGCCGAGCTTCTGCAGGTGCTCGACGACGGCGGGGTGCGCGAGCCCGGCGTACGTGCCGCGCAGCGAATCGGGCACGAACGGGTGGTGCACGGTCATGCCCTTGACGTGGGCCTCGTAGATGACCGTCTCGTTGTACGGCCGCTTCGGCTGGCGGTCGTTGCCCCAGTCGAAGAACGGGTTGGCCACCAGCGAATACGGCACGCGGCCGGCGCTGTCGTCGTCGTTGCGCTCGTCCGGGTTGCCGAACTGGTAGCCGAACAGCGACTCGTCCCACTTCACGCCGTGCGAGACGGCCTTCGCGTACGGGTCGATGAGCAGCTTGTTCGGGTTGCAGCGCAGGCCGCGCTTCGGGTCGTACGGACCGTGCACGCGGAACCCGTAGCGCTGCCCGGGGCCGATGTTGAGCAGGTAGCCGTGGTGGACGAAGCCGTCGACCTCTTCGAGCGCGTAGCGCGTCTCCTTGCCCTCGGCGTCGAACAGGCACAGTTCGACGCGCTCGGCCACCTCGGAGAACAGGGCGAAGTTCGTCCCGACTCCGTCGTAGGTGGCGCCGAGCGGGTAGGGCGTTCCGGGCCAGGGCCGCACTGGGTGTCTCCTCGAGCTTGGGTCGTGCCGGTGGCGTCCGCGGACGCGTACCACCGGGGGTGTGCTCCGCGAGGTGGCCGTTACCGGGGCAGCGGCCGGGCCGCCGCCAGCGGTGCGACCGCGGCGCGGACCCCCTTCGCGGTGAAGAAGCCGTCGACGCTGACGGGCAGGCGAATCCGCCAGTTAGGGTACTGGTCGACGGTTCCGGGCAGATTCGGCTGCCGCACCTGGCCCGCCACGTCGGCCGGCGAGGTCAGCACCAGCCGCGAAGCGGCCTTCGCGAGCAGGGTGTGCAGCGCGACCACCGGGTCGTCGTCCGGGATCCCTTCGCGGGCAAGGAGTTCGAACAGCGCCCGGCGTTCGGCCGCGGCCGACTCTTCCTCCGCCTCGACGCCGCGGTCCAGCAGGCCGAGCTCGGCCCGGACCCGGACGTGCTCGCTCTTGAGCCAGCCGGAGACGGTCGGCAGGTCGTGCGTGGAGATGCTGGCCATCGCGTCCGGGTCCCAGCTGTCCGGCCGGGTGAACGGCTGGCCGGGCGCGTCCCAGTCGCGCTCGAACCACAGCACGGCCGAGCTGAGCATCCCCCGTTCGTGCATGGTGTCGGTGACGACCTCCTCGACCGTCCCGAGGTCCTCCCCCACGACCACCGCGCCGGCGCGGTGGGCTTCGAGCGCGAGCACGCCGACCATCGCTTCGGCGTCGTAGTGGACGTACGTGCCGCGGTGCGCGGGTTCGCCCGGTGGGATCCACCACAGCCGCCACAGCCCGGCGATGTGGTCGACGCGGATGCCGTCGGCGAACCGCAGGACGCCCCGGACGACGTCCCGCAGCGGCGCGTACCCGGCCTCGGCCAGCTTGTCCGGCCGCCACGGCGGCAGGTTCCAGTCCTGGCCCTGCTGATTGAACGCGTCCGGCGGCGCACCGACCCGGACGTCGGCGGCGAAGACGTCACGCACGGCCCAGGTGTCGGCGCCGCCGGGGTGCACGCCGACCGGCAGGTCGTGCACGATCCCGACGGTCATCCCGGCCTCGCGCGCGGCCGTTCGCGCCGCTTCCAGCTGGACCCGGCAGAGGTGCTGGAGCCACGCGTGGAACGCGACGCGTTCCTTCAGCTCTTCGCCCGCCTTCGCGGCGGCCGGTCCGGCGGGGTCGCGCAGCTCTTCCGGCCAGTCCCGCCAGTCGCCGCCGTGGCGCTCGGCGAGCGCGCAGAAGAGGGCGAAACCCCGCAGGTCGCTGTCTTCGGGCACCTCTTCGACGCGGTGCGGCCACAGCAGCTCGAGCGCGGCCCGCTTGGCGGTCCAGACGGCGTCGTAGTCGACCAGCTCGCCGTCGCGGTCCGGGGCGAGGGACTCGACGGCCGCCCGGGTGGCCCCGTCGGCCCGCTCGAACGTCTCGGTGGCGGTGACGCGCAGGTAGACGGGGTTGGCGAACCGGCGGCTCGCGGGCGAGTACGGCGAGCGTTCGACGGGGTGGGCGGGGCTGATCGCCTGGACCGGGTTCACCAGCAGGACCCCGGCGTCCAGCTCCGCGGCCGACCGGGCGGCGAAGGTGGCGAGGTCGGCGTAGTCGCCGATGCCCCACGAGCCGGCCGAGTGCAGGGCGTAGAGCTGCAGCATCCACCCCCAGGCCGGCCGGACCCGCGGCAGCTTGGCCGGCACGACCGCCAGGACGACGTCCTGCTCGGCGGTGACCACCCGGTGCCACCCGAGCGGCAGGTCCGCGGGCAGTTGCGTGCCGACGCGGCGGCGCGTGCCGTCCTCGAGGACGACTTCGGCGTCGACACCCAGCTCCCGGCCGGTGCCCTCCCGCACGACGATCGTCGGCGGCAGCGCGGCGGGCGCCTCCCGCGCGGCGGCCAGCGCGGCGGCGATCGCGTCGGCACCGGTCGCGTCCACCCCGAACTGGCCGAGGACGGCGACGACGACGTCGTCGTCCACCTCGACCCACTCCCGGTCGGCGTTCTCGTACCGGGTGGCGACGCCGTGGTGGTCGGCGAGCTCGTGCAGGGCGCTGCGGGCGGGGATCTCTTCGGGCACGGGACCCAGCATTCCGGTGCCGGGGCGTTCCCGCCATCTGCGCGGGCGACGTCACTCCGCCGCCGATCTGCGCGAGGGCCCGCGACCTTCTAACTTTTTCCTCATGGGTGAGCGGCGGACGCTGAACGTGGACGAGGTCCTGGAACGCCAGGACTCCGGAGAGCTCAAACGGCGGCTGCGCGGCCGCGACCTGATCGGGTTCGGCGTCGGGATCATCATCGGCACCGGCATCTTCACCTTGGCCGGCGTCGAGGCGAAGACCCACGCGGGGCCCGCCGTGACGCTGTCGTTCGTGCTCGGCGCGGTCGTCGCCGGGCTCGCGGCACTGTGCTACGCCGAACTCGCTTCGAGCGTCCCGACGGCCGGCAGCGCCTACACCTACGCCTTCGCCACCCTCGGCGAGGTGTTCGCCTGGATCATCGGCTGGGACCTGCTGCTGGAGTTCGCGCTCGGCGCCGCCGTGGTGTCGCGCGGCTGGTCGGGGTACCTGGCGAACCTGCTCGGGCTGTCGCCGGAGTGGTTCGGCGAGGACGCGAAGGTCAACGTCGGCGCGGTGCTGATCATCGCCGTGCTGACCGTGGTCGCCGTGGTGGGCATCAAGGAGTCGGCCTGGCTGACGAACCTGCTGGTGTGCGTCAAGGTCGCGGTCTGCGTGCTGGTGCTCGCGGTCGGCGTGTTCTTCGTCAAGAGCGCGAACCTGACGCCGTTCATCCCGCCGGCGCAGCCGCCGTCGGCCGGGACCACGGCGCTGGAGCAGCCCCTCGTGCAGGCCGCGCTCGGCCTGCAGCAGTCGGTCTACGGCATCGCCGGCATGATCACCGCCGCGGCCGTGGTGTTCTTCGCCTACACCGGTTTCGAGGCGCTCGCCAACCTCGGCGAGGAGACGCTGAACCCGCGCAAGGACCTGCGCGTCGGCATCCTCGGCGCGCTCGGCGTGTGCGCCCTGCTCTACATCGGCGTGTCGATCGTGCTGACCGGCATGATCCCGTTCACCGACATCGACACGGGCGCGCCGCTGGCCGACGCGTTCGACCGGGTCGGCCAGCACTGGGTGGGCGCGCTGATCTCGCTCGGCGCGGTGACCGGGCTGACGTCGGTGATGATGGTCGAGCTGGTGACGATCGGGCGCATCGGGTTCGCCATGGGCCGCGACGGCCTGCTGCCGAAGGCGCTCGGCACCGCGCACCCGCGCTGGGGCACCCCGCACCGGATGACCATCGGCGGCGCGGTGCTGATTGCCGTGCTGGCCGCGTTCATCCCGATTTCGGAGCTGGCCGACATGGTGAGCATCGGCGCGCTGTCGGCGATGATCATCGTCGCCGTGGCGGTCCCGGTGCTGCGCCGCCGCCGTCCCGACCTCGACCGGCCGTTCCGGGTGCCGTTCTCCCCGGTGGTGCCGGTGGTGGCCGCGCTGGCGTGCCTGTACCTGATGCTGAACCTCAACGTGCTGACGTGGCTCCGGTTCGTCGCGTGGCTGCTGATCGGCCTGGTGGTCTACTTCGCCTACGGCCGCCGCCATTCCCGCTTCGCGCCGCCGGTCAGTCCCAAAAGGACGGAGTGAGCCCGGCGCCCCGGGCCGCCGCACGCACGACGGCGGCCTGATCCGCGTCGACGACCACGAGGACACCGAGCCCGGCGAGCGCCGCCGTCACCCATTCGACCGGCTGGTCGTGACGCCCGTCGTCACCGAGCGACGGGTAGGTGTCCACAACGGACAGCAGGGTGCCTTCGGCGCCGATGCGGATGCCCGCCGCCAGCACGAAGTGCCCGCCGGGCGGCCGCCAGCGTGACGTCCACAGTGGAGGGACACCGGTGTCGAGGTAGTCGAGCAGCGCCCGTCCGGGCGTGTCGTGGGCCCCGAGCTCCGCGCCGTCGACGCGGGCGAGCACGGCGACGCGCGGGACGTCCCAGAGCCCGACGAGCAGGTCGAAGAGCGCGCCGGTGGTCCATTCCCCGGTCACCGGCACGGCGGCGAGCGCGCCCCGCGACAGGTCCTGGACGGCCGCGGCCAGCCCGGAGACCCGGGTCCCGGCGGCGGCCGGATCCTCGACGACGGGCAGCGGCAGCCGGAAGCCACGCCGGCCGGGCTCCCCCGCCGGCCGCACGGCCGGGCCCCGGACGGTGCCCGCGGCCGCCGCGACGGCATCCTGATCGGGCACGTCGAGCCCGGCGGCCCGCAGCGCGGCGAGCCCGCAGAACGCCGCGGCCAGGCCGTCCTTCTGGGGCAGTTCCGCCTGGGCGACCGCGGCCAGCCGGGCACCGCCCGGCAGCCACCGCACCCCGGACAGGTCGAGCTGCCCGCCGTCGATCCCCGAAGTCATCGGTCCCCTCAGAACCTCGTCCAGACCTTGCCCCGCGCGAGTCTCGCCACGGCGGATGCCGCCTTGGTCATGACCACCCGCTCTCGTGCCGCCCGGGGTAAGTATCCCGGGCGGCGGCGGAGGGGGCCATCACGATCCGGTGCTGGCGTTGGTGGAGGGCAGGCAGCGAGAGACCCGAACGGGCGCCTCACGTGCCCGCTCCGGAGCCGAGCCGCTGAAGCGGCGCCAGCGCACCGTCCTGCGGCAGAAAGCGCCCCAGGACGTCCGTGGGCGGCCAACACCCCGCTGGCGCGCCCGAGCCCACGGAACTCACCCAGGCGGCTCCACGACCCCCGCATCCTCCCGCCTCCGCAACGCCACCCCGACCACGACAGCCAGCGTCCCCACGGCCTCCACCACCCCCGGAACCTGCCCCAGCAGCACGAACCCCATGACCCCCGCGGTCACCGGCAGCAACGCCAGCAGGGTCGCGAACCGCGCCTGCCCGACCCGCCGCAGCACCACCTGGTCCAGCGCGTACGGCACCACCGTCGACAGCACCCCGACCCCGGCCCCCAGCAGCAGCAACCGAGGCGAAGACCACATCGGGCCGGTGCCCAGCGCCAGCGGCGACAGCACCACCGTCCCCGCCGCGAAGCCGATCGCCAGGCTGTCGATCCCGTCGCCGTCCGTGGCCACCTTCTTGCCCAGGAGGATGTAGCCCGCCCAGGCCGCCGCTGCGCCCAAGGCGAACACCACGCCCCAGAAGCTGCCCTCGAGGCGGACGTCCGCGATCGCCACCACCCCGGCCGCCACCAGGACCAGCGCCAGCACGTCGCGGACCGTGCGCGAACCCAGGGCCGCCACCACCACCGGGCCGGCGAACTCCACCGCCACCGCCGTGCCCAGGGGCAGCCGGGCGATCGCCTCGTAGAACAGCACGTTCATGCCCGCCGTCACCACGCCGAACACCGCCGCCAGGAGCAGGCGCCTGCCCCGCCACGCCGCGCGGCCCGGGCGGCGCCAGGCCAGCAGGACCACCGCCGCGCCCAGGCAGCGGAGCCAGGCCACCCCCGCGGGGGATGCGTGGCCGAAAAGGTCGACCGCCACCGCCGCTCCGGCGTACATCGAAATTCCGCTGAGAACGAACAAGAGCGGGGCCGGGACCGGGGAAAGCCGTCGTGGGGAAGTCACCGTACTCACCGCTCCATGGTGCCTGACCACGGAAAACGTAACTCTCCGGGTAATCGTCTCCTGGAATGCCGGATGCCGCTACGGCATCCGGGGTAAATCGACGTGACTCAGGTCCCACCGGCGCGGGAACACTTGCGAGCCGCGAAACGTCTGGAAGAGTGGAAGCACGAACACCGCGGAGCCGAAGGCGATCGCCGCCGGCGGCATCACTCCCGAAGTGGGCGTAGCTGGATCGATGGCACCGGGCAACCGGTGCCGGGACGGAGGGAGACCCCCATGACAACGCCGACGCTCACCCGCCCCGAACTGACCGCCGCCGACCGCTGTGACCGGTGCGGAGCAGCAGCTCAGGTACGCGCTGTCCTCTCCGGAGGCGGCGAACTGCTCTTCTGCGGGCACCACGCCCGCGAGCACGAGGCCAAGCTCAAGGAACTGTCCGCCGACATCCAGCGGTAACCACACACGAGCGAAAGGCGGCCGGTGCGCACAGGCACCGGCCGCCTTTCTGCATCTTGCAGAATGCGTGACCGAAATCACGGTTCGGCGGCGAACAGCAGTGATTCCGGACACGGAACCGGACAAGAAATCAGACAGAATCCAGCACGACTTCGAACGCCACTTCCGCGGCGCCGAGCAGCTTCCCGTCGGCCCCCAGCGCGGAGCTGACGATCCGGGTGCCGCCGACCGCCCGGCTCACCAGGCTGCGCCGGCGCACCTCCGCCCCGACGTGCCGCAGCACCGCCTCCGGCAGCACCGTCAGCAGGTCGCCGAGGACCACCAGCTGCGGCCCGAGCAGGTTGACGACGTTGATCAGCCCCAGGGTCAGCCATTCGGCGAACTCCTCGAGCCGCGTCAGCGACTCCTCCGGCTCACGGCCCAGTTCGCGCAGCTCGAACAGGATCGCCCCGCGCGGGGTGTCCTCCGGCAGCCCGAGCGCCCGGCACAGCGCCGCCTCGCCGACCTCGGTCTCCCAGCAGCCGCTGCTGCCGCAGTAGCAGGGCCGCCCGTCCGGCCGGATCACCATGTGCCCGATCTCGCCGACGTAGCCCGAGCCGCCGCGCAGCGCCGAACCCTCGGCGATCACGCCGCCGCCGACGCCGACGTCCGCCGAGATGTACACCACGTCGGACGCCCCGCGGGCCGCTCCGCGCAGGTGCTCGGCGACCGCGCCGAACTCGGCGTCGTTGCCGATCAGCATCGGGATCTGCAGCACGCCGCCGAGCCGCTCGCCCAGCGCCACGTCGGTCCAGCGCAGGTTCGGGGCCTCGTGCACGTGCCCGTCCGCGCGCCGGACGACGCCGGGCACCGACACCCCGGCCGCCACCGGGGTCACGTCGAGGTCGCCGGCCAGGATCGCCGTCGACTCGATGATGTGGGTGATGACCTCTTCGGGCTGGTTCATCCGGCCGCGCAGGTTCCAGCTGTTGCGGCCGAGGATCTGCCCGCCCAGCCCGACCAGCGCGATCGCGACGTGCTCGACCTGCAGGTCGACCGCGAGCACGACCGCCGCGTGGGGCTGGGGCAGGACCAGGAGCGAGGGGCGGCCCGCCCCTCGTCCCGGCCTCGGCACCTTCTCCTCGACGACGCCGGCTTCGGCGAGCCCGTCGACGAGGGTCTTGATCGTGCTCCGGTTGAGCCCCAGCTCGGCGGCCAGGGTCGCCCGGGTGCTCGGCCCGCTGACGTGCAGCAGGCGGAGCAGGGTAGTGCGGTTGTGCCGGCGCACCTCGTCCGGTCGTGCAACGGGCGTGCTGGTCACGGGCTTTATCATTCCATGGTGGTTCAGCGCGCCGACGCAGCCGCGCGGCGCCGGGAGAGCGCGTCGACCGTGGCGGCGAGGAGCAGGACCAGACCGGTGATGATGTTGACCACCGCGGCCGGCTGCTTGAGCAGGCCGAGGCCGTTGATGACGACGGCGATCACGAGCCCGCCGACCACGGCGTCGGACACGCGGCCCTTGCCGCCGAACAGCGACGTGCCGCCGATGACCGCGGCACCCACCGAGAACAGCAGGGTGTTGAGGCCACCGGACTGCGGGCTGACCGAACCGACCTTCGACGCGGCGACGATGCCGCCGATGGCCGCGACCGCCGAGCCGATGACGAACACGCTCGCCCGGATCTTCGGCACGTCGATACCGGCACGGCGGGCGGCTTCCTTGTTGCCGCCGACCGCGTAGACGTACCGGCCGTACTTGGTCCGGTTGAGCACGTAGGTGCCGGCGACCAGCAGGACCAGCATGATCGGGATGACGTACGGGACGCCTTCGATCGTGACGACCGCCTTGTTCGGCGAGCGGTTGATCGTCAGCAGCCAGGTGCCCAGCGCCGACAGCACGACGAGCGCGCCGACCTTGAGCATCACCAGCGCCGTCGGCTGGACGACCAGGCCGCGCTGCAGGCGCTTGAAGTGGCTGACCAGCGTGATGACGGCGAACCCGCCGGCGGCGATGAGGAAGAAGAGCCAGCTGCCCAGGATGTTCAGGTTGCCGTTGGCGATCTTGTACAGGACGTCGGAGTTGCTGATGCCGATCGTGCCGCCCTCACCGATGAACTGCAGCAGGACGCCCTGCCACACGATGAACAGCGCCAGCGTCACGACGAAGGACGGCATGCCGATCTTCGACACGAGGAAGCCGGTGATGCAGCCGATGGCGGTGCCGACGCAGATGGCCAGCAGGATCTCGAGCCAGGCGTTGGCGGGCACGCCGATCGCGACGATCAGCAAGCCGATCAGCGAAAGCGCGGCGCCGGCCCAGATCCGCTGGTAGGCCGACAGCAGCAGGGCCACGGCCAGCACCCCGATGAACGTGATGAACACGCCGGTGCCCAGGGAGCCCAGCAGGTTCCCCGCGTTGACGTAGTGCAGGGCCATCACGGACGCGGCGACACCGGAGGCCACACCGGCGGCGAGGTCGATCTCGCCGAGCAGCAGCACGAAGACGATGCCCATCGCGATGATGATGACGCCGGCACCCTGCGGGAACACGTTGGCGATGTTGGCCAGCGTGAAGAAGTTGTCCGACAGCGCGCTGAACAGGATGACCAGCACGAGCAGGCCGAACAGCGACGGCAGCGCGCCGAGTTCACCGGCCCGCAGGCGGGCGAAGTAGTCACGGACCGCTTCGCCGGGTGACATCGATGTCGTGTCGATGCCGAAGTCGGAGATCGCCCCGGTGGGGGCCTGGGTCTGCGCGAGCGCGTCGGCGGGGGTGCCGACCTCGTGCTTGGCAGGGGTTTCAGTCATTTCCGGTTCTTTCTTCCCGCTCACAGGACCACGGCTTCGGGCCGGGCCAGGCCGAGGTCACCGGAGCGACCCGCGGTGATCAGCTCCACGACCTGGCCGTGGGTGACGTCCTTCGTGTGCACCTCGGCGACGAGCCGGCCGAGGTAGAGCACCGCGATGCGGTCGGCGACCTCGAACACGTCGGCCATGTTGTGGCTGATCAGCACGACCCCGAGGCCCTGCTCGGCGAGCCGGCGGACCAGGTCGAGCACCTGCCGGGTCTGGGCGACACCCAGCGCGGCGGTCGGTTCGTCCAGCACGACGACCTTGCTGTTCCACAGCACCGACTTCGCGATGGCGACGGTCTGCCGCTGGCCACCGGACAGCGAGGAGACCGGCGTGCGGACCGACTTGACGGTCCGGACCGACAGGGAGGCCAGCGTCTCGCGGGCGGCCTTCTCCATGCTGGCTTCGTCGAGCTTCCACGAACTGCCGCGCTCGCGGCCGAGGAACATGTTCTGCACGATGTCGAGGTTGTCGGCGAGCGCGAGGTCCTGGTAGACGACCTCGATGCCGAGTTCGGCCGCGTCCTTCGGGCCGCGGATGTGGGCGTCCTCGCCGTTGAACCGCACGGCCCCCGAGTCGTACGGGTGGATGCCGGCGATGCACTTGACGAGCGTCGACTTGCCGGCACCGTTGTCGCCGACCAGCGCGGTCACTTCGCCCGCACGCACGTCGAAGTCCACGTCGTGGAGGACGTGGACCGGGCCGAAGCTCTTGTTCAGGCCCTTGATCTCGAGAATGGGCTCACTCATGGATGGGCTTTCTCCTGGGTGGGGACCGGGCCGGGACGCGCCGTCGGGGTGCGCGTCCCGGCCCGGCTGTTCATGGGGTGGTGCGGGGGCTCAGGAGATACCGAGCGAGGTGCACTTGGCGGCGAGGTCGCCACCGCAGATCTCGGTCGCCTTCACGTAGCCCTGGGTCACGACGGTCTTGATGTCCTTCGCCAGGATCGTCGTCGGGGTCAGCAGCACGGACTTGATGTCGCGGTTGTTCTTCGGGTCGTGCAGCTTGCCCGTGGCGATCGCGTCGGCCGCGGCCTTGTCGCCCTTGGCCAGCGCGGCGGCCAGCTTCGCCGTCGCCTCGGCCTCTTCCTTGATCGGCTTGAACACGGTCATGTACTGGTCGCCGCGCATGACCGCCTTGAGGCCGTCGGCGGTGGCGTCCTGGCCGGTGACCGGGATCTTGCCGTTGAGGCCGTTCTTCTTCAGGATCGTGATGACCGCACCGGCCAGGCCGTCGTTCGCCGCGACGACGCCGTCGACCTTGCCGCCGTTGGCGGTGAAGATCTGCTCGAACGTCGTGCCGCCGAGCTGGTTGTCCCAGTCGTTGATCGGCTGCTTCTGGATCCGCTTCAGCGTGCCCGCCGAGAACAGCGGCTCCAGGACGGAGTCCTGGCCCTTGGTGAACAGGGTGGCGTTGTTGTCGGTCGGGGCGCCCTCGATCTGGACGACACCCGCGCCGGCCTTGTCCTTCAGCGCGTCGGCCATGGCCTGGCCCTGCAGCTGGCCGACCTTCTCGTTGTCGAACGAGACGTAGTACTCGGCGGACCCGCCGAGGCTCGGGCGGTCGTAGTCGATGACTGGGATGCCCGCGGCCTTCGCCTTGTTCTCGACGGCGGCACCGACGGCCGGGTCGGACGGGGCGATGATCAGGGCCTTGACGCCGGAGCTGATGAAGCCGTCGGCCAGGCTGCTGAACTTCTGGCTGTCGCCCTGGGCGTTCTGGACGTCGGCCTCGAAGCCCTGCGCCGCGAGGGCGGCCTGCAGCATCGGCTTGTCGAAGGCTTCCCAGCGGGCCGAGCTGGCGGTCTCCGGCAGGATGACGCCGACCTTGCCGCCGGCGCCACCACCGGCGGCGGCCGGGGCGGACGAGGAGGCGGAGTTGCTCCCCGTGCCCCCGCTGTTCGAACTGTTGGCACCGCAAGCGGTCAGCACCAGGCCGGTGCTCACCGTGGCGGCGAGGAGGGTAAGGGTTCTGCTGCGCATCCTCGTTCCTTCCGGATCCAAGCATTGGTGACGAGCGGCCGTCAGCGTGTGCGTCGGGCCAAGCGAGACGGCGATCCGGGGAGGCCCGGCGCACCGTCGCGCATATGTTGTGGGCGACAACATATGCCGCTGAGCGGCTGCGGGGAAGATAGCTGGATCGATTAAATGACACCAATTGGACACGGTTCGGCAACACGGGCTGCCCATCGCCCGGAAAGAGTAGATCCGCTGACGATGTGATCGCCAGCACTCACGGTAAGTTACATCCAGGTTTCATCAAGGCGTGATATTGCGCCGGTGGTGTGCACCGAGCGCAACCCGTGGCGAAGCCACGCTCCCGAGCCGTGATTGGTCGCCGACTTGCGGGATCCGGCGCCCGTCGTGCCCGCAAGGCCACCACGCGGGGGACGGACGGGCAGTTCGCCGGTGACAGCGTGATACAGAGCGTCACAAGCTCGGCCGTGCGACGACGACCGCTTCCGGGAACGGACGGTGACCGGGGAACTTCAGCCTCCCGGGCGACAAGCGGCGTCGCCCGGGAAGCGGCGCCGCCTCACCAGGACCGCAGCGTGACGATCCGTTCCTCGAGCTGCTCGACGGTCGCCATCGCGGTCACCGGGCCGCCGCAGACCCGCCGCAGCTCGTTGTGGATCGCGCCGTGCGGCTTCTTCGTCCGGTGGTGGTACATCCCCACCAGCGCGTTCAGCTCCTTGCGCAACGCGTTGAGCCGCTCGCTGACCGACTGCGGCCGGGCCGTCGGCGGGGGCGCTTCCTCCTTGGCCGGCTTGCGGCGCTTCTCGTCCGCGATCTGCTCTTCCTGCCGCTTGCGCAGCAGGGCGCGGACCTGGTCCGGCTCCAGCAGGCCGGGCAGCCCCAGGTACTCCTGCTCCTCGTCGGACCCCGAGAACACCGCCGTGCCGAACGAGTTGCCGTCGTAGATCACCTGGTCGAGCTCGGCCGAGGCGCCCAGCGACGTGAACGCCTTCTCTTCCTCGCCCGGCTCGTCCTCGGTGCGGTTGGCCTGGGCCAGGAGCTCGTCCTCCCAGCCCTCCTTCTCGCGGTGCGGCTTGCCGAGGACGTGGTCGCGCTGGGCCTCCAGCTCGCTGGCCAGCTCCAGCAGCACCGGCACCGACGGCAGGAACACGCTCGCCGTCTCGCCCTTCTTACGCGCCCGCACGTACCGGCCGATCGCCTGGGCGAAGAACAGCGGGGTCGACGCGCTCGTCGCGTACACGCCGACCGCCAGGCGCGGGACGTCGACGCCTTCGGAGACCATCCGGACCGCGACGATCCAGCGCTCGTTCGTCTCCGAGAACTTCTTGATCCGGCCCGACGCCTTCGGGTCGTCCGAGAGCACCAGCGTCGGCATCTCGCCGGAGATGCGCTCCAGGATCTTCGCGTACGCCCGCGCCGACTCCTGGTCGGTCGCGATCACCAGGCCGCCGGCGTCCGGCACGCTCTGGCGGACCTGCGACAACCGCGTGTCGGCGGCCTGCAGCACCGCGGGGATCCACTCGCCCGCCGGGTCCAGCGCCGTGCGCCACGCCCGGGCGTTCTGCTCCGCCGTGAGCGGCTCGCCGAGCCGGGCGGTGAACTCCTCGCCCGCGCTCGTGCGCCAGGACGCCTCGCCCGAGTACGCGAGGAAGACGACCGGCCGGACCACGCCGTCGGCCAGCGCGTCCGCGTAGCCGTACGCGTGGTCGGCCTTGCTGCGCTGGAAGCCGCCCGCGTCCGGCTCGTAGGTGACGAACGGGATGGCCGAGTCGTCGGACCGGAACGGCGTCCCGGTCAGCGACAGGCGCCGGACGGCCGGGGTGAACGCCTCGCGGATCGCGTCACCCCAGCTCTTCGCGTCGCCGCCGTGGTGGATCTCGTCGAGGATGACCAGCGTCTTGCGGTTCTCCGTGCGCACCCGGTGCAGCGTCGGGTGCGCCGCGACCTGCGCGTACGTCAGCGCGACACCGTTGTAGTCCGACGAAGTGACGCCGGTGGTGTTGCGGAAGTTCGAGTCGATGGCGATGCCGGCCGCCGCGGCCGAGGCCGCCCACTGGTGCTTGAGGTGCTCGGTCGGCGTGACGATGGTGACCGCTTCGATCGTGCGGTCGCTGAGCAGCTCCGCGGCGATCCGCAGGCCGAACACCGTCTTGCCGGCACCGGGTGTCGCCACCGCGAGGAAGTCCTTCGGCTTCCGCGTCAGGTACTTCGTGAGCGCCCGCCGCTGCCACGCCCGCAGCGGGCGCGCGGTCGAGTCCTTCTCCGCGGGAGGCGCCCCGAGCTGCGTCTCCGTCATCGCCGGTCCTCCCCCTCGCTCAAGTGCTTTGACGTGCGAAAACCCTCACTGTGGTACCGACTTCTGCTGCGTTGGGCCGGTCGGCGACTGCGGTGAGGGCACTGGAGCGAGTCTACCGGCCGGGTCCGGCGGTTCCGGGCACCGGCACGGGTGATGTCCCCCGACACGCCCGGCCGCAGGGGGTGTGACGAGCCAAATCAGCACGGATGGACCATGCTGGACACGTCATGGGTGAGGTGCAGCCGTCCGCAGCGACGAAGGTGGCCCGCAAGGGGCCGTGGCGGCTCGTCACGCGCACGTTCGCCAAGGCCTGGGAGGGCAACATCTTCTCCGAGGCCGCCGAGGCGGCCTTCTGGCAGACGCTGTCGCTGCCGCCGCTGCTGCTCGGGCTGCTGGGCAGCCTGGGCTTCGTCGGCGAGTGGTTCGGCCAAGGGGTCGTCGGTGCGGTCCACGACCGCATCATCGGGTTCTGCCGGACGGTGTTCAGCCAGAACGCCGTCCATGACATCATCGAACCGACGGTGAACAGCATCCTCACCGTCGGCAAGGGCGAGATCGTCTCGGTCGGCTTCCTCATCTCGCTGTGGGCGGGTTCGTCGGCGATGTCGTCGTTCGTGGACGCGATCACCGTCGCGCACGACCAGTACGGCGTCCGCAACGACGTCTGGCAGCGGATCTTCGCGCTGCTGCTCTACCTGTGCGGCCTGGTGATCCTGGTGGTCGGGCTGCCGCTGCTGGCGATCGGCCCCGACCTGCTGCCGGAGTTCTTCCCGCTCGCCTGGCGTCCGACCGTGACGTCGTGGGTGAGCGCGCTGTACTTCCCGGCCCTCGGCGCGATGATCACCCTCGCGCTGACCACGCTGTACAAGCTCGCGCTGCCGCGGAAGCTGCCGTGGCACCGCGGGCTGCCCGGCGCGGTGCTCGCCATGGTCGTGTTCCTGCTGTCCTCGGTCGGCCTGCGCGTCTACCTGAACTGGATCACCAAGACCGGCTACACCTACGGCGCGCTGGCCGCGCCGATCGCGTTCCTGCTGCTGATGTTCTTCATCGGGCTGGCCGTGGTGGGCGGCGCGTACTTCAACAGCGCGATCCAGGAGCTGTGGCCGGCCAAGGCGACCCGGCGGCAGCGGCGCAGGTGGCGGCGGCTGGAGATGGAACGCGCCTCCGAACGGCTGCGCTCGGAGGAGGGCCGCAAGCTGTGGGAGCGCTCGACCACGCCGCTGCGGCGCCCGCGCGCCGAAGACGCCTCGCCTGACGGCGAAGCACCCGAGCCGTCCGAAGAGGACCGGTCGTCACCGAGCGCGCCCGAGCCGGCACCCAGTGCTGCTCAGGGTCGCGGGTCCACCGGAGGGACGACCCGGAATCCACCCGGAGACTGAGTCGCTCCTCAGGTCGGACGTGGCACGCTTCCCCCGTCACTGACGCAGGCGTCGGTCGCCGCGTCGTTCCCGAGGGGGTTTTCGAAGTCATGTCCGTGCTGGCCAGACTGAGCCTGCGCAACCGGAGCCTGATCGGCCTGCTCGCGCTGGTCGTCGTCGGCTTCGGCGCCTTCGCGCTGCCGCAGCTCAAACAGCAGCTCTTCCCGTCCCTGCAGTTCCCGCAGGCCCAGATCGTGACCGCGTACCCCGGCGCTTCGCCGGACGCGGTCGACCGGCAGGTCTCCGAGCCCCTCGAAGGCGGCCTCCAGGGGCTGAAGGGCCTGGAGCAGATCACTTCGACGTCGTCGGACGGCGTGTCGCGGGTCGTCGCGCAGTTCGAGTTCGGCACCGACATCGACGCCGCCGTCTCGCAGATCCAGCAGGTGGTGAACCAGGTCCGGCCCCGGCTGCCGCAGAACAACGAGCCCGCCGTGTCCGCGGGCAGCACCGACGACCTGCCGGTCGTGCTGGTCGCCGCGGGCACCGCCGGGGACCCGCAGACCCTCGCGCCCGCGCTGACCGACCAGGTCGCGCCGGAGCTGCGGAAGATCGAAGGCGTCCGCACGGTCACCGTCACCGGTGTGCAGACACCGCGCGTCACGATCACCCTCGACTACGCGAAGCTCGCCGCCGCCGGGGTCGACCCGGCGTCGGTCGGCACCACGCTGCAGACGGCGGGGGCCGCCGTGCCGGCCGGGACGCTGACCGAGGACGGCAAGACGCTGTCGGTCCAGGTCGGCGGCGGACAGACCACTGTGGACACGCTGCGCAACCTGTACCTGACGCCGGGTGCTTCGGCGGCGCGCCCGGGCACTCCGGCGCGCGGTCCGGTGAAGCTCGGCGACGTCGCCGACGTCCAGGCCGGGTTCGCGCCGCCGACGTCGATCACGCGCACGAACGGCAAGCCCAGCCTCGGCCTCTCGATCACCATGGTGGACAACGGGAACGCCGTCGCGATCTCCCAGGCGGTCCGGGACAAGCTGCCGGACCTGGCGAAGAAGACCGGCGCCGAGATGAGCGTCGTGTTCGACCAGGGCACGCCGGTCAAGGACGCGATCAGCGGCCTGACCACCGAAGGCCTGCTGGGGCTGGCCTTCGCCGTCGTCGTCATCCTGTTGTTCCTGCTGTCGGTGCGCTCGACGCTGGTGACCGCGGTGTCGATCCCGCTGTCGGTGGTCGTCGCGCTGCTGGCGCTGTGGACCGGCGACCTGTCGCTCAACCTGCTCACCCTCGGCGCGCTGACCATCGCGATCGGCCGGGTGGTCGACGACTCGATCGTGGTGCTGGAGAACATCAAACGACACCTGGCCTACGGCGAGGAGAAGCAGCGGGCGGTGCTCGACGGCGTCCGCGAGGTGGCCGGCGCGGTGACGTCGTCCACGCTGACGACGGTCGCGGTGTTCCTGCCGATCGCGTTCGTCGGCGGGTTCGTCGGCGAGCTGTTCTCGCCCTTCGCGATCACCGTGACGGTCGCGCTGCTGGCGTCGCTGCTCGTGTCGCTGACCGTGGTTCCCGTGCTGGCGTACTGGTTCCTGAAGCAGCCGGCGGTCCCGGCGGACGCCGTCGAAGCCGAGCGGGCGCGTGAAGCCGCCGTCGAGAAGGAGCGCCGCAGCGTCCTGCAGCGCGCGTACCTGCCGGTGATCCGGTTCGCGACCCGGCGGCGGCTGACCGTCGTGCTGCTGGCGCTGCTGATCTTCGCCGGCACGGTCGGGCTCGCGACGCGGCTGAACACGAACTTCCTCGACCAGTCCGGCGGCACCACGCTGAACATGACGCAGAAGCTGCCCGCGGGCACCAGCGTCGACGCCAAGGAGAAGGCGGCCACGGCGGTCGAGCAGGCCCTGTCCGCCGAGCCCGCGGTGCAGACCTACCAGGTCAGCATCGGCGGTGGCGGCACGTTCGGCTTCGGCGGCGGCACCAACACGAGCATCTCGGTCACCGTCGCCAAGGGCACCGACCTCGACGCGCTGTCGGACCGGTTGCGCGCGAAGCTGACGTCCCGGCCCGAGCTGGGCGAGGTCAAGATCGGCGCGGACGCGTCCGGCTTCAACTCCGACCAGGTCTCGGTGACGGTGACCGCGCCGTCGGAGGCCACGCTCAAGCCCGCGTCCGACCAGGTCGTGGAGGCGCTGCGCGGGGTGTCCGGGCTGACCGAGGTGTCGAGCGACCTGAGCGTCGGCTCGCCGCGGGTGCAGGTCGAGGTGGACGACGCCGCGGCCGCCGCGCACGGGCTGTCGGCGAGCACCATCGGGCAGATCGCCAACCAGGCGATCGCCGGGCGCACGGTGACGCAGCTGCCGGTCGACGGGCAGCGCACGGACATCGTGCTGCGCGCCGGCACCGCTCCGGTGACGGTGGACCAGGTTCGCGGGCTGCCGATCCCGGGCCCCGGCGGCGTCGTCCGGCTCGACGAGGTGGCCAAGGTGTCCACTGTGGACGGCCCGGCGTCGGTGCACCGCACCGGCGGCGACCTGAGCACCACGGTGACGGCGAAGAACACCGGCGACAACCTGAGCAAGACGACCGCGGACATCAAGTCCAAATTGGACGGTCTGACGTTCACCGGCGGGGCGGCGTACTCGCTGGGCGGGGTGAGCCAGGACCAGCAGGAGGCGTTCTCGAACCTGTTCCTGGCGCTGCTCGCGGCCATCGCGATCGTGTTCCTGATCATGGTGGCGACGTTCCGGAGCCTGATCCAGCCGCTGATCCTGCTCGTGTCGATCCCGTTCGCGGCGACCGGGGCGATCGGGCTGCTGCTGGCCACCGGCACCGCGCTCGGCCTGCCGGCGCTGATCGGGATGCTGATGCTGGTCGGCATCGTCGTGACGAACGCGATCGTGCTGATCGACCTGATCAACCAGTACCGCGCGGAGGGGATGAGCGTCGCCGACGCTGTCACCGAAGGCGGCCGGCGCCGGCTGCGCCCGATCCTGATGACCGCGGCGGCGACGATCTTCGCCCTGGTCCCGATGGCACTGGGCATCACCGGCCAGGGCGGGTTCATCGGCCAGCCGCTGGCGATCGTGGTGATCGGCGGCCTGGTCAGCTCGACGCTGCTGACCCTGGTCCTGGTCCCGACCCTCTACACGATGGTCGAGACCCGCAAGGAACGCCGCCGCGCCCGCCGCGACGCCCGCCGAACCCCATCCCAGGCCCCCGAATCGGAGTCCCTGAACCCGGAACTCGCGTGAGCCAAGCCGGAACTCGCGTGATCTGAGCCGGATGTCGCGTGATTGGGGCCGTAACTCACCAGTTACGGCCCCGATCACGTGAGTTACGGCTTCAATCACGCGAGTTACGGGTTACTGGCGGAAGCGGTAGGTCTTGCTGTCCCAGAGGATGCAGATGCTCGGGGCCATGACCACCACGCGGAGGGTGTTGTCGCGCTCGTCGAAGTCGATGCCTTCGACCTCGAACGAACCCGAGCAGCCGCTGCGGAGCGGGAGCTGGCCCAGTGAGGTGACGTGGGCGGTGACGTCCGCGCCGGAAAGCGGGCCGGCCAGGTCGACCTGGAGCAGGGGTTTCGTCGTGCCGAAGAGGCTGCCGTCCGGGTCGTCCGACGCGCAGAGCAGGCGGGTCGCGGTCTGGAAGTCGCAGCCCTGGACGTCGCGGACCGGGTGGTCGAGCCGGATCGCCGCCGCGTACGGCAGGTTCTGGGCCGGGTCCTTGGCCACCACGCCGGGCATCGGGTGCACCAGGAGCCGGTCCATGGTGCCCCACTCCCCCGCCACCAGCCAGCGCGCGTCGGGCGACACCGCGGCGAAGGAGTTGTTGTTCGCCTCCCACGACTCGAGGTTGTGCTTGTAGTTCGCCCACGAGCCGTCCGGGGCCTGGACGCGGAAGAGCTTCGCGCCGCGGTCGTCACGCTGGTAGGGCTCGACGTACCAGCCCTGCGCCGAGCCGGGGTCGCCGACGTGGTTCCAGCCCTGGGCGTTCAGATCGGCCGGGATCGTGCCGACCCCGGTGTAGCGGATCGTCGTGCCCGACGGACGCACGATCGTCGCGAGGCCCTGGCTTTCGTCGAGGGCACGGGCGTTGTCGGAGCCGACCTCCGTCCAGCCCGTGACGGCCTGGGCCAGCGCGGGTGAGACGACGGCGAGCAGGGCGGCGAGGGTGAGCACGATCCCGGTTCTGCGCATGTGCGACTCCGGTGGGTGAGAGTGACCTGGCCCGCTGGATTTACCAGGCCGCCCGCACCGGGCACACCCGCCGAATGAAGGTTTTTCACATTTGTTCGGCGACTTGTCTCATTCCGGACAGCTCAAAATCCCGGCGGGGACGCCCCCGCCGGGGTTCCGGGCCCGGGTCACTTGCCGGGGCGGAGACTGTCGTAGATCTCCTTGCAGGCCGGGCAGACCGGCGACCCGGGCTTCGGCGACTTCGTCACCGGGAAGACCTCGCCGCACAGCGCCACCACGTGAGTACCCATGACCGCGCTCTCGGCGATCTTGTTCTTCTTCACGTAGTGGAACATCTTCGGCGAGTCGTCGTCGGTGGTGTCCGTGCCCTCGGGCGTGGTTTCCGGCTTCGTCAGCGTCTCGGTGCTCACCCGTCCATTGTGCCCGAGCCCCGCCGGACCGCCCACGATCGGCCCCTGGCGCCTGGCAGGATCCGGGAGGTGCGGTGGGACGAAGCGATCACGACGCTGGGCGGCGCGCCCGGCGCCCGGCCACGGCTCGAAGCGCGGTACGGCGAGCCGCACCGCCGCTACCACACGCTGGACCACGCGGCCGCCGTCGTCCGTGACTCCGCGTGGCTGGCCGGGCCCCTCGATGTGACCGAGCGTGCCGTGCTCGCCGTGGCGGCGTGGGCGCACGACGTCGTCTACGACGCGAAGCCCGGCGAAGACGAGCGCGCCAGCGCCGCCTGGGCTCGGGAAGCACTGGCCGGGGTGGCCGAAGCGCAGGTCGAGCGGGTCGAAGGCCTGGTCCTCGCCACCATCACGCACGACGCCCCGCCGGACGATCTCCTCGCCACCGCCCTCCTCGACGCCGACCTCGCCATCCTCGGAGCACCCGTAGAGCATTACGCCGCGTACGCCCGCGGAGTGCGCGAGGAGTACGCGAAGTACTCCGACGACGTCTGGCGCGAAGGCCGCATCGCGGTCCTGGAAGGCATGCTCGCGCGCGAGCTCTACCGCAGCGAAACCGCGCGGACACGCTGGGCGAGCACCGCCGCGCGGAACCTGACCACCGAGCTGACCCACTGGCGCGGCGAGCGGGGCGATCACCGATGATGGTCCCTCGTGACCACCCCACTCAACCTGCACGAAGAGGTCGCCTCGGCGCTGCGTGACGGGCACCCCGTCGTCGCGCTGGAGAGCACCATCCTGTCCCACGGCCTGCCGCCGGGCCGCAACCTCGACGTCGCGCGCCGCCTCGAAGGCGTCGTCCGCGACGGCGGGGCCGTCCCGGCCACGATCGCGGTGCTCGACGGGCGGGTCGTCGTCGGCCTCTCCCCCGCCGAGCTCGAGCGCGTCTGCGCGCCGGACGCCGGCCTGGACAAGCTCTCGCTGCGCGACCTCGGCCCGGCCGTGGGCCTCGGCCGCTCGGGCGCGACGACCGTGGCGAGCACGTCGGCGCTGGCCGCCGCGGCGGGGATCGGCGTGTTCGCCACCGGCGGGCTCGGCGGCGTGCACGTTGGCGCGGCGCAGTCGTGGGACGTCTCCGCCGACCTCGGCGTGCTGGCGAAGGTGCCGACCGTGGTCGTCTGCTCCGGCGTGAAGTCGGTGCTCGACATCCCGGCCACCCTCGAGGTCCTGGAGACGAATTCGGTGCCGGTGCTGGGGTACCGCACCGACGACTTCCCGGCGTTCTACCTGCGCTCGTCGGGGCACGGGGTGGGCTGGCGGGTCGACGACCCGAAGCAGGCCGCCGCCGTCATCGACGCGCACCGGGCCTACGCGAATTCCGGCGTCCTGCTGGCGAATCCGATTCCGGAAGCGTCCGAAATGGACAAGGAGCTGCACGACCGGCTGCTCGCCGAGGGCCTCGCGCTCGTCGAAGCGCAGGGCGTGCACGGCGCCGACGTCACGCCGGTGCTGCTGGAGCACTTCCACACCGCGAGCGGCGGCGTGAGCATCGACGCGAACGAGGCACTGGTGCTCAACAACGCCAAGCTGGCCACCGAAGTCGCGGTGGCACTCTCGTGAGCGGGATCGTGGTGGTCGGCGACGCGGCCCTGGACGTGATCGCCCGGCACGACAAGCCGTTGCCGCACGGCGGGGACGCGCGCGCGAAGATCCGGTTCACCGGCGGCGGCGCGGGCGCCAACACGGCGCTGTGGCTCCGGCACCTCGGCGCCGAGACCACCCTGGTCGCGCGGATCGGCGACGACCCCGGCGGCCGGCTCATCCGGGCCGAGCTGGAGGCGGCGGGCGTGCGCTGTGCGTTCGCCGTCGACCCCGAAGCGCCGACGTGCTGCGTCGTCGTCATGGTCGACGGCTCCGGGCAGCGCAGCATGCTGGCCGACCGCGGCGCGAACCAGCGCTTCGCGCCCGAAGACGTCACGCCCGAGGCACTGGAAGGGGCGAGCCACCTGCACCTGTCGGGGTATGTGCTGCTGGACCCGCCGTCGCGCGCGGCCGGGCTCGCCGCACTGGCCGTGGCGAAAGAGGCGGGGCTGACGACGTCGGTCGACCCGCAGGCGGCCGCGCACATCACCGACCCGGCCGCGTTCCTGGCCGACGTCCGGGGCGTCGACCTGCTGATGCCGAACACCGAAGAGCTGGTCGCGCTGACCGGTTCCGCGGACCCGGCGTCGGCGAAGGAGCTGCTCGGCACGGTCGGCGCGGTGGTCGTCACCGCCGGGCTCGACGGCGCCAGCTGGGTCGACGCGGACGGCGTCACCAGCGTGCCCGCGGTCGAGGCCGACTGCATCGACTCGACCGGCGCGGGCGACGCCTTCGACGCGGGGGTGCTCACCGGCTGGCTGGCCGGGGAGTCCACTGTGGACATCCTGCGGCACGGAACCCGCCTGGGCGCCCTCGCCGTCGGGAAGGTCGGCCCCCAGCCGGTCTGAAGGGCACTTTCACGTGAAAGTGCCCTTGGTCAGCCGTCGATGACGCGGTGGCTGGTGCCTTCGATCGCCTTCGCCTCGTGCACGTACCGCGAGACCTGCTCGGTCTTGCGGGGCGGGCGGTCGTTGGCGATCAGCACCGCCACCCACGGCAGCGGCACCGAGATCGCCAGGAAGGTCAGCGCCAGCCACCACACGTGGTAGGTCAGCCCGGCCGCGATCAGGCACGGGATGCGGCAGCACATCATGATGACGTACTTGCGCTTGCGCGCGGCGAACTGCTCTTCGTACGACGGGGCCGCCCCGGTGATCAGCACCGGGTCCGAGTCGTTGGCGGGCATGGTCACTGCACCACCTCCGCTGTCCATCGTCCCACTTGCGGGGTTCATCCGACACCGGGGTGACGCATCTTGCTCAACGCCGCCACGACGAGGGTTTCGATACCCGTGCGCAGGGTCGGGTGCAGCACCGGGGCGAACCGCGGCGAGTGGTTGGACGGGATGTCCCGCTCGAACCGGCCCTCGGTCATCGCCGTGATCACCGTCTGCGGGTCGTAGCCACCGACCAGCCAGAACACCGACGGCACGCCGGCCGCGCGGCCGAACTCGCTGAAGTCCTCACTGCCGGTGACCAGCGGCGCCGGCAGCACGATGTCGGCGCCGAAGCGGGCGCGGAAGGCCTCGGTGAGGACTTCGTTGGCGGCTTCGTCGTTCTCGGTGATCGGGTAGGCGCCGGACCGCTCGATGTCCGGCGGCTTCGGCGCGCCGGCCGTGGCGGCCTCGCCGTGGACGATCCGCTCGACCGCGGCCAGCACCCGCTCGCGCACGGCCTGGTCGAAGGACCGGACGTTGACCTCGAGCACGGCGTCGTCGGCGATCACGTTGGCCGCGGTGCCCACGTGCAGGGACCCGACGGTGACCACGGCCGAGTCCGTGGCGGCGATCTCCCGCGAGACGATCGTCTGCAGCTTGAGCACCACGGACGCGGCCAGCACGGCCGGGTCGACAGTGGTCTCCGGGCGCGAGCCGTGGCCGCCGCGGCCGTGCAGGGTGACGCGCAGCGTGTCGGTGGCGGCCATGATCACGCCGGGGCGGGTGAGCACCCAGCCGGCCGGGCCCGGCACCAGGTGCTGGCCGAACACGACGTCGGGCTTCCCGGCGATGTCGAACAGGCCGTCGCGGACCATGGCCGACGCGCCGCCCGCGCTCTCCTCCCCGGGCTGGAACACCACCAGCAGCGTGCCCGACCAGCTCTCGCGGCCCTTCGCCAGCAGCGCGGCGGCGCCGGACAGCCAGGTGGCGTGCATGTCGTGGCCGCAGGCGTGCATGACCGGGACGTCGTGGCCGTGCTCGTCGGTGCCGCGGGCGGTGCTGGCGTAGGACAGCCCGGTCTTCTCCTCGACCGGCAGCGCGTCGATGTCGGCCCGCAGCAGCACCGTGGGTCCCTCGCCGTTGCGCAGCACGCCCAGCACGCCGGTGCCGGCGATGCCGGTGTGCACCTCGTAGCCGTCGGCCTCCAGGCGCCGGGCCAGCTCGGCCGCCGTCCGGGTCTCGGCGAAGGACAGCTCCGGGTGCCGGTGGAGGTCGATGTACAGCGCTTCGAGCTCGGGCAGCGCCGCGTCGAGCGGGGCGAGGACGCGTTCAAGGGTCACGGGGGCCATCGTGGCAGCATTACCCACCGTGAGCACGCGAAGCGCATTGCCCGACCTGTCCGACGACGTCTGCGCGCGGCTGCGCGAGGCCTTCCGGCGCACCGCCTACGACGCCGACGGCGTGGTGGCGGCCCTCGGCGGGGCCGCGCACGCGGCGCTGGGCCGCGGTGAGCCGGTGCCGGCCGAGCGCGCGAGCCGGGACGCCGGCGACCTCGGCACGCTGATCCGGCTGTTCCTGCTGGGCGACACCGAGCCGGAGACCGCGGTCAAGGCCGCCCTCGCGCCGCTGTCCCCGGAAGACGCCGTGGCCGCGGGCGTGCTGGCCCCGGCGGACGGCGGCTACCGGGCCGCGCTCGACATCCGGCCGCACGGCGACGAAGAGGGCTCCTGGTGGGTCGTGTCCGACCTCGACGCCGACCTGCTGGGCCACACCGTGCCCGAGGACCACGTGCTCGGGGTCGGCCACGCGTCGCTGTCGCTGATCCGGGCGACCGGCCGCCGCCCGGTCGGCACCCTGCTCGACCTGGGCACCGGCAACGGCGTGCAGGCGCTGCACGCGACCCGGCACGCCCAGCGGGTCACCGCCACCGACGTCTCCGCGCGAGCCCTGGCCCTGGCCGCGGCGACCTTCCGGCTGAACGAGCTGGACGTCGAGCTCGTCCGCGGGGAGTGGTTCGCGCCGGTCGCGCGGCGGAAGTTCGACCAGGTCGTCTGTAACCCGCCGTTCGTGGTCGGCCCGGCGCGGGTCGACTACACCTACCGCGACTCCGGGCTGGCCGGCGACGACGCGAGCGCGCTGGTCGTGCGGCAGCTGCCGGGCTTCCTCACCGACGGCGGCACCGGCCACCTGCTGGCCTCCTGGCTGCACACCTCCCGCGAGGACTGGGCCGACCGGGTGAGCCGCTGGCTGCCCGCGGAGACCGACGCCTGGTTCGTGCAGCGGGACGTCGCCGATCCGGCGCTCTACGTCGGCACGTGGCTGCGGGACGCGGGCCTCGACCCGCGATCGCCCGAAGGCCGGGCCAAGGCGGCGGCGTGGCTGGACTGGTTCGCCGCGAACGACGTCCGGGGCATCGGCTTCGGGTTCGTCACACTGCGGCGGGCGGCCGGGCGAACCCCGACGGTGGTGTGCGAGGACCTGCGGCAGGCCTACGACGACCCGCTGGGCCCGGAGGCGGCCGGCTGGCTGGACCGCGTGGAATGGCTACGCGAATCGGGTGATTCATTACTCGATGTCCGCTTTGTGGTGCCCGACACGGTGCTGCTCGAAAGCGTCGAAGAACCGGGCGACGAAGGCTGGGCGACGACCGTCCGGCGCCTGCACCGCACCGACGGGCCCGGCTGGCAGCACGAGGTCGACGAGCTGGCCACCCGGCTGCTGGCCGGCTGCCGCGGCGCGCTGCCGCTGGAGGACCTGATCGAGCTCCTCGCGGCCGCACAAGGGCTGTCTTCCGAGGAGCTGGCGGCCGCCGCACTGCCCGTGGTCCGGGAACTCGTGCGGCACGGGATGCTCGTCCCGGCGGACCGGTGAGGGCGGTCGCGGCCCGCGTGACGCGGGCGGACGTGACGGTCGACGGCGAGGTCGTCGGCGCGATCGACGAGCCGGGTTTGCTTGTGCTGCTGGGTATCCACGTCGACGACGATCCGGCGAAGGCCGCGACGATGGCGCGCAAACTGCACGAACTGCGGGTGCTGCGCGACGAGGAATCATGCGCCACGGCGAATGCGCCACTGCTCGTGGTGAGCCAGTTCACGCTCTACGGCGACACGAAAAAAGGGCGTCGGCCGTCGTGGACGCAGGCGGCCCGGCCGGAGGTCGCCGAGCCGTTGGTGGACGCCGTCGTGGCCGAGCTGCGCGGCCGCGGGGCCACCGTGGCGACCGGGCGGTTCGGGGCGATGATGGCGGTGTCGAGCGTGAACGACGGTCCGTTCACGGTTTTGGTGGAGGTCTAGACCACTCGCCTCCGGTTCATTTCCTGACCGGATTCACATGGAATTCTCAGGTATCCCCGTCACGGAACGTTCTCAGCAAAAGCTCAGCATTGGTCGAGCAACCGGATCGCTCCGGCAGCCGTATTCTCCTGTGACGAGCCGGGAACGTTTTGGGAACCCGGAGCGTTGTGCCAGATGTCCAGCCAAGCCGGCCGGACCGGCGAACCGGGATCCACAGGCCCCGGTCCGCGGGTACGCACCCGGTGGACGACCGCAGCAGCACGTTCAGCCCGTGACCGGGGAGGCAGAATGTCAGTCCAGACTCTCGAACGCGAGTCGCGCGGGATTCGCGAGCGCATCCCGGCTCAGACGACCGAGGAGCCGACGACGCTGGGCGTGGGGACGCTCACCGACGCCGACCTCGACGCCCAGAGCCCCGCCGCCGACCTCGTCCGCGTCTACCTCAACGGCATCGGCAAGACCGCCCTGCTGTCCGCGGCCGACGAGGTCGAGCTGGCCAAGCGCATCGAAGCCGGCGTCTTCGCCCAGCACATGCTGGACACGGCCGAGGACCTCACGGCGAAGCGGCGCACCGAGCTGGCCGCCCTGGTCCGGGACGGCCACGTGGCGAAGAACCACCTGCTGGAGGCGAACCTCCGCCTGGTGGTCTCGCTGGCCAAGCGCTACACCGGCCGGGGGATGCCGCTGCTCGACCTGATCCAGGAGGGGAACCTGGGTCTGATCCGCGCGGTGGAGAAGTTCGACTACTCCAAGGGGTTCAAGTTCTCGACGTACGCCACGTGGTGGATCCGGCAGGCGATCACCCGCGGCATGGCCGACCAGGGCCGCACGATCCGGCTGCCGGTCCACCTGGTGGAACAGGTGAACAAGCTGGCCCGCATCAAGCGCGACCTGCACCAGCAGCTCGGCCGCGACGCGACGCACGAGGAGCTGGCGGCCGAGTCGGGCATCCCGGCGCACAAGATCTCGGACCTGCTCGACCACTCGCGTGACCCGGTAAGCCTGGACATGCCGGTCGGCACCGAGGAGGACGCCCCGCTGGGCGACTTCATCGAGGACTCCGAGGCGACCGACGCCGAGAGCGCCGTGATTTCGGGCCTCCTGCAGGACGACCTGCGCCGCGTCCTGGCGACGCTGGACGACCGCGAGCAGCACGTGATCCGCCTGCGCTACGGCCTCGACGACGGCCAGCCGCGCACGCTCGACCAGATCGGCAAGCACTTCGGGCTGTCCCGCGAGCGCGTCCGCCAGATCGAGCGCGAGGTCATGTCGAAGCTGCGCCAGGGCGAGCGGGCGGACCGCCTCCGCGCGTACGCGAGCTGATCGGTTCTTCGGAGGGGCGGGTGCGCTTGCGCACCCGCCCCTTTTGCGCGTTGGCGACCGCCTGACCAGGCGTTCGGCAGAACCGGAGAATTTTCCACGAAAACCGGGTTTCATGATCACCGGCGTTGGGTAGCAAACCTCAGCCAGCACCCGTTCGGCGGCGTTGACTTATGACCTGCGTCACGACAGCCTCGTTTGAAGGCGCCCCACCAGTGCCGGCGCAGGCCTCGCAACCGGGTGTGCACGCATCCGGGAGCTTTCCCCGGGAGGTCGGGTCCGTCGGGGTGGACCCGGCCTCCCGACCAGCTCCCCCCCATCGCACACCCTCCGCCTCCCGCACCCGCAGGGTCGGCTGGCGTACCCAGACAGCCAGCTTGCGTACCCGGAGGGTCGGCGTGCGTACCTGGAGGGTCGGATCACGTACCCAGACGGTCGGGCCGCGTACCTGGAGGGTCGGGCTGCGTATCCAGGGGGTCGGGTTGCGGAGCTGGACGGTCGACGCGTACCTGCACCCACCCAGACCTCCCCGCCCACCCCGATCTGAAGCCGAAAACACGGACGGTGGTGCCGGGTCAAGGCAAGCTTTCCCGCCTTGACGCGGCACCACCGTCCGTAGTCACAATCGGGCGGGCTTCGGGGTGGCGGGTTTTTTCACCCAGCCCCCTTACGAAGCCGAACAGCGTGGGGTGGCCCACAGTGACCGGATGCCTCTTCGGCGTGCCCTCCCCCGCCGCATAAGGTGGACCGATCCCGGAGCTGGCAAAGGAGCCTGGCAGTGCCGTCCACCACGTTTCAGCACACCGAAGTCCTCCCGCTGGGCAAGGACACCACCACCGAATACCGGCTGGTCACCGCCGAAGGCGTCGAAACCGTCGAAGCCACCGGGCGGAAGTTCCTGAAGATCGACCCGGCAGCACTGACCACCCTCGCCCGCACCGCCATCACCGACATCCAGCACCTGTTGCGCACATCACACCTGCAGCAGCTGCGTGCCATCGTCGACGACCCCGAAGCGAGCGGCAACGACCGGTTCGTCGCCATGGACCTGCTGCGCAACGCCGCCATCTCCGCTGGGGGCGTCCTCCCCATGTGCCAGGACACCGGGACCGCGATCGTCATCGGCAAGCGCGGCGAAGGCGTGCTCACCGGCGGTGACGACGAGCGCGCGCTTTCGCAAGGCATCTTCGACGCCTACCAGCAGCTGAACCTGCGGTACTCGCAGATGGCGCCGGTGAACTTCTGGGACGAGCGCAACACCGGGACCAACCTGCCCGCGCAGGTCGAGCTCTACCACAAGGACGGCCAAGGCGACCCGGCCTACGAGTTCCTCTTCATGGCCAAGGGCGGCGGCAGCGCCAACAAGACGTTCCTCTACCAGGAAACCAAGGCCGTCCTGAACCCGAAGCGGCTCGCCCGGTTCCTCGACGAAAAGCTGCGCAGCCTCGGTACCGCGGCCTGCCCGCCGTACCACCTCGCGATCGTCGTCGGCGGGATGTCCGCGGAGTTCAACCTCAAGGTCGCGAAGCTCGCCTCCGCGCGCTACCTCGACACCCTGCCGCAGGAGGGCTCCGAGCTCGGGCACGCCTTCCGCGACCCGGACCTCGAGCAGCAGGTCCTGGAGATGACCCGCCAGTTCGGCATCGGCGCGCAGTTCGGCGGCAAGTACTTCTGCCACGACGTCCGCGTCATCCGGCTGCCGCGCCACGGCGCCAGCTGCCCGGTCGGCATCGCCGTCTCCTGCTCCGCCGACCGTCAGGCCAAGGCCAAGATCACCGCCGACGGCGTCTTCATCGAGCAGCTCGAGCGCGACCCGGCCCGCTTCCTGCCCGACGTCACCGAGGAAGACCTCTCCGACGACGTCGTCGCCGTCGACCTGAACCGGCCGATGGCCGAGATCCGTGCCCAGCTCTCGCAGCTGCCGGTCAAGACGCGGCTTTCGCTCACCGGGCCGCTGGTCGTCGCGCGGGACATCGCGCACGCCAAGATCGCCGAGCGCCTCGACGCCGGCGAAGAAATGCCGGCCTACCTGAAGGACCACCCCGTCTACTACGCGGGCCCGGCGAAGACGCCCGAGGGCTACGCGTCCGGCTCCTTCGGCCCCACCACGGCCGGGCGGATGGACTCCTACGTCGAGCAGTTCCAGGCCGCGGGCGGCTCGCTCGTCATGCTGGCCAAGGGGAACCGCTCGAAGCAGGTGACGAACGCCTGCCAGGCGCACGGCGGCTTCTATCTCGGCTCGATCGGCGGCCCGGCCGCCCGGCTCGCGCAGGACTGCATCAAGCAGGTCGACGTCCTCGAGTACGCCGAGCTCGGCATGGAAGCCGTCTGGAAGATCGAGGTCGAGGACTTCCCGGCGTTCATCGTCATCGACGACAAGGGCAACGACTTCTTCGCCAGCACCGGCGACCCGGTGCTGCAGATCAGCTTCCGTTAGCGGACGAGGAAAGGGGGGACACCGGCCCGCCGCCGGTGTCCCCCTCCTCTTTCCCGCCCTCAGCCGACGCGCTCGATCCGCGCGTGCCGGATGAGGAACTTCCCGGGTTCCCGGACCTGCTCGAAGGCCGCGTTGTTCAGCAGCGTGCAGCTGCCCGACACCGACGTCACCGTGACCGTGGTGGACTTCGAGTTGTCCAGGTTGGTCACCTTCAGCTTCGTCCCCGCCGGGAACTGGTTGCTCGACGCCGCCGGCGCGCCGCCTTCGCCGGAGAGCGTCACGGTCGAACCCGGGCAGACGACCTGGCCCACCGCACCGCCGGCGGCCGCGTCCGGCTTCTTCTGCTGCCCGGGCGCCTGGGCCTGGCCCGGCGCGTTACCGGAATTCCCCGGTGCCTTCGCGGCGTTCCCGGGCGCGGCCTGGCCGTTGTTCGCCACGACGTTCGCCGTGCAGCCCGCCACTTGCCGCCGCTGCTGGATCAGGTCCACCACCGCCTGCCGGTTGGCGATCCGGGCGGCCGACTGCGCGTCCGGGTTCGCCTGCTGTCCGGCGATGAAGTTCAAGTTGTTCTGCAGGGCGGTGTCGAGGCCGCCGCAGTTCTCCTTGGGCGCTTCGGCCGCGTTGCCCGCGGGACTGCTCAGCGCGATGGCGGTCGCGGTGACACCGGCGACGCCCAGCAACGCGGCCAATCCGACGGTCGCCTGCTTGCGGTGCCTGCCACTGCTCAACCGGGGCATGGGGCCCCTCCTCTCTGATCGCCACCTCACCCGGGGACACGGCCCGGTCACGGTGGCGGTTCAGCGGAAGCCCCGACAATTTTTCGACAGCTTCGACGAAGCGGACCACGGCCGCCGCGTGGTCCGGACCACGCGGCGGCGATCGTCCACTGCGGACTGCGCTACTTCGGCGGCGTGGTCTTCAGCACCACGGTGCGCTGGTCCAGCGGCGCGGCCAACGCGACGGAAATCACCGGGTACCGGATGTCCATCGTGCACATCTGGTTGGTCTGGGCCTTCGTTTCGCTCAGGTTGACGACGACGTGATCGCCCGCCTGTTCGGCGGCTTCGCCGAGCGCGTGGCCGCAGCCGCCTTCCTGGGCGCGGATGTTGAGCACGGTGCCGCCGTTGGCCGTCCAGACCTCACGCGGGAACGTGGCGGGCAGCGCCGTCGCGTCGATCTGGCGCGCGGGAACCGGCGCGCTGCCTTCGGGCACGGTCAGCCGCGGCTTGCCGGGCGGGTTGGGTTCGGGCGGCGCGGGCAGCACCGACGCGCTCGGCGACGCCGGTGTCGAGACACCACCGGCGGGCAGGTTGGCCGGCGTGTGTTGGCCGGCGCAGGCCGTGACCACCAGCAGGAGCGCGCCTGTCCCGGCCACTTTCGCTGAGTACCTCATGCCCCGAAGACGGAACGGGAGCGGTGCGGGGTTGCACCAATCGGACAGAATCCGGAGGGGCCGCCCGGACTCCCGGGGTGCACCGCCGGGGTCCGGAGCGGCCGCCCGGACCTCCCGGGCCACCAGAAATCGCCTCGGCCGGGAGCGCATCTCGAAGCCGCCCGAAAGTGGTCTGGGAGGGCGGCCCCGGGCATCCCCGGGGCGGCCCTCCCAGCGCCGGTGGTGGTCAGCCCTGGCGGAGGACGACCGTGCGGGTCCCGAGCGGCGCCGCGAGCGTCAGCGGGACCTGGATCTCCTTGATGTAGTCCGGGCACATCTGGCCCTTCGGCGCCGAGAGCACGTTCACCAGCACGACCACCTGCTGGGCCGTTTGCTCGCCGACGTGCGCCGAGACGCGGCGGCAGCCGCCCTCCTCAGCCTGCAGGACCAGTGTCTTCCCGTCGAGGCTGCGGGTGAGGCTGCGCGGGTAGCCCTCGGGCAGCCCGCGGGCGTCCACCTGCGTCTCGGCGACGACGTCGTCACCCGGCGCGATGCCCTGCGTCGGCCGTCCCACCGTCCGGGACGGCGGCGGGCCGAGCGTGGGTGTCACCGTTGCCGGCACGCTCGCCGACGTCGTGGGCGTCTCGGACGCCGGACTGGTTCCCGCCGGGGCACCGGCGCCGGAATTCGCGGCACAGGCCGTCGCCGTGAGCAGCAGCAGGCCGGCGCCCAGCAGTTTCACCGTGGTACGCATACCGGCCAGACGGAACGGACCCCGTCCGGGGTTGCATCCGGTCAGCTTCGGGTGGCGCGGCCCAGGCGGGTCGTGAAGCTGAGCCGGTCCCCGCGGTAGAGCGACCGCACCCGCTCGAACGGCACGCCGTCGGGGCCCCACGAGACGCGGTGGGTCAGCAGCATCGGCAGCGCCGGGTTCGTCCCGATCAGCAACGCCTCACGCGGGGTGGCCAGCACCGTTTCGACCCGCTCCTCCGCCCCGTCGAACACCACGCCGAGCTTCTCGGTCAGGCACGCGTACAGCGACTGCTCCGGGTCGAACACGTCGAGCAGGCCCGGGAACCGCGACGCCAGGAGATATGTCGACTCGAGGCCGACCCGTTCCTCGTCGGCCAGCAGGACGCGCTCGAGGTGGAACACCTCGGCGTCCGACGTCACCTGCAGGTCGGCGGCCAGCGCGCTGCCGGCCAGGCGCCGCTCCAGCGTGATCACCGTGCGGCCCGGCCGGATGCCCTGGCGCCGCAGCCCCTCGGTGTAGCTCACCAGGGCCAGCGGCTGGACGAGCTTCGGGCCGGCGATGTAGGTGCCGCTCCCCTGGCGGCGGCTGAGCCTGCCCTCCAGCACCAGCTCCGCGACCGCTTGCCGTACCGTCGCCCTCGACACTTCGAACCGTTCGCACAATTCCCGTTCCGTGGGCAGCACCGCGCCTTCGCCGAGTTCCGCGATCACCGCCAGCAGTTCGACCTTGACCGCGTAGTAACGCGGGACGCGGCCGTGTTCGGGAATCCCGTCGAGGACGGGACCGTCGGCGGACAGGCGGGAATGGCGCGAAGGGGCGGGCACGGAATCGACCCTATTCGGTTTCACGCGCGCGGTGGTTCGCTGTGGTACGCAACACGGCCGCGACGTGGAGGATCACCCGGATGCCCCCGACCCAGCTCGACCGCCGGCTCGGCCTCGCCGACGCCGTTTTCCTCGGCCTGGGCTCGATGATCGGCGCGGGGGTGTTCGCCGCGTTCGCCCCCGCGGCGCGGGCCGCCGGGGCCGGATTGCTCATCGCGCTGGTTCTCGCGGCCGTGGTCGCTTACTGCAATGCGACGTCTTCGGCGCGGCTCGCCGCGATTCACCCGGAATCCGGCGGTACCTACGTTTACGGCCGGGAAAGGCTCGGTGAATTCTGGGGCTACCTGGCCGGCTGGGGATTCGTCACCGGGAAGACCGCCAGTTGCGCCGCGATGGCGCTGACCGTCGTCGCCTACGCCGCGCCCGGGCTCGGGCAGCCGTGGCGGAGCCTCCTGGCCGTCGCGGTGGTCGCCGCGCTCACCGCCGTCAACTACTTCGGCGTGCACCGGTCGGCGCTGGCGACCCGGGTGATCGTGTCGTGCACCCTGCTCGTGCTGCTGGTCTCGGGAGCCGCGATGGCCGCCGGGCCGTCCGGCGGCGGTCCGCTCGTCGCCTGGCCGGGCGGCGGAGGCGTGCTCGAAGCGGCCGGGCTGCTCTTCTTCGCCTTCGCCGGGTACGCGCGGCTCGCGACGCTCGGCGAGGAGGTCCGCGACCCGGCCCGGACCATCCCCCGCGCCATCCCGCTCGCCCTCGGCATCACCCTCGTGGTCTACGCGGCGGTGGCGGTGCTGCTGCTCGTCCGGCTCGGCCCGGCCGCGCTCGCCGCGAGCCCGGACCCGATCGCCGCGGCCGTCCCGGGGTGGCTCGCCCCGGTCGTCCGGGCGGGCGCGGCGATCGCCGCGCTCGGCTCGCTGCTCGCGCTCATCCTCGGTGTCTCGCGCACGACGCTGGCGATGAGCCGCGACGGGCACCTCCCCCGCTTCCTCGCCGCCGTGCACCCGCGCCACCGGGTGCCGCACCGGGCCGAGCTCGCCGTCGGGCTCGTCGTCGCCGTCCTCGCGGCGACGATCGACCTGCGCGCCGCGATCGGCTTCTCCTCCTTCGCCGTCCTGACGTACTACGCGATCGCCAACGCCGCCGCGCTCACCCTCAAGGGGAAGGTGCGGGCCGCGCTCGGGCTGGCCGGGTGCGTGGTGCTGGCCTTCAGCCTGCCGCTGCCGTCGGTGCTGGCCGGCGGCACCGCCCTCTTGCTGGGCGTTCTGGCCTACGGCGTTCGCCGGATCCGCCGGTGAGAAATCACCCAACCGCCCGAAAGATCCGAAGAAAGTCGGTTGTCCCGGTTCCGCTCACCTGGTGTAGTCAGGGAGCCGCGAACGGCAACGGTCTCCACTGTGGACACTGGAAGGACTGATCCCCTTGGCTCCCAAGCGCTGGTTCACCCTGCTCAGAAACGCCACCACCGCACTGGCCGCGGTCGCCGCCGCCGCGGCGTTCGCCACCCCGGCGATCGCCGCCCAGCCGCCGTCCACCGACGTCGTCGGCGGGACCCGGGCCGCCCAGGGCGAATTCCCGTTCATGGTCCGGCTTTCCATGGGCTGCGGCGGCGCCCTGTACACGAAGCAGATCGTCCTGACCGCGGCGCACTGCGTCAGCCGGACCGGGGCCAACACCTCCATCACGGCGACCGTCGGGGTCGTCGACCTGCAGAGCACCAGCGCGCAGAAGATCCGCTCGACCTACGTCTACCAGTCCCCCACCTACGGCACCTCGACCGGCGGCGACTGGGCGCTGATCAAGCTCGCGAGCCCGGTGAGCGGCCTTTCGACGCTGCCGATCGCGTCGACGTCGGCGTACAACAACGGCACGTTCACCGTGGCCGGCTGGGGTGCGGCCCGCGAAGGCGGCGCGCAGCAGCGGTACCTGCTCAAGGCGACCGTCCCGTTCGTCGACGACGCCACCTGCGCCGCCCAGGGCGGCAGCTACCCGGACCTGATCCCGAGCGCGGAGATCTGCGCGGGCAACCTCGCCTCCGGCGGCGTCGACACCTGCCAGGGCGACTCCGGCGGCCCGATGTTCCGCCGCGACAACGCAGGCGCCTGGATCCAGGTCGGCATCGTCTCCTGGGGTGACGGCTGCGCCCGCGCGCACGCCCCCGGCGTCTACACCGAGGTGAGCACGTTCGCGTCGAAGATCGCCGCGGCCGCCGCCACGCTGTAACCGGTTCCGCACGACGGAGGGGCCCCGCCGCGGCGGGGCCCCTCCGCTGTCGTTCAGCGGGTCTTGTCCAATCGCGACAGTGCTTCCTTGTAGCCGGCGACGAGCTCGGCGACGACGTCGGCGACCGGGCGGACCCGGTTCATCCGGCCGACGATCTGCCCGACCGGCATCGACACCACGCTCGGGTCGTTCGCCGCGTGGATCCGGTTGTGGGCCGGGGAAACCAGCAGGTTCTGCAGCGGCATCGGCAGCGGCTCGGGTGCGTCCGGCGCGGCCCACGCCTCGGTCCAGCGGGTCTTCAGCAGCCGGGCCGGTTTGCCGGTGTAGATCCGCGTCCGCACGGTGTCCGACGACGAGGCCGCGACGAGCGCCTGCTGCATCGCCACCGACTCCCCCATCGTCTGCAGGTATTCCTCGGTGGCCAGCCACATCGAGCCCATCCAGACGCCGGACGCGCCGAGCGCCAGCGCCGCGGCCACCTGGCGGCCGGAACCGATCCCGCCCGCGGCGAGCACCGGCACGTCGACGGCGTCGACGATCTCCGGCACCAGCACCATGGACGCGATTTCGCCGGTGTGGCCACCGGCTTCGTAGCCCTGTGCCACCACGAAGTCGACGCCGTTCTCGACGTGCCGGACCGCGTGCTCGGCCTTCCCGGCGAGCGCCGCGACCGGGACGCCCTTGTCGTGGCACTGGGCGATGACGTCGACCGGCGGCGAGCCGAGCGCGTTGGCGATCAGCTTGATCGGGTGGTTCAGGGCGACCTCGACGTGCGAGCGGGCCACCGAGTGCAGCCACCCGAGGACGCCGGCGCGCTCGTCGGTGTCGTCCGGCAGCGGCGGCACCGAAAGCTCTTTCAGCACTCGGTCCACGAACGCGCGGTGGCCGTCCGGGATGAGTTTCGCCAGGTCGACCTGCGTGCCCTCGGCGGGCACCTTCGCCGGCATGACGATGTCGACGCCGTACGGCTTGCCGCCGGTGTGCTCGTCCATCCAGGTGAGCACCCGGTCGAGCTCGGCGGCGTCGTTGAACCGCACGCAGCCGAGCACGCCGAGCCCGCCGGCGCGGCTGAGGGCCGCGGCGACGTGCTCCGACGGGGTGAACCCGATGATCGGCAGGTCGATGCCGAGCCGGTCGCACAGGGGTGTCCGCACTGGCGCTGTCCTCTCAGACGGGCTGGGCCGTGGCCGGTTCGTGCTCGGCGGCGTAGCGCTGGGCCCACGGGTAGTCCGGTTTGCCGCTGGGCGAGCGGCCGATCTCGCCGGCCAGCCAGACCGTGCGCGGCACCTTGTACCCGGCGATCTGCCCGCGGACGTGCTCTTGGAGCGCGTCCAGGTCCGCGTCGGCGCCTTCGCGCAGCTGGACGACGGCGGCGACGCGCTGGCCGAGCCGCTCGTCCGGGACGCCGATGACGAGCGCGTCGAAGACGTCGGGGTGCGACTTCAGCGCCCCTTCGACCTCCTCCGGGAAGACCTTCTCGCCGCCGGTGTTGACGCACTGGGAGCCGCGGCCGAGCAGCGTGACCGTGCCGTCCTCTTCGTAGCGGGCGTAGTCGCCCGGGACGACGTACCGGACGCCGTCCACCTCGACGAAGATCTTCTTGCTCTTCTCGGGGTCGCCGTAGTAGCCGAGCGGGACGTGCCCGCGGCGGCCGATGAGCCCGACCGCGCCGGGCTTCTTCTCGACGACGCTGCCGTCCTCGTCCAGCAGGATGGCGTCCAGGCCGAAGGCCACCCGCGGGCCCGCGCTGTGGTCGGATCCCTTGGCCACCATGCCGATGCCGGTGAAGCCGCTCTCCGACGACCCGATCGCGTCGGTGATCACCGCGTTCGGGACCAGCTCGACGAACTCCTGCTTCACCGACTGCGAGAACAGCGCGGCGTGGCTCGACACGGCGACGATCGACGACGCGTCGTAGCCGCCTTCGCGGAAGGCCTCGATGAGCGGCCGGGCCATCGCGTCGCCGACGATCGTCAGCACCTGGACCTTGTGCTGCTGCACGGCCTTCCAGATCTCGTGGGCGTCGAACCGCGGCACGAAGATCACCGGGCTGCCGGTGAACAGCGCGCCGAAGGCGGCCCACTGCGCGGCGCCGTGGATCAGCGGGGCGGCGGGCAGCCGGGTCAGGCTCCCGGCCTTGCCCTGCTCCGCGAGCGTCCATTCGTCCGGGACGTATTCACCGGTGACGAAGTTGATCCCGCCGCCGAGGGCGCGCCAGACGTCCTCCTGCCGCCAGAGCACGCCCTTCGGGTAGCCCGTGGTGCCGCCGGTGTAGAGGATGTAGAGGTCGTCGCCGGAGCGCTCGGCGAAATCGCGTTCGGGGGACTGCTCGGCGAGCGCGGTTTCGTAGTCGACGCCGCCGTAGCTCCCGTAATCGCCGCCACTGCCGTCGTCGACGACGACAACGTGTTTCAGTTTTGGCGTCTCCGGCAGCACCGCGGCGACCTTGCCGGCGTAGCTGCGTTCGTGCACGAGGGCGACCAGCTCGGCGTCGTTGAACAGGTAGACGAGCTCGCCGTGCACGTAGCGGTAGTTGACGTTGACGGCGATCGCGCGCAGCTTGTACGCCGCGATCATCGCCTCCAGGGCCTCGATCGAGTTGCGGGAGTAGACCCCGATGTGGGATCCGCGTCCCACGCCGTGCGCGGCGAGGTGGTGGGCGAGCCGGTTGGCCCGCGCGTCCAGTTCGGCGAAGGTCACTTGCCGGTCGCCGCACACGACCGCGACGCGCTCCGGCACGGCGTCGACGGCGTGCTCCAGAAGATCCGCGATGTTGAGTGCCACGCCCTCAAAGTAGAACATGTTATCGTTCCGGGCAATGGCACTGCTCCTTTAGGAGGTCTTCCGTGGGCGAACCGCACGCGCTGGTGACGCAGGAGGGGCAGACCCTCGTCGTCACGATGAACCGGCCCGAGGCGCGCAACGCGATCACCGGCGAGATGATGTCGATCATGGTCGACGCCTGGGACCGCGTGGACTCCGACGAGGAGATCCGCAGCTGCGTCCTCACCGGCGCGGGCGGCGCGTTCTGCGCGGGCGCGGACCTGAAGTCGATGTCCCGCAATTCGCCGTCGGAGTCGTTCGCGTCGGGCAAGTTCGACCCTTCGCGCATCCCGGGGCTGCTGAAGGGCCGCCGCCTGAAGAAACCGCTGATCGCGGCGGTCGAGGGCCCGGCGATCGCGGGCGGGACCGAGATCCTCCAGGGCACCGACATCCGGGTGGCCGGCGAGTCGGCCCGGTTCGGCGTGTCGGAGGCGCGGTGGGGGCTGTTCCCGATGGGCGGGTCGGCGGTGCGGCTGCCGCGCCAGATCCCGTACACGGTGGCCGCGGACATCCTGCTGACCGGACGTCACCTGTCCGCCTCCGAAGCGTTGGCGATCGGCTTGATCGGGCACGTGGTGCCGGACGGGACCGCCCTCTCGAAGGCCTTGGAGCTGGCCGCGCTGGTGAACGCGAACGGGCCGCTGGCGGTGCGGGCGATCCTGCGGACGATCCGGGACACCGAGGGGTTGCACGAGGAAGAGGCCTTCAAGCTGGACTCGCAGTACGGGATCGAGGTCTTCGCGTCGGAGGACGCCAAGGAGGGGCCGCGGGCGTTCTCGGAGAAGCGGAAGCCCGAGTTCCAAGGACACTGACGTCGCTGACTTAGAACGCGTTACACATCCACCGCGCCACCCTGTGGGGGAATCTTGCCGCTCGAACGAGAACGTGTTTCACTCAAGGACGTGACCGAGACCCCGCTTGCGGCACCGCTGAACGTCGGCTTCGACTACACGCGCTCGACCGGGCCCGTCCTCGGGCGGTTCGTCAACGCGCTGCGCGAGCACCGCATCGAAGGCATCCGCGGCAGCGACGGCCGGGTGCACGTCCCGCCCGTCGAATACGACCCCGTGACCGCCGAGCAGCTCGGCGAGTTCGTGCCGGTCGCCGAAGAGGGCACGGTCGTGTCCTGGTCGTGGTGCCCGGAGCCGCTGGACGGGCAGCCGCTGAGCCGGCCGTTCGCCTGGGCGCTCGTCAAGCTCGACGGGGCCGACACGCCCATGCTGCACGCCGTCGACGCCGGCGAGCCCGGCAACATCCACAGTGGACAGCGGGTGCGCGTGCGGTGGGCCGACGAGGTCGTCGGGCACATCCGGGACATCGCCTACTTCCTGCCGGTGGACGCCGAGGACACCGCGGCCACCGAGCCCGCTCCCCCGGTCGCCGACCGCGAGGAAGGCGCGCCAGTCAGCGTCGTCATCACGCCGGTGCACCTGAAGTACCTGCATTCCGCTTCGCCCGAGGAGAGCACCTACCTGCGCAGGCTCGCCGAGGGGAAGCTGATCGGCCAGCGCTGCCCCGCCTGCGGCAAGGTCTACATCCCGCCGCGCGGGGCCTGCCCGACCGACGGCGTGCCGACCACCGAAGCGGTCGAACTGCCCGACACCGGCATCGTCACGACCTTCTGCATCGTCAACGTCCCGTTTCTCGGCCAGCGGCTCAAGCCGCCGTACGTCGCCGCGTACATCCTGCTCGACGGCGCCGACATCGCCTTCCTGCACCTCGTCCTCGGCTGCGCCGCCGAGGACGTCAAGATGGGCATGCGCGTGCGCGCCGCGTGGAAGCCGCGCGAACAGTGGTGGACGTCGCTGGAGAACATCAGCCACTTCGAGCCGACCGGCGAGCCGGACGCGGCTTACGAAACCTTCGCCCACCACCTGTGAGGTCCTGATGCCAGACGTCGCCATCGCGGGCTTCGCGAAGGCCCCCAACGTCCGCGAGACCGAGGGCACCACCAACGGCGTGGAAATGCTCGTCCCGATCTTCGCCGAGGTCTTCGCGCGGACCGGACTGTCCAAACAGGACATCGGGTTCTGGTGCTCCGGCTCGTCGGACTACCTGGCCGGACGCGCCTTCTCCTTCATCGCCGCCGTCGACGCGATCGGCGCGTTCCCGCCGATCCACGAGTCGCACGTCGAGATGGACGCCGCCTGGGCGCTGTACGAAGCCTGGCTGAAGATCAAGATGGGCGAGGTCGAAACCGCGCTCGTCTACGGCTTCGGCAAGTCCAGCGCCGGGCAGCTGCGCCGGGTGCTCGCCCTGCAGCTCGACCCGTACGTCGTCACGCCCCTGTGGCCGGATTCGGTTTCCATCGCCGGGATCCAGGCCCGGCTGGGCCTCGAAGCCGGTCTCTGGTCCGAAAAGGACCTCGCCGAAGTCGCCGCGCGCGGGACCGGCCAGGACGTCGCGGAGCTGCTCGACACGCCGTACTACGCCGACCCGTTGCGGCGGCACGACATCGCGCCGATCACCGACGGCGCCGCGGTCGTCATACTGTCCACTGTGGAACGGGCGCGGGACATCGTCGAACGCCCGGCCGTGATCGCCGGCATCGAGCACCGCGTCGACTCCCCCGTGCTCGGCGCGCGCGACCTGACCCGCAGCCCGTCCACCGAGGCGGCGGCGAAGGCACTGGACCTCGACGGCGTCGACCTCGCCGAATTGCACGCGCCCTTCACGCACCAGGAGCTCATCCTGCGCACCGCGCTCGGGCTCGGCGACGGCGTCAAGATCAACCCCTCCGGCGGGGCGCTGTCCGCGAACCCGATGTTCTCCGCCGGTCTCGCCCGGATCGGCGAGGCCGCGGTCCGGATCCACAGCGGCGAATCCCGCAAGGCCGTGGCGCACGCGACGAGCGGGCCGGCCCTGCAACAGAACCTGGTGACCGTGCTGGAGGCCCGATGACCAAGCAGCTCACCGCCGTGCTCGGCACCGGCCAGACGCACCACCGCGCCAAGCGCCAGGACGTCTCGATGCCGGGCCTGCTGCGCGAGGCGATCGACCGCGCGATGACCGACGCCCAGGTGGCGTGGGCCGACATCGACGCCGTCGTGCTCGGCAAGGCCCCGGACCTGTTCGAGGGCGTGATGATGCCCGAGCTGTTCCTCGCCGACTCCCTCGGCGCGACCGGCAAACCGCTGCTGCGCGTGCACACCGCCGGCTCGGTGGGCGGCTCGACGGCCCTGGTCGCGGCGTCGCTCATCCAGGCCGGTGTGCACCGGCGCGTGCTCACGGTGGCGTACGAGAAGCAGTCCGAGTCGAACGCGATGTGGGGCCTGTCGATCCTGCCGCCGTTCCAGATGCCGGTCGGCGCGGGCGCGGGCGGCTACTTCGCGCCGCACGTGCGGTCCTACATCCGCCGGTCGGGCGCGCCCGAGCACGTCGGGGCGATCGTCGCGGCGAAGGACCGGCGCAACGGGGCCCTCAACCCGTACGCGCACCTGCGGCAGGCGGACATCACCGTCGAGTCGGTGCGGGCGTCGCAGATGCTGTGGGACCCGATCCGCTACGACGAGACGTGCCCGTCGTCCGACGGCGCGTGCGCGATGGTGCTCGGCGACGAGGCGGCCGGGGACGCGGTCGAAGGGGGCGCCGCCTGGGTCCACGCGACGGCGATGCGCACCGAGCCCACGACGTTCGCCGGCCGCGACCAGGTCAACCCCCGGGCCGGGCGCGAGGCGGCGGCCGCGCTCTGGGCCGAGGCGGGCATCACCGACCCGATGTCCGAAGTGGACGTCGCCGAGATCTACGTGCCGTTCTCGTGGTTCGAGCCGATGTGGCTGGAGAACCTCGGGTTCGCGCCCGAGGGCGAGGGCTGGAAGGTCACCGAGAAGGGCGAGACGGCGATCGGCGGCCGGCTGCCGTGCAACCCCTCCGGCGGCGTGCTGTCCTCCAACCCGATCGGCGCGTCCGGCATGCTGCGGTTCTCGGAGGCGGCGAAGCAGGTGATGGGCCGGGCCGGCGACTACCAGGTGGACGGCGCCCGGCTGGCCCTCGGGCACGCCTACGGCGGCGGATCGCAGTACTTCTCGATGTGGCTGGTCGGTTCGGAGAAGCCCGCCTGACGGGCACTTTCACGTGAAAGTGCCCCTTATCGGCGGGAGCGGCGCCAGCGGAGGGCCAGGAGCGTGCCGAGGACGCCGGTGAGCACGCCGACCGTGGCGGGCACGGCCATCGGCGGGTCCACCACGACCACCGGCTCCAGCACCACCGGCGCCGGCGGCTGGACCGGCTTCGGGGGTGCGTCCGAGCCGGTCGCCGTCCACGCCGTGACGAACACGAGCAGCCGTGCGACGAGCGAGATGAAGAAGATCAGGCCGATCACCGAGCCGAACGCGATGCCGGTCGGCGAGTCGCCGATGAGCCGGAGGTAGAACCCGCCGGCCAGCTTCAGCGCCTCGAAGCCGACGGCGAGGGCGATCGCGCCGCGGACCGCGCTGCGCACGCCGACCTTCTGCCGCGGCAGCCGGGTCAGCACCCACAGGAACACCAGCCAGTCGGCGGCCAGCGACAACGGCACCGAGGACGCGGAGACGAGCTGGTGGCCCCAGCTCGTGTCGTCGAGGCCGGCCAGCCGGAGCAGGTAGCTGCCGAGCGCGGTGCCGGAGATGGTGAGCGCGAACGACACGAGCAGCGCCGCGGTCAGGCCGAGCAGCGCGAGCAGGTCGACGAGGATCAGCCGCGGCAGCGACTGGTCCGACCGGTTCTGCCCCCACAGCGCCGTCAGCGAGTCCCGCAGCGCGTTCATCCAGTTCCACCCGGAGTAGAGGCCGATGGCCAGGCCGACCACGCCGACGCTGGTCCGCTGTTCGACGAAGCCGGTGAGCAGTTCGGTGGCCTTGTCGCCGAGCCCGCCCGGCAGCGTGCTGACGATCGCGTGCACCAGCGTGTCGAGCAGGTGCGGCTGGGTGGCCAGCACGAACCCCGCGACCGACGAAGCGACCATCAGCAGCGGCACCAGCGACAGCAGGCTGAAGTAGGTGATCGAGGCGACGTAGTGGTAGCCGCCGGAGTCGATGTAGCGGTTGGTCGCGCGGGCGATGTGGTCCAGCCACCGGTACCGGGCGCGAGCCCGGGCCCAGGGGCTCGGAGCCTTGGGGGAACTGTTCACGAAGACTGTCTACCCAGCCGGGGCCGTCTTTGCGCAGGCAACACGCGGATCAGCCGAGAACCACCGGACCGGACCCGTCGTCGGCGGGCAGCGCGGCGTCCGTCGTGGCGAAGACGGTGCTGCCCAGGAAGTCGAGTTCGCCGCCGAGCGTGGCGAGGAAGGCGGTGTCGGCGGCGTCTCGGCCGGTGGAGATGCGGAGCATGGTCTGCCGCGGCGCGAGGCGGGTGGCGTCGAAGACGTACCAGTGGCCGTCGACGGCGGCTTCGAAGACGGCGTGGAAGTCCATCGGCGCGAGGCCGGGCGCGTAGACGCCGCAGTAGCGCGCGGGGATGTCGAGGAACCGGCACAGGGTGATGCAGACGTGCGCGAAGTCGCGGCAGACGCCTTCGCCGGCGAGCAGGGTGTCGACGGCGTCGTCGGTGGGGCGGCTGGAACCGACCACATAGGACAGTCGCTCGTGGACGTGCCGGACAACGGCTTCGACCTGCTTGCGCGGGTTCCCGAGCTCGACGAGCTCCCGCGGCACGAGCCCGGCGACGCGGTCGGACGGGCAGTACCGGCTCGGCCGGGTGAACACGGCGACGTCGGCGAGCGTGACGGGCTCCGGCTCGGGTTCGTCCAGGGCACGCTCGGCGTGGTAGGTGACGCGGTGCTCGCCGGCGGGGAGGTCGAAGACCTCGGCCCGGGCACCGTGCGCGAACTCGACGGGCCGGCTCTCCCCGTGCCAGGACACGGTGAGTTCCTCGACGTCGGCGTGCGCCGCGGCGACCGAGATCGCCGCGGGCCCGGGCCGGGTGACGCGGATGGCGAATTCGACGTCCACGGTCGCTCGCGAGGCCATCGTCCCATCATCGCACCTGCTGGCAGAATCGCCGGGTGACCGACATCGTGGTGTTCCACTCCGTGCTCGGGTTGCGGCCCGTCGAACTCGGCTTCGCCGGCCGCCTGCGGGCGGCGGGACACCGGGTCACCACCCCGGACCTCTTCGACGGCCGGACGGCGTCGACCCTCGACGAAGGCTTCGCGCTGAAGGACGACGTCGGCTGGGAGACCATCACCCGGCGAGCCCGCGACGCGACGCGCGACCTGCCCGCGGAGACCGTGCTCATCGGGGTGTCGATGGGGGCGGGCGTCGTGGAGACCGTGCTGCCGCACCGGCCCGCGACGGCCGGCGTCCTGTTCCTGCACGCGGTCGGTGCCCTGCCGCCCGGGAGCCGCGCGGGTCTGCCGGTGCAGGTCCACGTGGCCGACCCCGACCCGATCGCCCCTCCGGCGCAGATCGCGGCCTGGCGCGAGGCGGCGGTCTCGGCGGGTGCCGAGGCTCGGGTGTACACCTATCCGGGCCTCGGCCACTTCTACACCGACGCCGACGGCCCCGAGTACGACGCGGCCGCGGCGGAGCTCACCTGGGACCGCGTCGCCGGGTTCCTCTCGGATCTGGGGTAGCCGGCCGTTGCCTCGTCGCGAAGCCATCGCCCCCTGCGCGGTGGGCTCGCCGGAGCACCGGTCGCGAGGAAAAAGGTTCCGATGCCGCGCAGGCGGCCCCACGAACTCCGGGCGGCGGCCCGGCACCGCCCGGCGTGGCGCGAAGTCCCCCACGTCCCCGGCCTCCCGGCGGCCCTCCTCGAAGAGGTCCTCGCCGCGCTGCCGTCGAGTTCGGCGGCCCGGCTCGCGCGCCTGATCCGACCGTCGGACGAGTTGTTCCTCGAACGCAGCCTGCCCGACCCGAAAGCCCCGGCCCGCCGGCCGTGGTGCGAGCGGTGCTGAAGTCCCGCGGGACCGGAAGGCCCCGCGGGACCGGCGAACTCAGCCGTAGTGCACCGGGTAGTGCTTGATCCCGTTCAGCCAGCTCGACCGCAGCCGCACCGGCGGTGCCGCTTCGCTGATGCCCGGCAGCACGTCGGCGATCGCGTTGAAGATCAGGTCGATCTCCAGGCGGGCCAGGTTCGCGCCGATGCAGTAGTGCGACCCGGTTCCGCCGAAGCCGACGTGCGGGTTGTCCTCGCGGAGAATGTCGAACTTCTCCGGGTCGTCGAAGACTTCGTGGTCGAAGTTGGCCGAGCTGTAGAACATGCCGACGCGGTCGCCCCGGCGGATGTGCGCGCCGCCCAGTTCGGTGTCGCGGGTGGCCGTGCGCTGGAACGCGACCACCGGGGTGCCCCAGCGGACGATCTCGTCCGGCGCGGTCTTCGGCCGCTGCTCCTTGAACAGTTCCCACTGGTCCGGGTGGTCCAGGAACGCCTTCATGCCGTGGGTGATCGCGTTGCGCGTGGTCTCGTTGCCCGCCACCGCGAGCAGGATGACGAAGAAGCCGAACTCGTCCGAGCCGAGGGCCTCACCGTCGACGTCGGCCTGGATCAGCTTCGTGACGATGTCGTCCATCGGGCACTTGCGGCGGTCCTCGGCCATGTTCCACGCGTAGCCGACGAGCTGCGCGGACGCCTCCAGGGGCGCGACCTCGTACTCGGGGTCGTCGTAGGCGACCATCTGGTTGGACCACTCGAAGATCTTGAGCCGGTCCTCCTGCGGGATGCCGATCAGCTCGGCGATCGCCTGCAGGGGCAGTTCGCACGCGACGTCGGTGACGAAGTCGCCCGACCCCTTCTTGCGCGCTTCCGAGGCGATGCGCTCGGCGCGGTCGCGCAGCGTGTCCTCGAGCTTGGCGATGGACCGCGGGGTGAAGCCCTTCGACACGATCCGCCGCAGCTTCGTGTGCTGCGGGGCGTCCATGTTGAGCAGCACCAGGCGGTTCGCCTCGAGGTTGTCCTCGGTCATGTTCTCGTCGAAGCGGATGATGGCGGTCTTCTCCCGCGACGAGTACAGCGTGCTGTCGCGCGAGACCTCCTTGACGTCCGCGTGGCGCGAGACGACCCAGTAGCCGTCGTCGCGGTAGCCGGCGGCGTTGTGCTTCTGGGGGTTCCACCACACCGGGGCGGTCCGCCGCAGCTCGGCGAACTCGGCGACGGGAAGTCGCTCCGCCAAGAGGTCCGGATCGGTGAAGTCGAACCCGGCGGGGATGAGCGGAGCGGCCACGTTGCCTCCCACGGTTCGGCTTGGAACACGTTCTAGCTTGGATTGAAGCATACGGCGTTAACCAACGGAAGACCGTGAGTGAAACCTGTTTACTAAACCGATGAGGCCAGGTGAGCGTGCGCTCACCGCCGGAAGATCAAGAAGGGGTCGAGCCTGCGCGGACTTGCGCAAAACAGTAACTTGTTCTAGTTTCGGCCGTGGTGAACAGTGTTTCCCGACGAAGGGGACGACATGGGCGTGCCGGTCATCGTCGAAGCCGTGCGGACCCCGATCGGCAAGCGGAACGGCCTGCTGGCCGGCCTGCACGCGGCCGAGCTGCTGGGCGCCGCGCAGCTCGCCCTGCTGGACCGCGCCGGGATCGACCCCGCGCTGGTCGAGCAGCTCATCGGCGGCTGCGTCACGCAGGCCGGCGAGCAGTCGAACAACGTCACGCGCACGGCGTGGCTGCACGCGGGCCTGCCCGAGACGGCGGGCGCGACGACGATCGACGCCCAGTGCGGCTCGGCGCAGCAGGCCACCCACCTCGTCGCCGGCCTGATCGCGGCGGACGCCATCGAGGCCGGGGTCGCGTGCGGCGTCGAAGCGATGAGCCGGGTGCCGCTGGGCACGAACCGCGCCGGCGCGTCGCCACGGCCGTCGTCGTGGTCGATCGACCTGCCGAACCAGTACGGTGCCGCCGAACGCATCGCGGTCCGCCGCGGGCTGACGCGGGCGGACGTCGACCGGTTCGGTGCGGCGTCCCAGCGGAAAGCTGCGGCCGCCTGGGCGGCCGGCCACTTCGACCGCGAGGTGGTGCCGGTGAAGGCGCCGGTCCTCGGCGCCGACGGGGCACCGACCGGGGAAACGCGCCTGGTCTCCCGCGACCAGGGCCTGCGCGAGACGACGGTGGACGGCCTCGCCCGGCTCAAGCCGGTGGTCGAGGACGGCGTCCACACGGCGGGCACGTCCTCCCAGATCTCCGACGGCGCGGCGGCGCTGCTCCTGCTGGACGCGGACCGGGCCGCGGCGCTGGGCCTGCGTCCCCGCGCCCGGATCGTCGCGCAGGCACTGGTCGGCGCCGAGCCGTACTACCACCTGGACGGCCCGATCCGCGCGACGGAACGCGTGCTCGCCCGGACGGGGATGGGCGTCGGCGACGTGGACCTGTTCGAGGTCAACGAAGCGTTCGCCTCGGTGGCGCTGTCGTGGCAGCAGGTGGTCGCGCCGGACCCGGCCCGGGTGAACGTCAACGGCGGCGCGATCGCCCTCGGCCACCCGGTGGGCAGCACGGGCGCCCGGCTGCTGACCACGGCGCTGCACGAACTGGAGCGCCGGGACGCCTCGACGGCGCTGGTGACGATGTGCGCGGGCGGCGCACTGGCCACCGCGACGATCATCGAACGGCTCTAGCCCGGCAGGTGGGCGTCCACCTCGATTTCGATCTTCATCCGCGGGTCCGCCAGGCCGCACTCCAGCATCGTCGCGGCCGGGCGGATGTCGGCGAACGCCTTGCGCAGCACCGGCCAGCACGGCTCGAAGTCCTCGCGCGAGGGCAGCAGGTAGCGGACGCGGACCACGTCCGCGAACGTGCAGCCCGCCTCGGCCAGCGCCGCCTCGATGTTGCGCAGGCACTGGGCGGCCTGCTCGACGACGTCGTCGGAGATGGTCATCGCCGCGTAGTCGAAGCCGGTGGTGCCCGAGACGTACACGCGATCGCCGTGCACCACGGCGCGGGCGTACCCGATCCGGTCCTCGAACACCGACCCGCTGAGGATCGCTCGCCGTTCCGTCATACCGCGCACATTAGCTTGCGGCCCTTGTGCTTCACTTCGATGCATGATCTCGGAGAGCCGCTGCCCGGTGGAGGACGGTGAGCTCCTCGTCCGCCGCGGCGGCGAGGGCCCGGCACTGCTGCTGATCGCGGGCGGCACCGGATCGGGCGACGCCTACCGCGCGCTGGCGAAGCAGTTGTTCGCGGACTACACCGTGATCACCTACGACCGCCGCGGCCACTTCGGCAGCACGGACACCACGACGGGCCCGGTCCCGGTTTCCCTGCAGGCGGACGACGCACTGGCGGTCCTCGGCCACGCGGCCGACGGCCCGGCGCAGGTGTTCGGCTCGAGCGCGGGCGCGCTGATCGGCCTCGACCTCGTCGCCCGCTACCCGGACCGCGTCACGACGCTGGTCGCGCACGAACCCCCGGCGGTCCACCTGATGCCGGACGCGGGCGGCTGGCTCGAAGCGGCGGCGGAACAGGTCCGGCTGGCCCGGTCGGGCGAGCTGATGGCCGCGGTGACGCGCTTCGCGGACGCGATCGCGGGCGCGGCGCTGCCGAACCTGCCGAACCTCCGGCTGCCGCACGAGGCCGACTGGCTCCGGCTGTTCGACCGCGAGCTCACGGAGTTCTTCGACTACCTGCCGGACCTGCGCGCGCTGCGCAAGGCGAGCACGGAGATCGTCCCGGTGGCGGGCGAGGGCAGCCGGGGCCGCTACCACTACCAGCCGGCGAAGATCCTGGCGCTGGAGCTGGGGTTGCCGTTCACGGAGGTGCCGGGCTCACACCTGGCGCCGCAACGGAACCCGGCGAAGTTCGCCGCGGCGCTGAAGCAGCTGCTGACCCCGGAGTCCTGACGGACGACGCTCACCGGGTGATGCCGAAATGAGCAGCGAGCGCGTGGCCGAAGCCGGCAAAGAGCTCGAGGTGCCCGCCTTTGAATCTCCAGAACAGGCTCCACGAGCACTGTGCGCGAGAGGTCCGGATTGACGCCAGACCAAAACTTGCTGAGCGAATCGCTATGCGTTCGAGCGAGCAAACAGCACCCAGCCGCACCGCAGCCTTCTCGTGGCCCAGCTGATCAATCGCCTTGCTGTGCTGGTCGGTGATCCGCCGTTCGGTGCTGTCGGTGACCGTCGAGCGGGAAACCTCCTGACGGCCGTTGCCGCCCCAGGATGACGCTGAGTAGCTCCGAACGGAGCAACCGCGTCAGACCACCCGGATGCCGTCCTTCCAGACCTCCCGGACGTTCGACGCCAGCGCCGGGAAGTCGTACGGGTCGCCCGCCACCACCACGACGTCCGCGCGCAAGCCCGGCGCCAGCCGGCCCAGCTCGCCGTCCAGGCCCATCAGCCGGGCCGCCGAGGACGTCGTGGCCTCCAGGACGTCGCCCGGGGTCATGCCGCACGCCGCCATCAGGGCCAGTTCCTCGAGGTTCGTGCCGTGCGGACCCACTCCGCTGTCCGTGCCCATCGCGATCCGGACCCCCGCCGCGTACGCGCGGCGGACCGAGTCGCGGTGGACCTCCACCACTTCGCGGGCCTTCGCCACCACCGCCGGCGGCAGGTCGACGCCCGCGTCGGCCGCGCGGACCACGTTGACCGGAGCGATCAGCGTCGGGACCAGCCAGGTCCCGTGGCCGAGCATCAGCTCGATCGCCTCGTCGTCGAGGTACATGCCGTGCTCGATCGAACGCACGCCGGCGCGGACCGCGTTCTTGATGCCCGCCGCGCCCTGGGCGTGGGCCATCACCGGGCGGCCCTGCATCGCCGCCTCCGTCACCAGGACGTCCAGTTCCTCCGGCGTGAACTGCGAGTGCCGCGGGTCGTCGCGCGGGGACAGGACGCCGCCGGTCGTGCACACCTTGAGCACGTCCGCGCCCGCGCGCAGCATCGTCCGGGCCACCCGGCGCATCTCGTCGGGCCCGTCGGCGGTCGCGTCCGGCCGGCCCGGGTGCGGCACCATCAGCGGCACGCACAGCCCCGACGGGTGCCACGCGTCGCCGTGGCCGCCGGTCGGGCTGATCAGCCCGACCGAGATCTGCAGCCGCGGGCCCGGGATCAGGCCGTCGTCCACCGCCTGCTTGATGCCGAGGTCCGCGCCCGCCGCGTCGCGGACCGTCGTGATGCCCAGGCCCAGCGTCGCCCACAGGTTCCGCGCGGCTTCGTAGAACTGGTAGGAGAACGGCTTCTGCACCCGGGACAGCAGGCCGATGTCGGAGATCGTCACGTGCACGTGACAGTCGAAGAGCCCGGGCAGAAGGACCGTGCCGGTGCAGTCGACGCCCTCGTCGCCGTCGAGGTCCGTGCCGACCTCGACGATCCGGCCGTGCTCGACGACGACGTCGGCCGGGGCCGGGTCCGCGCCGGTGCCGTCGAAGACCGAACCGCCGGTGAACACCGTGCGCGTCACGCCGCCTCCACGAGAGGTTCCCGCCGCGGCGCCACCACCGCGGTCGCTGCGAGCACGACGACGTTGGCGCCGAGGCCGACCAGGCCGACGTTGACCGTGCCCACGAGATGAGTGTCCACAAAGGTCAGCCAGAGCACCACGAGCTCGCCCGCGACCAGCCCGGCCAGCACCGGGCCCTTGCCGACCGGCACGCGCCGCAGGAACCCCAGCAGGTTGGCCGGGGCCAGCTGCACCGACCCCGAATAGGTGAGCAACAGCAGGTTGGCCAGCAGATCCGGCCGGAAGACGCCGAGCACGAGGGCCAGCGTACTCGCGAGGACAACCGTGCCGTGGTTGATCCAGAACTGGCGGCGGCCGCTGCGGACGCGCACGATGTTGCGCGCCACCAGCGACGATATCCCGATCAGGATCCCGGCCGCCGGCACCATCGCGGTGGCCGTCGCGGCGACCACGACGACGCCGGTCACCCAGCCGGGCAAGGCGTCCTTCGACAGCGTCAGCAATACGCCGTTCGGGTCACTTCCCTTCGGCACCACGAGGATCGCCGCGAAGCCGATCACCATCGGCAGCAGCAGGCTCAGCTCGTACACCGGCATCCAGGCGTAGTTGCGCCGCAGCACCTTCGGGTCGCGCGCCGACATCAGCGCCGGCCACGAGTGCGGCAGCGTCATCAGCCCGACGCCGATCGCGCTGACCAGCATGCTCGTCACGAACCACACGTGGTCGTTCGCTCCACTGTGGACGATCAGCTTCTCGGGGTGCAGCTGTTGCACCTTGTGGAACACCGCCGGGATGCCGCCGGCGAAGTGCGTCGGCACCGCGATGATCAGGACGACCAGCGCGACCAGCATGATGCCGTCCTTGAAGTAGGACGTCGCCGCGACGCCGCGCAGGCCGGCCCACAGCACGAACGCGACGACCAGCACGCTGCCGGTCACCATGCTGAGCGTCCCGGACGCGGTGTCGCCGGTGACGAGCCGGACGATCAGCCCGAGCCCGGTGATCTGCAGCTGCAGGTACGGCAGCACGAACACGACGCCGAGCACCGCGGACAGCGTGCCGAGCGTCCGGCTGGCGTAGCGGTCTTCGAGGAAGTCGCCCTGGGTGAGGTAGCCGCGCTCCTTGCCCATCGTCCACAGCCGTTTCGCGAGGAAGAACAGCACGACGTAGGCGATCGGGACGTACGGCAGCGCGTACATCGCGGCGACGCCGCCGGAGAAGGCGAGCCCGGCCATGCCGAGGAAGGTGAAGGTGGTGAACACCTCCCCCGCCTGCAGGAACCACATCGTCATGGCACCGAACCGGCGGCCGCCGACGGTCCATTCGGCGAGGTCGGCGACGGGTTTGCGCCGCCCGACGAAGCCGAGGACGCCGATCAGCACGATGCCCGCGAGGGTGAAGGCCAGGATCATCCGTCGTCCTCCTCGGCGCGCATCAGGCGTTCCGACAGCAGCAGCGCCGGGGTGAACATGAGGCACCAGAACGCGCCCCACACGATCATCCGCGGCAGGCCGAGCCACAGCCCGGTGGTGTTGACGAACGGCAGGAACGGCATCAGCACCAGGGCGAGCACGGGCAGCAGCGGGGGCCAGTGGTAGCTGCGCACGGCGTCACCCGGCCAGGAGCCCGAGCCGGCGGACGGCGAGTTCGGCCAGCAGCGCGGCGCCGTCGCCGAGCACGCTGTCGTCGAAGCGGGCCCGCGGCGAGTGGTTGTCCGGCGCGGTCGCCGGGTCCGTCGGGCACGCGCCGAGGAAGAGGTACGCGCCGGGCACCCGGTCGAGGACCCGGGAGAAGTCCTCCGAACCGGTGATCGGATCGGCCATCTCGGTGAAGCGTTCCTCGCCGAAGACGTCGCGGATCGTGTCGGCGACGAAGCCGTACGCCTCGGCGTCGTTGACCGTGGCGGGGTACTCGGGTTCGTAGGTGATGTCGATGTCGAGGCCGTGCGCCTGGGCGATGCCGCGGCAGACCTGCACCGCCCGCTCCCCCACCCGCGCGGCGACCTCCGGCGAGAACGACCGCAGCGTCGCCTCGAACACCGCGTCGTCCGGGATGATGTTGCGCCGCGTGCCGGCGTGGAACGAGCCGACGGTGATCACGACCGGGTCGAAGACGTCGAAGGTGCGCGTGACCATGGTCTGCAGGGCGGTGACCATCTCGCAGGCCGCCGGGATGGGGTCGCGGGCATCGTGCGGGGACGAGCCGTGGCCGCCGTCGCCCTTGACCCGGACTTCGAGGGCGCCGGAGGCCGCCATCAGCGTGCCCGGGCGGGCGGTGAAGTGGCCCTTGGCGTAGCTGGCGGCCGAGACGTGCAGGCCGTAGGCGGCGTCGACGGGCCGGCCGGACGCCGTCAGCACGCCTTCGTCGATCATGCGGCCGGCGCCGTCCCAGCCCTCTTCGCCGGGCTGGAACATGAAGACGACGTCGCCGGGCAGGTCGTCCTTGCGGGCGACGAGCAGCCGGGCCGCGCCGACCAGGCCCGCGGTGTGCAGGTCGTGGCCGCAGGCGTGCATGGCGCCGTCGACGGTCGAGCTGAACTCCTCGCCGCTGGCCTCGGTGACCGGGAGCGCGTCCATGTCGCCGCGCAGGAGAACGGTGCCGCCGGGCCGGCCACCGCGCAGGACCGCGGTGATGGACGACAGGTTCTTGCCGAGGGTGAGTTCGAGGGGCAGGCCGTCGAGGGCCTCGAGCACCCGCTCCTGGGTCCGGGGCAGGTGCAGGCCGATCTCGGGGATCCGGTGCAGGTCGCGGCGCAGGGCGACCAGCTCGTCGAGCAGGGCGGCGGCATCGGAGCGCAGGGTCATCCGCCGATGATGCGAGAGTCGAGCACAATGGCCGGGGAAAATCGCCGGAACCACCGTTTCGAGGGCTGATGAGCGAAGAATCCGCCATGCTGGCCGAGCAGGACCTCAAACTGGCCGACGCCCTCCAGGCGGCACCGCGGGCGTCGTGGTCGACGCTCGGCGACGCGCTCGGCCTGAGCGCGGTGACGGTGGCCCGCCGCTGGGACGCGCTGGTGGAGCGCGGCGACGCCTGGCTGACGGCGTACGCCGGCGGCGAGCTGCTCTCACAGCTGGCGCTGGCGTTCGTCGCGGTCGACTGCGCGCCGGGGGCGGTGTTTCCGGTGGCGGACGCGCTGGCCGCGGACGTCCACGTGGCCACGGTCGAGTACGTGGCGGGGCCGTGCGACCTGCTGGTCCACGTCGTCACACCGTCGCTGCGCGACCTCGGCGCGCAGGTGGCGGACCGGGTGGCGGCGGTGCCCGGCGTGACGCGGGTACGGACGGCGCTGTCCCCGCGGATGTTCACCGAGGGCAGCCGCTGGCGGGTCCGGGCGATTTCGCCGGGTCAGCGCGAGGCGTTGTCGCCGAAGCCACCGCGTCACCGCGCCCCGCTGCGATTCGACGCGGCGGACCGGGCCCTGGTCTTGGCTTTGGGCGCGGACGCCCGCGCATCGGCGGCGGCGTTGGCGGGCTCACTGGGCGTCGGCGCGACGACGGTGCGCCGCCGCCTGGAGGGCCTGCTGGGCCGCGGCGCGATCCGCGTCCGGTGCGAAATCGCGCGATCGGTGTCCCCGGCACCGGTGACGGTGACGCTGTGGCTGCGCGTGCCACCGGACAAGCTCGAGACGACGGCCCGGTCGCTGGCGATGGTGCCGGAGGTCCGGATGTGCGCGGCGCTGACGGGCGACGCGAACCTGATGCTGGTGCTGTGGCTGCCTTCGCAGCACGAGGTCGTGGCGGTGGAGGCCCAGCTGGCGGCGAAGCTGCCGTGGCTGGAGATCACGGCCCGGGCGGTGACGCTGCGGAGCGTCAAGCTGATGGGCCGGTTGCTCGACCCGGCGGGGCGGGGAGCGGGCCGCGTGCCGCTGGACTTCTGGGCCGCGGTCCCCGTGCCGGAGCACGGGGACCGCAGCGTTCACCGGTCCGGGGGATGAGGGGGGTGAGGTGGAGGGAAGCATCCCCCGGGACCGGGGTTCTTGGGGCCGGGGACCGTGGGGCGGTCGGTGGGCCGGGTTTCGTGCTGGAGTTGGTGGCCGGGCCGGGTCTGGCGTGGTCCGGGACGGCAGTCGCGTGATCGAGGCCGGAACTTGCGTGTTTCGGGGCGGATCTCGCGTGATTGGGGCCGGATCTCGCGTGACTCGCACCGGGTCTCACGTGGTTGGGCGCGGATCTCGTGTGCTGGGACGGGTATTGCGCGTGATTGGCGGGGCATCTCGCGTGATCAGGAAGGCATCACGCGTGATTGGGCGGGCATCTCGAAATCGGTTCGCGTACCCGGAACGTCGGGCTGCGTACCTAGAGGGTCGGGCTGCGTACCTAGAGGGTCGGGGTGCGTGCCTGGAGGGTCGGGTTGGGGGAAGGGGTTCCGGCGCGGTGGATGGGGGGTGAGGTGGAGGGAAGCGTCCACCGGCCGGAACCGCGGGCGGGAGCGACTCCCGCCTTTTCCTCCTTCGCTGATCCGGCTGGACCGGATCGGTGGGGGTGAGGAATCCCGGCCCGGTGGACTTTGGGGGGTGAGGTGGAGGGAAGTGTCCACCGGGCCGGGGCTCGGGTGCGGGATCAAGTCCCGCGTTTCGGGGTGCGGGAGGGAGTCCCGCGGTGGTGCGGGAGGGGGTCCCGCGGGTGGGTGGAGCGGTGGGGTGCGGGAGGGCCCGCGGTGGTGGAGCGGCCGGCCCGGCGGATTTCGGGGGGTGAGGTGGAGGGAAGTCTCCGCCGGGCCGGGGTCTGGGGGCGGGTCAGTGCCCGCCGGGGGATCGGGCCGATGCCTGCTGGACCGTCGGCCGGCGGGCCGGGTCCGCCTTGCAGCCGTTGGGTTCCAGTGCGTACCACGTGCCGCCCGTGCCGTGGCCGTTCGCCTCGCCCGGGCTCTTGTCCTGGGCGTAGCGGTACACCGGCCAGCCGCCGAGCGTCACCTGGGTGGTGCCGTCCGGGCGGCGGATGCGGCCGAGCAGGCCCGGGTCGATGCCGTCCGCCGCTGTGGTGCGGCCGTCCGCGAGCAGCGGGGGCCACTTCTGCGCGCAGGGTCCGTCGCAAGTGGACTTCCCGGCACCGCGGCCGTCCGGGGTGAACAGGTACAGCGTGCGGCCGCCGTTGTCCGTGACCACCGGTCCGAGGCCGCCGATCTGCGTCGTGCCGAGCGTGGGCCGCTCCGCGACCGCCTTGCCGCCCGCCGGTGTGATCGGTGCCCAGTCCGCGACGTCGCGGCCGAGCGCGATGCCCGGGCCCGTGTCCTTCGCGTACCGGTAGACCGGCCAGCCGGCGACCGTCACCTGCTTGCGGCCGTCGGGCCGGGTGACCTCGCCGACCAGCCCGCTGCCGGCCCCGGCGGCGAGCGCCGGGCCGTCGGACACCAGCGGGGGCCACGTCGTCGCGCACGGGCCGGCGCAAGTCGACTTCGACGGCTCGGCCGTGTCCTTCGCGTACCGGTAGAGGGTGTGCCCTTCGGCGTCGGCCAGCACCGGGCCCAGCCCGTCCACTGTGGACGAAATCAGCTGGGTCGCGGAGCCGGCCGGAACCGCGCTCGCCGGCTGCGGCTGCGCGCCGAGCACCACCGGCTGGACGGCACCGGAAGCGGCGTACGGGTTGGTCCCGCAGGCCGCGACCAGCGCGAGTCCGGCAACGGCGAGCGGCGCGGCAACGGCCGGGCGAGCACGGTTCACGACGGATTCTCCTTCCCGCTTGCAGCAGTGACGGAACGGCTATTCGGCGCAGGCCCGGCCGGAGTTGATGCAGTTGACCAGCCGGCCCATGATCTGCCGGCTCATCACGTTCGCGAAGTCGTCGTGGTCGGAACGCGGGTTGTGCTTCTCCTGGGCGAAGGCGTCCACTTTGTACTCACCGTTCTGCTGGACGTCCTGCGGGACGTTGTACACCAGCGTCACCTGCAGCTGCGGCACGTTCTTGAACCCCTGCGGGCACTTGCCCTGCTGGTCGGCGAAGACGATGTGGCTGCGGTGGTCCTTGCTGTCGGTGTTCTTGCCGTCCCAGCAGTTCGGGAAGGCGTGGATCCGCTCCACCTTGCTGCCCTTCGGGCAGATCGGGTACAGGTCGGTCAGCCGGTCCTCGAACCCGGTGCAGGTCCAGCTCGGCCGGGCGTTCTTCGGGCCGTTGGTGCTCTGCTTGGCGTCACCGTAGAGGATCCGCAGGCCGAGCGGCATCGCGACGACGTCCCGCGCGCCACCGCCGATGAACTTCAGCGTCGCCGACTCCGGCTCGATGATCGTGCCGTCGTTGTCGCCGACCTCCTTGTTCGCGCCCTGGATGCCGCCGAGCTGGTCCTGCTGCTGGCCCTGGTTCTGGTTGGCCTGGTTCTGGTTCTGGTTGTTCTTGTCCTGCTGCTGGTTCTGGCCCTGCTTGTCCTGCTGGTTGTTCTGGTTGTTCTGGTCCTGCTGGTTGTTCTGGTCCTGGTTGCGCTGCCGACGCTGCTGCTGACCGTCCTGGTTCTGGCTCTGGTCACCCTGCTGCTGCGCGCTGCGGCCCGAGCGGCCACCGCCCTGCCCCTGGCTGTTGCGCTGGTCCTGCGCGTCCTGGGCGTCCTGGGCGCTCTTGTCCTGCTGGACGTCGCCCGTCTTGCCCTTCTGCTGCTGCTGGGCCTGCTGGTTCTTCTGCTGCGCCGCTTCCTTGTCACCGCGGTCGATGCGGATGACCGGCCAGAAGTAGGCCGACTTGTCACCGTTCCTGCAGGTGGTCCCGCCGGCGAGCAGGCTCTTGAGGGTCGAGTCGGCGTTGGTGGTCTTGTTGCCGACGTAGTCGTGCAGGTGCTGGGCGCCGTTCTTGATCCCGGGCTGGGCGATGAAGTTGTCCGGGTTCTGGTGCGCGCCGTCGGCGTTGGTTCCGCAGTTGACGGTGAAGGAGCCCTGGGCGCCCTTCTTCTTCAAGGCCGCGTTGACGTTGTTGCCGGCGGGAACCTTGTTGATGTCGATGAAGAACGACGGGTCCGCGGGGTCCGCGCTGGCCTCGCCCGTGCGGCCCGCGGTGACCGCGACGGCGAGTGCGCCGACGGCGATCGCCAGGCCGATCGCACCCATCGCGATCTTGGTTCGGCGGGCAACGCGGTGCTTGCCCGTCACGGGGGACCGAGAATTCCGGGCCATAGACTAGTTCACCTCGTTCGTTATTCCGGGCGCGCGCCACCAGCGCGGCAGCCCGGGCAAGAACTACCGTTGATTGAGCTCGAGATCGCGGAACCCGTTGGAGAGGCTTGCGGTTCCGGCTGTCGGGACGCATCGGGGGATGCATTGGGGGATACGGACCCGGGCGGCGCGAGGTTCAAAAGCGACCGGCCCGTTATCTGTTCGTTATCTGCCGGAACGCAACCGGGCAGCATTCACCCAGGTCATGGCATTCCAGAGGAAAGAAAGAGATTCAGCGCTGGACGACCACGAGGACGGTGCCGTCCTCGCCGCGGACCTCGAACCGGCTGATCTGGTCCATGGCCAGCGACACCGAACCCTGCAGCCGCAGCGGTTCGGGCGAGCCGGGGATGCCGAACCCCTTGGGCGGCACCGACCAGCTGGAGACGACGCGCTCGGCGCCGGTGGCCGGCACGGCGACCAGCTGGCACTTCACCGGTCCGACGATCCCGCGCAGTTCGAGCTCGACGCGGCTGCCCCACTCCACCGGCGAAACGGTGACGAGGGCGCTCACGGCGGACCCGCCGCTGCCGCGGCCGTAGGTCTGGCCGCCGCCGGGCTGGCCCTGGGCACCGCCGGGCGGCGGGGTCGACGTCGCCGGGACGCTCGTCGCCGGCGGCGGCTGCTTGCCACCCGGCGCGGCGAGCGAAGCGGGCGGGACGGCGTCGGCCGGCCGGACCGCCAGCGTCACCAGCGGGCCGGCGATCACCGCCGCCGCGGCCGCGGCCCCGGCGAGGATGCCGATCCGGCGACGGCGGCGGCGCTTGACGGCGGCTTCTTCCATGAGGCCGCGCAGCACCCGGGGGCCGGGCGAGAGGGTCCGCGGGCCGGGCGCCGGCATCGGCGGCTCCGGCCAGCTGCGCTTCACCAGGTCGAGCACGTCCGGCAGCTGGTAGAGCTCGATCAGGTCGAGCTGGCAGTGCGGGCAGTTCATCAGGTGGGCTTCGAACTGGGTGTTCTCGGCCTCGCTGAGGACGCCCAGCACGTAGGCGGCGACGTCGGTGTGTGCGGATCCGGCCACGCTCAGTTCACCCCCGCTCCCGCAAGGCCCGGCGCAGCGCGCGGACGGCGTGGTGGATGCGGGACTTGACGGTGCCGGGCGGCACGCCGAGGGTGGCCGCGACCTCGTTCACGGTCCGGTCGCGCAGGTAGGTCTGCTGGATGGCCTCGCGCTGCTCGGGCGAAAGCCCCTGCAGCGCCTCGTAAACGATCATCGCGGCGAGTGTCCGGTCCGATTCGTCGGACACCGCGATCGCGTCGGACTCGATCTCCTCGAGCTCCTGGGGCCGGACGCTGCGGCTGCGCCAGCCGTCGATGACGGTGCGCCGGGCGACGGTGAACAACCAGGCGCGCAGCATCTCCGGCTGGCGGTCGAGCTTGTCGGCGTTCCGCCACGCCTTGATCAGGGTCTCCTGCACGACGTCCTCGGCCCACTGCCGGTCGTGGCCGGTCAGGCGCAGCGCGAACGCCATGAGGGACCCGCCGAACTCCTGGTAGAGCGCCTTCGCCAGGTCATCGGAGCCGTCGCCGGGCTCGACGGCCTCGGGGTCTCCGACGGACCTCAGCGCTCGGGTGTGCCGTCCCACGCGGGACATCCTGGTGTGCCGGAGGCCCGGCGTCCAGTACTTCCGAGCCCAAACCGGGAGCAAAACTTTTTTGAACCGTTTCCGGACCGTGTCCGTATCCCCTACCGAAGACCCCGACCAGGCGTTGTCCCCCGCAACGCTCCGCATCCACTCCGGACCGAATGTCCACTGTGGATCTTTCGCGCCCTTTTCCGTTGCACTACCGGCAACAGCGCGTAGTCATGCCCCACGGAGGAGCAGTGATCCGCATTCCCCGCCCGGTGGTCCCCGCCGCCGTGTGCCTCTCCGCACTCGCTTTGCTCACTGCCTGTACCGCCGGCGCGGCCACCACCCCGGGTGGCGGGTACGCCGCCGGCGGCGCCGGGATGCAGATGCCCGGCATGCAGCAGGGCCAGGTCGTCCTGCCGATGCCGCAGGGCATCTCCGCCGACCCCAACAACCCGGCGAAGAACCAGCTCAGGGCCGCGAAGACGTTCGACCTGGGGCTCATGCTCGTCGACGGGACCGGGTACACGATCTACCGGTACGACCGCGACACCCCCAAGCCCTCGCGGTCGAACTGCACCGACGCGTGCGCCGCCAAGTGGATCCCGGTCAAGGCCGGCGGCAACCTGGCCCCGATCGACGTCGACCAGTCGCTGATCGGCGAGATCACCCGCGACGACGGGTCCCAGCAGCTCACCCTGGCCGGCTGGCCGCTGTACCACTTCACCGGCGACAGCGAGCCGGCCGACACGTCCGGGCAGGGCGCGGACCAGGCGTGGTACCCGATCGCCCCGGACGGCAAGAAGATCACGTTGACCCAGGACGAGTGGAGGCAAAATGCGTTCGGCGTCTGAGCTCGCCGGGGTCGGCTTCGACCCGCCGTCGGTCCTCGAGCGCTCCCGGACGCTGGTCCGCATCCTGTTCGTGCTGGTCGCGGTGCTGACGCTGCTCGCACCGGGCTACACCTCGCTCGCCCAGACCGGCGCCGTGAACTCGGTGTCCGACACCGACGCGGTGCTGCTGACCAAGGTCCGCCAGGCCGGCCTGTGGGAGATGCCCTCGGGCATGATGGCCATGCAGAAGGGCAGCCCGATCGTCCAGAAGGTCGGCTTCGCGATCATGATGGACCACGGCCGCCTCGACGTCGCCACCCGCGCGCTCTCGCAGAAGCTCAACTCGCCGGTCCCCGACCAGCCGTCCGACGAACAGCGCGGCTGGCTGGCCGAAGAGATGGCCGCCGCCCCCGGCCCGGAGTTCGACCGCGTCTTCGCCAACCGGCTGCGGGCGGCGCACGGCCAGGTGTTCGCCATCCTCGCGCAGCTGCGGGCCGGCACCCGCAACGACGACGTGCGGGCCTTCGCCACCGTCGGCAACCAGGCCGTGATGCGGCACATGACGATGCTCGAGAGCACCGGGATGGTCGACTACACCGCGCTGCCCGCGCCGGTCGTCTCCACCACCGCGGCGCCCACCGGCATCCAGCTCGGTCTCGACACGTCCCAGCTCGCCGTGGTCGGAGCGCTGTTCCTGCTGGTCGGTGGCGGGTTGTTCTACGTGCTGCGCCAGATCAAGAGCAACCGCGGCCGCGCCAGGGCGTCCCGCCCGGCCACCGCGAGAACCGGGGGTAGCCATGGTTGAGACGTGGCACGACGCAACCATCTTCCTCACCCAGCAGTTCCAGCCGAAGACCGACCCGGCGGCCCGCGGGCTCGCGGCCTTCGCCGCACGGACGTCCTACGCGGCGACGATGCTGACACTCACCTGGGGCGTGCTCACCGCGACCGGCTGGATCCGCTCGGTCACCGGCCGCAAGGGTCTGCGCAGCACCCACATGGTGCTCGCCACCGCGACGATCATCTTCGGCCTCGTCCACGCGCTGGGCTTCACGTACCTGACGGTGGCGCCGTACAGCTTCGCCTACATGTTCGTCCCGTTCGGCTCCGGCCAGGAACCCCGCCACATCGCGGGCATCATCGGCTTCGAGGTCATGTTCGCCATCTTCCTCACCGCCGGCCTGCAGCGCTTCACCTCCTACCGGCGCTGGCTGTGGCTGCACCGCTGCGCGTACCCGGCGGTCGGGCTGATCGCCGTCCACTCCTGGTTCGGCGCCATCGCCAACGGCCACCTCTCGGTGACCTGGCTGGGCGGCATCACGCTGCTCGTCCCGGCCGTGACGGTGTCGATGCTGCGCTTCATGCCGGCCCGGACCCTGGAACGCATCGGACTCGTGGAAGAGCAGGTGGCCTGAGATGCCCTTCCGCTTGCCCGGGGGCGGCCCCCGGATCAGCGTCGACAACGACCGGTGCGAGCTCTACGGCATCTGCGCCATGGAGGCGCCGGACGTGTTCGACCTCGGCCAGGACGGCCGGCTGCGCTTCCACACGCGGCTGCTGGACGAAACCACCATTGAACAGGCGAAGATGGCCGCCCGCTGCTGCCCGATGCAGGCGGTCGTGATGAGAGGGGACCTCGATGGCTGACGGCGACCGGATCGTCATCGTCGGTGCGGGCGTCGCCGGGCTGCGTGCCGCGGAACGCTTGCGGGAACTGAACTTCGACGGCGAGATCGTGCTCATCGGCGACGAGGCGCGGCGCCCGTACCACCGCCCGATGGTGTCCAAGGCGCTGGTGATGGGGACCGAACGGCCCAGCGACGTGGGCCTTTCGCACTACCTGCCGGACCTCGACGTGCACTGGCGGCTCGGGGCGCGCGTGACGCACCTCGACACCACCGAGCGGGTCGTGCACCTGCCCGGCGGCGAATCCCTCTGGTACGACGGCCTGATCGCCGCGACCGGCGTCTACCCGCGGCACCTGCCCGGGGCGCCGCGGCACGACCCGCGCGTGCGGATCCTGCGCACGGTCGAGGACTCGATGGCGGTGCGGCGCTGCCTCAACGCCAGCAAGAAGCCGGCCGTCGTGATCGGCGCCGGGCTGATCGGCAACGAGTTCGCCGCGAGCATGCGGCACATCGGCCGGGACGTCACCCTGATCGGGCACGCGAAGGCCCCGCTGCACCGCTTCGGCGACCGCGTCTCCAGCGGCGTCGTCGAGGCCCACCACGAGCACCGGGCGAACCTGGCCATGCGCAGCGAAGTCCGGCACTGGATCAGCACCAAGGACACCGTCGGGCTGCACCTGACGAACAACCAGCTGCTGGTCGCCAGCGTCGTCGTGCTCGCCATCGGCAGCGTCCCGTCGGTGGACTGGATGCGCGGCTCCGGCCTGGACATCAGCGACGGCGTGCTCTGCGACTCGAAGCTGTTCGCCGAAGGCGCCTCCGACGTCGTCATCGCCGGCGACATCGCGCGCTGGCCGAACCTGCGGTTCGACGAGACCCCGCGGCGGGTCGAGCACTGGATCAACGCCGTCGAGTCGGCCCGGCACGCGGCGGAGAACCTGCTGATGGGCCAGTCCAGCGCGCGGCCGTTCACCCCGCTCCCCCGCGCCTGGTCGACGCTGTACGACACCCGGCTGCAGATGTGCGGGATGCCGTCGCTGGCCGAGGACACCGTGACGCTGGCCGACGGCATCACCGGCTTCATCCGCGACGGACGGCTCGTCGGCATCTCGTCGTGGGACAAACCGCGGGCGATGCTCAACTGGATGGCCGAGCTGGACCGGCGGCTGCCCGCCCCCGACTACGTGCCCGAGCCGGAGCCCGCGCCCGCCCCGGAGGTGCCGGTGGTCGAGCCGTCGCTCGCCGCGCTGGCGGCCGACGTGCCGCCGGAGTTCGACAGCGGCTTCGACCACCAGGCCTTCGAGCGCGAGTTCGAGAGCGAGTTCGCCAACGACATCCCGACGACGGCGTTCCCCGCGCAGGCGCTGCCCACCACGGCGTTCGCCGCGCAGCCCGGGGCGGCCCTGCCGACGATGGCCATCCCGATGGGGAGGTAGCGAAGCCGGGACGGGGCTGCGCGCGGCGGCCTCCCGTCCCTTGCCGGTCACCACACCCCCTCCGCGGCTGGGTGGTGTGGTGACCGGCCCCAGCGTCCCCCAGCCCGCCTCGCGTCCGTGACACCCGGGACTCCGCCCCGAGCCGGGGGCTTCGCCACCCGGACCCCCGAAAGGGGGTTGTGAGGACACGAGCGCCCGGCGGGCCAGGAGAAGGTCATCCCGAGGGAACCCGACGCCCCCGGGGTGACCTTCTTCCGGCACACCGGGCGGGGGCCCGGGGTCGAGCGCCGCGGCGGATCACTTCGCCGGGGCGCACGGGCCGTGGCGGTCGTTCCGGTGGACGGGTATGCCGCCGGAAGGAACACCACGGTCTTGCACCGGTGCAGGGCCGTCCCGGAGGCACGGGAACCCCCGGGACGGCCCCCACCCACGCAAGTCCCGCCCCCAATCACGCGAGCCGACCGTCCAGGTACGCAACCCGACCCTCCAGGCACGCAAGCCGACCCTCCGGGCACACGAGTCCCGTTCCCAATCACGCGAGTCACGCCTCCGGTCACGCGAGCCGACCGTCCAGGTACGCAACCCGACCCTCCAGGCACGCAAGCCGACCCTCCGGGCACACGAGTCCCGTTCCCAATCACGCGAGTCACGCCCCCAATCACGCGAGTCCCGCCCCCGGTCACGCGAGATTCCCCTCCGAACACGCGTGATGCCCCTCCGGACACGCGAGATGCCTCCCCGATCACGCGAGATGCCCCTCCCCACCGCCCGAAACCGACCCCGGTCACACCCCCGGGCGCACGGAGAACCAAGACGGCCCTCACCGGGAGCGCCGCGACCACCACGACTCCCCCACGACGAGACCCCCGAGGACGAGCACCGCCACCCCGGTGACCCGCAGCCCCGCGTCCGTCCCGGCGACGAACGCCGTGACGACCTCCGACGCCCGAGGCGCCCGGGCGAGGGCCTCCGCCACCGTGTGCGCCCCGCGAGCCTCCGGCGGCAGGGCGGCGGCGAACCTCGCCGTTGACACCGTGCTGATCACCGCGACGCCGAGCGCGCTCCCGAACTCCCGGGTGGTCGCCTGCAACCCCGTGCCGACCCCGGCCTGGTCCGGCGGCAGGGCACCCGCGATCACGCCCGACAGCGTCGGCAACGCCAGCGTCACGCCGATTCCGGTCACGACGAGCCAGGCCGCGTAGCCGCCGTACGGGGTCGCCGGGTCGCTCGTGGACAGTCCGAGCAGGCCGCCGCCGACGCACGCGAACGCGCACGCGATCGTCGCGTCCAGGCCGATCCACCCGGCCAGGCGCCCGGCGTGCCGTCCGCCGAGGATCACCGGGACCGTCAGCGGGACGATCCCGAGTCCCGTCGCCAGCACGCCGAACCCCTTGGCGTACTGGAGGAACGACGCGTTGACGTAGAACAGCGCGAACATGCCGAAGAAGATCGCGGTCAGCCCGAGGCACGCGCTGCGCAGGCGCGGGTCCCGGAACAGCCGCGGGTCCAGCAGCGGGTGCTTCGAACGCAGCTCGGTGCCCACCCAGGCCGCGAACAGCACGGCCGCCCCGGCGAACCCGGTCACGACGACCACGCTGCCCCAGCCCGCCTCCGGACCCTGGACGATCGCGACCAGCAGCGCGACCGACGCGCCGGTCAGCAGCGTCGCCGCCACGGGCCCGAGCCGCCGGTCGTGGCGGGAGGACACCGGCGCGAAGCGGGCGACCAGTGCGGCGAGCACCAGCGCGACACCCGCGGCCGCGGCGAACAGCCAGCGCCACGACCCGGCGGTCAGCACCAGGCCGCCGCCGACGTTGCCGGCGACCCCGCCGATGCCGGTCATCGACGCCCAGGTGGCGATGGTCGCCGGCTTGCGGGCGGCCGGGACGGCGTGCAGGAGCACGGCGAGGGAGTTGGGCAGCACGGCGGCCGCGCCGATCCCGGTCAGCGCCCGGCCCGCGAGCAGCACGGCGACGCCCGGGGCCAGTGCCGACAGCAGCGTGCCCGCGGCGAACAGCCCGAGCCCGGTCAGCAGGACGCCCTTGCGGCCGAACCGGTCGCCCGCGGCCCCGGCGGGGATCACCAGGCAGGCGAACACGACCACGTAGGTGTCGACGATCCACACCAGGGCCGGCGCGGACGGCTGCAGCGCGCTCGCGCCGAGCAGCGGGACGGCGAGGTTGATCGCGGCGACCATCCCGACGACGAGCACCACCGCGGCGCACATGAGGGTGAGGAGACCGCGCTGCGACGTCCGGCCGGACGTCGGTTCGCGAAGCTGAGTGGTCATGGGCCCGACGGTAGGGACGGCGGACTGCTGCACGCGACGCAACTTCGGTAACGCACATTTGCGTATGCTGCAACTGTGCCCGAGCAGCTCGACCTCAACCTCCTGCGGGTGTTCGACGCGCTCCTGCGTGACGGCAGCGTGACGGCGGCGGCCGAGCGCCTCCACCTCTCGATCCCGGCGACCAGCCGCGCGCTGGGCCGGCTGCGCCGGGCGATGGGCGACCCGATCCTGGTGCGCGCCGGTCGCGGGCTGGCGCCGACGCCGTTCGCGCTGCGCACGGCACCGCGGGTGCGCTCGCTGCTGGAGGAGGCCGCGGCCCTGGTCAACACCGACTTCTCGCTCGCCGGGCTCGAGCGCACCTTCACGATCCGCATCAACGACGGCGTGGCCGCAACCCTGGCGACCGCGGCGGCCGAGGCCACGGCGGAGGCCGCTCCGGGCGTCACCCTGCGGTTCGTGGCCGAAGGCAGCGAGAGCACCGACGCCCTCCGCGACGGCTCGGTCGACCTGGACATCGGCGTCGGCGGGCACGCGGCGCCCGACATCCGCACCGCCGTGCTGTACCGCGAGCGCCTGGTGGCCGCCGTGCGCGCGGACAGCCCGCTGGCCCGGCACCGACGGCCGACCCTGGCGCAGTTGTGCGGTCACCCGCACGTGTCGGCGTCCCGCCGCGGACTGGCCCGCGGCCCGCTGGACGACGTCCTCGCCGCGGCGGGCCTGCACCGCCACGTCGCCGCCGTCGTCCCCACGGCCGCGGTGGCCGTGCTGGTGATCGCTTCGAGCCCGTACGTGGGGCTGCTGCCGCAGCGCCTCGCCGAGCAGTGCGCCGGCCCGCTCGGCCTCCGCTGGTTCCCGGTCCCGGCGGACCTGCCGGAGCTGGAGGTCCGCCTGTCCTGGCACGCCCGGCTGGACGCCGACCCAGCCCAGCAGTGGCTCCGCGACACCCTCCGGTCCGCCCTCCCCTGACACCCGACCCTCCAGGCACGCAGCCCGACCGTCCGGGTACGCAGCCCGACCCTCCAGGTACGCGAGCCGACCCTCCGGGTACGCACCCGGCCCGACCGGACGAACCGGCCCCCGTCCCCGCCACCCTGTGGCACGATTCAACCGTGACCAGCTCGCCCGCGACGGCCCAGTACCTGCGCGACCTCGCGCTGCTGCGGCGCGTCCGGGACCGGATCGACCGGGAGTACGCCCAGCCCCTCGACGTCGAGGCGCTGGCCCGTGGCGTGAACATGTCCGCCGGGCACCTCAGCCGGCAGTTCCGCCGCGCCTACGGCGAGTCACCGTATTCGTACCTGATGACGCGGCGGATCGAACGGGCGATGGCCCTGCTGCGCACGGGCGAACTGAGCGTCACCGAGGTCTGCTTCACCGTCGGCTTCTCGTCGCTGGGCACCTTCAGCACGCGGTTCGCCGAGCTGGTCGGGATGCCGCCGAGCGTCTACCGGGAACAGCAGGCCGAGGCCACCGTCGGGATGCCGCCGTGCGTCGCCAAGCAGGTCACCAGACCGATCAGGAATCGAGAAGCGCGGCCGTCGGCGGCCACCTAGGGTGACCACCATGGACGTCACCATTCACTCGAGCTTCCTCCCGCACACGGACCCGGAAGCGTCGCTCGCCTTCTACCGCGACCTCCTCGGCTTCGAGGTCCGCCAGAACGTCAAGTACGGCGACATGCAGTGGATCACCGTCGGCCCGCCGAACCAGCCGGACACCGCGATCGTGCTGACGCCGGTGGCCGCGACGCCCGGCCTGACCGACGACGAGCGCCGCATGATCAACGAGATGATGGCCAAGGGCACCTACGCCGGGGTCAACCTCGCCACCAAGGACCTCGACGCGCTGTTCGCCAAGCTCGAGGCGGGCAACGCCGAAGTCGTCCAGGAGCCGGTCGAGCAGCCCTACGGCATCCGCGACTGCTCCTTCCGCGACCCCGCCGGCAACCTGCTCCGCATCCAGGAACTGCGCTGAGCCCGGCATGTGCCTGAGCCTGCAGGCCGCCGCGCAGCGCCACCTCCGCGAGCTGGTGCTGCTGCGCCGCGTCCGCGACCGCATCGACCGCGAGCACGCCGCGCCCCTGGACGTCGAAGCGCTGGCGAGCGCGGTGGGCCTGCCCGTCGCGCTGTTCGTCCGCCGGTTCCGGGACGCCTACGGCCTTACGCCACACGCCTACCGGCGGGCCGCCGGAGCCGTCAGGAATCGAGAAGCCCGGGCGGCCGGGCCGGAAGTAGCGTGAACCGCGCCGCCCGAACGACCACTGGAGCACACCGATGAGCAAGCCCACGGGGAAGACCGCGCCGCACGTGGCCGACGGCCACGACCTGATCCGCGTCCACGGCGCGCGCGTCAACAACCTCAAGGACGTCAGCGTCGAGCTGCCCAAGCGGCGGCTGACGGTGTTCACCGGGGTCTCCGGATCCGGCAAGAGCTCGCTGGTGTTCAGCACGATCGCCGCCGAGTCGCAGCGGCTGATCAACGAGACCTACAGCACCTTCGTGCAGGGGTTCATGCCGACGCTGGCCCGGCCCGACGTCGACGTCCTCGACGGGATCACCACCGCGATCATCGTCGACCAGGAGCGGATGGGCGCCAACCCGCACTCCACCGTCGGCACCGCCACCGACGCCAACGCGATGCTGCGCATCCTGTTCAGCCGGCTCGGGACGCCGCACATCGGTTCGCCGCAGGCGTTTTCGTTCAACGTCGCCTCGATCAGCGGCGCGGGCGCGGTCACGATCGAAAAGGGCGGACGGCAGGTCAAGGAACGCCGCAGCTTCAGCATCACCGGCGGCATGTGCCCGCGCTGCGAGGGCCGCGGCAAGGTCAACGACATCGACCTCACCGCGCTGTTCGACGAGAACAAGTCGCTCAACGAAGGCGCGATCACGATCCCGGGCTACAGCATGGAAGGCTGGTACGGCCGCATCTTCCGCGGCTCCGGCTTCTTCGACCCGGACAAGCCGATCAAGAAGTTCACCAAGAAGCAGTTCAACGACCTCGTCTACAAGGAACCGACGAAGATCAAGGTCGAGGGCATCAACCTGACCTACTCGGGGCTGGTGCCGGCAATCCAGAAGTCGTTCCTGTCCAAGGACGTCGACGCGATGCAGCCGCACATCCGCGCGTTCGTCGAGCGGGCGGTGACGTTCCAGACGTGCCCGGACTGCGACGGCACGCGGCTGTCGGCGGAAGCGCGGTCGTCGAAGATCGGCGGGATCAGCATCGCCGACGCGTGCGCGATGCAGATCAGCGACCTCGCCGCGTGGGTCGGGAAGCTGTCCGAGCCGTCAGTGGCGCCGCTGCTGGACGCGCTGAAGCACACGCTCGACTCGTTCGTCGAGATCGGGCTCGGCTACCTCTCGCTCGACCGTCCCTCCGGGACGCTCTCGGGCGGGGAAGCCCAGCGCACCAAGATGATCCGGCACCTCGGGTCGTCGCTCACCGACGTCACGTACGTCTTCGACGAGCCGACGATCGGCCTGCACCCGCACGACATCCGGCGCATGAACGAGCTGCTGCTGCAGCTGCGCGACAAGGGCAACACGGTGCTGGTCGTGGAGCACAAGCCGGAGGCGATCGCGATCGCCGACCACGTCGTCGACCTCGGCCCGCGCGCCGGCACCGACGGCGGCGAGATCGTCTTCGAGGGCACTGTGGACGGTCTCAGGAAGAGCAAGACGCTGACCGGGCGGCACCTGGACGACCGGGCGTCGCTGAAGCCGTCGGTGCGTGAGCCGTCGGGGTTCCTCGAGGTGCGCGGCGCGTCGACGCACAACCTGCAGGACGTCGACGTCGACATCCCGCTCGGGGTGCTGGTGGTGGTGACCGGGGTGGCGGGTTCGGGCAAGAGCTCGCTGATCCACGGTTCGGTGTCCGGCGGCGAGGGCGTGGTGACGGTCGACCAGACCGGCATCCGCGGCTCGCGCCGGAGCAACCCGGCGACGTACACGGGCCTGCTGGAGCCGATCCGTAAGGCGTTCGCCAAGGCCAACGGCGTGAAGCCGGCGCTGTTCAGCGCGAATTCCGAAGGCGCGTGCCCGAACTGCAACGGCGCCGGAGTCGTGTACACGGACCTGGGGATCATGGCGGGCACCGCGACGCCGTGCGAGGTGTGCGAGGGCAAGCGGTTCAACGCCGACGTGCTGGAGTACACCTTCGGCGGGAAGGACATCAGCGAGGTACTCGCGATGCCGGTGTCTTCGGCATTGGAATTCTTCTCGTCCGGTGACGCGGCACTGCCGGCGGCGCACAAGATCCTGACCCACCTGTCCGACGTCGGCCTCGGTTACCTGACGCTGGGCCAGCCGTTGACGACGCTGTCCGGCGGCGAGCGGCAGCGGATCAAGCTGGCGACGCACATGGCGGAGCAGGGCGGGGTGTACGTGCTGGACGAGCCGACGGCGGGCCTGCACCTGGCGGACGTCGAGCAGCTGCTCGGCCTGCTGGACCGGCTGGTCGACGCGGGCAAGTCGGTGATCGTGATCGAGCACCACCAGGCGGTGATGGCGCACGCGGACTGGATCGTCGACCTGGGACCGGGCGCGGGCCACGACGGCGGGCGGGTCGTGTTCGAGGGGACGCCGGCGCAGCTGGTGAAGGCGCGGAAGAAGACGTTGACGGGGAAGCACCTCGCGGAGTACATCGCGTCCTGACCGAGCGCTGTATACCAGCGCGGCCGGTAGGGCTGGCCCCCGGAAAGTCCGTCGAGCGCACCGGATTCCCGCCGACGCCCGACCCGCGAAGACTCGGGGTGTGACCACCACAGAGCACCACGTCGGCAGCGACTTCGCCCGGCTGAGCCACCGCATCGCCGCCGCCGGCCTCATGGCCCGGCGGCCCGGGTACTACACCCTCCGGATCGCCGTCGTCGCCGGGTTGTTCGCCGCGGGCTGGGTGGCCTTCGGCCTCCTCGGGAACTCCTGGTGGCAGCTCGCCGTCGCGGGGTTCATGGCCGTCATGTTCGGGCAGATCGCGTTGCTCTCGCACGATCTCGCGCACAAGCAGGTCTTCCGGCGACGGCGGCCCGCCGAAATCGCCGGGATGGCCGCCGGGAACCTCGGGATCGGGATGAGCTACGGCTGGTGGATGGACAAGCACACCCGCCACCACGCCAACCCCAACCACGAGGAACTCGACCCCGACGTCGATCCGGACATCCTCGTCTGGTCGAAGGACCAGGCGCGCGCCAGCCGCGGGGTGCCGCGGTTCATCGGGCGGTACCAGGCGTTCCTCTTCTTCCCGCTGCTCACCCTCGAAGGCCTGAACCTGCACTGGTCGGGCCTGCGCGCGGTCCGCAGGCCGGGGCTGCGGTACCGGAAGACCGAAGCCGCGCTGCTCGCCGCGCACTTCGTCCTCTACTCCGGTGCGCTGTTCACCGTGCTCTCCCCCGGCATGGCCCTGCTGTTCTTCGCCGTCCACCAAGGACTGTGGGGTGTCTACATGGGATCGATCTTCGCGCCCAACCACAAGGGCATGCCGACGCTCACCGGGCGCCCCGAGCTCGACTTCCTCCGCAAGCAGGTGCTCACCTCGCGCAACGTCCGCGGCGGCCTCGTCACCGACGTCGCCCTCGGCGGGCTCAACTACCAGATCGAACACCACCTGTTCCCGAGCATGCCGTCGCCGCACCTGCGGCGGGCGCAGCCGATCGTCCAGGCCTACTGCGCCGAGCTGGGCGTCCCGTACCTGCAGACGAGCCTCGTCGAGTCCTACCGGCAGGCGCTCACCCACCTGCATGAAGCTGGGGCGCCTCTCAGGAACCGTTCGTAGACTCGGGGCATGAGGAAGACGATCGCGGCCCTGCGCGACCTGCCGGCGGCGTTCGGCGCGAAGGCCACCGGCGCGCGGGCCGAGCGGGTGCGCTCCTCGCCGCAGTTCGACGGCAAGGTGTTCCGCAACGCGGCGCCGCGGCTCCCGATGACAGCGGCGTCGATGCGGACCATCTTCCGCGAGATGTTCTTCGGCGAGCACCGTGAGCTGCGCAAACCGGCCGGCGCGGTGCCGCTGGTCGCGGCCGCGCCCGCCGAGTCGGCGGACGGCCTGCACCTGACCTGGTACGGCCACGCGTCGGTGCTGGTGGAGCTGGACGGCGCCCGCGTGCTGCTCGACCCGGTGTGGAGCGACCGCGTCTCCCCCGCGGCGTTCGCCGGCCCGCGGCGGCTGCACGAGCCGCCGGTGCCGCTGTCGGCGCTGGGCCGGATCGACGCGGTGGTGATCTCGCACGACCACTACGACCACCTGGACCTGGCCACGGTCCGCGCGCTCGTCAGCTCCTCCGATGCGCCGTTCCTCGTCCCGCTCGGGGTGGGCGCGCACCTCGAACGCTGGCACGTCCCGGCGGGCCGGATCATCGAGCTCGACTGGCACGAGGAGGCAACGGTGGCCGGCGTCCGGTTCGTCGCGACGCCCGCCCAGCACTTCTCCGGCCGCGGCATCACGAACGACGACACGCTGTGGACGTCGTGGGCGCTGCTGGGGCCGGAGCACCGGGTGTTCTACAGCGGCGACACGGGCTACTTCGACGGGTTCGCGGCGATCGGCGCGGCGCACGGCCCGTTCGACGCGGCCCTGATCCAGATCGGCGCGTACGCCCCGCACTGGCCGGACATCCACATGACGCCGGAGGAGGGCGTCGCGGCGGGTCTGGACGTCCGGGCGAAGCTGCTGGTCCCGGTGCACTGGGCGACGTTCCAGCTGGCGATGCACCCGTGGGGCGAGCCGGCCGACCGGGTGTGGAGCGAGGCGAAGGAGGCGGACCTCCCGCTGGCGATCCCGCGCCCCGGCGAGCGCATCGACGTCGCCGAGCCCCCGGCGGTGGACGGCTGGTGGCAGGCGCTGTGAAGCTGAAACTGGACCTGCACGACATCTACAACCGCGGCGGCGAGATCGACCGGGCCCTGCGCGCGATCATCGACGAGGCCGTCGCCAAGAAGGCGCCGCTCGTCGAGATCATCCCCGGCAAGGGCTCGGGCCAGCTCAAGAAGCACGTGCTGCGGTTCCTCGAGCGCAAGGACGTCAAGGCGCTGTACCACCGGGTGGAGAAGGACAAGGACAACTTCGGCCGGGTGTTCGTGCACTTCCGCTGGAAGTGAGTCAGCCCGGTTCGGGTGGCTGAGCCGTGCTTTCCAGGCACTTCTGGATCGGCGTCGCGTTCGACCACAGGTGGTCGTAGTAGTGCTCGAAGCAGTCACGAACGACCTCGCGACTGCGGATGCCGAGGCCGACGATCCGGTCGCGGCCGCTGGCGTAGGAGATGAAGACCTGCTCGTCGTCGTAGATCCCGAGGCTGATGGCGCCCACGTCTTGAGCCACGTCGTTCAGAACGCTGATGTTGTAATGCCGTTTGATCGCCTGCGCTCGAGTGACAGCCACGAGTTCCTGGCGGAGGTGATCGATCATCGACGGATTGTCGGAATTCAGCAGCACACGCCGGAAGACGTGGTTCGGCGAGCTTCGTGCCCATCTCCGGCACGCCTCGAAGTGCTGCTCGACCGCGGCATCCAGTTCGGTCGGGCTGGTCGACCGGAAGTAGGTCACGTAGATCCGCCTGCGGGCGTTCTCGGTGGCCTTGCGAGTGGCCTGGTAGAAGAGTATCCGGTCGGAGTACACCTTCACCGTCGCGCCGGCTCGCTCCGCGAGCAGCCGCTCGATCCGGGCGAGGATGGTCAGGATGAACAGCAGCGCCGTGAGGATCAGGGGGCGTTCGAGTTTCTCGACGAACCCCAGCTCCCGGTTCACGAAGATCGCGACGACGTAGAAGACGGTCAGCCCGCTGAGTGCCGCCTGCAGCAACCGCAGGATTCCTCGTCTGGCGCGGTGCTCGACTTCGGTGGCCAGCCTCGACACAACCGCGCCCTCCCCGACGAATCGACTCGACACACGAAGTCGTCCGGGGTGGTGGCGACGTTACGGGTCAGTACCGGCTGTCGTGGCGGGCCTGCGCCCACGCGCGGTCCCAGGCCGCCGCGTGCAAGCGTGACAGGACGAACCGCACCGCCGCGTACAACCCCACCAAACCGCCCGTGACCGCCGCCCACAGCAGGATGGCCGCGAATACCCCGTCCGCGGCCGACGTCGAGGCGGTCAGGGGCTCGGTCGTCAGCTCGCCGTGCTGGTCCAGCCAGACCGGCACCCGGGTGCCGGCCGGGCTGCCCGCGTCCGTGAGGACGTCGCCGGTGTGGCGGGTGCCGCGGGCGTCGAACCAGGCCGCCGGGACCGTGGTCTGGTCGACCGGGGCGCCCGCGCCGTCCGTGCCGTAGGACTGGCCGGACGCCGCCGCGAGCGAGACGGCCGTGGCCGGGTGGCGGGTCGTGCGCTCCTGCGACGCGCGGGCCGTCTGGGCCGCGTACGTCTCGGAGCCGACCGCCGCCGCGAACGGGATCGCGAGGATCGCGCCCGCGATGGCCAGGAGCAGCAGGAGGGCTTCGACGCGGTCGCCCACCCGGGCCAGCGGGTTGCGGCCCGGCAGCAACCGGCGCCGGAAGCGGGCGATCCGTCCGCGCATGCGCGACTCACTCCTCCCGGGAAGGTGTCTTCTCGGTAACAGTGTGCGCGCCGGGGGTCGACTTTCTCTTGGGAATGGGATGCGGCCCACCTGTGAACCGGTGCACAACCACCCGCTCGTGGGAGCCGGTCACAGCCAGTCGTCGGGGCGGGGCCAGGGCAGCATGGCCGAGAACGCGTCCCGGACCGGTTCGGTGACCGAGTAGCGGCCGCGGTGGAACAGCAGCGGGCGCGCGTCCGACGGCGCGCCGAGCGCGGTGACCCGGCCGATGACGACGTAGTGGTCACCGGCTTCGTGCACGGCTTCCAAAGAACAGTCGATCCAGGTCAGGGCGCCGTCGAGCAGAGGTGCGCCGGACGGCGCGGGCGTCCAGCCGAACCGGGCGAACTTGTCCTCGCCGCGGGCGCCGAAGACCGCGCTGACCTCCTGCTGGTCCTCGGCCAGCACGTTCACCGCGAACCGGCCCGCCGCGGCCAGCACCGGCCACGTCCGCGAGGTGCGGGCCGGGCAGAACAGCACCAGCGGCGGGTCGAGCGACAGCGCCGCGAACGACTGGCAGGCGAACCCGGCGAGCGTGTCGCCGTCCCGGCCGGTGACGACCGTGACGCCGGTGCAGAAGTGCCCGAGCACGCTGCGGAACTCGGTCCGGTCGACCGCCACGGAGGTCATGCGCGGCCTTGACCCAGTGCGCCGACCGAGAAGTCGTGGCCCCACAGCGACACCGCGGTGCTCTCGCGGGCGATCCAGTTGTCGTCGTCGACCTGACGGCCTTCGCAGCCGAACTCGACGTCGAAGCCGCCCGGGGTCTTCATGTAGAACGACAGCATCAGGTCGTTGACGTGCCGGCCGAGCGTGGCCGACATCGGCACCTTGCGCCGGATCGCGCGGTCGAGGCACAGCCCGACGTCGTCGGTGTTCTCCACCTCGACCATCAGGTGCACGATCCCCGACGGCGTCGGCATCGGCAGGAACGCCAGGCTGTGGTGGCGCGGGTTGCAGCCGAAGAACCGCAGCCACGCGGGCGGGCCGTCGGCGGGCCGCCCGACCAGCTGCGGCGGCAGGCGCATCGAGTCGCGCAGCCGGAAGCCGAGGACGTCCCGGTAGAACCGCAGCGACGCCTCGTCGTCCGTTGTGGACAGAACGACGTGGCCGAGCCCCTGTTCACCGGTGACGAACTTGTGGCCGTACGGGCTCACCACCCGCCGGTGCTGCAGCGCGACGCCGTGGAACACCTCCTGGGTGTTGCCGGACGGGTCGTCGAAGCTGATCAGCTCGTCGACGCGGCGGTCGGCCAGCTCGTCCGGCGTGCCCTCCTTGTACGGCACCGACGCACTGTCCAACCGCGACCGCAGCTCGGCCAGCTCGGCGGCGTGCGCGACCTCCCAGCCGGTGATCGCGAGGCGGTCCGCGGAGCCGGGCGAGATGACCAGCCGCGCCGGGAAGTCGTCCATCCGCAGGTAGAGCGCGTCCGGGTTCGTGCCGCTGCCTTCCACCATGCCGAGCACCTTGAGCCCGTACTCGCGCCACGCGGCCATGTCGGTGGCTTCGATGCGGAGGTAGCCCAGTGACCGGATGCCCATCAGGAACTCCCGAGGAAATCGAGGGCCAGCCGGTTGAACTCGTCGAACTTCTCCAGCTGGGCCCAGTGCCCGCAGCCGCCGAACACGTGCAGCTGCGCGCGCGGAATCGTCTTCAACGCCACCAGAGCGCCGTCCAAGGGGTTGACGCGGTCTTCGCGGCCCCAGATCAGCAGCACGCGCTGGCGGAGGCGGTGTGCTTCGCGCCAGAGCATCCCTTCTTCGTAGGTGTCCGGCTGCGCGAACGACTTCCCCATCGCGCGCATCGCGGCCAGCGACTCCGGGGTGTTCGCGGCGGCGAAGCGTTCGTCGATCAGCTCGTCGGTGACCAGGCTCTGGTCGTGGACCATGATCCGCAGGAAGGCTTCCATCCGCTCGCGCGACGGCTTCCCGGCGAACCGGCCGAGGTTCTTGACGCCCTCGGTCGGGTCCGGCGCGAACAGGTTGACGCTCAGCCCGCCCGGCCCCATCAGCACCAGCCGCCCGGCCCGCTTCCCGTGGTTCAACGCCAGCCTGACCGCCGCTCCGCCGCCCAGCGAGTTGCCGACGAAGTGAGCGCGTTCGATCCCGAGAGCGTCCATCAGGCCAGCGACGGCGTCCGCGCTGTGCCGGAAGTACTGCGGGTGCTCGGTCGGCTTGTCCGACCGCCCGAAGCCGGGCTGGTCGACGGCGATCGTCCGGTAGTGCTTGGCGAACTCCGGCAGGTTGCGGCCGAAGTTGCTCCACGCCGACGCGCCGGGGCCGCCGCCATGCAGCAGGATCACCGTCTCGGCGTGCTCGGCGCCGGCCTCGTGGTAGTGCAGCTTCAGCGGACCGGCCTGGACGTACTTGCCTTCGGGAGCCGCCATCAGTACATCGCGTTTTCGACGGGGAGCCCGAAGGCGCCGGTGCCGTACATGACGTACGCGCGTTCGGCGTCGTTGGCCGCGTGGACCCGGCCCGCGTGCGCGTCTCGCCAGAAGCGCTGGATCGGCGTCCCGCGCTGGATCGCGCGGCCGCCGGAGTTCTCGAAGAGCCGGTCGATCGCCGCGATCGCGCGTTCCGTGCCGCGCACCTGGTCGCGGCGGACGCGCAGCCGCAGGTCCGCGGGCAGCCGCTGCTCGCGCTTGGCGAGTTCGTACAGCTCCTCGATGTTGCGGGTCAGCTGCAGCCACGCCGCGTCGATCTCGCTGGCCGCCTCGGCGATCCGCACCTTGGCGAACGGGTCCTCTTTGGACTGCTCACCGGCGTACGCGGCCCGGACGCGCTTGCGCTGGTGCTCGACGTGCGCGTCGTACGCGCCCTGGGCCATGCCGATGATCGGCGCGGTGATCGTGGTCGGGTGCACCGAACCGTACGGCAGGCGGTACAGCGGGCCGGGGTTGACGGCCTGGCCCGGCACCTTGCACTTCGACGTCGCGATGAAGCTCAGCGCCCGGTGCTGCGGCACGAAGACGTCTTCGACGACGATGTCGTTCGAGCCGGTGCCGCGCAGGCCGATCGTGTCCCAGACGTCCACAATGGAGTAGTCGGCGATGGGCAGCAGATAAGTGCAGAAGTCGACGGGCTTGCCATCGGAGAACGCGGGTCCCCCGAGGAGCACCCACGTGCAGTGGTCGCTGCCGGACGAGAAGCTCCACCGGCCTGAAAGCCGGTAGCCGCCCTCGACGACCTCGGCCTTGCCCATCGGCGCGTACGACGAGGAGATCCGCACGTCCTGGTCCTCGCCCCAGACCTCCTGCTGCGCCTGCGCGTCGAACAGCGCCACGTGCCACGGGTGGACGCCGAGGATGGAGGCGACCCAGCCGGTGGACCCGCACGCGCTCGCGATCAGCTTGACCGCGGTGTAGAAGCTCACCGGGTCGGCCTCGAAGCCGCCGTGGAGCTTCGGCTGCAGCAGCTTGAAGAACCCGGTCTCCTGCAGGGCCTTGACGGACTCCTCGGGAACGCGGCGCGCGTCCTCGGTGTCCTGGGCCCGTTCCCGCAGGACCGGCAGGAGGTCCCGGACCCCGGCGATCACCTGCTCGCTCATGCGTACTCCTTCTCTCGCTGCCGCAAGACTAGAACACGTTCTCGTTTTTGTCGAGAACGCCCTGCGCCAGCGCACTGTTGATCCCCGCTCTGCGGCCGGAAAACACGCAGTCGGCCAGCGAGAGGCCGCTCACGTAGGACCTGGAACAGATTCCCACGGCGGTGCGGCCGGCGGCGTACAGCCCGGGGATCGGCGCTCCCGCCGCGCTCCGCACCGCGCCGGTGTCCTCGTCGACGAGAAGGCCGCCGAGGGTCAGCATCGGCGTCGGGTACCCGAGGTTCGGCCGCACCGAGATGTCGATGAGCGAGTACGGCGGGTTGTCCAGGCGCCGGGCGAACTCGGCGGGCTTGCCGACCGGGTCCCGGTCGCCGTGGTAGGCCTCGACGCTCGCCCGCAACCCCCGCGGGTCGACGCCGGCCCTGCGGGCCACCTCTTCCACGGTCGTCCCGGTGACGCGGCCGCGCCGCAGCAGGTACCGCAGCTGCAGCCCCTGGAACCACTGGCTCTGCGCCTTCGTGTCCCGCCGCGCCTCGGCGACGATCGGCGCGTCGACGAGCAGCCAGCCCTTGCCCCTGTGCTCCTCGATGAGCTTCTCGCCGACCGCGGCGCCGTACCGGGATTCGTCGATGACCCGCCGGCCCGCGGCGTCGACGATGATCCCGCCGAGGAACGCGCTCGGCGGCGTGATGAACCGCCACGCCGAGATCCGGCCGAGCTCGCCGGTCGCGCCGCCGGCCTCGACGCCCAGGCGGATGCCCGAACCGTCGTCGGCGGACGTGCCGAGCGGGAGGCCGCCGCGGTAGGCCGGGGCGTGCTCCCGGACCATCTCGCGGTTAGCGATGAACCCGCCCGCGGCCAGCACCACCCCGCACCGGGCGGAAATCCGCAGCTCACGGCCGTGTGCGCGTTCGAACCGCTCGACCCGCCGGTGCAGCGACTTGCGCAGCGAAGGCACGTAGATCCCGGGCTTCGCGGCGTACTGCGCGAAGCGCTGGTGCCGTGCCTTGATCGACGCCGGGGCCTCACTGAGGGTGTCGGCGACGAGCCCGGTGACGCGGCCTTCGTCGTCGCGGATCAGGCTGCGGGCGGTCGTCTGCGTCAGCACCCGGATGCCGCGGGCGCGCACGGCCGCCTTGAGCCGGGCCATCAGCGTCTTCCCCGACGTACCGGGCCCTTTGACGCGGTGGCCGCGCGGCGCCGGTTTCGCCGCGTCGCGGAAGCCCCCGGCGGCCTCGCTGCCGGAGTAGTACAGGTAGTGGGCGTCGCTCGGGTACGACGTCTTGTACGGGCACAGGCTGCCTTCGAACGGCACGCCGTTGCCCTCGAGCCAGGTGATCATCTCGCGACTGCCCTCGCAGAACCGCCGCAGCGTCCGTTCCGAGACGACGTCCCCGGTCTCCATCCGCAGGTAGGCGTACATCGCGTCGACGGAGTCGTCGACACCCGCGTCGAGCTGCTGGCCGGTCCCGCCGCCGGCGTAGACCACCCCACCGCTGACCGCGCTGGCCCCTCCCCCGGCGAAGCGCTCGACGATGACGACGTCGGCGCCCGCGTCGGCCGCTTCGAGGGCGGCGCAGGCGCCGGCCGCCCCGAACCCCACGATGACCACGTCCGCGACGAGTGCGTCCATGGGCGCTACCCTAGAACTGAAACACGTTCTCGTCTATGGTGGCCGAAAGCGGCCCTCAACTGGATACTCTTTCCATGGAACACGTTACAGGCGAGGTGACATGACGGAGCAGTTCGACGTCGTCGTGGTCGGCAGCGGCGCCGCCGGGATGACCGCCGCGCTGGCTGCGGCCCACCGCGGCCTGAGCGTCGTCGTCCTGGAGAAGGCCGCCTGCTTCGGCGGCTCGACCGCCCGCTCCGGCGGCGGCGTCTGGCTGCCCGGCAACCACGCCCTGCGCGCCGCCGGGATCGAGGAACCACCCGAACGGGCACGCGAATACCTGGCGGCGATCGTCGGCGACGTCGTCCCGGCCGTCCGGCGCGACACGTTCCTCGCGCACGGCCCCGAAGTGCTGCGGTTCGTCTGCGACCACACGCCGCTGGAGTTCCGCTGGGTCCGCGACTACAGCGACTACCACCCCGAAGCCCCCGGCGGACGGCCCGGCGGCCGGTCGGTCGAGCCGGTCGCCCTCGACGGCAAGCTGCTCGGGCCCGAGCTGGCCCACCTCGAACCGCCGTACAGCGCGCCCCCGCTCGGCGTCCCGATCACCCAGGCCGACTACCGCTGGCTGAGCCTCCTGGCCCGGCACCCGCGCGGCGCCGTCCGGTTGCTGTCGCTCGGCCGCCAGTGGCTCGTCGGGAAGCTCCGCGGGCAGCAGCTGCTGAGCATGGGCCAAGCGCTTGCGGCCGGGCTGCGGGTGGGCCTGGCCCGGGCCGGGGTCGACGTCCGGCTGAACACGCCCCTGCTCGACCTGCAGGTCGAAGGGGATCGCGTCACCGGCGTCGTCACGTCGCAAGGTGTCATCGGCGCGCGGCGAGGCGTGATCCTCGCCAGCGGCGGCTTCGAACGGAACCTCGAGATGCGCGAGAAGTACCAGCGCGCGCCGATCGGCGTCGACTGGACCGTCGGCGCGGCCGCCAACACCGGCGACGGCATCACCGCCGGCCTCAAGCTCGGCGCGGCACTCGACCTGATGGACGACGCCTGGTGGGGGCCGTCGCTGCCGCTCACCGGCGGCCCGTGGTTCGCCCTGGCCGAGCGGTCGCGGCCGCGGAGCATCATGGTCGACGCGCGCGGGCAGCGGTTCGTCAACGAATCGGCGCCGTACGTCGAGGCCGTGCACGCGATGTACGGCGACGGGGACGGGCCGGGTGAGCACATCCCGACCTGGCTGCTGTTCGACCAGCGCTACAAGGACCGGTACATGTTCACCGGCATCGGGCCGCGCCAGCCGCTGCCCGGCCGCTGGTTCAAGGCCGGGATCGCGGCGAAGTCGTCGACGCTGGCCGGGCTGGCTTCGAAGATCGACGTCCCGGTTTCCGCGTTGGAAGCCACCGTCCAGCGCTTCAATGGCTTCGCGCGCAACGGCGTCGACGAGGACTTCCACCGCGGGGTCAGCAAGTACGACCACTACTACGGCGACCCGCGCAACAAACCGAACCCCAGCCTCGGCCCGCTGGACAAGGCGCCGTACTACGCGGTGAAGATCGTGCCAGGCGACCTGGGCACCAAGGGCGGCCTGCGCACCGACGAGCACGCGCAGGTCCTGCGCGAAGACGGCTCGGCCGTGCCGGGTCTGTTCGCCGCGGGCAACGCCGGTGCCGCCGTGATGGGCCGGACGTACGCCGGGCCCGGCGCGACCATCGGCCCCGCCATGGTGTTCGGCTACCTTGCGGCGACGCGGCTGGCGAACGAAGATCAGGGGACCACGGGAGGGCAGCGATGACGCAGGAATCGGTACGCACCATCTACGCCGGCGAGCCGCCGACCCGGTTCGCCCGCGGCTGGCACTGCCTGGGCCTGGCGGAGAACTTCCGCGACGGGAAACCCCATTCCGTCACGGCGTTCGGCACGAAGCTCGTGGTGTGGGCGGACTCGGCCGGGCAGCTGCACGTGCTCGACGGCTACTGCCGCCACATGGGCGGCGACCTCACCCAGGGCAGCGTCAAGGGCGACGAGGTGGCCTGCCCGTTCCACGACTGGCGCTGGAACGGCACGGGCAAGTGCGTCTCGATCCCCTACGCCAAGAGGGTTCCGCTGCGCGCGCGGACGCGGTCGTGGACGTCGGAGGAGCAGAACGGGCAGCTGCTGGTGTGGCACGACCCCGAGGGCAACCCGCCGCCCGAAGAGCTGGCCATCCCGCGGATCGAAGCCGCCCACAGCGCCGAGTGGAGCCACTGGACCTGGGACGAGATCTTCATCGACGGCTCCAACTGCCGGGAGATCATCGACAACGTCGTGGACATGGCGCACTTCTTCTACATCCACTACGCCTACCCGACGTACTTCAAGAACGTCTTCGAAGGCCACATCGCCACGCAGTACCTCAACACGAAGGGCCGCCCGGACATGGGCATGGCGTCCAACTACGGCGGCGAGGACAACCTGCTGCGGTCGGAGGCGTCCTACTTCGGCCCGTCCTACATGATCAACAAACTGGTGAACTCGTTCCAGGGCTACGAAATCGAGAGCGTCCTCATCAACTGCCACTACCCGGTGACGCCGACGTCGTTCGTGCTGCAGTACGGCATGAAGGTCAAGAAGCTGCCGGGGATCTCCGACGAGCACGCGGACAAGATCGCCGCGAAGCTGGCCCGCGGGATCGGCGCCGGCTTTCTGCAGGACGTCGAAATCTGGAAGCACAAGACTCAGATCGACAACCCGCTGCTGTGCGAAGAGGACGGTCCGGTCTACCAGCTCCGCCGCTGGTACCAGCAGTTCTACGTCGACGCGGCCGACGTCACCGAGGACATGACCCGGCGGTTCGAGTTCGAAGTGGACACGACGAAGGCGAACGAGGCGTGGGCGGCGGAGGTCGCGGAGAACCTGGCGCGGCAGAAGACCGAGGCGGAAGTGTGACCACCGCCGAGCAGGCTGCGTTCTCGGATGCGGCGGAGTTCCTGTCGGGCGGACTGCGGCCGCACGAGTGCCGCAGCTGCGGCACGTGCGTGCTGGTGAAGAAGAACAGCATCCAGCACACGAGCATCCAGTGGACTTCCCGGCCCGCCGACACCTGCCCGGTCTTCGCGGACGCCGACGGTCCGTCGGCGTTGCTCGACACGTGCCCGAAGCTGGCCGACAGCATCGGCGACGCCGTGCGCGAAGGCACGCTGGCGGTGGCCGATGGCTGAGCGGGTCTACACGCTGACCGTCGCCGACGTCGTCGTCGAGACGCCGGACGCGCGGTCGGTGGTCTTCGAGGTCCCGCCCGAGCACGCCGAAGCGTTCCGCTATTCCGCCGGGCAGTTCCTGACCTTGAAGATCCCCAGCGAGCGGACCGGTTCGGTGGCGCGGTGCTACTCGCTGTCGAGCGCACCGCACGAGAACCGCGTCCAGGTCACGGTCAAGCGCACCGACGGCGGCTACGGGTCCGGCTGGATCTGCTCGTCGTTGCGGCCGGGCATGCAGCTCGACGTGCTGGCGCCGGCCGGGGTGTTCTGCCCGGCGTCGGCGGACGAGGACTTCCTGCTGTTCGCCGCCGGCAGCGGCATCACGCCGGTGATGGCCATCCTGAAGACGGCCCTGGAGACCGGGTCCGGGCGGGTCGTGCTGGTCTACGCGAACCGCGACGAGCGTTCGGTGATCTTCGCGGGCGAACTGGCGTCACTGGCGAAGCGGTACGGCGACCGGCTGGTGGTCGTGCACTGGCTGGAGAGCGTCCAGGGCCTGCCGGACGTCCCGCAGCTGCGCGGGCTGGCGTCGGCGTACCCCTCGCACGAGGCGTTCCTGTGCGGTCCGGCGCCGTTCATGGCGGCCGTGCGGGAAGCGCTCGGACAGCTCGGCCTGCCGCGGGAGCGGGTGCACGTCGAGAAGTTCACGTCACTGACCGGGAACCCGTTCGAAGAGGCCGTCTCCGAGGAAGCCCCGGCTTCGGACGAAGCACCGGCGTCGCTGACGGTGACCCTCGACGGACAGACGCGGTCGATGGCGTGGCCGCGGCAGCGGAAGCTGCTGGACCGGCTCCTGGACGACGGCATGGACGCGCCGTACTCGTGCCGCGAAGGGCAGTGCAGCGCCTGCGCTTGCCGGGTCGTGTCCGGTGAGGTGAAGATGCTGCACAACGAGGTCCTCGACGCCGAAGACCTGGCGGACGGCATCGTGCTGGCCTGCCAGTCGCTGCCGGTCACCGACGAGGTCTCGATCAGCTACGAATAGGAGTCCCCGCGTGCCCATCGATCCCGCGGCTGCCATCGGTGCCGAGATCGGCGAGGTGAGCTTCGCCTGGACGTCGTCGGACGTGCTGCTGTACCACCTGGCGCTCGGCGCGGGCCCGGACGAGCTGCACTACACCTACGAGCAGGATCTGGTGGTGCTGCCGACGTTCGCCACGGTCGCGGCCAACCTGCGCGTGTTCGACCCGCCGGCGGTGTCGTTCCCCGGGATCGAGATCGACCTGGCGAAGGTGCTGCACGGCAAGCAGGAGATCACGCTGCACCAGCCGATTCCGGCCTCGGGGAAGGCGGTGGCGCGGTCGCGGGTCGCCGACGTGTACGACAAGGGCAAGGCGGCGGTCGTGGTCCAGGAGGTCGCGGTCACGTCGTCGACCGGCGATCCACTGTGGACGGCCCGGTCGAGCATCTTCGCCCGCGGCGAGGGCGGGTTCGGCGGCTCACGCGGTCCTTCGGACCGGATCGAGTGGCCGACGCGGTCGCCGGATCTCGTGGTCAAGACGCCGACGCTGCCACAGCAAGCGCTGCTGTACCGGCTCTGCGGCGACCGGAACCCGCTGCACGCGGACCCGGCGTTCGCCCGGGCGGCGGGCTTCGACCGGCCGATCCTGCACGGGCTGTGCACGTACGGGATCGTCGCGCGGGTCCTGGTGAACGCGTTCCTGGACGGCGACCCGGCCCGGGTGGCGTCGTTCGCGGCGAAGTTCGCCGGCGTCGTGTTCCCGGGCGAGACGCTGCGGATCCGGGCGTGGCGCACCGGCGACGACCGCGTGCTGGTGACGACGTCGGCGGTCGAGCGCGACGACGCGCCGGTGCTGGCGGACACGGTGCTCGTGTCCACTCCGTGAGCGCCGCTCGTCCGCCCGCTACCGTGGAAGGGGAACCTCGGGAGGACGAATGCCGGAATACTTCGTGGTGCGGGGAACGGTCGAACCGGGCGACCAGCGCGGCCGCGAGCTGGGCTTCCCCACGGCCAACATCGCGCTGCGCGACCAGGACGGCTCCTTGGGCGACGGCGTGTGGGCGGGCTGGATCGGCCGCCCGGACGGCACGCGCCTGCCGGCGGCGATCTCGGTCGGCCGCCGCCCGACGTACTACGGCGCGGACGGCTACCGCCTGCTGGAGGCCCACGTCCTGGACTTCAGCGGTGACCTCTACGGCGAGACGCTGGTGGTGTGGCTCGGGTCCCACCTGCGCGCGCAGGAGAAGTACAACTCGGCGGAAGACCTGATCACGGCGCTGAAGAACGACATCGCCGCGGCCGGCCAGTGGACGTCGGAACACCCGGCGGCTTCGCTCCCGGAGCCGGGCGAAAGCGGGCTCGGCGAGGTGCGGCGAGTCGCGGGGTGAGTTCGACCGCGTCGCGGGTCGAGGCTCGTCGCGTCGCGGGGTGCTCGCTCAGGCCGTGGGGACGAGTGCGTCGTCACGCTGGCGGGCGAGGTGGGCCGCCGCCCCGGCCATCAGTGCGTCGAGGTGGTCGCGAGTGGTGAGCAGGGCGGCGATCTGCGCGTCGATCCGCTTGCGCTCACGCCGCATCACTTCCAGCGTCCGCACGGTGATGTCGCCCGAGGGGGTGTCGACGCACGGCAGCAGCGCGGCGATCGTCTCGCTCGACAGGCCGCCGTCGAACAGCCGGCGCAGCAGGTGCACGCGGTCCACCGCGTCTTCCGGGTAAAGCCGCTGCGCTCCCGTCGTCCGGGTGGCGGTAAGCAGACCGCGCTGCTCGTAGTAGCGGAGCGAGCGAACGCTGACGCCCGTGCGGGCGGACAGCTCGCCGATGCGCATCCGCCGACCTTCTTCGCCCACTGTAACCTCCGCCACTCTTCGTGGAACCTGACATCCGTGTCAGATTTTACCCTGCGATCGGAACCGCAACGGGAAAGGACACCATCGTGGAGATCGCGGGATCGGTCGCTTTGGTCACCGGGGCCAATCGCGGCCTCGGCCGGGAGTTCGTCGAGCAACTGAAGGAGCGGGGCGCCGAGAAGGTGTACGCCGCCGCGCGCGACACCAGCACCATCACGACGCCGGGCGTCGTGCCCGTGGCACTGGACGTGCTCGACCCGGAGAGCGTCGAGCGGGCCGCCCGGCAGGCGGGGGACGTGACCCTGCTCGTCAACAACGCCGGGATCGCGACCGGCCAGAACCTCATCCGCGGCGACCTGGCGCAGGTCCGCCGGGAGATGGAGGTCCACTTCTTCGGCACGCTGGCGGTCACCCGCGCCTTCGCCGACATCCTCGGCGGCAACGGTGGCGGGGCCATCATCAACGTCTTGTCGGTGCTGTCCTGGTTTTCCTGGGACGGAGCCACGTCGTACTCGGCCGCGAAGGCGGCGGAGTGGAGCCTGACCGCCGGCACGCGCGTCGAACTCGCCGGACAGGGCACGCAGGTGCTGGGCGTGCACCTCGGGTCCGCCGCCACCGACATGACGAGCGGCTACGACGGGCCCAAGCTCAAGCCGAGCGAGGTCATCGGGGCCACGCTGGACGGCCTGGCCGGCGGCGCCGTCGAGGTCCTCGCCGACGAGTGGAGCCGGACCACGAAGGCCGGCCTCGCCCAGGACCCGGCGGAGTTCTACGCCGCGGCCGCCCGCCCGATCCGGCGGCGCACGGCCGGGTGACCGGCCGGGTCGGTCACCGCGCGGGGTAGCCGCGGCTTCGCCCGACGCGGCGGGTCACTACCCGGAGCCCGCGCTCACCCACCCGACGCTCACAACGCCGAGGCCAGCAGCATGTAACCCATCCCGGCGCCCATCACCGCCCGGCACACCGCGCGCGACGCCTGGCCCGCGTCCGCCCGCACGACCGCCGCGCCGCGGGCCACCAGCACTCCCGACCACGCCGCGTCGACCACGAAATACCCCGCCGCCACCACCGCGATCAGCGGCAACGCCAGCCGGGAATCCATTGTGGACATCGTCAGCCACGGGCCGTGGTCCATGCCGGCGTGCGGCATCGCCGTCACCATGTACAGCATCGCCGCCGCCGAAAGGGCGTGGTGGGCGCAGGTCCGGTTCCGCCACCAGGCCGCCGCGAACCAGCCCGTCGTCAGCACGAGCACGGCCTGCCAGCCCGCCGTCGGGATCGGGCCGCCGACCGGCGAAAACATCGCCACCATCGCCACCACCAGGAGCAGCTCCGCCAGGTCTCCGTGGCGGACGCCGTGGCCCAGCCGCGCGTAGTCGAGGCGGGTCAGGCGCAGCACGCACGGCAGCACCAGCGCCGCGAACACCGCCGTGAGCGCCCAGTCGACCGCCATCGGTCTCACTCTCCGTCGTGGGATGGTGTCTCCACCGTGACACCCACGCCGGTCGCGCACCAGCCGTCATTGAGGTGACACTCAGTCACCCGTCAGGATGAGCCCGCTCGTCGGCACGCCGGTACCCGCTGTGACCAGCACCCGGGCCGCGCCGGCGACCTGGTTGACCGCCGTGCCGCGGATCTGGCGGACGCCCTCGGCGATGCCGTTCATGCCGTGGATGTAGGCCTCGCCGAGCTGGCCGCCGTGCGGGTTGAGCGGCAACGCCCCGTCGAGTTCCAGCGCCCCGTCGGCGATGAAGTCCTTCGCCTCGCCGCGGCCGCAGAACCCGAGCTCCTCCAGCTGCATCAGCACGTACGGCGTGAAGTGGTCGTACAGCACGGCGACGTCCACATCGGATGGTCCCAGCCCGGACTGGCCCCACAGCTGCCTGCCGACGACGCCCATTTCCGGCAGCGCGGCCAGGTCGTCGCGGTAGTAGCTGGTCATCACGTACTGGTCCGGCCCGCTGCCCTGCGCCGCCGCGGCGATCACCGCCGGCGGCCGCGCCAGATCGCGGGCCCGCGAAACGCTCGTGACGACCAGCGCGACCCCGCCGTCACTTTCCTGGCAGCAGTCGAGCAGGTGCAGCGGCTCCGCCACCCAGCGCGACGCCTGGTGCTCTGCCAGGGTGATGGGCCGCCCGTGGAACCACGCGTCCGGGTTCGTCGCCGCGTGCTTGCGGTCGATCACGGCGACCCGGCCGAAGTCCTCGCTCGTCGCGCCGTAGTCGTGCAGGTAGCGCTGCGCCACCATGGCCACCGTCGCCGCCGGGGTCGCGATGCCCATCGGGTAGTGGAACGCGTTGTCCACCCCCGAGGAGTTGACCTGCCCGGCCGCCGCGGCCGACACCTGGCCGAAGCGGTGCCCGGACCGCTCGTTGAACGCCCGGTAGGCGACGACGACGTCCGCGACGCCGGTCGCCACCGCCATCGCGGCCTGCTGCACGGTCGCCGCCGCGGCCCCGCCGCCGTAGTGGATCCGGCTGAAGAACTTCAGTTCGGGGATCCCGAGTTCCCGTGCGACCGCGATCTCCGCGTTGCCGTCCATCGTGAACGACACGAGGCCGTCCACATCGGACGGCTTCAGGCCCGCGTCCGCCAGCGCGTGGGAGATGCATTCGGCCGCCAGCCGCAGTTCGCTGCGGCCGGAGTCCTTGGAGAACTCCGTCGCGCCGATCCCCGCGATCGCCGCCTTCCCGGAAAGCGTCACGGCAGGGTCACCTCCACGGTGCCGGCGACGTGCTCGCCGAGACTGTCCACACCGGACACCGACACGACGACGTCGTTGCCCGCAGCCGAGACCACCCGCCCGGTGAACGTCAGCGTGTCGTAGGCGTAGCAGGGCACGCCGAGCCGGATCTTGATCGACCGGATCAGCGCCTCGGGCCCGGCCCACTCCGAGACGAACCGCTGGACCAGGCCGGTGTCGGTGAGGATGTTGAGGAAGATGTCCTTCGAGCCGCGGGCCACGGCCGAATCGCGGTCGTGGTGGACGTCCTGGAAGTCCCGGGTGGCCAGCGCGGTGCTGACGACGAACGTCGGGGTCGCCTCGATGGTCAGCGGCGGCAGCTCGGTCCCCTCGGCGACGGTCATCGCGCCACCTTCCACGCGGGCAGGGTCAGGTCTTCGTCGACGCGGATGAACGCCGCGACCACCGGCAGTCCGATGTGGACCTCGTCCGGAGCCGCGTCCAGCAGCTCGCCCAGCACGCGGACCCCTTCTTCCAGTTCCACCAGGGCCACCACGAACGGGAGGTCCTTGCCCGGCACCGGCGGGTGGTGGTGCACGACGTAGGAGAACACCGTCCCGCGCCCACTGGCGACGACGTGGTCGGGCTTGGTGTCGAGCGAGCCGTCGGGCGGCATCGGCCCCGGCGGGTGCCGCAGCGTTTCGCCCCAGCGCTGGATCCGCAACTCGCCCTCGCGAAGGCCCTCCCAGAAGAACTCCGTGTCCCGGCTGAGCACCGGCCGCAGCACCGGCGACGGCGGCGGGTCCGGGGCCGGCGGGCGGAACTTCAGGACCCGGAACACCATCTCGGCGACGGACTCGTCGCCGACGGACCACGTCGTCCGCGTCGTCACGAACCAGCCTTCGCCCAAGGCGGTCTTCTTCGGCCCGGAGACGTTCTCCAGCCGGGTGGCCGCGGAGACGTGCTCGCCCGGGCGGAGGTAGCGGTGGTAGGTCTGCTCCGAGTTCGTGGCCACCACGGAGGTGAACCCGGCTTCGTCGAGCACCGCCATCATCGCGCCGAGCGGGTCGTCCTCGGCCCGCGCGCCGTGCAGGCCCTTCATCGTCCACACCTGCGCCATCGCCGGTGGCGCGACCAGTCCCTTGTGGACGCTCGCGGCGGCGAACTCCGGATCGGTGTAGACCGGGTTGGCGTCCCCGATCGCCTCGACCCAGTTGTTGACCATGGCCTGGTTGACGGGGTCCCGCGCCGGGCCCGGCGCGCATTCCCCGCGTGCGGCGATCTCCGCGGCGGCCTCTTCGACGTTCATCGCGGCACCCTCGGCAGGCCCAGGCCGATCGAGGCGATCAGCTCCCGTTGGATTTCGCTGACGCCTCCGCCGAAGGTCAGCACGATGTTGCGCTTCGCCGTGAGGTCCAGCCATTCGGCGAGCTCCGCGGTGTCCGGATCGGCGAGGTCACCGTGGCGGGCGACGACTTCCTCGAGGTTGCGGCCGATCCGCTGGATGGCCTCGGAGCTGAACACCTTGGTCGCCGACGCGTCGGCCACGCCCACCGGCGCACTGGCCGAGGACACCGCGACCTGCCAGTTCAGCAGCTCGTTCACCCGCGTCACGGCCAGCGCCTCGGCGAGCACGGCCCGCACGTCGGCGAGGTCGAGCAGGCCGTGGGCGCTCGCCCAGGCGCGCACGCGGTCGTACAGCCCGCCGATCCGCCCGGCCGGCCCGAGCATGACGCGCTCGTGGTTGAGCTGCGTCGTGATCAGGCGCCACCCCGCGTTTTCCTGCCCCACCAAGCGGTCCACCGGTACGCGGACGTCCGAGTAGTACGTCGCGTTGACGTGGTGGGCGCCGTCGCAGGTGATGATCGGTGTCCAGGAGTAGCCGGGGTCGCCCGTGTCGACGATCAGGATCGAGATGCCCTTGTGCTTCGGCGCGTCCGGCGCGGTCCGCACGGCGAGCCAGACGTAGTCGGCGTCGTGCCCGCCGGTGGTGAAGATCTTCTGGCCGTTGACGACGTATTCGTCGCCGTCGCGCACCGCCGTCGTCCGCAGCGCCGCGAGGTCGGTACCCGCTTCCGGTTCGCTGTACCCGATCGCGAAGTGGATCTCGCCGGCCAGGATCTTCGGCAGGAAGAAGGACTTCTGCTCGTCGGTGCCGAATTCCTGCAGGGTCGGCCCGACCGTCTGCAGCGTCACCGACGGCAGCTGGACGTCGGCACGCGCGGCCTCGTCGACGAACAGGTGCTGTTCGATCCCGCCGAAGCCCTGGCCGCCGTATTCGGCCGGCCAGCCGACGCCGAGCCGGCCGTCGCGGCCCATCCGGCGGACGATCTCGCGGAACACCGGCCCGTGCCGCTCGCGCCGCATGGCCCGGCGCTCCTCGGGGCTGATCAGCCCGGCGAAGTATTCGCGCAGTTCGGCGCGCAGCCGGCGTTGCGCGCTGGTCAGTTCGACGTGCATCCGCTCACCCCGCCACTCGTTCGCCGAGCCGGCCGAGCCGGTGCGCGGCCCCGCCGAGCGCCCGGCCGAGATCCTTCACCGCCGACGAATACCGGTGCAGCGGATAGGTTTCGTCGACGCCGACGCCGCCGTGCAGGTGGTGGCAGGTGGCCAGCGCGGCCGGGGCCTGCGAGGCGAACCAGTACGCGGCGACGTCCAGTTCGGCGTCCGCGTCGAGGCCCGAAGCCAGCCGCCACACCGCCGACGACACGGCCAGGTGCACGGTCCGCGCGGCCACGTAGACGTCGGCGATCTGACCCGCCACCGCCTGGAAGGCGGCCAGCGGCCGGCCGAACTGGGTGCGCTCGCCGACGTGCTTCACGGTGAGCGCCAGTGCTCCGGCCAGGAGGCCGTCGCCGAGGGACAGGGCACCGGCCAGCGCGAACCGGTGCAGCGCCGCGACCGCGCCCCGGTCGAACAGCAGATCGCTCTCCTCGACGGCGACGTCGTCGAGCCGGACGGTGTACTCCGGCGCCCCGGCGGAGGTCGGTGCCGGGACGAGCGTGACGCCCTCGGCGTGCGGGTCGACGAGGTAGACGGCGCTCCCGTGCCCGGTGCTGACCGGCGTGAGGATCCGGGTGGCTTCGGCGGCGTACGGGACCGCCGTCTTCACGCCGCTGATCAGCCACTTCCCGTCGCCGGCCCGCGCGGTCGCGGCGGGCTCGGCGGCCAGTGGCGCGGACGGTTCGTTCAGGGCCGCGGTGAGCAGCGCGTCCCCGGCCGCGACCGGCGGCAGGAACTGCGCGCGCTGGGCCGGGGTGCCGAGCGCCTCGATCGGCAGGACTCCCAGGGCGAGCGCGGCATACGCGGGCACAGGGGCCGCGGCCCGGCCGACCTCGGTCAGGACCTGGGCCACCTCCGCGACGCCCAGGCCGTCGCCTTCCAGCTCCGGGGGCAGCGCCAGGGCGAGCAGGCCCGCCGAGGCGAGCGCGCGCCAGGGATCGTCGGTCGAGCCGAGCACTTTCGCGGCGAGGGCGGCGATCTCGGTCTGCGTATCGTCAAGGGCGAAGTCCACGCCTGTCCTCCGGATCGGGCGCAATAGTGAAACCTGTTCTAGTCTTAACCGGAAAGGGTGGGCACGGCAACCCCCGGGGGTGGCGGAATGGCGCGGACGCGGCGGCTGCTGCTCACCGTGCCGCCGACCGCCGGCGTGCCCGAGCCGGTCCCGGTGGAGCTGCCGGGGCGCGGGCACACGGTGGTGACCGACGTCGGCCCCCGTGACGCACCCGCCGTCCTCCTGCTGCATTCGGTGGCCTGCACCGGCCTGCTGACCTGGTACCCGGCGCTGACGCGGCTGGCGCGGCACCACCGCGTCGTCGTGTTCGACCAGCGCTGGCACGGCCGGGGCATCCGCTCGCCGGAGTTCCGCCTCGCCGACTGCGCCGCCGACGTCACCGCCGTCGCGGACGCCCTCGGCGTCGGCCGGTTCGCCGTCGCCGGGTACTCCATGGGCGGGCTCGTCGCGCAGCTCGTCGCCCGCGCGGAACCAGAACGTGTTACCGGAATCGTGCTGTGTTCGACCGCGGCCTCCTTCGGCCGCGGGCTGCGCCGGCGCGCCGCCCTCGAGGTCTTCGGCCGGACGCTGCGGCGGCTGCGCGAGCACGTGCCACCACCGGTCCTGCCCGCCGCGCTCCCCCGCGAACGCCTCGCGGACCACCGGTGGGGGCTGCGGGAGTTCCGCTCGACCACGCCGTGGGCGATCGCGGTCGCCGTCGACGAGATCGGGCGGTTCGACTCGACGCCGTGGCTCGGGTCCCTCCGCCTGCCCGCGGCCGTCGTCGTCACCGCGAAAGACCGGTTCATCGCCCCCGCCCACCAGCGCTCGCTGGCCCGCCGGATCCCGGGCGCGGCCACCTACGAGGTCGCCGCCGGGCACGCCGCCTGCGTGCTGGCCGCCGACCGCTGGGTGCCCGCCCTGCTCGCCGCGGTCTGCTCCCTCCGAGGAAGGAAACCATGATGGGACGCTTCAGCCTGCCCGATGCCAAGCCCGGAGGCCTCGACTCGCCGGTGACGGCGAAGGTCATGAAGTACGCGGCGAAGGCGCAGGTGGCGGTCTTCCGGTGGACCGGCGGCCGCCTCGGCAGCACGTGGCGGATCGGCGCCGGGTTCCGCAAGCCGGTGCCGACGCTGCTGGAGCACCGCGGCCGCCGGTCCGGGCGGCTGTTCACCACCCCGCTGCTCTACCTGCGCTCGGGCGGCGACTTCGTCGTCGCCGCGTCGCAGGGCGGGCTGCCGCGGCACCCGCAGTGGCACTTCAACCTGCAGGCGAACCCCGAAACCCGCGTGCACCTCAAGGGCCGTCGCGGTGTCCCGGTCACTGCCCGGGTCGCCGGGCCCGAGGAACGCGCGGAACTGTGGCCACGGCTGGTCGAGCTCTACGCGGACTTCGCGAAGTACCAGGCCTGGACCGACCGGGAGATCCCGGTCGTGGTGCTCAGCCCGCGTTCGGCGCGGCCTTGAGCAGCTCGGCGAGCGCGTCCGGCAGCGCGTCGGCCAGCGGCCACAGGTCCTTGACCAGCTCCCGCGCGCCGAGCAGGCCGACGTGCACCTTCCCGGCGTTGGACAGGACCGTGACGTTCAGCCCGGCGCCGTGGAAGACCGGCCCGAGCGGGTAGAAGCCGGTGATCCGCGCGCCCAGGAAGTACAGCGGCATCGGCGGCCCGGGCACGTTCGAGACGACCAGGTTGTGCACCACCGGGTGCTTCTCGGCCAGGCGCAGCGCCGAGTACGCGCGCACGGCGAGCCCGAACGCCGACGCGACCGAAAACTGCGCCCAGTCCTGCAGCATGTCGGCGTCGATGTCGTGGTGGTGGTCCTTCGAGCGCCGGTTGGCCTCGGCGAGGAAGAACACCCGGGCGGCCGGATCGGCCAGGTGCGTCGGCAGGGAGGCGAAGAACGCCGAAACCTTGTTGCTGCCCTGCTCGCGTTCGGTCCGGTCGTGCACCGAGACCGGGACCGTGGCCACCAGGGGGTCCTCGGGCAGCTCACCGCGGCCGGAGAGGAACTCCCGCAGCGCGCCGGCGACGAGCGCGAGCACGACGTCGTTCACCGTGACCCCGAAGGCGTTCTTGACGTCCTTGACGTCGGCGAGGTCGAGCTGGGCGAAGGCGACGCTGCGGTGGCCGGTGATCGTGCCGTTCAGCGACGTCCTCGGCGCGGTGAACGGGATCGGCATCCCTTTGCCGCGCAACGCCCGCCCGACCCACCGCGGCATCAGGCCGAGCAGGTCGGGCAGCAGCCGCGCGACCTCGGCGGGCCGCCGCACGACGCTTTCGACCCCGGAGCGGACCAGGTCCAGCGGCGACGGCATCCCGGCGTTCCGGCGCTCCTCGACCTCGGGCATCGGCCCGTCCGGCTCGAGCGCGGCCAGGTAGGTGATCAGGCTGGCGCCGCTCACGCCGTCGACGCTGGCGTGGTGCATCTTCAGCAGCACGGCGAGCCGGCCGTCGGCCAGGCCTTCGATGACGTAGAGCTGCCACAGCGGGTGCGCGCGGTCGAGCTGCTGCCCGGCGATGTGCGCGCACAGCCCGGCCAGCTCGGTGCGGTCGCCGGGGGCCGGCACGCCGATGCGGTGCACGTGGTGGTCGAGGTCGAACTCCTCGTCCTCCACCCACACGGGGTGGCTGAGGTTCCAGAGCGGGTTGTGCAGTTTGCGGCGGAACGCCGGGATCAGCCGGACGCGTTCCTCGAGCTTTTCGTGCAGCTTCGCGAACGTGTAGCCGCCGGGGACGGTCGAGCCGTCGAGGATGAGCAGCCCGCAGACGTGCAGGACCTGCGACGACGTCTCGAGGTAGAGGAAGCTCGCGTCGAGGCCGCTCAATCTCTGCATGGCGCCCAGGGTAGGACACATCCGGTGAGCGGCGCGTCACCCTACTCGCCGGTATCATCGCGGTGGTGCAGCCGAATTTCCTGATCCGCCGTGCGGTCCAGCTCGGTCTCACCGCCAACGCGCTCCGCCCGCTGCGGGCCCGCTCGACGACGATCCCGGTGTTCTTCGCCGGGTGGCTGACCGGCGAGCTGGCCCCGCAGCTGCTGGCCCTGACCGCGGCGGACGCCCTGGTCCACGTGGCCCGCCACGGCACCGGCGACCGGTCGACGAAGGCGGGGCTGGCGATGGCGGCCGCGTCCGCCGCCGGCCTGGCCGCGCTGGTCCGGACCGGCCACGGCGCCCGCGAGGAGATCGAGAAGGCGCTGACCGAGGCGCTGGGCGAGGACTACGCGCAGGAGCTGGGCCGGTCGGACCTGGGCCTGCCGTGGGGCGAGCTGGCGCTGCCGTTCCGGATGGGCGCCCCCGACGTGCGCGTCGACCGCAACATCGCCTACGCCCCGGGCGGCAAGCGCTTCCTGCTGGACGTCTACCGCCCGTCGACGCCGGTTTCGGGCGCCCCGGTGCTGCTGCAGGTCCACGGCGGCGCGTGGGTGATCGGCAACAAGGAGGAGCAGGGCCGGCCGCTGATGCGCTACCTGGCCCGCCGCGGCTGGGTGTGCGTCGCGATCAACTACCCGCTGGCCCCGGCCCACCGCTGGCCGGCGCACATCATCGCGGCCAAGCAGGCCCTGGCCTGGATCCGCTCGTCGATCGCCGAGTACGGCGGCGACCCCCGGTTCGTGGCGGTGACGGGCGGATCGGCGGGCGGCCACCTGTCGGCGTTGCTGGCGTTGTCCCAGAACGACCCGGCGCTGCAACCGGGCTTCGAGGACGCGGACACGAGCATCCAGGCCTGCGCCCCCCACTACGGCGTGTACGACTTCGCGGCGACGTCCGGCGCCCCGGCGAGCAAGTACCGCCTGGAGACCCTGCTCGCCCGCCGCGTGTTCGCCCCGGACCGCGACCCGCTGTCCCATTTGGACGACTACATCGCGGCATCGCCACTGGACCGGATCACCTCGGAAGCCCCGCCGTTCTTCGTGATCCACGGCCGGGACGATTCGCTGGTCCCGGTCCGGGAGGCCCGCGAGTTCGTCGCCCGCCTGCGGGAGAAGTCCCGCCGGCCGGTGGCGTACGCGGAACTGGCGGGGGCACAGCACGCGTTCGACGTGTTCACGTCGGTGCGCTCGGCCCACGTGGTCCGCGGCGTGGCGCGGTTCCTGGACTTCACCTACCACGCCTGGAAAGCCGAGCACCGCTGAGGCGCCGCGCGTTCAGAGCGGGACTGCGGTACCGGTGACGGAAATCCCGCTGTCCGGCTCGGCCGGAACCGAGACCAGGATGCGCCCCGGCCTCCCCATGTCACTTCCTTGCAGCACGGTGAACGCGCGGCCCGGCGGAATCCGGTCCAGTTCGCGCAGGTAGCCGCCCAGCGCGGCGGCTGCGGCTCCGGTGGCGGGATCTTCGACGATCCCGCCCGGCGGGAACGGGTTCCTGGCGTGGTAGACCGTCGGCGACTCGCGCCAGATCAGGTCGACGGTGGTCCAGTCGTTGCGCCGCATGAGGGCGGCGAGCCGCGGGAAGTCGTAGTCGAGCCGGGCCAGCCGTTCCCGGGACGACGCCGCAACCACCGGGTGCCACGCGCCCGCGAAAGCGGCACGCAACGGCAGCTCCGGGTCGAGGTCGTCGGCGGACCAGCCCAGCGCGCCCAGCAGCTCGGCGGCGTCGTCCGGGGAAACGTCGGCGGTTCGCGGCCGCACGCTGACCAGGGTCGCGACGATCGAACCGTCCGCCGACCTGTTGGTGGTGACCGGCACCTCCCCCGCCTTCGTGCGGAACCGCAGCAACCCGGTCCCGTGCCGGTGGGCGTACGCGACCGCCGTCGCGATCGTCGCGTGTCCGCAGAACGGCACCTCCGCGCCGGGACTGAAGTACCGCACCGCGACGAAGCCGTCCGGCTGGGGCACCGCGAACGCGGTCTCGGAGAACCCCACCTCGGCGGCGGTTTTCAGCATCACGGCGTCGTCGAGCCCCGCAGCGTCCAGCACGACACCGGCGGGATTGCCGCCGGACTGCTCCGAACTGAACGCCGTGTAGCGCAGGATTTCCATGCTGTCCTCCGTGTTGTTGGGCATCAGTAGACGAGGTCCACCGGACTCGCCGACGGCGGGCCGTCGAGGCGCCACTCGGGCCCTTCGCGGACGAAGCGGTACCAGCGTCCGTCGCGGCCGTAGCGCAGTTGGAGCTCGCCCTGGGTTATGCGGTTGCGCCAGGTTTTGGGCGGGCCGGGGATGCCGGCCTCGGCCAGGACTGCCTGGGCTTCGGCGAGCGGACCCGGGCCCGGCTGCCAGCTTTCCCGCAGCGCCGACAGGCCGCTGCGACCTGCTTCACGCCAGGCCTCGGCCCAGCGGGTCAGGTCGCGGGGCGGAACCTGCGCCGCGGCGGCCAAAGTCGTGATCTCCGGGGCCGCACGGCCGGCCGCGCGGCGGGCGAGGTCTTCCTCGAACGTCAGCTCCGCCGCGGCCGGGCCGCTGGTCAGCAGGTCGCGGGCGAGGGCGGCGGCGTCCGCGGCGAGGGCCGAGAGCGCCGCCGCCGTCCAGCCGGTGCCGGGAGGTGGGTCGAGGTCGAGGACCGCCGGGGGCCCCGGCACCCGCGGGGGTGGCGGCAGGGCGGGGAGCGCGCCCGGCCGCCGGGCGTAGGCGGCCCGTGGGGTCAGGCCCTCGTCGGCGGGCTTCGGCAGCTTCGGTTTCTCGCTGCGGGCCGGGGACCGGCGGGCGCGGAGCTCGGCCAGCACGTCCGCGCGCGGGCGGCCGCGCAGCAGGAAGAGCGTGAACGGGTCGCGGTCCACCTCGTCGGCGACCAGGTAGTACACCGCGGCGACGTGCTTGCACGGGTTCGCCGAGTCCGGGCACGAGCACCGCGGCCGCAGGTCGCCCGGGCCCGGCAGCAGGTCGACCCCCGCCTCGCGGGCCTGTTCGGTGAGCGCGCCCGGGAGCTCGCCGTCGAGCAGGGCGGCCGCGTGGCCGAGCCGGGTGCCGACCACGCCGAGCAACGTGTCCCATTCGCCGTCGGTGAAGGTGCGCATGGTGATGGTCACCCGGTAGGGCTCCGGCCGGCTGCCACGCACCCGGGCGCTGACCACGCCCGCGCCGACGTCCAGCCCGCTGACCGTGCCTTTGCGCGCGTACGTCCGCCCGCGGGGCAGCCGGTTCGGGTCGAGTTTCGCGCGCTGCTCCAGCGCCTCGACCCAGGCCCGGCCCCACCACGTCGTGCCGAAGGTCCGCCGCGGTGGCATCACCCGCCCCCGAGCCGGACGAGGTCGGCGAGCTCGTCGTCGGACAGTTCGGTGATCCAGTCCTCCCCGGCCCCGACGATCGACTCGGCGAGACCGCGTTTCTTTTCCAGCACCTGCGCAATCCGCTCTTCCAGGGTGCCCTCGGCGATCAGCCGGTGCACCTGGACGGGCCTGTCCTGCCCGATCCGGTAGGCGCGGTCGGTGGCCTGGTCTTCGACCGCGGGGTTCCACCAGCGGTCGTAGTGGATGACGTGGGTGGCCCGGGTCAGGTTGAGACCGACGCCACCCGCCTTGAGGGAGAGCAGGAACACCGGGATCTCGCCGGCCTGGAAGCGGTCGACCATGTCCTGCCGCTTCGACGGCGAACTTTCGCCCGAAAGCAGTTCGGTGGGCAGGCCCCGCTCGGTGAGGCGCCGCTGGAGCAGGCGGCAGAGCTGGACGTACTGGCTGAACACCAGGACGCTTTCGCCTTCGTCGAGGATGACGTCGAGGAGTTCTTCGAAGGCCGCGAGCTTGCCGGAGCGCCCGGTGAGCGCGCCGTGCGGTTCTTTGAGGAACTGGGCGGGGTGGTTGCAGATCTGCTTGAGTTCGGTGAGCAGCTGCAGCACCTGCCCGCGCCGCTTGATGCCCTGCGTTTCCCGGATCTCCGCGAGGTTTTCGCGCACGACGGCCTCGTAGAGCGTGGTCTGCTCGGCGGTGAGCGGGACGAACCGGTCGGTCTCGGTCTTGCGCGGCAGCTCCGGCGCGATGTCGGGGTCGGACTTGCGGCGCCGCAGCAGGAACGGCCGCACGGTGGCGGCCAGCCGTTCGGTGACCTCCTGGTCGCGGTCGCGTTCGATCGGCTTCGCCACGGTGCGGCGGAAGCGGTCGAGCGGCCCGAGCAGCCCGGGCGTGGTCCAGTCCACAATGGACCACAGCTCGGTGAGCCGGTTTTCGACCGGGGTGCCGGTGAGCGCGACCTTGGCTTGCGCGGGCACCTTGCGCAGTTCCTTGGCCGTGGCGGAGAGCGGGTTCTTGACGTGCTGGGCCTCGTCGGCCGCGACGAGCCCCCAGTCCACTTCGGACAGCGTCTCGCGGTCCCGCCGGAGGACGCCGTAGGTGGCGAGGACGACCTCGTCGGAGGCGAGGTCGTCGAGGTGGCGGCCGCCGCCGTGGAACCGCCGGACGGGGATTTCGGGGGCGAAGCGGGCGAACTCGCGCTCCCAGTTGCCGAGGAGGGAGGTGGGGCAGAGGACAAGGGTCGGGCCACCGGCTCGCGGGGGCTCGGTGCCGCCCGGGAAAACCGCAGCGGACGACACCTCGGCATCAGCCTCACCGACGGCAGGCACTCCCGAGCCGCGTGCCACCGAGTGCGCATCGGCCGACAGCGGCTCGGCTCCCGAACTCCCGGCCTCACCGAGCGGGCCTGACAGTGGCTCGGCGGCCACCCCACTAACCTCGCCCGGCGCCGATGGCACCTCGGCCGCCACCTCATCCACCTCGGCGCCCTGCACCGGGCCGGGAAGCGCCCCGCTCCTCGCCAGCTCGCGCCGGTGCAGGTGGAGGGCGATCAACTGGATCGTCTTGCCGAGCCCCATGTCGTCCGCCAGGCACGCGCCCAGCCCCAAGCCCGTCATCGTCGCCAGCCAGGACAGCCCCGCCTGCTGGTACGGCCGCAGCGTCGCCCGCAACCCCGGGGGCGGTGCCACCGTCGCCTCCGCCCGGTCGCGGATGCGCGAAGCCAACCCGCCCAGGGCCGGGGGTGCCGCGAACTCGACGCGTTCGCCGTCCACCTCCAGTTCACCCGTCAACGCCGCCGCCAGTGCCTCGCCCGCGTCCAGCTTGCGGGTCCGGCTCCGCACGCGGGCCAGCAGCTGCGGGTCGACCCGGACCCACTGGCCGCGCAGGCGGACCAGCGGGCGCTTGGCTTCGGCCAGCGCCGCCACCTCCGCCTCGGTCAACTGCTCGCCGCCCAGGCTGAGCTGCCAGCGGAACTCCAGCAGGCTCCGCAGGGCGAACTCCGCGTCCGTCACGCTCGCCGGCGCCTGGGTCGCGCTCGCATTCGCCTTCACCTCGGCGGCGAACAAGCCCTTCGACCACAGCACCTCGATGCCGGCACCGCCGAGTTCGCGGGCACCGTCGGTGAGCAGGTCGACGACCTCGTCGTCGGACAGCGCCAGCGAAGCGGGGGTCGCCTGGCTCAGCACCCGGCCCAGCGGCGCCCAGGCCCGCGCACCGCGGCGCAGGCCCAGCAGCAGCTGGGTCTCGACCTGGTCGCCGAGGCGGTTCAGCACCGCGTCCGGCGCGTCCCACAGCGTCGCCGCCTCCACCACCAGGCTCGGCTCCGCCATGCTGCGGACCGCCAGCACCCCGGCGAACGAATCGTCCTCCCGGCCCTCGACCCGCAGGAGCACCTGCACCCCGCGGGGTTCGCGGGCCTCCAGCTCCGCGAGCCACGCGGCGCCGTCCGGGCCCAGCAACGCCGGTTCGCGCGCCGCGAACGCCGGATCGCCCGCGCCGACGGGCGCCGCCGGGCTGCGCACCAGCAGGTCGGCTGTCGCGTCCCAGAGCGCGCGGACCAGGGAATCCGGCGAGTGCAGGCGGATGCGTTTCAGCCCGGTCAGCGGCAGCGCGTACGCCTCCGGTGGCAGGGCGCCGGCCAGCCCCCGCAGCAGCTCTTCGTCGGCGGCGTCCAGCGGGCCGATCCGCCACGCCGCCGCCCCGCCCGGCGAGGCGGCCGGCCGCAGCCGCCCCCGCGCGACGAGGTTCACCCCCGCGTTGACCGCCGCCGACCACGCCGCGACGGCCGGGCTGGCCTCCTCCCCCACCGTCAGGAGCCGGGGCAGCGCCCGCTCCAGGGACACCAGCTCCGCCGCCACCTTCGTCCGCGCGAACTTGGCGCCCCGGGGCAGCACGAGCTCGATCGTGGTCCCGCCGGCCACGTCTTCGCCCCACAGGGCCAGCACCCCGTCCCGCGGGGGATCCGCGGGGAGGTACGTGGCCTGGGTGTCTGCGCTGAACTCCACGACCGCCACGCTAGAACACGACCCCGACAGTTTTGCCCTCGGCGGCGCGAACGGTCCGTTCGCACCGTTGCACAACGCAACCCACCGTGCGCCGAGAGGCATCACGCGTGACCCGAGAGGCATCGCGCGTGATCAGCGGGGCATCACGCGTGATGGGAGGGGCATCAGCGGGGCAGGCCCAGGAGGCGCTCGGCCGTGAGGGACCGCAGGACCTGCGTCGTGCCGCCCGCGATGGACAGGCACCGCGTCAGGAGGAATTCGTGCTGGGCCGGGCCGTCGGCGCGCAACGCGGCCGAGCCGGCCAGCTCCAGCGCGAACTCCGCCACGTCCTGGCGGTGCTGGACGCCGAGCAGCTTCCGGACGCCCGACTCCGCGCCCGGGTCCTGCCCCTCCAGCCGGCGCAGGGCCGCCCGCAGGTCCAGGACGGACCCGGCCACCCCGTCGGCCACCAGCGAGCCGAGCCGCTCCAGCGCGACGTCGTCCAGCGCTGACGCGTCCACTGTGGACACCAGTGACTGCACGCTCTCCCCGACCGCCGAGCCGCTCCCGATGGCGACCCGCTCGTTGGCCAGCGTCGTGCGCGCCAGCCGCCAGCCGCCGCCCGGCGGGCCGACGACGTCGGCGTCCGGCACGAACACGTCGTCGAGGAACACCTCGTTGAACACCGCCTCGCCGGTGATCTCGCGCAACGGCCGCGTCGTGATGCCGGGAGCGCGCATGTCGACCAGGAAGTACGTGATGCCCTTGTGCTTCGGGACGGCCGGGTCGGTGCGGGCCAGGCAGATGCCCCAGTCGGCTTCACGAGCCAGCGACGTCCAGACTTTCTGCCCGGACAGCCGCCAGCCGCCGTCGACCCGCCGGGCCGCCGTCCGCAGCGCCGCCAGGTCGGACCCCGCGCCGGGCTCGCTGAACAGCTGGCACCACGTGATCTCGCCCCGCAGGGTGGGCCGGGCGAACCGGGCGCGCTGCTCCTCGCTGCCGTGCTCGAGGATCGTCGGCACCGCCCACGCCCCGATCACCAGGTCCGGGCGGCGGACTCCGGCAGCGCTCAACGCGGCGTCGATCCGCAGCTGCTCGGCGGCATCGGCGCCCCGGCCGTACGGCGCCGGCCAGTGCGGCGTCAGCAACCCCGCGTCGGCCAGGGCGGCCCGCTGGCCGGCCACGGGCAGTTCGGCGATCCGCGCGACCTCGTCCCGCAGCGAAGGATCGTCTCCGACGTCGACGCCCAGGGTCCGTTCGGTCCCGGACAGCGCCAGCGAGGCCGCCCGCCGCCGCCACGAGCCGCCCAGCCACTGCCGCAGGGCCACGGCCCGGCGCAGGTACAGGTGCGCGTCGTGCTCCCAGGTGAAGCCGATCCCGCCGAGGACCTGGACGCAGTCCTTGGCGTTGGCGACGGCGGCGTCGAGGGCGACGACGGCCGCGCTCGCCACCGAAAGCGGGTGCTGCCCGGAGGCCGCGTCCCAGGCCAGCGCTTCGGCGGCTTCGGCGCGGCACAGCATCTCGGCGCACAGGTGCTTGACCGCCTGGAAGGCCCCGATCGGACGGCCGAACTGCTCCCGGACCTTGGCGTGCTCGACAGCGATGGTCAGGCACCGCCGGGCCACGCCCGCCGCTTCGGCCGCGGCCAGCGTCGCCGCCAATGGGGTCACGGGCGGCAAGGTGAGCAGGTCGCCACGGGCTCCCGCGAACCGGACGCGCGCCAGCGGGCGCGAGAAGTCGAACGCCTCCAGTGGTTCGACGGTCACCCCGGGCGCGCCGGGCGCGAGCAGGACGTGGCCGCCTTCGACCGGCACGAGCAGCCAGGCGTCCGGGTGCGCCCCGGGCACGGGCCCGCTGAGACCGTCCTCGAGGGACACGGCGTCCAGCAGGACCGCGACCGTGGCCTGTCCCTCGGCCAGGCTCGGAAGCAGTTCCTTGACTTCGGGGACTTCGGCGACTTCGGCGAGCAGGAGCCCGGCGAGCGCAGTGCCGAGCACCGGGCCGGGAACGAGTTCTTCCGCCGCCGCGGCGAGGCCGGCGGCGAGGTCGGCGACGCTGCCGTCGGCCCCGCCCGCCGCCGCGGGCAGTGCGACACCGAACAGGCCGAGCGCGGCGAAGCCGGCGGGAATTCCCGCGGCGGTCCCGGCTTCCGCCGCGCGCACCGCCGCCCGCGGGTGGTGCGCGGCGGACCAGGCGTGGATCGCCTCGGCCAGCGCGGCCTGTTCCTCGGTGAGCGCGACCGGCATGGGGCCTCCTCGCAGGCGTGACACTACTCGCAAGTGTAGAACGTGTTACAGTTTTTCGGCCAGTGGGTCAATTGTCGCGAGGTTCGCCAGGCCAGGTAATCTACGTCGTGAACTGGAACAAGTTCCGAAGGACGGGGGAATGCCGATGCCAGGCAAGACCAAGGCCCGCGGCAACGGCCTGGGCGCGATCGGCGCGGACGAGCTCGGCTCGGCCGCCCAGCGCGACCGCCGCCGCCGGATCATCGACGCCACCCTCGCGCTGGCCTCGAAGGGCGGCTACGACGCCGTCCAGATGCGCGCGGTCGCCGAGAAGGCCGACGTCGCCCTCGGCACGCTGTACCGGTACTTCCCCTCGAAGATTCACCTGCTCGTGTCCGGGCTGGCCCGCGAGTTCGAGCGCGCGCAGGAGAAGCTGGAACGCCAGGCCATCCCGGGCGACACACCCGCCGAGCGGCTGATGTTCGTGCTCGGCCGCAACACGCGCCTGATGCAGCGCGACCCGCACCTGACCGAGGCGATGGTGCGCGCGTTCATGTTCGCCGACACCTCCGCCGCGGCCGAGGTCGAGCAGGTCGGGCGGCTGATGGAGAACATGTTCGCCAAGGCGATGGGCATCGCCGAGCCGACCGAGGCCGACCGCGACATCTTCCACGTCGTCGCGGACGTCTGGATGGCGAACCTGGTCGCCTGGGTGACCCGCCGGGCCTCCGCCGCCGACGTCGCCAACCGCCTCGAACTGTCGGTGCACCTGCTGCTGGACAAGTAGCAAGCGGGTCAGCGGTGCGCGGCGGCGACCTCCGCCAGCTCGTCGAGGGCCTTGAGCGTCTCCGCTTCCGGCAGCGTGTCCAGCAGGAACGTGTACCGCTCGACGCCGGCCTCGCGGAAGCCGTCGATCACCTTCGGCGCCGTCGGGCCGCCGAAGACCGCGAACTGCACGTCTTCGCGCCCCTGGTCGGCCAGCCAGCGGCGGACCCGCTGAGCCTCCTGGTACTTCGTGTAGCCGCGAAGAAGCCAGCCGTCGCCGTACTTGGCCAGCCGGTTCAGGGCGGCCTCGCTCTCGCCGCCGATGTAGATCGGGACGTGCGGCTTCTGCACCGGCTTCGGCCAGCTGAAGATCGGGTCCAGGTCGATGTGCTCGCCGTGGAACTCCGCCTGCTCGGAAGTCCAGATCTCCTTGAGCGCGGCCAGCTGCTCATCCATCAGCGCGCCGCGCGTCTTCGGGTCCGTGCCGTGGTTGCGCATCTCCTCCCGGTTCCAGCCGACGCCCACGCCGAACAGCGCCCGCCCGTCGGAGATCAGGTCCAGTGACGCGACCTCCTTGGCCGTGTGGATGAGGTCGCGCTGGATCAGCAGCGCGATGCCGGTGCCGAGCCGCAGCTCCGAGGTCGCGGTGGCCGCCGCGGTGAGCGCCACGAACGGGTCGAGCGTGCGGTAGTAGACGCGTGGCAGCTCTCCCCCGCCCGGGTAGGGCGTTTCCCGGCTCACCGGGATGTGCGAGTGCTCGGCCAGCCACAGCGACTCGAAGCCGCGTTCTTCCAGGGCCGCGCCCAGCACGTCCGGGCGGATGCCCTCGTCGGTCACGAACGTCGAAATCCCGAATTCCATGCCTCCAGGACTACCACCGGGTCAGCAACGGGTGCAGGATGGAGTCATCTCATCATACGTTGAATAAAGGGGTGGTCATGGACGTGCAGGACGTCGACTTCGAGGAGCTCTACCGAGGCGCCGCGCCGATGGGCCGCAAGATGCCGTGGGACCTCGGGGCCCCGCAACCCGCGGTCGTCGCGCTGGCCGACGCCGGCGAGTTCGGCGGCGACGTCCTCGACATCGGCTGCGGCCTCGGGGACAACTCCGCGTTCCTCGCCTCCCGCGGCCTGCGCGTCACCGGCTTGGACGGCGCGCCCTCGGCGATCGAGCAGGCGCGCGCCCGCGCCGCGGAGAAGGGCCTCGACATCGAGTTCGCCGTCGCCGACGCGACGAAGCTGACGGGCTACGAAGGCCGCTTCGACACGGTCCTCGACAGCGCGCTCTACCACTGCCTGAACGAGGATGAGCGCCGCGCGTACGTGGCGGCACTGACCCGCGCGACGCGGCCGGGCGCGCGGCTGCACCTGTTCGCCTTCTCCCCGGCGGTACCGGCGGGTTTCCCGGCCCCGTACCTGATCAGCGAGGCCAACCTGCGGGAGACGGTCGGCGAGGACTGGACGATCGAGCGCCTCGAGCCGACGGTGTACACGACGTCGATGACACCGGAGGAGCTGCGGCACAGCGTCCGGGTGGTGCTCGGCGAGGAGCCCGCCGCCCTGACCGGGATGGACACCGACTCCGACGGCCGTGTCCTGGTCCCGGTCTGGCAGCTGAAAGCCGTCCGCCGTTAGACGTTGCGGCGGTACTGCCCACCCACCTCGAAGAACGCCTCCGTGATCTGGCCCAGTGAGCACACCCGCGCGGCGTCCACCAGCACCCCGAACAGGTTGCCGCCGCGGGTGGCCGCTTCGCGCAGGGCCTTCAGCGCCTGCTGGGCCTCCTCGTGGTGGCGGCGCTGGAAGTCGGCGAGGCGGTCCAGCTGGGACTTCTTCTCGTCCTCGGTCGCGCGGGCCAGCTCGACCTCGACCTCGTCCTCGCCCGACCGCGGGTTGCGGAAGGTGTTGACGCCGATGATCGGCAGCGAGCCGTCGTGCTTCTTGCGCTCGTACAGGATCGATTCGTCCTGGATCTTGCCGCGCTGGTAGCCGGTCTCCATCGCGCCGAGGACGCCGCCGCGCTCGCTGATCCGGTCGAACTCGGCCAGCACGGCCTCCTCGACCAGGTCGGTCAGCTCGTCGATGACGAACGAGCCCTGCAGCGGGTTCTCGTTCTTCGACAGGCCCCACTCCTTGTTGATGATCATCTGGATGGCCATCGCGCGGCGCACCGACGACTCCGACGGCGTCGTGATCGCTTCGTCGAACGCGTTGGTGTGCAAGGAGTTCGCGTTGTCGTACAGCGCGCACAGCGCCTGCAGGGTCGTGCGGATGTCGTTGAAGCTCATCTCCTGCGCGTGCAGCGACCGCCCGGACGTCTGCACGTGGTACTTGAGCTTCTGCGACCGCTCGTTCGCGCCGTACCGCTCGCGCATCGCCACGGCCCAGATCCGGCGCGCCACCCGGCCGAGCACGGAGTACTCGGCGTCCATGCCGTTGGAGAAGAAGAACGACAGGTTCGGCGCGAAGTCGTCGATGTCCATGCCGCGCGCGAGGTACGACTCGACGTAGGTGAACCCGTTGGACAGCGTGAACGCCAGCTGCGAGATCGGGTTCGCCCCCGCCTCGGCGATGTGGTAGCCGGAAATGGACACGGAGTAGAAGTTCCGGACGCCGTGCTCGATGAACCACTCCTGGATGTCGGCCATCATCCGGAGGCTGAACTCGGTCGAGAAGATGCAGGTGTTCTGGCCCTGGTCCTCCTTGAGGATGTCGGCCTGCACCGTGCCGCGGACCGTGCGCAGCACCCACTCGCGCAGCTCGGCGGCCTCGGCGTCGGACGGCTCGCGGCCGTGCTCGTCGCGGAACGCCGTCAGCTTCTGGTCGATCGCCGTGTTGAGGAAGAACGCGAGGATCGTCGGCGCCGGGCCGTTGATCGTCATCGACACCGACGTGTTCGGCGCGGTGAGGTCGAAGCCGTCGTAGAGCGCCTTCATGTCGTCGAGCGTCGCGATGGACACGCCCGACGTGCCGACCTTGCCGTAGATGTCGGGACGCGTGTCGGGGTCGTGGCCGTAGAGCGTCACCGAGTCGAACGCGGTGGAGAGCCGCTTGGCTTCGGAGTCGGCCGACAGCAGCTTGAACCGCCGGTTGGTGCGGAACGCGTCGCCCTCGCCGGCGAACATCCGCGCCGGGTCCTCCCCGTCACGCTTGAACGGGAATACGCCGGCGGTGTACGGGAAGTAGCCCGGCAGGTTCTCGCGCCGCAGGAACGACAGCAGCTCGCCGGATTCGGCGTACCGTGGCAGGGCCACCCGCGGGATCCGGTTGCCGGACAGCGTGTCGCGCCACAGTTGCGTGCGCAGTTCCTTGTCGCGGATCTTCACGACGAGCTCGTCCTGGCGGTACTCCTCGGCCAGCGACCGGAACCGCTCCAGCAGCTTCGTGGATTCACCGTCTACATCGGACTCAGCCGCCGCGAGCAGCCCGTCCAGCGCGTCGGTCGAGGCGTCCACCTTGGCCAGCTCTTCGCGCGCGACGGCCAGCGCGTCACGCTTGCGGATCGCGGCGACCTGCGCTTGCGTCTTCGCGTGGTAGCCGCGCACGGTCTCGGAGATCTCGGCCAGGTACCGGGACCGGGTGCCCGGGATGATCGTCGACGCGTCCGTCGAGACCTTGACCTCGACCTGCGGCAGCGTGCCCGCGGAGACGCCGAGGCCCCGCTCGGCGAGCAGCCCGCGCAGGTGCTGGTACAGCGCGGTGACGCCGTCGTCGTTGAACTTCGCCGCGCTCGTGCCGTACACCGGCATGTCGTCCGGCGCCGACGAGAAGGCCTCGCGGTTGCGCACCAGCTGCCGCGCGACGTCGCGGCGGGCGTCCTCGGCGCCGCGGCGCTCGAACTTGTTGATCGCGACGACGTCGGCGAAGTCGAGCATGTCGATCTTCTCCAGCTGCGACGCGGCGCCGAACTCCGGCGTCATCACGTACAGCGAGTTGTCGACGAAGTCGACGATGCCGGCGTCACCCTGGCCGATGCCCGGGGTTTCGACGATCACCAGGTCGAACCCGGCCGCCTTGCAGGCGAGGATCGATTCGCTGAGCCCGGCCGGGATCTCGCCCGACGTCGTGCGGGTGGCCAGCGAGCGGAAGTACACCGGCGAGCCGTCGAGGCAGTTCATCCGGATGCGGTCGCCGAGCAGCGCGCCGCCGCCCTTGCGCCGCGACGGGTCGACGGCGAGCACCGCGATCCGCAGCTTGTCCTCCTGGTCGAGGCGGAAGCGGCGGATCAGCTCGTCGGTGAGCGAGGACTTGCCCGAGCCACCGGTGCCGGTGATGCCGAGCACCGGCACCTCCCGCTTGCCGGCGGCTTCGGTGAGGCCGCCCAGCAGGTCGCCGGGCAGCTTCCCGGCCTGCAGCTGGGTGATGACGCGCGAGAGCGCGGCGACGTCGCCGGAGAGCACCTTGTCGAGCGAGGGAGCTTCGGCCGTGAGGTCGACGTCGCAGGCCTTGATCATCAGGTTGATCATGCCCGGGAGGCCCATTTCGTAGCCGTCCTCGGGCGAGAAGATGCGGGCGACGCCGCGCGAGTGCAGCAGCTCGATCTCCTCGCGCACGATCACCCCGCCTCCGCCGCCGAAGACCTTGATGTGGCCGGCGCCGCGCTCGCGCAGCAGCTCGACCAGGTAGGAGAAGTACTCGACGTGCCCGCCCTGGTAGGCGGAGATGGCGACCCCCTGGACGTCCTCGGCGATGGCCGCGGTGGCCACCTCGTCGACCGACCGGTTGTGGCCGAGGTGGACGACCTCGGCGCCCTGCGACTGCAGGATCCGCCGCATGATGTTGATCGACGCGTCGTGGCCGTCGAACAGACTCGACGCCGTGACGAAGCGGACCGGGTGCACGGGACGGTACAGCTCGCTGCTCATCCTTCCAAAATACTTTGGCTTCCTACTATTGGAAACCCGAGGACCAGTGACGCGGCTCTCAGCGCAACCGGGGAGAGTCTTGACAACGGCCAGCTCGGACCTATATTTAACGAGTACGTTAATTAACAGGGTGGTGAAATGACCGACACGCTGAGCCGGACGTTTTCCGCCCTCGCCGACCCGACGCGGCGCGCCATCCTCGCGCGCCTCTCGACCGGCGAGGCGACGGTGAACGAGCTCGCCGAGCCGCTCCCGATGAGCCTGCCCGCGGTGTCCCGGCACCTGAAGGTCCTCGAGGAGGCCGGGCTGATCACCCGGGGCCGGACGCGCCAGTGGCGGCCGTGCCGGCTCGAGGCGAAACCCCTGGAGGACGTCGCGGACTGGGTGGCCACCTACCGCCGGTTCTGGGACGACGGGTTCGACCGTCTCGAGGACCACCTGCGGAGGCTGACCGGCGATGCCTGACCTCACCACCACCCGCGTGTTCGACGCCCGGCGCGAGCTGGTCTTCGCCGCGTGGACCGACCCCGACCAGCTGGCGAGCTGGCTCGGCCCGCACGGCTACACCGGCTCGGCCGTCACCCTCGCCACCCGCCCCGGGGGCGCCTGGCGGGCGTGCATCCGGTCTCCCGAGGGCGACGAGCACTGGATGCACGGCGTCTACCGGGAGATCACCGCCCCCGAACGGCTCGTGTTCACCTTCGCCTGGGACACCGAAGGCGACCTGCGCACCGAGACGCTGGTGACGATCGGCTTCGCCGACCTCGGCGGCAAGACCGAGATGACCTTCGTCCAGACCGGCTTCCCGACCGCCGCCGACCGCGACGGCCACGGCGAGGGCTGGGCCTCCACCTTCGAGGACCTGACCGGCTTCATCCGAGGAAAGGACGTCCGATGACCGCCACCCTGCCCGAGATCGTCTCGCCGGAGGAATGGCAGGCCGCCCGCGACGCGCTGCTCGTCAAGGAGAAGGAGCTGATGAAGGCGGCCGACCACCTCGCCGCCGAACGCCGCCGGCTCCCGATGGTGCCCTTCACCAAGGCCTACGAGTTCGAGTCGGCCGAGGGGAAGCAGAGCCTGCTCGACCTGTTCGACGGCCGCCGCCAGCTGATCGTCTACCACTTCATGCTGCACCCGGGCGACGAGGCGGGCTGCCCCGGCTGCTCACTGGTCGTGGACAACCTGCCGCACCTGGCGCACCTGCACGCCCGCGACGTCACGCTCACGGTCGTCGCGCCGGCGACCCTGCCCGAGATCGAGCGGTACAAGACCCGCATGGGCTGGGACGTGCCGTGGGTGTCCGCGCACGGCACCACCTTCCCCGACGACTGCGGGGTCGGCAGGGGCTTCGGCGTCAGCGTGTTCCTGCGCGACGGCGACGCCGTCTACCGGACCTACTTCACCTCCGGCCGGGGCGGCGAGGCGTTCCTGTCGTCGCACCGGTACCTCGACATCACACCGCTGGGGCGGCAGGAGGCGTGGGAGGAGGAGAGCCGCGGCGACGACGCGCCCAGCTCGTGGTGGCGCCGGCACGACGAGTACTGACCGTCCCGCGAACGGCGCCCGGGCCCGGGGCATCCCCCGGGCCCGCCGGCGTCAGCGGGCGTTGGCCGCCCGCAGGGCGATCCACTGCCGCATGGCGTACTCGACCAGCGTGATCAGCGTCTGCTTCGTCGACTCGCGGTCCCGGGCGTCGCAGCGGACGATCGGGATGTTCGGGTCGATCGACAGCGCCTCGCGGACGTCGTTGATGTCGTGCTCCAGCACGCCGTCGAACGTGTTGATGCCGACGATGTACGGCAGCCCGCGGTCCTCGAAGAAGTCGATCGGCGCGAACGAGTCGGCCAGCCGGCGCGTGTCGGCCAGCACCACCGCGCCGATGGCGCCGCGGACCAGGTCGTCCCACATGAACCAGAACCGCTGCTGCCCGGGCGTGCCGAACAGGTACAGGATCAGGTCCGCGTCCAGCGAGACGCGGCCGAAGTCCATCGCCACCGTGGTCGTCGACTTGCCCGGCGTGTGGTCGAGGTTGTCCACCCCGACGCTGGCGTCGGTCATCATCGCCTCGGTGGTCAGCGGCACGATCTCCGACACCGACCCGACGAAGGTCGTCTTCCCCGCACCGAAGCCGCCGGCCACCACGATCTTGGCGGATGTCATGGTCGGGGGCGCGGTGTCCCGCGGTGCCTTAAAGCCGACGGAGTCCACTCAAAACCCTTTCCATCAACACCAGATGTGCCTCGGCGCCGTCATTGCCCGTAATCGTCTTGTGCACCGTGACCAGCCCCGCGTCGGCCGCGTCGCTGATCAGCACCCGGGCCACGCCCAGTGGCACCCGCAGCGCCGAAACGATCTCGGCGACCGAACGGGGGGTCCGGCACTCTTCCATGATCGAGATGCACTCGATCTGCTCCGCGGCCACCTCGGGGAAGCCACCGGTGGCAGCGTAGTCCTTCGCGGAGATCAGTGTCTCCAGCTCCAGGGCATAATTGGCCCGGGTGCGGCCGCCGGTCAGCGCGTACGGCCGGACGATCGCCGTCAGCTCCTCGGGCGCGGGCGGCTGCTCGAACACCGCGGGCATGACGAACTCGCCGCTGGGCGGGCCCGGGTCGAACAAACCGCCTGGTCTGGGGCTGTCCCCGTCGGTACTGCCGGGTGGAGAGACTAAAGAGGTCACATGATCTCCTTGGTCGGCCGACGGCGCGGGGGCCGTCGGATCCGCGGCCGCGTGCGCACCGGCGGCCGGCGGTTGCGGGGACTCCTTGCTCTTCTTGCGCTTCCGGCGGGCACGGCCGGAATCCAGCGTGAACCCGTTGAGGACGTCGGCGAACGTGCCGTCGTCCCCACGCCCGCCGGGGTTGCGCCCCGCGGGTGGTTCGCCGTCGAATCCGGACCCCGTGCTCATCGCGCCATCATCCCACCGGTTCGCCGATCAGCGACCCCCCGGAGCCCTGAAGCTGAGCGCGCAGCTCCGGGGTGAGGATCTGGCCGACGCGGTCGACGAGCATCGTCATCTCGTAGGCGACCTGGCCGATGTCGCAGTTGGGGGCGGCCAGCACGGCCAGGCACGAGCCGTCGCTGATCGACATCAGCACCATGATCCCGAGCTCCATCTCGACGACGGTCTCGTTCACGGCACCGGCTTCGAAGCAGCGGGCGGCCCCCTGGGTCAGGCTGACCAGGCCCGATGCGACGGCGGCGAGCTGGTCGGCCCGGTCGAGCGGGAGCCGGTTCGACGCGGTCAGCAGCAAGCCGTCCGCCGAGACGACCACGGCGTGCGCCACGCCGGGCACCCGTTCCGCGAAGTCGTTCACCAGCCAGCCGAACTGGTTCTGCGTCGGCTGAGCGCTACTCGGCGAGGTCATTCACCCTCCAAGGTCTCGTGGTTGGTCTCGGCCGCCTGTGCGGTGCGGTGGCGTCCGCGCTCGATGCCCTGCTGGAAGCTCCGCAGGCGGCCCCGCACGTCGTGTGCGTCCCGTTGTGGTCGGGGGGCCGTGGCCCCGGTGGACGGTCCGGCGCTGCCGGGGAGCAGCTGCTCCCCGCGACGGCGCCGGGGCAATCCTGCCGAAGTGAACGTGGAGGGTGCCGACTGGGACACCGCTTGCACGGCGCGCCAGCCGTCGTCCGTGCCGAAGTCCCACTCGGTGGTGACCTCCACCGCGAACTCTTCCCGGCTCTCGGTGGACATCCGCCCGTCGGCGACGGGCAGCCGGCCGGAGTCCTGGTGCCGCCCGTTGAGCGGCGGAAGAATACCCGAGGTGGACCCGCCGGCCGCCGGACGGCGGCTCGGCAGCGCGCCACCGGCGGGGGGCCGCTGGGGGTCTTGGTCTGCGTGCGGGGCGGCTGCGGGTGCTGAGGAGGCCGCCGCCGACTGAGGGGCTGCGGGCTGCGGTGCGGCCGCGCCGGGCTGCGGTGCGGTGGTGGGGGCGTGCGGCTCCGCGCCCGGGTGGGGGGTGGCTTGCCCAGCGGTGCCCGGGTGGGCAGCTTGTCCAGCGGTGCCGAGGTGGAGGGTGGCTTGCCCGGCAGTGCCCGAGTGAGCGGGTTGTCCAGCGGTGCCCGAGTCTGCGAGTTGTCCGGCAGCGACCGAGTGGGCGGCGGCTTGCCCAGCGACGCCCGGCTGGGGCCCGGCGGTGCCCGGGAGCGCGACGGCTTGCTCGGCAGCGCCCGAGTGGCGGGCGGATTGCCCGGCGGCCGCCGGCTGCGCGAGCGCGGCCGCCTCGTGCTGCGCCGATGAGGGTTCCTGCCCGGCCGCGGGCACCTGCCCGTCGGGGGCCGAGCTCGCCGCGGCAGCCTGCTGCCCCGCCTGCCCCGAGCCCTCCGGCGTGGCATGCGCCGCACCGGTCGGCTCCTGCACCGGCTCCACCGAACCCGCGGTCTGCGACACCGGCTCCTGCCCCGGCGCAAACGCTTCCGGCACGGCCCGCGCCGCACCCGCCGCCGGCTCCTGGCCTTCTGCCTGTCCCGCGGATCGCTTCGGCTGCTGCCCGAACGCCTGCGGCTCAACCTGCGCCGAACCCGCGGCTTGGCCGGCCGCCCGCTCCTGGCCCGGCTCCCCCGAACCCGCGGTCGGCACCACCGGCTCCTGCCCCGGCGCAAGCGCTTCCGCGATGCCCCGCGCCGAACCCTCCGCGTGCCCAGCCGTCGGCTCCTGACCGGGCACGAACGCCTGCGCCGAACCCTGCGTGGCCGCGGCGCCCTCCGGCGCCACCCCCGCCTGCGGTCCCGTCCCTACACCCTGCTCGCCGGCCGATCGGCCCGCCGACTGGGCCGTTCCCAGTCCCGGTCCCGTCGGCGTGCCCGGCTGGGAAGCCGGCCGGGAACGCTGGGCCGCGGCCTGGCGGGCCTGGCGGCGGCCGCGGGTCACGCCCTGCTGGAAGCTGCTCAAGCGGCCGCGGACGTCCGCCGGGTCGCGGACCGGGAGGTCCGGGCGGGGCGGAGCCGGCTGGGGGAGCTGGGCCGCGGCCGGGGTGGCGCTGCCCGGCAGGAGCTGCTCGCCGCGGCGGCGGCGCGGGAGGCCCGCCTCCGTGAACGCCGTCGGCTCGGCCTTCGTGCGCTCCTGGACCGTGCGGAAGTTCTCGTCGCTCGCGAAGTCCCAGCTGCGGCGCTCCTCCGGCGAGACCTGCTCGGCGGCCGCCGGCTCTTCCTCCGAACCGGCGGGCGAACCGGCAGGCGAACCGGCCGGCTTGTCCTCGCGGAACCACGCCGACAGCATCTCGTCGAAGATCGGTGTCGTCTCCGAACGGTCCGCCGCCGGGGCCGGCGGGGGCGGTTCCGACCCCGCCGTCGCCTCCTGCCACCAGTCGCTCAGCGTCGTCTCGTTGGCCGTGAACAGGTCCCGGCCCGCCGGCAGGTCGTCCGCGCGCGGCGGCTGCGGCACCGGCAGCACCGCCGGCAGCGTCGGCCGCGGCGGGACGTCCTCGTCCTTCTCGATCGGGGCGAACAGCGCCGTCCCGGAAATCTCCAGGTCCGAGGGCGGGCGGCCGCCCGACAGCCCGGCGAGATCGCTCGCCGACGGCCAGCGCTCTTCGCCCATCGCCGGCTGCTGCGGCACCACCGGCCGCGGGCGGGTCGTGCCGTTGACCGGGCGCCGCGGCAGCCGGTTTCCCGCCGCCGGGCTCGCCGGGTGCGGCTGCAGGGCGCCGATCGGGCCGGTCGCCGGGCCGTCGGTCAGCGGCATCACCAGCTCCGCCGGGACCACGACCGTGGCGCGGACGCCGACGATGTCCTTGCCGCCGTGCAGCGACACCCCGATCCGGTGCCTGCTGGCGAGCCGGCCGACGACGAACAGGCCCATCCGGCGGGACGTCACCAGGTCGACCGACCCGGCCTCGGTCAGCCGGGTGTTCGCCTCGGCGACCTCGGCCTCGTTCATGCCGATGCCCTTGTCGAGGATGTCGATCTCGAGCGAGCCGTGCTCCCCCAGCCGCGAAGCCACGGTCACCGTGGTCTCCGGCGCGGAGAACGCCGTGGCGTTGTCCAGCAGCTCGGCGACCAGGCGCATCAGGTCGCTCGCGGCGTAGCCGACGATCCGGGCGGGCGGCGGCGGCTGCACCTGGACCCGCTGGTACTGCTCGATTTCCGACACCGCGGCGCGCAGCATGTCGGTGGTGCCGACCGGCTTGCCGGACCGGCGGCCCGGTTCGGCGCCCGAGAGCACCATCAGGTTCTCGTTGTTGCGCCGCATCCGGGTGGCGAGGTGGTCGAGCTGGAACAGCGTCGCCAGCTGGTCGGCGTCCTCTTCGTCCCGCTCCAGCTGCTCGATCAGCTGCAGCTGCCGCTGCACGAGGCTCTGGCTGCGCCGCGACAGGTTGACGAAGACGCTGCCGTAGCCGGTGCGCATCGCGGCCTGCTCGGTCGCCAGCCGCAGCGCCTGGTGGTGCACCTTGTCGAACGCCCGCGCCACCTCGCCGACCTCGTCGTCGGTGTGCACCGGGACCGGCCGGACGTCGGTGCCCTGCGCGCGGCCCTCCTGGATGTTGCGGACGGCTTCCGGCAACGCGGTTTCGGCGACGTCGAGGGCGCTGCGGCGCAGCACCTTCAGCGAGCGCAGCAGCTGGCGGGTGATGAGGAAGACCACCGCGACGGCCAGCACCATCGCGGCGAACAGCAGCACCGCGAGCAGGCCGGCGCCGCTGCTGGAGTCGTCGACGAGCTCCGCCGCCGTCTGCGACGCCGACGCGCCGAGCCGGTCGGCGATCCGGCCGATCTGCGTGCGCATCGCCGCCGAGGCGTTGTTCCACTCCGCGGCGGGCAGCGCGCGGAACGCGTCGTCCACCGCGCTGCTCTGGGCGTTCAGCACCGTCTCGACCATCCGGGCCCGGCTCTGCGCCTCGGTGCCCTCGGCGATCGCGGCGAAGTCGCGCTGCAGCGTGTCGCCCGACGCCGAGCGGAAGTCCACCAGCCGGTCGGCGAGGCGCAGCTCGGCGGCCCGCAGGATGGCCAGCTCGCTGGGGGTCAGCCCCGCCCGCCCGATGCCGTAGGAGACGAGGGCCTGGCTCAGCGACACCTGCTCGCCCGCGACCAGCAGTTCGTGCAGGCCCGCGGGCATGCCGCCGAGGGTGCCGTCGCCGGCGCCCGCGGTGGCCGCGGTGTCGAGGCTGATCAGCGACCCGGTGAGCGCGGAGTACGCCGTGATGGCCTGCGCGGGGTCGAGCTGGCCGCCGTCGACCTGGCGACGCAGGAACGCGAGGTTGCCGACCTGCGCCGACGCCGCGCCCGCGGCACCGGACACGCCGGGCTCGGCTTCGGCGGCGCGGGTCTGCTCCGCGGTGAACGGGCCGATCGCGGCGTCGGTGGCCTTGCGCGCCGCGGCCAGGTCGGGGGTGCCGCCGACGGTGCCCGCGGTCAGCATCGCCGACGTGACCGTGCGCTCCTGCTGGAGGACGGCGGTCAGCGTGCGGATGCCGCCGCCGAGGGCGACGAGCCGGTCGAGCCGCTGGTACTCGTCCGAGCGGCCGACCTGCGCGGCGATCGTGGCCACGCCCAGCACCAGCGCGAGGACGATCGGCACGACCGTGACGGCCGAGAGCTTGACGGGCAGGCTCCAGTCGCGCCACTGCACGAGCGCGCGCCACCGGATCTTCCCCTTCGGCGGCCGGGGCGCTCGGCCGAGCAGTTCCCCGACGGGCACCTGGCCTTCTCCTGCAACGGTCACGTGAGTGACTCCCTGTCCGGCGTCATGGATCCGCGTCGGCGGCGCGGCGCTCCGGCTCGCAGCGGGCCGCCGGACGGCCGTGCCGTCCCCGCCCTGCCGCTCGCCCGGCGCCCTCGCTCGGCCCCGGCTGCCCCGCCGTCCGCGCGCCCGTCGGGCAGGCACCGTCCCGCCGTCCCGTGCCCGGGACTCTGCACGTGCATGTCGCAAGTTGCGTTGTGCACGGTGATCGAGATCAACTTTATCGGTGCCAATCGATCGCTGCGGTCAGCTGGGCCAAGAAATCGTACCCCCGATGCCGTGCCGGTCAATTGTGTTCCCCGTTCGGGCGCTGACCTGCGAAAAGTGCTTTCGGGACCGGATGCGGGCCACACCATTCCGCGACACCGCCCCCGAAAGCGGGAATTCCGGTTACCGGACTGCGGGCCGGTCGCATCCGGCGGTCACCCGATTAGCCCATGCAGGGTAGCAGTATCCCTCGGTCGATCTACACTCCGTACCACCAACGGGTGGGTCAAGGCCCAAGGTGTGCCCGATGTTGTGGCGTTCCGCGTTCTCCCGCCCCGACCTGGTGATTTCTGACAGAACCCTACCCTGACCAGTGGATCTTCGCCCTACGCCCGGCCGCCGACGCCACCCGCGGGCAGGATCAAGTCCGCTTTTTGCTTACTGACGGTGACCAGCGCCGCGAAGGACGCTCGCTCGTTAGCCCGTTCGCCGCAACCGTCTTCGACCGCGACAACGTGCCGTCACAATTCTTTTCGGCATTGCGGACGTTCTCCACGCCCCTTGCCGGGCGCCACCCATTCGACACCACCGCGCGCAATACGAATACCGCCACGCGGACCGGCCGGAGCATCCGGCCGCCTTCGGCCGCCGCCGGACGGCGTAGTTACGATGTGCCCTCGCAGTCCGCAAGGGCGGCCCGGTGCCCTCCCGCAGGGCGCCCGGGGCCCGCCGCCACGGAGGCACTCTGCCGGAGGCACCATGTACGACGTAGCGCGACCCTCGCCGGGCAACGCCCTCGAGGAGACGAGCCGGATGCCGGTCCTGCCCGCCGGGCCCGGCCCGGCCGTCGGGCCGCCGCAGCGCCCGGCCGCCCCCGACTACCTCGCGATCCAGGCCAGTCCCGGGTTCCGCTCGCTGCGCCGCCGGTTCCGCGGGTTCGTCTTCCCGCTGAGCTTCGCGTTCTTCGCCTGGTACATGACCTACGTGCTGCTGGCCGCGTACGCGCACGACTTCATGAGCCGCAAGGTGTTCGGCCAGGTCAACGTGGCCATCCTGCTCGGGCTGGGCCAGTTCGCCAGCACCGCGCTCGTCACCTGGCTCTACCTGCGCTACGCCCGCCGCCGGCTCGACCCGCAGGTCGCCGAGCTGCGGGCGGCCGCGGGCCTCACGGAAGAGAAGCACCGATGACCGCACTCGCCGCGGGCGGCTCCGCCACCAGCGATCCCGTCGTCAACACCGTCGTGTTCGCCCTCTTCGTGGCGATCACCCTGTACGTCGTCTACCGGGCCGGCAGCCGGACCTCCTCGACGTCGGACTACTACGCCGCGGGCAGCGCCTTCACCGGCCGCCAGAACGGCATCGCGCTTTCGGGCGACTTCCTGTCGGCGGCGTCCTTCCTCGGCATCGCGGGCGCGATCGCCGTCCACGGTTACGACGGCTTCCTGTACTCGATCGGCTTCCTCGTCGCCTGGCTGGTCGACCTGCTGCTGATCGCCGAGCTGCTGCGCAACACCGGCCGGTTCACGATGGGCGACGTCATCAGCTTCCGGATGAAGCAGCGCCCGGTCCGGGCCGCGGCGGCGACGTCGACCCTGGTGATCTCGCTGTTCTACATGCTGGCGCAGATGGCGGGCGCCGGCGGCCTGGTCGCCCTGCTGCTCGACATCCACACCCGGCTCGGGCAGGCGCTGGTGATCGGCGTGGTCGGCCTGGTCATGGTCGTGTACGTGCTGGTCGGCGGGATGAAGGGCACCACGTGGGTGCAGATCATCAAGGCCGGCGTGCTGATGCTGGCCGTGGTGCTGATGGCGGTGTTCCTGTTCGGCAAGTACGGCTTCAGCTTCTCCAACCTGCTCTCAGCCGCGACCGAGAAGAGCCCGCTGGGCGAGCACCTGCTCGAACCGGGCGGGTCCTACGGCACGAACGGCACCACCAAGCTCGACTTCGTGTCACTCGCACTGGCCCTGGTGCTCGGCCTGTCCTCGCTACCCCACCTGCTGATGCGCTTCTACACGGTGCCGAACTCCTTCGAAGCGCGCCGCTCGGTCGTCTGGGCGACGGTGTGCATGCTCATCTTCTACGTCTGCACGCTGGTGATCGGCTTCGGCGCGGCCGCGCTGGTCGGCTCGGACGAGATCAAGAACGCCCCGGGCGGGGAGAACTCGGCGGCGCCACTGCTGGCGCTGCACATCGGCGGCACGCTGCTGCTGGGCGTCATCGCCGCGGTGGCGTTCGCGACGATCCTCGCGGTCGTCGCCGGGCTGACGATCACCGCGTCGGCGTCCTTCGCCCACGACGTGTACGCGAACATCTTCAAGCGCGGCAAGGCCGAGCCGGCGGACGAGGTCCGGGTCGCGCGGCTGACCGCGATCGTGGTCGGTGTCCTCGCGATCGTCGGCGGGGTGCTGGCCAACGGGCAGAACGTCGCGTTCCTGGTGGCGCTGGCGTTCGCGGTGGCGGCGTCGGCCAACCTGTCGACGCTGCTGTATTCGTTGTTCTGGAAGCGGTTCAACACCACCGGCACCCTGTGGGGCATGTACGGCGGCCTGATCGCGTGCCTGCTCCTGGTGCTCTTCTCACCGGTCGTCTCCGGCGCCCCGGACTCGATCCTCAAGAGCATCGACTTCGCCTGGTTCCCGCTGAAGAACCCGGGCCTGGTGTCGATCCCGTTCTCGTTCCTGTGCGGGTTCGCCGGCACCCTCGTGGGCCGCTCGAAGGCGGACGCGGAGAAGCAGGCGGAAATGGAAGTCCGCGCGATGACGGGCATCGGCAGCTGACCGCGCCGGACGGCCTGCGTCAGGCGCGCAGGCCGTCCAGGATCACGGTCAGCACGCGCTTGCCGTCCTCCGGGCTGCAGTTGCGCACGGCCATCCCGGCGCCGTGCCCGAGCCGGAGGAGGTCCACACCGACGACGTCCGGCCGGACGAGCCCGGCTTCCTGCGCCGCCTCGACGAGCACGCCGGTGGCCTCGCGAAGCCGCTTCTGGCAGTACAAGAAGGTCTCCGAGCCGGAGTCGATCGACTCCTTGAGGACCGTCGCCAGCTTGTGCCGCTCGACGACCCAGGTGACCTGCGCGAGCAGCCACGCTTCCAGGGCTTCCCACGGCGGCAGCTCGTCGTGCAGGACGAACGCGCGGTCGGCGAGCACCGTGATCTCGTCGCGGTAGACCGCTTCGAACAGCTTCTCCCGCGTCGGGAAGTGCCGGTACAGGGTGCCCGCGCCGACGCCCGCCTTCTTCGCGATGTCGTCCAGCGGCACGTCGGCGCCGTGGGCGGTGAAGAGGTCCTTCGCCGTCGCGACGATGCGCTCGTAGTTGCGCCGCGCGTCCGCGCGCATCGGACGCTCGGTCTCGGGCATCCCGGCCTCCTCGCCATCAACCGGAGAGATTCTCCGAATTCACTTGCGCATCCGGAGACACTCTCCATATTATCGGATCATCGTCAAGTGGAGAACGTCTCCGCTTCTCTCTTGCTCCTTGGGGGAGTATCCCTTGCCGCACCAAACGCTCGACCGCGCGCCCGCACCGGCGCGTCCCCACCGCAGCGGGCTGGTCCTCGCGATCATCCTGACCTGCCAGCTCATGCTCGTGCTCGACGCGACCGTCATGAACGTCGCCCTCCCGCGCATCCAGGCCGACCTGGGGTTCTCCCCGACCGGGCTGTCGTGGGTGATGACGGCCTACAGCCTGGTCTTCGGCGGCCTGCTGCTGCTCGGCGGCCGCGCGGGCGACCTGTTCGGCCGACGGCGGATGTTCGTCGCGGGCACCACCCTGTTCACGCTCGCGTCGCTGGCCGGCGGGCTCGCCGGCTCCGCCGCGCTGCTCATCGCCGCCCGTGTCCTGCAGGGCGTCGGCGCCGCCATGGCGGGTCCGAGCACGCTGGCGCTGGTCACGACGACGTTCACCGAAGCCAAGGCCCGTGTCCGCGCGCTGGCGCTGTTCTCCGCGATGTCCAGCGGCGGCTTCGCGATCGGCCTGATCGTAGGCGGCCTGCTCACCGAATGGATCTCCTGGCGTGCCGCCTTGTTCATCAACGTTCCGTTCGGGCTGGCGATCGCCCTGCTCGCGCCGCGGTTCGTGGCCGAACCCGAACGCCGCCGCGCGCACCTGGACCTGCCCGGCGCGGTCACCGGCACCCTCGGCGTCGGCGCGCTCGTGTTCGCCTTCACCCACGCCGCGTCCGACGGCTGGGGCAACCCGGTGACGCTCGGCTCGCTCGCCGCCGGCCTGGCGCTGCTCGCCGGGTTCGTCGCCGTCGAAGCCCGCACGGCGCTGCCGCTGGTGCCGCTGCGGCTGTTCGCCGACCGCAACCGCAGCGCGGCCTACGTCAACTTCTTCCTCGGGCCGATGGCGATGATGTCGATGTTCTTCTTCCTCACCCAGTTCATGCAGGACATCCGGCACTTCGCCGCGCTCGCGACCGGGTTCGCGTTCCTCCCGATGGCGGCGCTGATCTTCACCATGAGCCGGCTCGTGCCGCGGCTGCTCCCCCGCTACGGGCCGAAGCCGCTGGCGCTCACCGGTTCGGTGCTGATGGTCACCGGCGTCGGCTGGCTCACGATGCTGACCACCGGCAGCACCTACTTCCCGGCGCTGCTGGGGCCGCTGCTGCTGATGGGCCTCGGCGGCGGGCTGGCGTTCGCCCCGCTCAACGTGATCGTGATGGCCACCGTGCCGAGCGAGGATGCGGGCGCCGCGGGCGGCGTGCTGCAGACGATGCAGCAGGTCGGCAGCACGCTCGGGCTGGCCGTCCTGGTCACGGTGTTCGGCTCGGTGACGCGTTCGGCGGGCACGACGGGCGCGCAGCGGACGGTCGACGGCATGACGGCGGCGTTTTCGACGGCCGCGGTGTTCGCCGCGTGCACGGTGCTGGTGGCGCTGACGTTCCGCCGCGTTACAGCTTCTGGCCGGCCTTGACCCGGTGCGTCACCCGGCGCTCGACGAGGAAGGAGACGAACGGGACGCAGCCGGCCAGCAGCACGAGCACGGTGCCCTTGATCGACCAGCGGGCCTTGATCGCCAGGTCGATGGTGAGCACCAGGTAGATCATGTAGAGGACGCCGTGGATCGGCGAGTAGACCGCCGACGGCGTCGGGTTGCCGAAGGCGTACCGCAGCACCATCACGAAGCACAGGCCGAGCAGCCCGACGCCGGTGACGTAGGCGGCGGTGCGGAACCGGACCAGGGGGCCGTCGAGCGGCACGGCCGTCCGGGCGCCTTCGGTGCTGGTGGTCATCGGGTCGTCGTCCTCACTCTGCGGCCTGCTGGTCGCGGGCGTTGAGCTCGCGCAGGTAACGGTTGTAGGCGGCCAGCTCGTCGTCCTCGTCCGCGGCCCCGGTGCTCGGGAGGGGCGTGTCCGGGCGGGGACGGGGGGCGGGCACCTCCGGCTTCCGGGCCGCGGGCGCTTCCGGCTCGGCTGCGGACTCCGCTTCGGCCTTCTCCCGGAGCTTGCGGATCCGCCAGAACATGAAGGCCGGGAACAGCCCGAACAGCGGCCACTGCAGGACGTAGCCGAGGTTCTGGAAGGTGCCGTTGGCGGAGGTGAAGCGGTCCCACTGCCACCAGGCGAGCCCGCAGCAGACGAGCAGGCTCACCACGCAGGTCGCGACGATCGCGATCCGCCGTCCCCACGGGGAGGCGGCCGGTGGCGGGGAAGCTGGCACGCTTCGACGCTAGCACTGGCCGGCTGAGAACCGGCGGCCGACTTGGGGTCCGGGTGGCCCGGCTCTCAGCCCTGCTTGCGCGCCGCCTGCGCCGCCTTCGCGTAGCCGTCCGCCAGGCCGAAGACCTTCTGCGCGTACTCCGTCGAGTTGTTGTACGACAGGATCCCGGCCCACCAGCCGCTCGGGCTCGCCATGTCGCGGCCGCCCGCGCAGAGGTACCGCGCCGCCGCCAGGGCCGCGTCGTCGATCTGCTGGGGGTCGCCGAGGCCGTCGCCGTTGCCGTCCGAGGCCCACTTGCGCCACGTGCCCGGGATGAACTGCATCGGGCCCACCGCGCGGTCCACGGCCGGATCGCCGTCGTAGCGGCCGCCGTCGGTGTCGCCGATCGCCTGGACGCCGGCCGATCCGTCGAGCGGGACGCCGATGATCGGCTTGGACGGGCGGCCGTCGGCGCCGAGCACCGCGCCCGCGTACTGGCCGTGGTTGGACTCGATGCGGCCGATGCCGGCCAGCGTGGCCCACGAGATCTTGCAGCCCGGCTGGTCCGCGCGCATCGCCAGCTCGGCGTTGCCGTAGGCCTGCAGGGCTCGCGCCGGCACACCGGTGGCCGCCGCGACCTGGGCCGCCCACTGCGAAAGCGTGGCCGGACCGGTCTCGCGCGAGCGGGCCTGCTGCGGGCTCGTCTGCTGCTCGGCCCCGCCCGCCGCCACCCCACCGGCCGGCGCGACCGAACCCGGGCGGACGTCGGCCGCCTTGACCTGCAGGGCGGGGATTTCGGTGGTGGTCGGGCTCGCCTCCGGCGTCGCCGCGCGGGTGACGAGCCAGATCCCGCCGCCGGCCACAGCCAGCACGGCGAGGACCACGATCAGCCGGGTGAGCACGGCCACGCCCGGAGCGCGCGGTGCCGGTGCGGCGGGGGCGGCTTCCTCGGCACTCGGGCCGATCGGGTCGTCCTCGGTCTTTCCGGTCCTGGTGCGCACGAAACTCCGGTCCTCCAGCGTGATGTCGACGAAGTGTCAACGAGCCCGCGCACAGTGGCGTTACGCGGGTCGTCCCGATCGTCTCATCCCACCGGGTCACCCGGTCGGGTGGAAACCGGCTCGTCAGGCGGATTTCTGCTGCCGCGCGAGCCGGGCCACGCACCAGGCCGGGGCGCTGCCGCGGCGCAGGTGCTGCAGGACGGTCATCGGCCCGAGCCGCCTGCTCAGGTCGGACGGCGCCAGTCCGGCCGCCCGGTAGTCGAGGGCGCGCTGGTCGAGCGGGCTGATGCCGGCGTCCCACCACTCCTCGGCTTCGGCGACGCCGCCGACCATCTGCCACCAGCCCGCGGCGGCGGTGAGGAGCTCTTCGGGCACTTCCGGCAGCCGGCTGCGCATCGCGGCGAGGTAGCCGGGGTCGGCCGACTCCACCGGGACGAACCGAGACTGCCCGGTCCGGGCGCGCTGGCCGGGAATGCCCGGGGCCTGCGCGGGAGCGTCGGCCAGCCACGCGGACGCGATGCGGTCGACCTCCTGCTCCTCCGGGGTCTGCTCGCGCTCCGCGGCCCACTGCCGGATCAGCGCGTCCACTCCGGGATCTCCGGTCATCCCTGCCTCCTTGTAGGTCCCCGACGGACAGGACCTGACGCCTGCCCCACGCGGTGGTGCCGCACGCACCAACCTGCACCTTGCTGAGTGGAAACTGCCTGCGTACCGGGGTTCTCCGGGGGGATGGTCAACCACCCGATCACGCAATGTGAGCACCGTAGGGCCGGGGTGGTCCCCTTCGCCAGACCCCGGGTGGTGCGAATTCGACGACCTGCGCGTTTTCGGCCGCAATCCACCCGGATGGTCGAGTGGCGGGGTCCGAAATCCGAGATCGGTGACGCACGGTGATTTACCGTCCGTTAACACGCACAGTAGTCACCGGTACGGCCCGTGAGGCGGTACCGCGTCCCCCGCGAAGGGGAGGTCAGGAGAAGAGCGTCCGGAAGAACGTCACGATCGCTTCGGCGCCGTCCTTGAGCCAGCCGAGCACGCGGTGCACGAAGTCGGCGGACTGGGTGGGCTGGGTGATCAGCAGGAAGAGCACGAGCGCCACCACGCCCACGATGAGAATCTTCTTCACGCCGCCCGACATGCGCTTCCTCCCCGGCTCGCCGTCCCCGTCCTGGGAGTGGCCATCCCAATACTGTAGGGAAGGCGTGCGCGGAAGACACCTCGGACACACCAACCAACCAGGAGCGGCGATGACCCGGAACGTGCTGGTGCAGCGCGACGGCGTGGTGACGACCATCACCATCGACCGGCCCTCCGCCCGCAACGCCGTCGACGGGCCGACGGCCGCGGAACTGGCCGACGCCTTCCGCGCGTTCGACGCCGACCCGGACGCGGCCGTCGCGGTGCTGACCGGGTCGGGCGGCGCGTTCTGCGCGGGCGCCGACCTGAAGGCGATCGGCACCGACCGGGTGAACCGCACCCACCCGGACGGGGACGGCCCGATGGGACCGACGCGGATGGCCCTCGGCAAGCCGGTGATCGCGGCGGTCCACGGGCCGGCCGTCGCGGGCGGCCTCGAGCTGGCGCTGTGGTGCGACCTGCGGGTCGCGGACGCGACGGCGGTGTTCGGCGTGTTCTGCCGCCGCTGGGGCGTCCCGCTGATCGACGGCGGGACGGTGCGGCTGCCGCGCCTGATCGGCCAGTCGCGCGCGATGGACCTGATCCTCACCGGACGGCCCGTCGACGCCGAGGAGGCCTTCGCCATCGGCTTGGCGAACCGGCTGGTCCCGGCGGGCGAAGCCGTTTCCGCGGCGCAGGAACTGGCCCGGCAGCTGGCGGCCTTCCCCCAGGAGTGCCTGCGCGGCGACCGCCGGTCGGCACTGGCCCAGTGGGGCCTGTCCGAACCGGACGCGCTGACGGCGGAGTTCACCGCGGCCATGGGCACCGGAGTCCTGGCGGCGGAGGCGGTCGAAGGCGCGGCCCGCTTCGCCGGCGGCGAAGGCCGCCACGGCACCTTCACGTGATGCCCCTCCGAACACGCGTGATGCCCTCCAATCACGCGTGGTGCCCGCTCAGTCACGCGTGATGCCTCTAGCGAGCTATCTTGCGCGAAGGCGTCCCGGTGCCGGTCAAGCGGCCGATAAGGTCTGCCGATGGACGACGACGGTGTCAGAGTGCAGCTCCGGCCGGTGGCCGAAAGCGACCTCGACCTGCTGGAACGGCTGACCAACGATCCCGTCGCCGCCGGCGTGCACCAGTGGTTCGGCTGGCACGATCCCGGCTACCTGCGCCGCCGGTGGCTGGAGACCGGGATGCTCACCGCCGAGACCGGCATGCTCGTGCCGACGCTCGGCGGCCGCGTCCTCGGGCTCGTCTCCTGGCACCGCAGCCGGACCGGCCCGATGTCCTACTGCTGGAACATGGGCCTCGTCCTGGCGCCGGAAGCCCGCGGGCACGGCTACGGCACCGAGGCCCAGCGCCTGCTCGTCGGCTACCTCTTCGCCCACACCCAGCTCAACCGGGTCGAAGCGACGACCGAGGTCGGCAACCGCGCCGAACAGCGCTCGCTCGAGAAAGCCGGCTTCACGCGCGAAGGCGTCCTCCGCGGCTACGACTTCCGGGACGGCGAGTGGCGCGACCACGTCATCTACTCGGTCGTGCGCTCCGACTTCACGAAGAACTCCGGTGACACCTAGGCGATCGCCCCCACCGCACGCAGCTGGTCCAAGTCCGTGATGCCCAGCTCGGCGAGCACAGCCTCGGTGTCGGACCCCTTGGCCCGCGGGGCCTCCGGCGTCGCCGCCGGGGTCCGGTCGAACCGCGGTGCCGGCGCCGGCTGGACCATGCCGCCGATCTCGACGAACGTGCCGCGCGCCGCGTTGTGAGGGTGCGAAGCCGCTTCTTCCGGTGACAGCACCGGTGTCAGGCACGCGTCGGTGCCTTCGGCGCGCGCGACGAGCTCGTCGCGCGTGTGCTTGGCGATCGCGCCGGCCACGATCTCCCGCAGCCGGGGCCACTGCGTCTTGTCGATGTGCAGCGGCAGCTCCGCCGGGTCCAGCTCGAGCACCTGCACGAGCGCACCCCAGAACCGCATCTCGATCGCGCCGACGGCGACGTACTTGCCGTCGGCGGTTTCGTAGGTGTCGTAGAACGGCGCACCGCCGTCGAGCATGTTCTCGCCGCGCTCGGCCGACCAGAGGCCGGCCGCCTTGATGCCGTGCAGGCTGGTGGTGAGCAGCGCGGCGCCGTCGACCATCGACGCGTCGACGACCTGCCCGCGCCCGGACGTGGTCCGCTCGTACAGCGCGGCCAGGACGCCCATCGCCAGCAGCAGCCCGCCGCCGCCGAAGTCGCCGACGAGGTTCAGCGGCGGCACCGGCCGTTCGCCCGCGCGCCCGATCGGTTCGAGCGCGCCGGCGATGCCGATGTAGTTGATGTCGTGCCCGGCCGCCTTGGCCAGCGGGCCGTCCTGGCCCCAGCCGGTCATCCGGCCGTAGACCAGCCGCGGGTTCCGGGCGTGCACGACGTCGGGGCCGAGGCCGATCCGTTCGGCGACACCGGGCCGGAAGCCCTCGATCAGCACGTCGGCGTCGTCGCACAGCTTCAGCACGAGCTCGACGCCTTCGGGCGTCTTGGTGTTGATGCCGACCGACCGGCGGCCGCGGGCGAGCGGGTCGGTCTGGATGCCGAGGACGTCCTCCCCCGGCTGCGCCCGGTCGACGCGGACGACGTCGGCGCCGAGGTCGGCGAGGACCATGGTGGCGAACGGCCCCGGGGCGAGACCCGCGAGCTCCACCACCTTCAGGCCGGCGAGCGGACCTGCCTTCATGAGCGAAAACCTTTCAGAGCGAGCGGGAGATGATTTCCTTCATGATTTCGCTGGTGCCGCCGAAGATCCGGGAGATGCGGACGTCGGCCCACGCGCGCGCGATCGGGTACTCGGTCATGTAGCCGTAGCCGCCGAAGAGCTGCACGCAGTCGTCGACCACCTTGTTGACGCGCTCGGTCGTCCACAGCTTCGCCATCGCCGCGCCCTGCACGTCGAGCTCGCCCTTGAGGTGGCGTTCGATGCACTGGTCGAGGAACGCGCGCGCCACCGCGGCTTCGGTCGCCGCCTCGGCGAGGGTGAACTTGGTGTTCTGGAAGGAGAAGATCGGCCGGCCGAACGCCGTGCGCTCCTTGGTGTATTCGAGCGTGAGGTCGACCGCGGCCTCCAGCCCGGCCACCGCGGTGACGGCGATGATCAGCCGTTCCTGCGGCAGCTGCAGCATCAGCTGGATGAAGCCCTGGCCCTCGGCGTCGCCGAGGAGGTTGGCGGCGGGCACGCGGACGTCGTCGAAGAACAGCTCGGCGGTGTCCTGGCCCTTGAGGCCGACCTTGTCGAGGACGCGGCCGCGGCGGAAGCCCGGGGTGTCGGTCTCGACCACGATCAGCGAGACGCCCTGCGCGCCCGCGTCCGGGTCCGTCTTCACCGCGACGACGACCAGGTCGGCGTGCAACCCGTTGGTGATGAAGGTCTTGGCGCCGTTGATGACGTAGTGGTCACCGTCCCGCACCGCGCGGGTCTTGATGCCCTGCAGGTCGGAGCCGGTGCCGGGCTCGGTCATCGCGATCGCGCCGACGAACTCGCCGCTGGCCAGCTTCGGCAGCCACTCGCGCTTCTTCTCTTCGGCGGCGTAGGCCAGCAGGTAGTGCGCGACGATTCCATTGTGGACAGTGACGCCCCACGCGCTGTCGCCGGAGCGCGCCTGCTCTTCGTAGAGCACGGCCTCGTGGGCGAACGTGCCGCCGCCTCCGCCGTACTCCTCGGGGATGGACAGGCAGAGCAGGCCGACGTCGCCGGCCTTGTTCCACAGCTCGCGGTCGACCTTCTTCTCCGCCGCCCAGCGCTCCTGGTGCGGGACGGCTTCCTTCTGCAGGAAGGACCGGGCGAGTTCGCGGAGGTCGTCGAGCTCTGTGGTGCTCCACGAGCTCTTCGGCAGTTGCAGTGGCACGGGACCCTCCTGCTGGAAAACATGACGATCAGCATGTAAGTTCTGTTCGGAATGTACATCCCTACCGGCCCGTAGGTAAAGCAGGGAGGCCGCGGTGACCGAGACGACGCACCGCACCCAGGCGCAGCGGCGGGAGCAGACCCGCACCGCGCTGCTCGACGCGACCATCGCCTGCCTGGTCGACGTCGGCTACGCGCGCACGTCGGTGCAGGAGATCTGCGCCCGCGCGGGCGTGTCGAAGGGCGCGGTGCAGCACCACTTCACGGCGAAGGCCGAGCTGATGGCGGCCGCGGTCGAGCACCTGACGACGAAGCTGCGCCGTCAGCTCGCGGCCTCGCTCGAGGACCTGCCGGGCGGCGGCAACGGCGTCGCCGCGGCGATCGACCTGCTGTGGGCGGGCTACTCCGGCACGCTCTCGACCGCCGTCACCGAGCTGTGGGTCGCCGCCCGCACCGATCCCGAGCTGCGCGCGGCCATCCGCCCGGTCGACCGCGCGCTCGGCCGCGCCACCCTCGAGCACGTCACCCAGGTCGCCGGCGAACTCCCGCCGGAACGCGCGGAAATGCTGTTCTGGCTCACCGTGAACCTCACCCGCGGGCTGGCGCTGGACGCCGAGCTCGGCGGTGACCCGAACCGGCGCCGCCAGCTCCTCGACGAGTGGAAGCGCATCGCCGTCCTGCTCTACCAGGACGCCACGACTGCGCCGAGCTGACCAGCGCGGCCCCGCAAGGGTGCTTTGCCCCTTATCCCGCAGGCGGATTTCGTGGTCCAATCCCCTCCGAACGAGGGGAGTTCCCATGACCGCCGCCCCGTACCCCTACGGCCCGCCGCCCACTCCGCCACCCACCCCGCCGGCGCCGGCCGATCCCGGCGCCGTGTTCCGGCTGCTGGCGGGAATCTTCGGCATCCTCGCCGCGGCACTGGTGATCACCGGGTCGTTCCTGCCGCAGACCTCGTTCGACCAAGTCGTGGACGGCAAGACCGAGAGCAGCCAGACGATCAGCGCCTGGGCGCGCTCGTTCCCCGTCGAGCCCGGCCCGGACGAGAAGAAGTTCTACGACCGGACCCACGTCGCCCGGTACGGCATCCCGCTCACCGCCGGCGCGGTGGTGCTGCTGGCGGGGGCCGTGCTGACGTTCGCCGGCCGGCGCCGCTCGGCGAGCCCCGGCGTGCGCTCGGGCGCCCGGACGGTCCTGGTGGCGGGCGGCGCCGGGGTGGCCGCGGCGGTGTGGATGCTCGGCATGGACGTCTCGGCGACCTTGAGCTACGAGACCGACGACGCGGCGGTCAAAACGCACTACGCGACCGGACCGGGGTTCTGGCTGCTGCTCGGCGGCGGGATCGTCGCCCTGCTGGCGCTGGCCGCCGCGGTACTGACCGGGCGGCGCGCCCGTGTCGCGGCGCCGGCCGGACCGCCACCCGGGCCGTACCAGCAGCCGTCGCGGCCGTACCCCGTGCCACCCCAGCAGTACGGGCAGCCACACCCGGGTTTTCCGCCGTCGCAGCCGTTCCCGGCCCAGGCCCCGCCGGCGCAGACCGGGCCGCAGCCCCCGGCGTACGGCGGTCCGCCGTCGCAGCCGTTCCCGGCGCAGCAGCCGGGCGACCCCTTCGGCGGCGTGACGCAGGCGCAGCCGCACCCGGGCCGTCAGGAACCGACCGAACCCAACTACCAGCTGCCGCCGCCGCACCCGCCCAATACGTGAATCTTATTCACATCAGGCTGGACATCTGACGTTCCGACGGTATGGTGTACTCGTCGGTAACCCCTGCGCGACGTCGCGCGGACTCCGCCGGAACGGAGACGTCATGACCAGCACGACCCCCGCGAACGCAGTCGAAGACACCACGTTGCCGCCCACTGTCGGCGGCGTCGCCGGGGCGCCCGGCGCGGCGCGGGCGGCCCAGCTCGTCGCCCGGGTGCAGGGCGGCGCGGACTCGGCGCCCACCCGGATGAACGCGCCCTTCACCGGGCTGCCGATCGCGACCCTGCCGCAGGCCACCGACGCCGACGTCCGCGCGGTGTTCGCCGGTGCGCGCACCGCCCAGCGGGCGTGGGCCGAGCACTCCCCCACCGAGCGCGCCCGCGTCCTCACCCGCCTGCACGACCTGGTGCTCGCCCGCCAGGAGGAGGCGCTCGACCTGGTCCAGGTCGAGGCGGGCAAGGCGCGGCTCGACGCGTTCGACGAGGTCAGCGCGACCGCGCTGGTGGCCGCCCACTACGGCAAGCACGCCCCGAAGCTCCTCGCGCCCCGCCGCGTCGCCGGCGTCATCCCCGGCCTGACCCGCGCGGGCGAGATCCGGCACCCCAAGGGCGTCGTCGGGATCATCTCGCCGTGGAACTACCCGCTGGCCCTGACCGCGATGGACGTCCTGCCGGCGCTGGCCGCGGGGAACGCCGTGGTGCAGAAGCCGGACAACCAGACCGCGCTTTCGGCGCTGTGGCTGCACGAACTCGCCGAGGAGGCCGGCCTGCCCACCGGGACGTGGCAGATCGTGCTCGGCCGCGGGTCGAAGATCGGCACCGCGCTGGTCGAGGAGTCGGACTACCTGTGCTTCACCGGCTCCACGCCGACCGGCAAGGAACTGGCCGGCCAGGTGGCGAAGCGGCTGACGTCGTACTCGCTGGAGCTCGGCGGCAAGAACCCGATGGTCGTCCTGCCCGACGCCGACGTCGCGAAGGCCGCGACGGGCGCGGTGACGGCGTGCTTCTCCTCGGCCGGGCAGCTGTGCGTGTCGGTCGAGCGGATCTACGTCCACGAGGACATCCGCGACGAGTTCACCCGCGCGTTCGTCGCCCGGACCGCGGCGCTGCGGCTCGGCGGGGCGCTGGACTACCAGGCGCAGATGGGCTCGCTGACGTCGGAAGAGCAGCTCGCGGCGGTGTCCGCGCACGTCGAGGACGCCCGCGCGAAGGGCGCGTCGGTCCTCACCGGCGGTCGCGCGCGGCCCGACCTCGGCCCGCTGTTCTACGAGCCGACGGTGCTTTCCGGGGTCACGCCGGACATGCTGCCGTTCGCGGAGGAGACGTTCGGGCCGGTCGTGTCGATCTACGGCTACACCGACGTCACCGACGCGATCGAGCGGGCCAACGACACGCCGTTCGGGCTCAACGCCAGCGTCTGGAGCCGCAACGGCCGCGCGGGCTGGGAGGTCGCGGCCCGGCTGAAGGCCGGAACGGTCAACGTGAACGAGGGCTACGCGGCGACGTTCGGCAGCGTCGGCGTCCCGATGGGCGGGATGAAGGACTCCGGCGTCGGCCGCCGCAACGGCGCCGAAGGCCTGCTGAAGTACACGGAGTCCCAGTCGATCGCGCTCCAGCGCGGTCTGGCCCTGCGCCCGCCCCGCGCGATCCCGGGCTCCCTGTGGTCGCGCGGCATGACGATCGGCCTCAAAGCCCTCCGCCGCCTCCCCCGCTGACGTACCCGGACGGTCGGTTCGCGTACCTGGACAGTCGGCTTGCGTACCTGGAGGGTCGGTTCACCATCCGACCCTCTGGGTACGCAAGCCGACCCTCTGGGTACGCGAGCCGACCGTTTCGTTACGCGTGATCACGCGGTGGGGGCCGTCAACAGGCCGCGGTCGTAGGCGATGGCGACGGCTTCCGCTCGGCGGCTGGCGCCCAGTTTGGCCATCACGCGGGACAGGTGGACGCTCACTGTTTTTTCGCTGATGTAGAGCTCTTCGCCGACCTGGCGGTTCGTGCGGCCCAGGGCGACCCGCTCCAAGACGTCGCGCTCGCGGTCGGTCAGCGGGTCGGTGACCGTGCGGGCCGGGGCCGCCGGTTCGACGCCGGCCAGCTCGACGCGGGCGCGGTGCGCCAGGTCGCGGGCGGCGTCGCGCAGCGGGATCGCGCCGAGGCGGACCGCCACCGCGTGCGCCGCCTCCAGGGCCGCGCCCGCTTCGGCGTCGGCGGCCAGCAGGGCTTCGGCTTCGTGCCAGCGGCAGACCGCCTGCTCGTACACCGCGCCGTAGCCGAACGCCGCCGCCGCGGCCGCCCACTTCTCCGCGTCGCCGCGGCCGGACAGGCACGTCGCCGCCGCCTCCAGGCGGGCCACCCACGCGCGGCCCTCGGGGCCGAGCGTTCCCGAACGCGGCTGGCCGACGACCGAGCACATCCGGCCGTGCGCCAGGAACCGCTCGCCGGTCGCCACCGCCGCTTCCGCGGCGGCCTGGTCCCCGTGGACGCGGGCGTCGGCGGCCAGCCTGGCCGCGGCGGACACGCCGACCGCGGCCACCCGGATCCCGGCCAGCAGCCCGGGTTCGATCCGCTCCAGCCAGCCGATCAGCTCTTCGGCCTGGCGCACCGCGCCGGCGTGGTCGCCGCGCCAGTACGCCAGCTCGATCCCGGCGCCCCCGGCCGACAGCGGGATCTGCATGTCCGCCGTCCAGTGCTGCCGCAGCCCGGTCAGCAGCTTCGCGGCCTCGTCGAACCGGCCGCGGGCGACGACGAACAACGACCAGATGGCCAGGATCCGCGCCGCGACCGCGCTGGACACCCCGCGCCCGGCGCGCCCGGCGCTCTCCTCCGGCCAGTCGCCCATCAGGTAGCGCAGCTTCAGCTGCCCCGCCCGCAGTTCCAGCCCGTAGGCGCTCCAGCTCAGCCCGGTCTCTTCGGCCCGGGCGACGCCGTGCGAGGCGTTTTCCAGCGCTTCGGTGAACTCGCCGTGGTCGTCGTGGCTCAACGCCAGGAAGTAGGTCGCCCGGAGTTCGGTGTTGTACGCGCCCACGTCACGCGCCTTGCGCTGGGCTTGGCGCAGCCGCTCCCGGGCCTCGGCGGCGTCGCCGCGGGAATCGGCGAGCGTGCCCAGGGTGACCAGCGCCGACGCCTCCGCGCCGGTCGCGCCCACGGCCTGCGCGTCGGCGACCGCGGTGAGCGCGCTGTCGAGCGCCGCCTCGGGCTGGTCGAGGATCCGCAGGAACCCGGCCCGGCTGGCCAGCACCCAGGCGCGCGCCGCGCTCGGGCCGGTGTCCTTCACCAGGTCCCAGGCCCGGTCGATGGCGGCGACGGCGTCGTCGAGGGTGCCCTCCAGTGCGAGCAGCGCGTCCGCCAGCCGCCGCCACACCTTCGCGGCCCGGTCGTTCGGGATCTCGGGGGTCAGCGCCTGGGTGGCGGAGCGCGCGAAGGCGGCGGCCCGCTCGGGCTCGCCGGACGTCCCCGCGAAGTACGACGCTTCGTACAGCAGCTGCAGCTCGTCGACCCCTTCGGGCCGGTCGGCCGGGCTGACGGCGTCCCAGATGGACAGTGCCTGTTCGACGTGCTGCAGCGCCGACCCGGGCGCGCCGAGCTTCTCGGCTTCGTCCATCGCACGCAGCAACGCCGGCAGCGCGGTGGTCAGATCGCTGCTCTGCATCGAGTGGTAGGCCAGCTTGGCGTCGTGGCCGCGGCCCTGCGCCCGCGCCTTGATCCGCGCCGCGTACGCCGCGTGCGTGCGCGACCGCTCGCCCGGCAGCAAGTCGCCGTACACCGCCTCCTGCAGCAACGCGTGCCGGAACGTGTACGAGCCGTCCGAGAGCACCACGAGCACGTGGTGCTGGACGGCTTCCCGCAGCGCCTCGTCGAGCTCCAGCTCCCCCAGCCCGGAGACCTCGGCGAGGGCGGCGTGCATGACCGGCTCGTTGGCCACCGAGATCACCCGTGCGACGCGGCGGGCGTCCGGCGACAGCCGCTCGAGCCGGGACAGCAGCACCTCGGCCAGCCCGGCGGGCAGGTCGTTGCACTCGGTCTTGGTGGCGAGCAGCTCTTCGGCGAAGAACGGATTGCCCTCGGAGCGGCTGACGATGTCGGCCACGACACCGGACGGCAGCGGCTCGTCGGCCAGCGCCTCGACGAACTTGCGGGCGTCGGCCGCGCCGAAGGGCTGCAGGTCGACGCGCTCGACCGTGGCGAGCCGGAAGAGCTCGGCGAGCACGCCGCGCAGCGGGTGACGCCGGTGGACGTCTTCTTCCCGGAAGGAGCCCACGACGAGCAGCCGCTGCGCCCGCAGCCGGGTGAGCAGGAAGGACAGCAGGTTGCGGGTCGAAGCGTCGGCCCAGTGGAGGTCCTCGAGGAGGACCACCACCGGGCGCGACTCCGCGATCTCGGTCAGCACCCCCAGTACCGCGTCGAACAACTGCAGCTGACCGAGGTCCTGCTCCGGCCGGGGACGCACCATGGTTTCCCGGTCGTTGGAGGTCATCGGCGGGTGTTCGGCCGTGCGGGGCTCCTCGAAGCCCGGGCCCTGCGGCAGCAGCCGCCCGAGCGCGGGCCGGGCGCGCACCGCGGCGGCGACCGCCGGGTCCGTCGCGCTGCCCAGCGGGGCGAGCGCTTCGGCGAACGGAAGATAAGGAAGACCGCCCTCGCGGACGTCGATGCAGCGGCCGGTGAGCACCAGCGCACCGCACGCCGCGACGTGCTCGCCGAGCGCGGTCAGCAGCCGGGTCTTGCCGACCCCGGCGTCCCCCGAGAGCAGCACCGCGCCGGCTTCGCCACGTTCGGCCCTGGCGAAGGCGGCGCGGAGCCGCCGCATCTCGTGGGTACGGGCGACGAGCGGGATTCCGGAGCCGAGTCGGGGCACGAGAAGCATTGTCGCTCACACCCCCGACAGTTTCCGACCGCTTATCGCCTTCGACACCATCTCGCCGCCCTCACCGGGCGGTCTTGCCGGCGCCCGCGGTTTCCCGCGTGGCCTCGCGGCGCTCCTGCTTCGGTACCTCGACGTCGCTGTGCGCGGCCCGCAGGTGGCGGACGGCGCGGCGAGCGCGGGCGGCCCAGGCGCTGCGCCCGGCCTTCCGCAGTTCCTCGGCCCGGTAGGCCGCTTCGGCTCGGACCGCGTCGAGCATGAGATCGCTGTGCATGGTGTTCCCCTGTCATCTCCGGTTGGTGACACTCAGATTCGTCCTGAGGGGACACCCCGGGCATCGGGTGATCACCCAAGCCTCGCCGCAAAAAGACCCCTTACTCCCGTCCGAGCCCAGCTCGGCGGGGGTAAGGGGTCTTCTCCAAGCGCCTCAGTCGTGCGCTGGGCCGCCGGTCCGCACCGCGGCCAGCAGCCCCCGCCAACCCGACGCGGGCAGGCGGAACGCACCCCCTTCGGGGTCCTTCGAGTCGCGCACGGCGGCGCCGCCGTCGACGAACGCGACCTCGACGCAGTCGTTGCCGCCGCCGCTGTGGCTGCTCTTGCGCCACCGCGCCCCGGAGAGTTCTGCTTCCATGGTCCCCACTCCTTACTGTGTCCTCGCCCTAACGGGTCCTCGGATCCGGATGGTGCACCGGAGCCGGTACGGCCGCCTGTTCGGCGAACCGTCCGGCGGCCTCGGCGATCAGCTCGACCGAGTCGTCCGGTTTCAGTGCGGCCGCGCGCAGATGGTCGAACATCAGCCCGTAGCGCCGGACGTCTGTGGGTTCCTCCAGGTAGAGGCCGCTGGACGTGCTGTCGTCGACGTAGACGACGTCCGGGTCGGCCTGTTCGGGGAAGCCCATGATGAGGAAGGGGCCTTCCATGCCGGGGTGCGCGCCGGCCCCGAACGGCACGACCTGGATGGTCACGTTCGGCTTCTCGGCGAGGGCGACCATCCGGTAGAGCTGCTCGGCCATCACTTCGGGACCGTCGACGACGCGGCGCAGCACGGCCTCGTCCATCACCGCCCAGTACTCCGTCGGCGGGCTCTCGGTCAGCAGCTCCTGGCGGGCCATCCGGGCGGCGACGCGACGGCGGATCTCGGCCTCTTCGGCGTCGGGACGCAGGGCGCGGATCACCGCGCGGGCGTACCGCTCGGTCTGCAGCAGCCCGGGTACCAGCAGCGCCTGGAACGCACGCAGGGAGCTGGTTTCGGCTTCGAGGCCGACGAAGGTGCCGGTGAAGACCTCGTTGTACGCGTGCCACCAGCCGCGCTTGCGCGCTTCCCTGGCCAGCTGGACGAGCGCCTCCTGCTCGTCGCCGGTGATCCCGTAGAGGGCCAGCATGTCCCGGGCGTCACGCGGGGTGACGCCGACGTGCCCGGTCTCGATGCGGCTGATCTTCGAGGCCGAGCATTCGAGCTTCTCGCCCACCTCGTCGATCGTCAGGTCCGCCGCCTCGCGGAGCCGGCGCAGCTCGCCCGCCAGCCGCCGGCGGCGAACCGTGGGGCTCTGTCCCCTTGCCATCGCGGCACCTCCGGAAGTCGAGTGGTCCGTGTATCCAACCATCCGGGCGCGGAGCCGGTGGATTAACGCGAGTCGATTCCGGCGCCGGATCTGCAATTTGCAGAATGCTCTTGTACTCTCGCACCCTGCACTGCTCCGGGCGCCTGACGGTCGGCCGGCCGTGGCTTCGACCGGCCTCTGAGCAGGGTAGACGATGATCGGGCGGCGTGCTGCGCGATCATCGGGCGAAGGGGTCCGGGGCCGTCCCCCGATCGGTCCCGGCCCCCTCGCGCCAGCCGAATGCCCTTTTCCGGCGACGGGTATTCGGGCAATTCGTCGCCCGTGAGGGTGATTTCCCGGCGAACTTCACAGGACGCGCAGGAGTCCTTCTTGGACGACCGTCGCGATCAGCGTGCCGTCCTGCGCGAAGAACCGGCCCGTGGCCAGACCGCGGGCGCCGGACGCCGTCGGCGAGGCGCTGTCGTAGAGGAACCACTCGTCCGCGCGGAACGGCCGGTGGAACCACAGTGCGTGGTCGAGGCTCGCCCCGAGCACCTTGTCGGTGTCCCAGTAGACGCCGTGGCGGGCCAGCACCGAGTCCAGCAGCGTCATGTCCGAGGCGTAGGTCAGCACGCAGACGTGCAGCAGCTGCTGGTCGGGCAGCTTCCCGTCGGCGCGCATCCACACCTGGTTGCGCGCGGGCCGCTCGCCGGTCTGCCGGGTGACCCACGGCGGTTCGTTGACGTACCGCAGGTCGATCGGCCGCGGCCGGGCGTGCGCCCCGATCGCGTAACCCTCCGCGCGTTCCATCAGCGTCGGCAGGGTCTCCGGCGCCGGAACGCCCTCGGGCATGGCTTCGGCGTGCTCGATGCCCGGCTCGTCGGTCTGGAACGACGCCGAGAGCGAAAAGATCGCCTTGCCGTGCTGGATCGCCACGACCCGGCGGGTGGTGAACGACCGGCCGTCGCGGATCCGGTCGACCTCGTAGACGATCGGGACGCTGGGGTCGCCGCCGCGGATGAAGTACGCGTGCAGCGAGTGGACCCGGCGTTCTTCGGGGACCGTGCGCCCGGCCGCGACCAGCGCCTGGCCGGCGACCTGCCCGCCGAACACCCGCACCGGCGAGTGGGCGGGCGAGACGCCGCGGAAGATGTTCTCTTCGATCTTCTCCAGGTCGAGCAGCGCGACCAGTCGATCGAGCACCGGCTGGCCGCCACCCGGGATCTCCAGTTCGGTGGCGGCCGTCCTGGCCATTTCAGTCATGGCCAGACCATATGTGCTGGACGGGTGACGCGTCCCTTATGCGTGGTCGTCTTCACCGAGGCGGTGCACGCGGATCAGGTTCGTCGACCCGACGGTGCCCGGCGGGGAGCCGGCCACGATGACGACCAGGTCGCCCTTCTGGTACTTGCCCATCTCCAGCATCGCGTGGTCGACCTGCTGGATCATCTGGTCGGTCGAGCTGACCTGCGGCACGATGTGGGTGTTGGTGCCCCAGGTCATCGACAGCTGGCTGCGCACGCACTCCTCGGGCGTGAACGCCAGCAGCGGCAGCCGCGTGTGCAGGCGCGCCAGGCGGCGCACGGTGTCACCGGACTGCGTGAACGCGACCAGCGCCTTCGCGTTGAGCCGCTCGCCGATGTCGCGGGCGGCGTAGGAGATCACGCCGCGCTTGGTGCGCGGGACGTGCGAGAGCGGCGGCACGATCGGCGAGTCGGTCTCGACCGCCTCGATGATCCGGCCCATCGTCTCCACGACCTCGATGGCGTACCGGCCGACCGAGGTCTCGCCGGACAGCATCAGCGCGTCCGCGCCGTCGAGCACCGCGTTGGCGACGTCGGAGGCCTCGGCGCGGGTCGGCCGGGAGTTGTTGATCATCGACTCGAGCATCTGCGTCGCCACGATGACCGGCTTCGCGTTCTCGCGGCAGATCTGGATGGCGCGCTTCTGCACCAGCGGGACCTGCTCCAGCGGCAGCTCGACGCCGAGGTCGCCGCGGGCGACCATCACCGCGTCGAAGGCCAGCACGATGGCTTCGAGGTTGTAGACGGCTTCGGGCTTCTCGATCTTGGCGACGACCGGGAGCCTGCCCTTGCCGACGCGATCCATCACCTGGTGGACCAGGTCGATGTCGGCCGGCGAGCGGACGAAGGACAGGGCGATGAAGTCGACGCCCAGCTCGAGCGCGAACTCGAGGTCCTCGATGTCCTTCTCGGACAGCGCCGGCACGGAGACGTCCATGCCGGGCAGCGAGACGCCCTTGTTGTTGCTGACCGGGCCGCCCTCGGTGACCTCGCACACCACGTCCGGGCCCTCGACCTTGCGGACCACCAGGCCGACCTTGCCGTCGTCGACGAGCAGCCGGTCGCCGGGCTTGGCGTCCCGCGCCAGGCCCTTGTAGGTGGTGGAGACCCGGTCGTGGGTGCCGGCGACGTCCTCGACGGTGATCCGGACGATGTCGCCGTTGTGCCACTCGACCGGACCGCCGGCGAACGTGCCCAGGCGGATCTTCGGGCCCTGCAGGTCGGCGAGGATGCCGACCGCCCGGCCGCTGTCGGCGGCCGCGGCCCGGATCAGGTCGTAGACCTGCTTGTGGTCGCTGTGGCTGCCGTGGCTGAAGTTCATTCTGGCCACGTCCATGCCCGCGTCCACCAGCGCCCGCATCTTTTCCGGCGTGGCGGTGGCAGGTCCCAGGGTACAAACGATCTTCGCGCGTCGGCTCACGTCTGCACAGGGTAGTCCCTCTTCGCGCGTTCGTCTGTACCGATCCCGAATGTTCAAGAAGATGTTCAGAAACCTGTCCGCTCAGGTTCTCGCGGACGGCTCCTCCTCGGCCCCGCGGAGGATCGGTTCGAGCAGGCCGGGGAAGCGCGCTCGCAGGTCGTCGGCGCGCACGCGGACCCGCCGGTGCCTGCCGTCGGCGGTCATGCCGATCACCCCGGCCTCGCGCAGGATCCGGAAGTGGTTCGACGCGGTCGAGAGCGGCACGTCCAGGCCGTCGGCGAGCACCGCGCACGTCGACTCCGGCCGGGCGTGGGCCCGCCGCACCAGTTCGAGGCGCACCGGGTCGCCGAGGGCGTGCAGCACGGCCGGGAGCGCGAAGGCGTCGCGAGCGGGCTGCGGAAGCGGTCGCATGCCTCGATCATACCCAACCCTTCGACATTTCGGGATTATCGAACTATGGTGGCGGCGAACCGTTACTCCTTGGGGGATCGAAAGTGAAGACTGACGTGCGCACCGGCCGGGTGGCCCTGCTCGCGGTGACCGGCCTCGGCCAGTTCATGGTGCTGCTCGACAGCACGATCGTCGGCGCGGCCTTGCCCGACGTGCAGCGGCGGCTCGGCACGGGGCTGAGCGGCCTGCAGTGGATCGTCGACGCCTACGTCCTGGTGGTCGCGATGCTGCTGCTCTCCGGCGGCGTCTTCGCCGACCGCTTCGGCCGCAAACGGGTGTTCCTCGCCGGGGTCGCGGGGTTCACCGCCGCCTCGGCCGTGTGCTGGGCCGCGCCGTCGCTCGGCTGGCTGGTGGCCGGGCGCGTCCTGCAGGGCATCGGGGCCGCGGCGTTGAGCCCCGCCTCGCTGGCCCTCCTCGCCGCTGCCCACCCGGTGCCGGCCGATCGGGTGCGGGCGATCGGGCTGTGGGCGGGGTTCAGCGGCATCGGCCTCGCCGCCGGCCCGGTGGCCGGCGGGGTGCTCGCCCAGGCGGCGGGCTGGCCGGCGATCTTCCTCGTCAACGTGCCCGTCGGCGCGGCCCTGCTGCTGGCCGGGGTCCGGGTCCTCGGCGAGTCCCGCGCGCCCGGCGGCCCGTCGATCGACGTCCCGGGCACCGCGTTGTCCGTCCTCGGCGTCGGCGCGCTGACCTACGCGCTGATCGAGGGCGGCTCCCGCGGCTGGACGTCGCCGGCGGTCCTGGGCGCGTTCGCCGCCTCGGCGGTGCTGCTCGGGTGCTTCGTGGCCGTCGAGCGGCGGAGCGCGGCGCCGATGCTGCCGCCGGGGTTGTTCCGGCAGCCCGGGTTCGCGGTGCCGGTCATGGCGATGCTCGCGGTCGGCTTCGCGCTCATGGGCTCGTCGTTCTTCTTCTCCCAGTTCTTCGTCCAGGTCCAGGGCAGCTCGATCCTGCGCGCCGGCCTGCAGACGCTGCCCACGCCGGTCGCGATGGTCGTGGTGAGCCCGTTCGCGGGACGGCTCGCCGCCCGCCACGGCTTCCGGGTCGTCGTCACTGCCGGCCTGACGCTGGCCGGGCTCGGGCTGGTGACGCTCGGCGGGGTACACGCCGGCACCGGCTACGGAGCCGTGTGGTGGCGGCTGGCTATCGCCGGGATCGGGTTCGCACTGGCCATGTCCCCGCTGACCGCGGCGGCCATCCAGGCGGTGGATCCGCGCGACGGCGGGCTCGCGTCCGGGATCAGCAGCACCGCCCGGCAGATCGGCGCGGTGCTCGGCGTGGCGGTGCTCGGCGCCGTCGCCGGCGGTGCGGCCGACCTGGGCAGCGCCTTCGTCACGGCGGGCGCGGTGACGCTGGCCTGCGCCGCGTTCACCGGGTTCGCCCTGCCACGCCGCGCCGCCCGCGCAACCCCGCCTAGCGCCGAGGCCGTTCGCTCGGGCCGACCCGGTCGCGGGCCCACTCGTTGAACTCCCGGAGCTGGCGCCAGGCCTTCCGGACGCGGTCGAGGGCGCCCCGCTCGTGCAGGACGTCGTCGGGCTCCCAGCCGCGGACCGCGTACACCGAGCGGTGGCGCAGCAGGTCGATCCGCGGGTGGCCGGCGTCGAACCCGCGGGGCTTCGACTTCAGCCGGTCGCCCTTGACCTCCCAGCCGGCCCGCTCCAGCTTCGCGAGGACGTTCCGGAGGGCTTCGCCGTGCAGCTCGGTGTCGACCGCCGTGCGGAACCGGGCGAGCTGGTCGGGCGCCAGGTGGAAGCAGCCGCCGCCGACGCGCAGGCCGTCCGGCCCGACCTCGACGTAGTAGGCGCCGCCGCCGCGGCCCTGCTCGATGACCGCGCCGCAGTGGGTCTTGTACGGCGTCTTGTCCTTGGCGAACCGGACGTCCCGGTAAGGCCGGAAGACCTTGGGCTCGCCGCCGTCGGAGAACTCGGGGGCGAGCTCGGCCAGCAGCGCTTCCATCGGGGCGCGGACGTCGGTCTTGTAGGTCTCGACGTGGTCGTCCCAGTAGGGCTTGGAGTTGTCCTCCACGAGGCCGTCGTAGAAGTCGACGGCGTACTCGCCGAATCCGCTGAACGTCACGACGGGCACAGTAAACGGGGGCACCGACAACTTCCGCCGGTGCCCCCGTTCGCGCTACTTCGCGACGGCGGTGATCAGCTCGCCGTTCGTGGTGTCACCCGAGAGCTCCCAGAACATCGCGCCGCCCAGGCCCTGCTGCTTGGCGTAGGAAACCTTGCCGGCGATGGTCGAGGGCGTGTCGTAGCTCCACCAGTTGCTGCCGCACTTGGCGTAGGCCGTGCCGGCGATCGTCCCGGTCGCCGGGCAGGACGTCTTGAGGATCTTGTAGTCCTCGATGCCCTGCTCGTACTTGCCGGGCGCCGGGCCGGTCGCCGTGCCGCCCGGGGCGCTCTGCGCGACGCCGGTCCAGCCGCGGCCGTAGAAGCCGATGCCCAGCAGCAGCTTGCCCGCCGGGACACCCTTGCTCTTGAGCTTCTGGATCGCCGCGTCGGAGTAGAAGCCCGGCGTCGGGATGCCGCTGTAGCTGGTGAGCGGCGAGTGCGGAGCCGTCGGGCCCTGCGCCGCCCAAGCGCCGAAGTAGTCGTAGGTCATCACGTTGTACCAGTCGACGTACTGCGAAGCGCCGCCGTAGTCGGCCGCGTCGATCTTGCCGCCGCTGGTGCCGTCGGCGGTGATCGCGGCGGTGACCAGCTTCGAGCCGAACTTCGCCCGCAGCGCCTGGAGCAGGTTCTTGAACGCCGCCGCGCCGCTGGTGTCACAGCTCAGGCCGCAGGCGTTCGGGTACTCCCAGTCGATGTCGATGCCGTCGAAGACCCCGGCCCAGCGCGGGTCGTTGACCAGGTTGTAGCAGGAGTTCGCGAACGCCGCGGGGTTCTTCGCCGCCTGGCCGAAGCCGCCGGACCAGGTCCAGCCGCCGAAGGACCAGATGACCTTCAGGCCGGGGTGCTTGGCCTTGAGCTTCTTGAGCTGGTTGAAGCTGCCGGCCAGCGGCTGGTCCCACGTGTCGGCGACGCCGTCCACGCTGCCCGCGGCGTCGTAGGTCTTCTGGTAGTCGGCGTAGGCGTCGCCGATCGCGCAGCCGCCGTTGGTCACGTTGCCGAAGGCGTAGTTGATGTGGGTCAGCTTGCTCGCCGAGCCGGACGTCTCGATGTTCTTGACGTGGTAGTTGCGGTCGTAGACACCCCATTCGGTGAAGTAGCCGACCACCTTGCCGACGGAGGCCTGCGCGGTCTCGGTCGCGGCGGTGGCCGCCGGGGCCGTCGCGCCACCCGCGACGAGGCCCGCGGCGGCGGCCACGGCCAGCAGGGCCGAGAAGCTCTTCCTGCGGAATCGGGACATGCGTTCTTCCTCCCGGGAATTACTCACGGCAACGCTGCCGGAGTGGTGGGGACCCCACTCACCGTAAGTGGACTAGACCACTAGGTCAATGGTCCAGACCAGCGTTGGTCCACATTCCTTGACAGGAATATGCCCGGCGGAGCACATTTCGGGGGTGATGCAGACTTTCGACGTCCTCGCCGAGCCCCGGCGCCGGACCATCCTCGACCTGCTGCGCGACGGCGAGCGCTCGGTCGGCGAGCTGGTCGAGCAGCTGGAGCTGAGCCAGCCCGCGGTGTCCAAGCACCTGCGGGTGCTGCGCGAGGCCGGGCTGGTGACGGTCCGGGTCGCGGCGCAGCGCCGGTGCTACGCGCTGCGCCCCGAGCCCCTGGCCGAGGTCGACGCCTGGCTCGCGCCCTACCGCCGCTTCTGGTCCGACCGCCTGGACGCCCTGGAACGCCGTCTCGACGAAACCTGAGCCGCCTCGGTTCCGAGCGCCCCAATGTGGCCTTCGGTGCGTCACACGCACCCAAGGCGGCCTTCGGTGCGTCTGACGCAACCAAGGCCGCCTTGGGGCGCTTGGGTTCAGGCCGGGTCGAAGGTGATGCCTCGCTCGGCCGCGCGGCGCTCGCCCCACTCGTACAACGCCGTCAGCGCGGGCCGCAGCTCCTCCCCCGCCTCCGTCAGGTGGTACTCGACGTGCGGCACCCGGCCCGCGAACTCCTCGCGGCGGACGACGCCGTCCGCCGCGAGCTCGCGCAGCTGCTGGGTCAGCATCTTCTCGCTCACCCCCGGCATCCGGCGCCGCAGCTCGCCGTAGCGGTGGGCGCCTTCCTTGAGGTGGGCCAGGATCACCGGCTTCCACTTGCCGCCGATGAGGTCGACCGCCAGTTCCGTCGCGCAGTGGTACCGCTTCATCCCGCTCTCCCCTACGCACCGGAAAGTACGTGGTTGCCCGGCCGGGGCACCACTGGTTGCCTGGTCCGGTGATCGTCCCAAAAACCACGCCGACCCTCTACGACTGGGCCGGTGGCCACGAAGCCCTCGTGAAGCTGCTCACGATCTTCTACGGCCACGTCCTCGAAGACCCGCTGCTCGAACCCGTGTTCCGCGGCATGGACCCGGACCACCCGAAGCACGTCGCGGTGTGGCTCGGCGAGGTCTTCGGCGGCCCGGCCGAGTACTCCGCGAGCCACGGCGGGCACGCCCACATGGTCGGGCGCCACCTCGGGCGCGGCATCACCGAGCAGCAGCGCCGCCGGTGGGTGAGCCTGCTGCTCGACGCCGCCGACGAGGCCGGCCTCCCGGCCGACCCGGAGTTCCGGGCCGCGTTCGCCGGCTACCTCGAGTGGGGCAGCCGCCTGGCGGTGATCTTCTCCGCGCCCGGCGCCGAACCGGATCCGCACGAACCCGTGCCGCACTGGGACTGGCCGATGCCGCCCTGGCAGCCACCGGCGTCCTAGCCGCATAGTGAGGGCAGCCGGAAGGAGGGCTGCCGTTGATCCGGGTGGACGGCCGGACGCTGCGGTGCGCGGACGTCGTGGCCGCGGCGCGCACCGAGGGCCCGTTGGGCATCGACGTCTCGATCGCCGCGTTGCGAGCGGCCGAAAACGCGTGGAAGCTCGCCGAAGAACTGAGCACGCGGCGGGTGGTCTACGGCCGGACGACCGGTGTCGGGGCCAACAAGGACGACTCCGTCGAAAGCTCCGTGGCGCACGGCCTGCGGCTGCTGCGCAGCCACGCCGGCGGCAGCGGGGACGAGATGCCGCCCGGGCAGGTGCGCGCGATGCTGCTGATCCGGCTCAACCAGCTGCTGGCCGGGCGGTCCGGGATCAGCCCCGAGCTGATCGGCGCGCTCGCCGAAGCGGTCCGCACCGGCGCGCGGCCGCTGGTGCACCGGCTCGGCGCGATCGGCACCGGCGACCTGGCACCGCTGGCCGAGGCGGCGCTGGCGCTCACCGGCGAACGGCCGTGGCTCACCGGGCACGTGCCCCCGGTGCCGGTGCGGGCGGGCGACGCGCTGGCGTTCATGAGCAGCAACGCCGCGACCCTCGCCGAAGCGACCCTCGCGGCGATGCGGCTGGACACCCTGACCCGCGCCAGCCACGCCGTCGCCGCACTCACGTACGTCGCGCTCGACGGCAACCCCGAGGCGTACGCGACGCCGGTGCACGAAGCACGTCCGCACGCGGGGCAGGTGGCCTGCGCGGCCGAGATGCGGCGGCTGCTGGGCATGCACCAGACGCCGAAGCCGGGACGGCGGCTGCAGGACCCGTTCGGGCTGCGGGCGTTCCCGCAGGTGCAGGGCCCGGCGCTGGACGCGATCCACTACCTGCGGGACGTGCTCGCCGTCGAGATCAACGCCAGCACCGAGAACCCGATGATTTCGACGGTCCACAACGACGCCTACCACCACGCGCACTTCCACACCGCGTACGTGTCGACGGCGCTGGACCAGGCCCGGGCGACCGTGCACCAGGTGGCGGAGCTGTCGGTGGTGCGGCTGGGCGACCTGGTGGAGCCGGAGTTCACCGGCCTGCGGCCGTTCCTGGCGGCGGGCCCGCCGGGCAGCTCGGGCGTGATGATCCTGGAGTACGTGGCCCACGACGCGCTGACGGAGCTGCGCCAGGCGGCGCTCCCGGCCACGCTCGGCACGGCGGTCGTTTCCCGCGGCATCGAAGACCACGCGAGTTTCTCCACCCAGGCGGCCCGCGCGGCCACGGCGGCGTGCGCGGCCTACCAGCAGGTGCTGGCGTGCGAGCTGGTGGCGGCGGTCCGGGCGTTGCGGATGCGGGAGGCGGACCTGGTGGAGCTGCCGGTGCGCGACGCCTTCGACGCGGCATCGGCGGTGCTGGACGCGAGTCTCGACGACCGGCCGCTCACCGAGGACATCGCCGCCGCCGTCGGCGTGCTGGAGGAGCTGGCCCGCATCTAGCGTGAACCCGATCCGCTCGTGCCGCCAACAACGGGGCAGATGGCCTCACGACAGGCAGGCGGTTCATGAGCTCAGCAGGTGAAGCCGGGGACGACGCGGAAGTCATCACCGCGTCGCTGCGGCACCCCGAGCGGTTCGCGGTGGTCTTCGACCGCCACGCGCCGCACATCCATCGCTACCTCGCCCGGCGGCTCGGCCGCCATGCGGCCGACGACCTGGTGGGCGAGACGTTCCTCATCGCGTTCGGCGGGCGCGGCCGCTACAACCCGGCGTTCGGCGAGCGCGCGGCCGTGGCTCTACGGCATCGCGACCAACCTCGTCGGGCAGCGCCGTCGCGAGGAGGCGCGCGAATACCGGCTGCGGGCCACCCTCGGGCCGCCCGCCGAGCAGGACGGGCACGCGGACCGCGTCGCGGACCGGGTGACGGCCCAGGCGGTGACCGGCCGGCTGGCCGCCGCGCTGGCCGGGCTCGCGCGCGGCGACCGCGACGTCCTGCTGCTGATCGCCTGGGAAGGGCTGGCCTACCAGGAAGTGGCCGTCGCGCTGGACATCCCGGTCGGCACCGTGCGGTCGCGCCTGAACCGGGCCCGCCGGAAGGTCCGCGCCGAACTGGCTCCCGAGGAGGTCTCGAACCGTGGATGACATGCAGCTGCTGCGCGACTTCGCCGGGCCCGCCGGGCTCCCGCCCGCCGGTGAGCTGGCCCGGAAGCGGGCCGAGCTGCTCGCCGCCGCGGCTCGCCCGCGGCCGCGGCGCGCGGTGTGGGGCGGGGTCACCGCGGCCGGGCTGGCCGCGGCCGCCGCCGCGGTCGTCGTGCTCACACCCGCCGCCCCGGTGTCCCGGCCGGCCGAGCCCGAACCGGTGCGGATCCTGCACGCCGCGGCCGCGAAGGCGCGTGCTCTACCGGACCTCGTCCCGCGGCCGGACCAGTTCGTCTACACGAAGACGCGGCTCGCGGACGGCCGGGAAAACGAAATGTGGGCGTCGGTCGACGGCACCCACGACGGGCTGGCGTTCCTCTACGGGCACGAAACCGAGGTGGCGGGCTGCCGCGACGGCGAACGCGTGCAGCACGAAAGCCACGGCCGGACGGTCACGAACCGGTGCGTGCCGCACCCGGCCGCCCCCGCGGACCTGCCCACCGACGCCGACGCCATGCTCGCCTACCTGCACCGGAGCACCTACGGCGAAGGCGACACCCTCCACGACCTCGGCAACGAGGTCGTGGACCTGGCCGGGGGTTACTTGCGCCCGGCGGTGCGCGCCGCGCTCTACGAGGCCCTGGCGAAGGTGCCCGGCCTGGTCGTCCGCGCCGACGCGAAGGACGCCACCGGCCGGAGCGTCCTCGGCATCACCTGGGACAGCACGACCGAGCAGGGGATCGGCAACCAGGAGGAGTTCCGGTTCGACCCGGTCACCTTCGCCTACCTCGGCACCGGGACCGATGCGGTGGTTAGCCAGGGCATCGTCGACGCCGTGCGGCAGCGCCCCTGAACGCGCGAAGGGCCGCTCCGGGGCTTCCCGGAGCGGCCCTTCGCAAGGAACTCAGCCGAAGAAGACTTCGGCTTCCTGGTAGCGCTCGACCGGGACCGTCTTCAGCTCCGCCGTCGCCTCGGACAGCTTCACGCGGACGATCTCCGTGCCCTTGAGGGCCACCATCACGCCGAAATCGCCGTCGGCCACCGCGTCGACCGCGTGGAGGCCGAAGCGGGTCGCCAGGACGCGGTCGTAGGCGGTCGGGGTGCCGCCGCGCTGGACGTGGCCCAAAACCACCGCGCGGGACTCCTTGCCGGTGCGGTGGGCGATCTCGTCGGCCAGCCAGGTGCCGATACCGCCGAGGCGGACGTGCCCGAACGCGTCCTTCTCGCCGGTCAGCAGCTTCTCCTCGCCGCCCTCGGGCAGCGCGCCCTCGGCGACGACGATGATCGGCGCGAACTCCTTCTCGAAGCGGCGCTCGACCCAGGAGACGACCTGGTCGACGTTGAAGTGCTTCTCCGGCACCAGGATGACGCTCGCGCCGCCGGCCAGGCCGGAGTGCAGCGCGATCCAGCCGGCGTGGCGGCCCATGACCTCGACGACGAGCGCCCGGTGGTGCGACTCGGCCGTGGTGTGCAGCCGGTCGATCGCCTCGGTCGCGATGGAGACCGCGGTGTCGAAGCCGAAGGTGTAGTCGGTGGCGCCGAGGTCGTTGTCGATCGTCTTGGGGACGCCGACGACGCCGATGCCGTCGTCGGTCAGCCGCTTCGCGACACCCAGGGTGTCCTCGCCGCCGATCGCGATCAGCGCGTCCACGCCCTGCTCGGCGAGGACCTGCCTGATCTTGTCGACGCCGCCGTCGACCTTGTACGGGTTGGTGCGCGAGGACCGCAGGATGGTGCCGCCGCGGGTGAGGATGTCCTCGACGTCGTTCAGGCCCAGCGGGCGGCTGTCGCCGGTGAGCGGGCCGTTCCAGCCGTTGCGGAAGCCCACGAAGTCCCAGCCGTGCACCTCGACGCCCTTGCGCACCACCGCGCGGATCACCGCGTTGAGCCCCGGGCAGTCGCCGCCGCCGGTCAGCACACCGACACGCATGAGAAGCCTCCGTCTGTTCTCGGGAGATGACAGTCACATTTCGTCGGGTGCCAGCGTAGCGGCTCTCGTCTTGATCGGTGCAGGGCGTACCACCTGCCGGATCCGGTCCGCGTGACGCTGTGCTACGTTGACGCCGTGCAGCGCTATTTCTGGTTTACGAAGCCGGCCCCGGGTGGGCGCGGCGGCGTGAACCTGCGCTGACTCCCACCCCGAGCCGGATTTCGAAACCGGCTCGGCGAGTCCCCCGCGGGTCGGTGTCCACCAGGAAGGAACACCCCCGCCATGACGCTCTCCGCCGGACCGGCCGCCATCGGTGACCTCGACGCCGCGCGCACCACGTCGATCAGTCCGCTCATTTCGCCCGCGCTGCTGCGCGAAGACCATCCGGTCGACGCCGCCGTCGCCAAGGTGGTGCGCCACGGCCGCGCCGAGACGGTCGACATCCTCGAGGGCCGCGACGACCGGCTGCTCGTCGTGGTCGGCCCGTGCTCGGTCCACGACCCCGAAGCGGCCCTCGACTACGCCCGCCGGCTGGCCGCGAAGGCCGACGAACTGCGCGACGACCTGCACGTCGTGATGCGCGTGTACTTCGAGAAGCCGCGCACGACGCTGGGCTGGAAGGGCCTGATCAACGACCCGGACCTGGACGGCACGTTCGCCGTCAACAAGGGCCTGCGGATGGCGCGCAAGCTGCTGCTCGACGTCTCCGAGCTGGGGCTGCCGGTGGGGTGTGAGTTCCTGGACCCGATCACGCCGCAGTTCATCTCCGACATCGTCACGTGGGGCTCGATCGGCGCCCGCACGGCGGCGAGCCAGGTCCACCGCCAGCTGTGCAGCGCGCTGTCGATGCCGGTGGGCATCAAGAACTCGACCGAGGGCGACGTCCAGGTGGCGATCGACGCCACCCGGGCGGCGGCGGCGAGCCACGTGTTCCCGGGCATCAACACCGACGGCCTGGCGGCCCTGCTGACGACGTCGGGCAACCCGGACTGCCACGTGATCCTGCGCGGCCACAACGCGGGCCCGAACTACGACGCTGCTTCCGTGGCCGAGACGCTGGCCGGGCTGGCGAAGGCGGGGCTGCCGGAGCGGGTGGTCATCGACGCTTCCCACGGCAACAGCGGCAAGGACCACGTGCGGCAGGGCGCGGTGGTTTCCGAGCTGGCGGCGCGTCTCGCCGCGGGCGAGCGCGGGATCGCCGGGCTGATGATGGAGAGCTTCCTGGCGGGCGGGCGGCAGGAGCTTTCGCTGGGCCACGCAGCGGAGCTGACGTACGGGCAGTCGATCACGGACGCGTGCATGGCTTGGGACGACACCGCGCCGCTGCTGGACGAGCTGGCCGCGGCGGTGCGGGCGCGCCGCTGAGAGGTCCCCGGCCTGGGGGTCCCCCGGTTTTTACGTTACCGGGGACCCCCGACAGTTTCGGGGTCCGCGGGGGCGCGAACGGACCGTTCGCGCCCTGCCGCGGCGTGACCTGGGGTTTCCGGGGTGCGGGGGCGACGCGAAAGGGCCGTTCGCGCCAGCCCGAGCGCCCCAATGTGGCCTTCGGTGCGTTGAATCGGCACTGCGGCGCGAAGCGCCTCCGTTGAGGGTGGTGGCGGGGGCATGGATGGAGCAACCAAGGCCGCCTTGGGGCGCTCGGAACCGGGAGTCAGCGGCGCCGGAAGTACTCCTCGATGACTTCCCACCGGGCCAGATTGTGCTTCGCATCCGCGAGAGCGTCGTGCTGATCGGTCGGCGCGGCCGGGAGCTTCGGCTTGCCCGCGTCCTCCCACCGCTGCCGCAGGTCCCTCGTGAACCTCGGCAGCTGCCGGGGCAACGCCGGCATCGGGCCCCACAGCTGCGCCAGCGCCACGTGGTCGTACGCGGCGAACCACGCCCACAGCTCGATGCCGCCCGGGGGCTTGCCGAAGAACTCCAGCAGGTCGGTGCGGATCTTCTCCCTGCTCCGCCACGCCCGGTCGGCCGGGGACGGGAGCTTGTCCAGGACGTTGTCCCGGACCCACGGCCCCGCCTTCGAAGGGTCGAACTCCGTCGAGACCGCGTAGAACTCGCGGCCCCGCTCGTCCACCACCCCGATCGACACCAAATCGATCGTCACGCCGTCTTCGATGAACTCGGTGTCGTAGAAAAAACGCACTGGTGAACAGTAGTGGGGTCTCAGCCGACCTTGGAATCGGGCACCCGGGCCGCGTCACGCGCGCCGGGCTGGGTGGGCACCGCGGGCTTGACCCCGGCCGCCTCGGCGGCCAGCAGTTCCTTGGCCTTCGCCGCGTAGATGTCCACGTACTCCTGGCCCGACAGCTCCATCAACGCGTACATGATCTCGTCCGTGATCGACCGCTCGATGAACCGGTCGCCCGCGAGGCCCTCGTAGCGCGAGAAGTCCAGCGGCTTGCCGAAGCGGACCTCGAGGCGCCGCGGCCACCACATCTTCGAACCGATCGGGTTGACCTTGTCGGTGCCGACCATCGCCACCGGGACCACCACGCCGCCGGATTCGAGGGCGATGCGGGCCACACCCGTCTTGCCCTTGTACAGCCGCCCGTCCGGGGAGCGGGTGCCCTCCGGGTAGATGCCGAGCAGGTGTCCCTCGCGCACCAGGCGGATCGCCGTGTCGAGCGCGGCCTGGGCGGCGTTGCCGCCGGACCGGTCGATCGGGAACTGGCCGACGCCGGTGAAGAACCACTTCTTGAGCGTGCCCTTGAAGCCGGGCTCGGTGAAGTACTCGGACTTGGCCGGGAAGGTCACCTTGCGCTTGACGCGCAGCGGCATGAAGAACGAGTCGGCGACCGCGAGGTGGTTGCCGGCCAGGATCGCGCCACCCGTCTCGGGGATGTTCTCCGCGCCGACGACCTTGGTCGGCCAGAGCGTCTTGAGCAGCGGTCCGAGGAACACCCACTTCATGAGCCAGTACAGCACCGGTGCCTCAGTCCTCCATCGCAGCCGCAGCCCATGAACCTTGTTCAGCCGTCGGCCGGCGCGAAAGTCACCGCATGCCAGCAGCCTGCGGTCCGTGGCGCCGACCTGACCAGAACAAGGTTCCCTGTCCACCCGAGACGAACAGCCTACGAACACCGGCGGCCGCCGCACAACGCGGACCACCCGGTTACCGCTTCCGCAGCGATCGATCTCACAGCGAACTCGGGGCACGGGCGGACCCCCACAACGTCCGCCGGGCGTGAGAGCATGGACGGACTGCCCCGCTCACACGGAAGGCGATCGCATGGGCGTGCTCGCCGGCGCGGAACCGTTCGGCCACACCGGTTCGGCCGATACCGGGTTCCTGCTCTGCCACGGGTTCACCGGTACCCCGGCGAGCATGCGGGCCTGGGGTGACCACCTGGCCGGGGCCGGGTTCACGGTGCGCTGCCCGCTGCTGCCGGGGCACGGCACCCGCTGGCCGGACCTCAACCGCACGACGTGGGAGGACTGGTACGGCGCCGTCCGCGAAGCCCTGCTCGCGCTGCTGGCGACGTGCCGGACCGTCTTCGTCGGCGGCCTGTCGATGGGCGGGACGCTCACCCTGCGCCTGGCCGAGGAGTTCGGCGACCGGATCGCCGGCATCGTCCTGGTCAACCCGTCGGTGACGCGGCTGAAGTGGGACACGAAGCTGCTGCCGGTGCTGGGCCGGATCGTGCCGTCGGTGCCGGCGATCGCGAACGACATCAAGAAGCCGGGCGAGACCGAGCTGGCCTACCCGCGCACGCCGGTGCGGGCCGCGGCGAGCCTGGCGAAGCTGTGGGCGGTCGTGCGCGCCGACCTGGCCAAGGTGACGCAGCCGGTGCTGCTCCTGCACTCGTCGGTCGATCACGTCGTCGAGCCGGTGAACGCGCAGCTGGTGCTGCGGGGCGTCTCGAGCACCGACGTCACCGAGGTCGTGCTGGAGAACAGCTACCACGTGGCGACGCAGGACAACGACGCCGAAGTCATCTTCACGCGCAGCGTGGAGTTCGCGAAGGCGCACGCCGCCCAGCCGGAGGAGACCGCATGAGCCGGGGGAAGGACGGGCCGGAGGACGTCGACGCGACGTTCGCCGAAATCGTCGCCGACCTGCGCGCGGGCGGGTTCGGGCTTCCCGAAGACGACACAGACGACGCCGAGGACAGCGACGACAAGGCCGGCACCAGGGACGCCACCGGCACCGCGGGCGCGGACCCCCAGTCGCGCAAGACGCCCGAGCCGCCGGCCGTGGAAGCGCCGCCGGAACCCGGCTGGCGGTCCGGGGGCACGTCGTGGGACACCACGATGTTCTCCGACGACCCGGCCGACGACGACGAGCACTTCGTCCCGCCGGAGCCGCCGCCGCTGCCCCGGCCGCGGATGGGGGCGTTCCTCATCCTGCTGCTGTTCCTGGCCGGGCTGTTCCTGCTGATCCTGCCCGGCGCGATCGGCGTCGGCCCGACGGTGGCGACGCCGCTGGGCATCCTCGCGCTCGCGACGGCGATCGCGCTGCTGCTGCTCCGCGTCCGGCAGGGCCCGCCACCCGGCGCGGACCCCAGCAACGGCGCCCAGGTCTGATTCGCGGCGATGCACATCGAGTTCAGTCCTTCACGTCGATCGACCGTCGGCGCGGAATGGGAGCTCGGCCTGGTCGACCGGCGCAGCGGCGAGCTGTCGTCGGTGGCCGAGCAGATCCTCGAAGCCGTCCGGCCCGACGGGCAGGCCGAGCACCCGAAGATCAAGCAGGAGCTGCTGCTCAACACGATCGAGATCATCACCGGCGTCTGCGACACGATCGCCGAGGCCAAGGCCGATCTGAACGACTCGCTCGACGTCGTCCACGGCATCGCCGACCCGCTCGGGGTCGAGATGTTCTCGGCGGGCACGCACCCGTTCTCGAACTGGTACCAGCAGAAGGTCACCGACAAGGAGCGGTACGCCAAGCTGATCGACCGGACCCAGTGGTGGGGACGCCAGATGCTGATCTACGGCGTCCACATCCACGTCGGGGTCGACCACCGCGAGAAGGTGCTGCCGATCCTCGACGCCCTGCTCAACTACGCGCCGCACCTGCAGGCGCTGTCGGCGTCTTCGCCGTACTGGGGCGCCGAGGACACCGGGTACGCGTCGAACCGGGCGCTGATGTTCCAGCAGCTGCCGACGGCCGGGCTGCCGTTCCAGTTCCGGAAGTGGGCGGAGCTGGAGAGCTACGCCGAGGACATGTTCACCACCGGCGTGATCGACAGCTTCTCGGAGATCCGCTGGGACATCCGGCCGTCGCCGAAGCTGGGCACGATCGAGATGCGCGTCTGCGACGGCCTGCCGACGCTGGAGGAGGTCGGCGCGATCGCGGCGCTGACGCAGTGCCTGGTGGACGACTTCTGCGAGCGCCTGGAGGACGGCGAGGTCCTCCCGACCCTGCCGCCGTGGCACGTCCAGGAGAACAAGTGGCGCGCGGCCCGCTACGGCACGGACGCGATCGTCATCCTGGACGCGGCCGGTCGCGAGCGGCTGGTCACCGACGACGTGGCCGACCTGCTGGACCGGCTCGAGCCGGTGGCGCGGCGCCTGGACTGCGTCGCGGAGCTGCGGGACGTCGAGACGATCCTGAAGTACGGGCCGAGCTACCGGCGGCAGCGCGCGGTGGCGGAGCGGCACAAGGGCAGCCTGAAGGCCGTCGTCGCCTCGCTGGTCGCGGAGATGCGGGACGGGATCGCGAAGGACTAGAGCGCGTCCAGCTGCGTGCGGAGGGTGCCGGGGCCGATGACCGACGCGCCGAGGGCCCCGACGCGGCCCTTGAGTTCCCGGTCGGCCGTCGCGACCAGGACCTTGGCCTGCTGCTGCGCGACGACCTCGACGATCTTCGAGTCACCGTCGGTGTCCGCGGCGACGACGTCCACGCCCGCTGTTCCGGTGACGTGCTTGGCCTTGCCCTCGACGACCAGGATGATCCGGGGCCACCAGGTCACCGCGGAATCGTCCGGGTCCGGCACGCCGGCGTCGGCGAGCTTGGCGAGCTGGTCGCGGAGGCGCTCGGCGGCACCGTGCCGGTCGCGCCACCAGCCGTCCGGGCGCGAGCCGACGACGTTGGCGCCGTCGACGACCAGGACGAGCTCCTGCCCGACGCGGCCGCGCAGGTCCGGCCAGGCCGCGGCGAAGTCGCGGTGGAGGGGGTAACCGGGGACGTCGTCGGGGTCCACCCAGCGCACCTCCGCACTTTCGGTGTTGGCGACGCGCGCCTCGGCGCCGTCGGCGAGGGCCAGGACGGTGGTGTAGCTCCAGTTCCCGTGGTCCACCACCGAGGCCGAAACCGCGCGGAAGGCCTCGGCGGGAACGGAGGTCTCCTCGAAGGCTTCGCGGGCGGCGGCTCCCCGGGCGGTCTCGCCGGCTTCGATGGCGCCGCCGGGCAGCGCCCAGGTGCGGCCGTGGTGCACCCACCAGGCGCGGCGCTGCAGGAGGACACCGCGGGCGGGATCGACCAGCAGCAGGCCGGCGGCGCCGTAGCGGCCCCAGTGCAGGTGCCCGCAGGAGCAGCGGACGAAGACGCTCGCGGACGGGGCACTCACCCGTCCACCCTGTCACACTCTCCGGCGTGACCCGGTTCGATCAGCTCAAGCCCACCTTCTGGGACGCCGGCCCCGGGGAGCCGCTGGACACCCGCACGTTCGCCCACGCCGGCCGCGAGCTGGGCGTCCGGCTGCCGCTGGAGCTGGGCGAACTGCTCGGCGTGCGCAACGGCGGCACGGTGGCGGCCGCGTTCGACGCCTTCCCGACGAGCGTGCCGACGTCGTACCGCGGGACGCACGTGCCGTTCGACCACCTGCTGGGCGTGGGCGGCCGGTTGTCGCTGCTGGACTCGCCCTCCCTGAGTGCCGAGTGGGACCTGCCGAAGCGGGTGGTGGTGCTGTCCGGGGACGGCCACACGTGGATCGCGCTGGACTACCGGCGTTCGGCCGAGCCGTCGGTGACGTGGTTCGACGTGGAGCTGGAGTCGGAGCTGCCGTTGGCCCCGACGTTCCGGGCGTTCGCCGAGGGTTTGGTGCCGTCGGCGAGCTTCCTGGAGGAGTGAGCGCCGATGATCGCGGTCAGGAAGATGCCGAGGGCGCTGCCGCCCAGGAGGAGGCCGGCCAGAACCGGAGCCGGCACGAGCGGCTTGATCAGGAAGTGCGCGACGAGCGTCCAGCCCGCGAGGACGAGACCGCTCGCGGCCACCTGCGCCCACTTCCGGTTCGCCTTCCGCCGGGCGAAGGCCGCGGCGGCGATCAGGACCGCTCCGCCGATACCGATCCACGCGTCCGGTGACATGCCCGCTCCCTCCCTCGGGTAGTGCGGGAGTACCCGACCGGGGGACAGGTGACACGGCCGCCGCAGCGCTCGCCCCGGAGCCGCACGCCACCGTCCTGAAAGGCCGGCCACCCGCGTCGACCCTCTCCGGGCACTACGGCCGGTGGGGCCCGCCCCCCGATCTCCACGCTACCGGGAGGCACCGACAGTTCCGGCCGCGCGAACCCGGCGCAGCCCGAGCCATCCACAACCCCCGGGCCATCCACAACGGACCGGCCTCGAACCGGGGTCGTCGCCGCCTGTCAAAGCCAACGCCGCACGGACCGGCATCAGACCGGGGTCTTCGCCGCCTCCAAGGCCAACGCCGCCGCGCCCACGATGGCCGTGTCGTCGCCCAGGTGGGCCGTCCTGATCCGCGCCAGCGGGCGGTGGCGGGCGCCGGTGATCGCGCCCGCGTAGTGCTCGCGGGCCTCGTCCAGGAACAGCGGCGCCGACTCGGACACGCCGCCGCCGATCACGATGATCTCCGGGTCGAACACGTCCGCCACCAGGGCCAGGCCCTCGCCGAGCCACTTGGCCAGCTCCGCCATCGCCAGCTGGGCGATCGGGTCGCCGTCGCGGGCCGCGCCCGCCACGCGGCGGCCCGTCACCGAACCCGGGTCGCCCGCCACCTGGGGTGCCAGCACCGTCGAGCGGCCCGGGTGGCGGGCCAGCAGCTCCACCGCCGTCGCCGCCAACGCCGTTCCGCTGCAGTAGCGCTCCCAGCAGCCGTACTTGCCGCACGGACACGGCCGCCCGCCGCGGACCACCGTCAGGTGGCCCAGCTCGGGCGCCACGCCGTACGCGCCGCGGTACAGCTTGCCGTCCAGCAGCAAGCCCGCGCCGATGCCCGTGCCCAGCGCCACCAGGGCCGCCACCTGGGCGCCGCGGGCGGCGCCGAAGCGGTGCTCGCCCACGATCGCCGAATTGACGTCGTGCTCCAGCAGCACCGGCAGGCCGACGCGCTTTTCGATCCGGTCGGCGACCGGCGCGCCGCGCCACGCCAGGTGCGGGGCGAACATCACCGACCGGCGGTCGCGCGCCACGAACCCCGCCACCGCCAGGCCGACCCCGGCCACGTCGTGGCGGTTGCGCAGGTCCTCGACCACGCCGGCGATGGCGTCCTCGAGCGCGCCTTCCTCGGTCGGCGTCGCGACTCTGGCCGTGTCGAGCAGGGAGCCGCGTTCGTCCACCACGCCGGCCCGGACGCTCGTCCCGCCGACGTCCACCCCTATCGTCCGCACTCAGCTCTCCCACTCGTCGCGCCGGCGGACGGCGATGTGCTGCACCCTGGTCGCCGTGGTGGCGTCCGCGGCGGCCCGCGGGGCGGGTTTGAACCCGGGCATGTGCACGCCCTCCTCCGGCTCCCAGCGGTCCGCGAGCACCGCGCGCAGCAGGGCGACCAGCTGCGCGAGCTGCTCGGCCAGCCGCGCGACCAGCTCCGGCCGTTCACCCCGCACCACCGCGACGATCGCACAGAGCGGACACCAGCCGCACGCCGAACCGTCCGGTTTCGCCTCGTCAGGCGGCCCGTGCCCGGCCGCGAGCACCCCGTCGAGCCACGGTGCCGCCTTCTCGGCGACCAGCTCGGCGAGCAGGCGGATCTCCTCCGCCAGCCGCGGCCCGTGTTCCGCTTCGCTCACCCGCGTCCCCGGTTCCCGGCCAGGTGCACGACCAGGCCGTCGGCGTCGGATTCCGCGCCGGTGATCCGGCACGGCCGCAGCGGCTCCGGCAGGGCGATGAGCCTGCGGAAGCCGTCCACGGTGATCGCCAGGTCGTCGTCGACGCGGGCGAGGTCGACCTCGGCGTCCCGCGAGAGCGGGAGCGCGACGCGCAGGCAGTACCCGTCGTCGGCGGGCCGCACGCGCAGCAGCGGGGTGACCGGGGTGCCGTGGCCCGCCAGGGGGTCTTCGCCGCGGTACAGCTCGGCGGCGATCTCCAGCAGCGCGGGCAGGCCGACCGGTTCGACGGCCCGGTGCTCCACCCGGGCGACCGGCGCGATCCCGGCCGCGGCCAGTTCGGCGAGCACGGCGTCCTGCTGCGTCCGGCGCGTGCGCAGCCAGGACGCGGCGCCGCCGCGCCAGATGCCGGGCGCGGGCATCAGCCGGTTGGCGATCACGCCGTCGACGGCGATGCCGCGCAGGGCCAGGGAGCTGAGCGTGCGCCGCGCCTCGGCGACCACCACCCGCTCCGGGGTCAGCACCAGCCGGACCGTCGTCACCGCCGGGTCGGTGAGCAGGGCGCGCAGGCCGTCGAGGTGGGTACCGAGGCGGCGCACCGAGTCCGTGACGCGTCCGCGCGGGCCGAACACGCGGGTCAGGTAGCCGGAGACGGCCTCGGGCAGGGCGAGCAGCCGGAGCGTCTCGGCCGTCGGGCCGCAGTCGACGACGACGGTCTCCCACGGGCCGTCCTCGGCCAGCCGCCGGACTTCGGTGAGGGCGAGCAGTTCGTCGACGCCGGGCAGCACGGTGAGCTCTTCGGCGTCGAGGGTGTCCAGGCCCGCGCCGGCCAGCACGGTCCGCAGCTCGCCGCGCAGCCGCACCCAGGTGGCGTCCACCAGGGTCCGCGAATCGACCTGCACCGCCGAAAGCAGGGCGTCCACTTCGGACGGTTCGGTCCCGAGGGGACGGGCGAACGCGTCACCGAGGGAGTGCGCCGGGTCCGTGGACACGACGAGGGTCTTCCTGCCGCGGGCGGCGAGGGCGGCGCCGGTGGCCGCGGCCAGCGTGGTCTTCCCGACACCCCCCTTGCCGGTGCAGAGCAGGATCCGCACGTGCTAGCCCTCGGCCCGCTTCTTGAGCTCCTTCAGCGCGGTGTCCATGACCATCTTCTCGGCCTTGCGGCGCAGCAGGCCGATCATCGGCAGCGCCAGCTCGACCGACAGCGTGTAGGTGACCCGCGTCCGGCCGCCGAGGTCGGCCAGCGCGTAGCGGCCGTTCTGCGCCTTCTGCATCTGCCCCTTGACCAGGTGCCAGCTGACGCCGAGGCCGTCTTCGTCCCAGTCGTAGGCGAGGGTGTAGACGTCCTTGATCGGGCCCGCGTCCAAGGTCAGCTTGACCTGCTTGGCCCGGCCCTCGGCGTCGGTGTCGAGGACCTCGGTCTGCCGGACGGCCTTGGCCCATTCCGGGTACGCGGGGAAGTCGGCGATCACGGCCATCACCCGGCTGGGCTCGGCGTCGACCTCGATGGACTGTGTGGACTGCTCGGCCATGGGTCGAAGCGTAGCCGCCGCGCTTGGTCACCAGCGCAGCACGTACGGCTGCCCGGTCTCCTTGAAGTGACCCACGTTGCGGCACTCGGTGAGGCCGACGCGGGCGCGCGCGGCCAGGGGCTGGTGCACGTGCCCGAACACCGACCAGCGCGGCCGCTGCGCCCGGATCAGCTCCAGCAGCGCCGTCGAGCCGATCTCGCTGCGGCGCGCCACGACGTCGTAGGTCAGCTCCGGCAGCGCCGGCGGGCCGTGGGTGCAGAGGACGTCCACGTCGGTGAGCGCGGCCACGCTGCGGTCGTAGTCCGCGCGATCCCGCAGGTAGGGGCGCCAGGCGGCGCCCTTGCGGGGCCGCGGGACGACCCCGTCGGGCAGCAGCGCGCCGCCGACGAACCCGAACCGCAGGCCGCCGATCTCGGCCACCTCGCCGTCGAGCACCTGCACGCCTTCGCCGGTGAACTCCGGCCACAGCGCCGGGGTGTCGACGTTGCCAGGGGTGGCGTAGGTGGGCGCGGTCATCGCCGCGAACAGCGTCGCGTACTGGGCGCGGATGGCCTCGTCGACCGCGGACGCCGGGTCGTCGAGGGTCGCCCAGAGCGTGCGGGAGAAGGCAACGGTTTCGTCACGGGTGCCCTCGCGGCGCAGGCGGGCGAACTCGCCGACCTTCTCCGCGCCGAACAGGGCGCCCATGATGCCCTTGTCGTGGTCGTGGTAGTCGACGAAGTCGATCAGGTCACCGAGCACGACCAGGGCGTCCGCCCCGTCACCCGCCCGCTTCAACGCGTCCGCGTTGCCGTGCACGTCCGAGACGACGTGTACCCGCACCCCTGGCCCCCTAGCCTTCGTTCAGCCTTCGGTTCGCGGAGGGACGCCGGGCTCGCGCCCGTCCTCCAGGACCTCCTTGAGCCCGAGCGCGACCGCCTTCGCCGCGCGGGCGCGCCGGTCGAACTCCCGGCGCAGGTCGCGTGGCGCCAGTTCCCGGGGCGCCCCGGCCGCGTCAGCGGGCGTCGCCCGCAGGAAGTAGTGCAGCAGGGTGCCGTCGAGCACCGGCTCGAGCCAGACCTCCATCGTACCGACCAGCGCGCCCCGGACGGTCCAGCGCAGGCCCTTGTCCCCCCGGTCGGTGTAGACCTCGAGGACCAGGTCGGGCCAGTACCGGGTCCACGATCCGGGATCGGCGAAGACGGCGGCCACGGTGGACGGCGGGACCGCGAGGAACGTCTCGTCGACGACGTCGATGGCGGGCGGTGCGTTCACGTGCGAAGAATGTCACGCCCTCGCCGCGCGACGCCGATCAGCATGGTCTTAAGGTGCTCACCACGCTAAGTTGACTGGCGGGTAACAGCGGTGTCACCTGCCGCACGCGTTGAACACGGAGGTCCACGTGCGCGAATACAGCGCTCCCGCCGGCAAGCCGGTGGCCGACGACGAAAACATGTCCGACGTCGTCTGGGCGAACGCCGAGCGGTTCTCCGACGTGGTGAGCTTCCGCCGCCAGGTCGAGGGCAGCTGGCTGGACGTGACCGCCAAGGAGTTCGCGGCCGAGGTGCTGGCCGTGGCCAAGGGGATGGCCCAGGCCGGGATCGGCCGCGGCGACCGCGTCGCGATCATGTCGAAGACCCGCTACGAGTGGACCTTGATCGACTTCGCCATCTGGGCGGCCGGCGCGGTCACCGTGCCGATCTACGACACGTCCTCCCCCGAACAGGTGTATTGGATCCTGTCCGACTCGGCCGCGAAGGGCGTGTTCGTCGAGACGAACGCCCACGCCGCGGCGGTCGGGGAGATCCGCGACCGGCTCACCGAGCTGGCGAACACGTGGCAGATCGAGGGCGACTCCCCCGCCGTCGAAGAGCTCTCGGCGCTGGGCACTTCGCTGTCCGACGACGAGCTGCACGACCGGCGCCGCGAAGTGACCGCGGACGAGCTCGCCACCATCGTCTACACCTCGGGCACCACCGGCCGCCCCAAGGGCGTCGAGCTGACCCACCGGAACCTGCTGTCCGAGATCCGCGCCGACATCGAGGCGTTCCCGCAGCTGATGGAGCAGGGCAACTCGCTGCTGGTGTTCCTGCCGCTGGCGCACGTGCTGGCCCGGGCGATCGCCGTCACCGCGCTCAGCGCCCGCGTCACCCTCGGGCACACCCCCGACGTCAAGAACCTGGTCGCCGACCTGGGCACCTTCCGGCCGACGTTCGTCGTCGCCGTGCCGCGCGTGTTCGAGAAGGTCTACAACTCGGCGAAGCAGAAGGCCCACAGCGAGGGCAAGGGCAAGATCTTCGACGCCGCCGAGGCGGTGGCCGTCGCCTACAGCGAAGCGCAGGACCACGGCGGCGCCGGGCTCGGGCTGAAGCTCAAGCACCTGGCGTTCGACAAGCTGGTCTACGGCAAGCTGCGCGCGGCCCTCGGCGGCCGCTGCGTGGCGGCGGTGTCCGGCGGCGCGCCGCTGGGCGCCCGGCTGGCGCACTTCTTCCGCGGCATCGGCGTCCCGGTGTTCGAGGGCTACGGCCTCACCGAGACGTCCGCGGCAGCGAACGTCAACACCCAGACGGCGTTCCGCGTGGGCACGGTGGGCAAGCCGGTCAACGGCACGTCGGTCCGCATCGCCGACGACGGCGAGGTGCTCCTCAAGGGCGACGTCGTGTTCCGGGCGTACTACAACAACCCGCAGGCCACTGCGGAGGCCCTCACGGACGGCTGGTTCCACACGGGCGACCTGGGCGAGCTGGACGCCGACGGCTTCCTGAAGATCACCGGCCGCAAGAAGGAGATCATCGTGACGGCGGGCGGCAAGAACGTCGCCCCGTCCGGTCTCGAGGACACGATCAAGGCGTCCCCGCTGGTCAGCCAGGCGATGGTGGTCGGCGACCAGCGCCCGTTCATCGCGGCGCTGGTGACGGTGGACGAGGAGTACTTCCCGTCCTGGAAGACCCAGCACGGCAAGCCCGCCTCGGCCACGGTCGCGGACCTGGCCGCGGACCCGGACCTGCTCGCGGAGATCCAGGCCGCGGTGGACGAGGCGAACAGGTCGGTGTCCAAGGCCGAGGCGATCAAGAAGTTCACCGTGCTGGCCAACGACTTCACCGAGGCCGGCGGGGAGATCACGCCGAGCCTGAAGCTGAAGCGGAACGTGGTTTCGAAGAACTACGCCCTCGACATCGAGGCCCTGTACACGAAGTAAGCGCCCCAAGGCGGCCTTCGGTGCGTCTCACGCAACGAAGGCCACATTGGGGCGCTTGGGCGCCTACCCGCGCTGGGCTTCGATGAAGTCGCGGTACCAGCGGTAGCTCGCCCTCGGCGTGCGAGCTTGGGTCTCGTAGTCCACGTGGATCAGCCCGAAGCGGTGCTTGTACCCGTGCGCCCACTCGAAGTTGTCCAGCAACGACCAGCAGAAGTACCCACGCAGGTCGACCCCGGCCGCCGCGGCCGTGCGGACCGCCTCGATGTGCTCGCTCAAGAAGCTGATGCGCTCGTAGTCCGCGAAGTCGCTCCGATCGGCATACACGCACCCGTTCTCCGTGAGGTACACCGGCGGCAACCCCGGGTAGCGGTTGTGCAGGCCGACCAGGGCTTCCGTCAGGCCCTCCGGCTCCACCGGCCAGCCCATGCCCGTGCGGGGGACGTCCGGCAGCCGCGAAGTGTCCACCCCGATGTCCGCCACCGTGCGCCGGGCCGGGTCCGGCTCACGGTGGGGGGCGTCGGCGACGTGCAGGCGGTAGTAGTAGTTGACGCCCAGGTAGTCGAGCGGCTCGCCGATGACCGACAGGTCCTCGTCGTGGCGGAAGGAGAAGTCCGACACCCCGTCGAACATCGCCGCCAGCCCGGGGGCGTACCGGCCGCCGAACAGCGGGTCGGTGAACTGGCGGCGCAGCAGCGTGTCCTGGCGCGCGGCCGCCGCGGTGTCGGCGGCCGAGTCCGACACCGGGACCGCCGGGGACTGGTTGAGGACGATGCCGAACTGGTGCGGCAGCGCCGCCCGCTCCCGCATCGCGCGCACCGCCAGGCCGTGGCCGAGCAGCAGGTGGTGGGCGGCCGCCAGCGCGCCGTGTCCCTCCCTGGCGCCCGGCGCGTGGCGGCCTTCGCCGTACCCCGCGACCGCGCAGGGGTACGGCTCGTTCAGCGTCGTCCAGTGGTCGACGACGTCGCCGAGCTCCTCGTGCACCATGGCGGCGTACTCGGCGAAGCGGAACGCCGTGTCGCGGGAGCGCCAGCCGCCCGCGTCCTCCAGCGCCTGGGGCAGGTCCCAGTGGTACAGCGTCAGGAACGGCTCGATCCCCCGCTCCCGCAGGCCCTCCACCAGCCGCCGGTAGAAATCGAGGCCACGCCGCTCCGGGCGGCGCCCGTCCGGCTGGATCCGCGGCCAGGACACGGAAAACCGGTAGGCGTCGACGCCGAGCCCGGTGAGCAGGTCGAGGTCGGTGCGCCAGCGGTGGTAGTGGTCGGCCGCCGGTTCCCCGGTGTGGCCGCCCGCCACCGCGCCGGGGACCGCGGCGAACGTGTCCCAGATGGACGGTCCGCGGCCGTCGGCCGTGGTGGCACCCTCGATCTGGAACGCCGAGGTCGCGACGCCCCAGCGGAAGCCGGGCGGGAAGCTGGTGGTCACAGTGAGCTCCGGGAGGTCAGCCCTTGAGCGCGCCCTGCATGATGCCGCCGACGATCTGGCGGCCGAACAGCAGGAACACGAGCAGGACGGGGACGGTGCCGATGGTGGCGGCGGTGAGCACGAGCGTGTAGTCGGTGGTGTAGCCACTGGCCAGAGTGGACAGTGCGGTTTGGACGGTCGGGTTCTCCGGCACCAGCACGACCAGCGGCCAGAAGAAGTCGTTCCAGGCCTGCATGAAGGTGAACAGCCCGAGCACCGCCGCGGCCGGGCGGGCGGCGGGCAGGGCCACGTGCCAGAACAGCCGCAGCGAGCCGCAGCCGTCCATCCGGCCCGCTTCCAGCAGCTCCAGCGGCAGCGCCCGCTCGAAGTACTGGCGCATGAAGAACACGCCGAACGCGGTGACCAGGCCGGGCACGATCACCGCCTGCAGCTGCCCGGCCCACCCGAAGTCGGCCATCATCATGTACAGCGGGACGACACCCAGCTCGGTCGGGATCGCCTGGGTGGCGACCACGACCAGCAGCAGGACCGTCCGCCCGCGGAAGCGCATCTTGGCGAAGGCGAACCCGGCCAGCGTCGAGAACAGCACCACCGAGACGGTGATCGTGCCCGAGACGATGAGCGAGTTGCCCAGCGCCAGCGCGAAGTCCGTCTGGTCGAAGACCCGGGCGATGTTCTCGAACAGGTGCCCGCCCGGCACCAGGACCGGCGGCACGCTCCCGACGGCCTCCGTCGTCTGCGAGGAGACGACGAACGACCAGTACACCGGGAACGCCGAGCCGGCCAGGATCGCGATCAGCGCGGCGTAGGTCCACAGGCTCGCGACCCGCTTGCCGAGGCGCCGGATCCGCCCGGGCGCGGCGGACGGCGGCGCGGGCGCGGCCGGGGTCAGCACGGAAGTCATGTCGCTCCTCAGTCCGTTTGGATCCGCCGGGTCACCAGGTACGACAGGCCCGCGACGAGCATCGTGGCCACGGCCAGGATCAGCGCGATCGCCGAGCTGTAGCCGAAGTCGTACTTGGAGAAGCCCTGCTCGTAGAGGTAGAGCGCGGCCGTCTGGAACTGCCGGTCCGACCCGCCGGTGGCCGCCGCGGTGCCCGGGTTGAACAGCAGCGGCTCGGCGAGCAGCCGCATGTTGCCGGTCGTCGCGATCACCGTGGAGAAGATGATCTGCGGCCGCAGCAGCGGCACGGTGATCCGCCAGAACTGCTGCCACCCCTTGGCGCCGTCGAGCGTGGCGGCCTCGTACATGCTCGACGGGATCGCCTGCATCGACGCCAGGAAGATCAGCGCGTGGTAGCCGGTCCAGCGCCACACGACCATCGCCGCGATGGCGGTGTGCGAGCTGGCCGTGCCGGCCTGCCAGTCGACGTGGCCGGCCCCGAACCAGCTCAGCACCCAGTTGACCAGGCCGAAGTCCCGGCCGAACAGCTGCGCGAAGATGATCGTCACCGCCGCCACCGAGGTGATGTTCGGCAGGATCATCCCCATCCGGAACAGCGTCCGCCCGCGCAGCCGCCGGTTGAGCAGGTGCGCGATGCCGAGCGCGAACAGGATCTGCGGGATCGTGGTCAGCAGCCACAGGCTGACCGTGTTCCCCATCGCGTTCCAGAAGTACGGGTCGTGGAACAGCAGCTGCTCGTAGTTGCCGAAGCCGATGAACTGCGCGCCTTCGGCGTCGATGAGGTTCCGCTTCTGCAGCGACACGAACGCCGTGTACAGCAGCGGGAACAGCCCGAAGACGCCGAAGATCAGGAAGTACGGGCTGATGAAGCCGAACGGCGACAGCTTGACGTCCCACTTCTGCCGCCGCTCGGCGAAGGTCAGCGTTTTGACCGCCATCACTTGATCTTCGAGACGTCACCGACCAGCTGCTGCCACGCCGCTGCGCCGTCCTGCTTGCCCTGCTCGACGCGCTGCATCGCGTTGCCGAACTCGGTCTGCACGTCGCCGGCCTTCGGGCCCTGGTACTGCGGGTTCAGCTTCTTCGCCGCGTCCGTGAAGAGCTTGCCGACCGGCGCGCCCGAGAAGAAGGGGTTGGTGTACCCGGTGATCTTCGGGTCGCTGTAGAGCGACGGCGCCGAGGGCAGGAGCCCCTTGCTGGTGAAGACCTTCGCCTGCTGCTCGGGCGCGGTGAGCCACGCGGCGAGCTCGGCGGCTTCCTTCGTGTGCTTGCCCTGCTTCGGCACGGTCAGGTACGAGCCGCCCCAGTTGCCGCCCCCGCCGGGCACGGTCGCGACGTCCCACTTGCCGGCGGTGTCCGGCGCCTGGTCCTTGATCTTGGTCATCATCCACGCCGGGCAGGTCACGGTGGCGAACTGGCCCTGGGTGAAGCCGGTGTTCCACTGCGGCGTGCTGTAGAGCAGGCCGGCGCTCAGGTTCGCCTTGACCGCGTCGACCACGAGGTCCCAGCCCTGGCGCAGCGCCGGGTTGCTGCCCACGACGAGCTGGTCGTTCTGGTCGTAGTAGCCCTGCGGGGCCTGGCCGACGATCGCGTTGAGCACCGTCGGGCCGCCGTCCATGAACTTGACGCCGTTCGGCGCCTTGGCCTGGAAGCGCTTGCCGGTCTCGAAGAAGGCCTGCCAGGTCGGCCAGAGCGCGGAGACGGCGTCGCGGTCTTCGGGCAGTCCGGCGGTCTTGAACATGTCGCGGCGGTAGCAGATGGCCAGGCCGCCGACGTCGGTGCCGTAGCCGATCTGCTGCCCGCCCTTGCCCAGCGACGCGGCCCACTTCCAGGGCAGCCAGCGGTCCTTGAGCTTGTCGCCGCCGACGGTGTTCAGGTCGACGAACTTGTCCGGCGTCGCCTTGAACTGGGCGACGTACCCGGTGTCGATCGCTTCGATGTCCGCGGCGCCGCCGCCGGTGGCCAGGTGCGCGGCGAGGTTCTTGTGGTGGTCGGAGTAGGACGCGGTCCGCTCGGTGATCTCGATGTCCGGGTGCGCGGCCTGGTACTCCTTGATCAGGTCGGTGTAGCCGAAGTTGCCGAACAGGCCGAGGCTCAGCTTGACCTTGCCACCGGCGGCGCCGCTGTCCCCGCAGGCGCTCAGCGCGGTGAGCGCGACCAGGGTGGCACCCACCCCGGCGAGCAGGCGGATCCGGCGGTTCCTCGTTTTCGGGCGCATGAGATCTCCGTTGTTCTACGGGCCGGTCGGGAAAACGTGGGACCCATGAGAGCGCTCCCAGCCCGTTGCCGTCAAGTAACGAAATAGTAACGCGCTCCGGCGTTTACGCACTCCGAAGTCGTGTGCTAGAGATGTAACCGGTTACAAGAACGGAGGCGCACATGGTCACTGCCCGCGAGGTTGCGCAGCTCTGCGGGGTTTCCGTCGCCACCGTGTCGCGCGTGTTCAACCGCCCGGCCACGGTCAGCGCGACGACCCGCGAACGCGTCGAACGCGTCGCGCGGGACCTCGACTTCTCGCCGAACGAGTCGGCGCGCGCGCTGTCGCGGCAGCAGTCGGCGATGGTCGGGCTGGTCTGGGACACCGACCACCGACGGCCCGGCTGGCGGCACCCGTTCCTGCAGGACCTGTTGCTGGGCCTCAAATCCGCCTTGAGTTCGCACGGCTACCACCTGCTCATGCTCGCGACGAGCGACCACGCCCGCGAGCGCCACCCGGGCGTGTCACTGGCCGACCCGATCGGCTACGTGAGCATGACCCGGCGCCACCACCTGGCCGGGCTGGTGCTCATCGACAGCGGGACGGACGCCGACGCGTTCACCGCGTTCGCCCAGTCCGGGCTGCCGTGCGTCGCGCTGGACGTCGCCCTGTCCGGCCCGCGGGCCACCCACGTGACCTCGGACAACGCCGGGGGCGCGGCGGAAGCCGTCCGGCACCTGGCCGCCCTCGGCCACCGCCGGATCGCGACGATCACCGGCCCCCGCGGCAACGCGCCGGCGGCCGCCCGCACCGAGGGCTACCGCCGCGGGCTGGCCGAAGCCGGGCTGCCGGTGACCGAGGACCTCGTGGTCGGCGGCGACTTCTACCGCGAAAGCGGGTTCGTCGGCATGCGGCGGCTCCTGGCCCGCAAGGACCCGCCGACGGCGGTGTTCGCGGCCAGCGACGAGATGGCGGTCGGCGCCCTGCTGGCGGCCCGCGCGGCCGGGCTGCGGGTGCCGGCGGACCTGGCCGTGGTGGGGTTCGACGACATCGAGGTGGCGTCCCTGGTGGACCCGGCGCTGACGACGGTGGCCCAGGACAAACCGGGCTTCGGCACGGCGGCGGCGGGCGCGCTGCTGGCGATGCTCGAGAACGCGGCGGCCCCGGAACCGGTGCTGCTGCCGACGAAACTGGTGATCCGCGACTCCTGCGGCGGTCGTTCGGCCCGCTGAGGGACCTGCACTGAAGCGCCCCAATGTGGCCTTCGGTGCGTGAGACGCAACGAAGGCGGCCTTCGGTGCTCCATCCATGCCCCCACCGCCACCCTCAACGGAGGCGCTTCGCGCCGCAGTGCTGACTCAACGCAACCAAGGCCGCCTTGGGGCGCTTGGGCGGGGCTAGGCGGTGATCTTCGCGTCCCAGTCGATGTGGTGCGCGTACAGCCAGCCGCTCTCCTCGCCGACGTCCTGGCCGGCGCTCGCCGCGACCAGCTTCTCCACCCGCTCGCGCCGCAGCCCCTCGTACGCCGCGAACGCCGAGGCGGGGTCCGGTAGGTCGCGCAGGCACTGCGCGAGGACCACGCTGTCCTCCACGGCCATCGAGGCGCCCTGGGCGGCCGCCGGGGAGGCCGCGTGGGCCGCGTCGCCGACCAGGACCATCTGCGGTGTCGACCACACCCGTGTCTCCGGGACGTCGTAGGAGTGGCCGCCGAAGACCTCGTCGCCGGTCGCCGCGATGATTTCCGCGCAGGGCAACGGATCGCCGTCGAACGCCGCGTGCGCGAACTCGCGCCAGCCCGCCGGTGTGACCGCCGCGATCTCCTCGCGGGACCGTTCGGCGTCCGGGATGCGGGCGAACCAGAACGTGGCGCCGTCCGGGTCCGTGGTGAACCCGAAGGCCGCCCGGCTGCCGCGGACCATCCGGTAGATCCCGGGCGCGGCGGGCAGCCCGCCCGCCCGCGTGTAGCCGTACACGACGGTCAGCCCGGTGTAGCGAGGCTCGTCCGCCGCCGGGTCGATCAGCCGCCGGACCACTGAGCGCAACCCGTCCGCGCCGACCAACACGTCACCCGTTCCGGTGGTGCCGTCGGCGAACTCCGCCGTGATCCCGTCCGGGCCGGGCTGCGCGCCCACCAGCCGTTTGCCGCGCTCCAGCGGGACACCGCGCCGCGCCGCCTCGTCCTGCAGGACGCGGTAGAGCGTCGCGCGGGTCAGGGTGCGCGGGGCGTCGAGGCCTTCGGTGTCGAACTCGCGCCGCCCGACGGTCTCCCCCGTCGACGCAACGAGCTCGACACCGTGCGCGGCGAAGGAGGCGTCGATCACCGGCCCGTCGGCGCCGATCGCGCGCAGGGCGTCCATGCCGTTGTGCATGATCGTGAGGAACGCGCCGGCGTCGTCGCCGCCCGCGGGATGGGCCTCGTACACGACGGGGTCGTGGCCGGCGAGCTTGAGCGCCATCGCCGTGACCGTGCCCGAAATCCCGCCGCCCGCCACCACTACCCGCACTTCGCGCCCCCTCGACTCCCGCGTGCCGCCGTCGTCGACGTTACCGTGACGGCGGCACGCGGTGCCTACTTCTCCTTCGCACCGCTGGTGGCGATGTCGCCGTTCAAGCCGCGCGGGTAGAACCCACCCGAGGACACCTTGTCCGGGTTGAGGTAGGCGATGTTGAGCACGCGCTCGGCGGACCGCCCGAAGGCGATGCCGTTGGCGTCGGCCGGCACGAGGTTCGCCTTGCCGTCCTTGAGGACGCCTTCGTCGTCGTCGGCCTTGCCGTCGAGGCTGTCGCGGGCGTCGGACATCTTGTTCGTGATGTCCCCGAGGCCGCGCTCGAACAGCGCCGACCGCACGATCCCGGCGTGGTAGGCCTCGACGGCCATGATGCCCGCGGCCGCGTCGAGGAACGTCTTGTTGTTGACCAGCGGGGCGGCGCCCTTGTAGGCGGACACGCCGACGTCCTCGAACAGGTAGGCGGCGAGGAGGAAGTTGTTCTCGCTGCCGAACGGGTCGAACGTCTGGCCCTGCTTGATCACGCCCGCGGCCTGCATCGCCGCGGTGAAGCTGTTCTGGAAGTCGATCTCCGGCTGCGCGACGGCGGCCTTGCCCAGCGCCTTGCGGAGGAAGTTGACGTGGGCGACCTCGTCGCCGGCGATCTCCTGGACGATCTGCTTGGTGTGCTCGCTCTTGAACTTCACCGCGTGGCCGCCGTTGGCCTTGCCCAGGTTGCCGATGCCGTTGACGTACTTCTCGTTCAGCCCGTAGCCGTAGACCGCGAACGAGTACAGGTTCGCCTCGAGGTACTCGAGGTTCAGCGCGAAGTTGAGCACGGCGGCGTCGCTCGCCGCCTCCTTCGCCGCGTCACCTCCCTGCCCGTACTGCGACGTGGCACCGGCCGAGCCGAGGCCCAGCGACAGCGCCGTGCCGAGCGCGCCGGCACCCGCGACGCCGAGTCCCGCCGCTCCCGCAGCCTTGAGGAAGCGGCGGCGGTCGGTCGCGTTCTCCGCGCTGCGCTCGATCAGCTGCTCTGTGTAGCGTTTTCCGAACACCGGGGGACGTCCTCTCGTGACGAGTTCGTCCACCTCACCCACCGGTCATACGTACCTGGGCGTCCCCCGGCTCGGTCAAAACGGGAAAATTTTTGATCGAGTTCGGTTTGCCCTGGTCAGCCGCGCTGCGCGACGGCGAGCCGGACGCACACGGCCAGCGCGCGGACGGCCTCTTCGACCTCGGCCAGCTTCGGGAAGGTCGGCGCGATCCGGATGACGGCGTCGGCCGGGTCGTTGCCCTGCGGGTGCGTCGCCCCAGCGGGGGTCAGCGCGACCCCGGCCTCCTTGGCCAGCCGCACGACCTCCTTCGCGGTGCCCTGCGGGACGGTCAGCGTGATGAAGTACCCGCCGGTCGGCTTGGTCCAGGACGCCAGGTCCGCCAGCTCCTCGGTGAGGATGCGGTCGACGGCCGCGAACTTCGGGCCGATGATCTCGGCGTGCTTGCGCATGTGGGCGCGGACGCCGGCTTCGTCGGTGAGGAAGTGCGCGTGGCGCAGCTGGTTGACCTTGTCCGGGCCGATCGTGCGCTTGCCGGTGTTCGCGGTCCACCAGGCGAGGTTGGCCTCGGACGCGCCGAAGAAGCCGACGCCGGCCCCGGCGAGGGTGATCTTCGAGGTGGAGCCGAAGACGAAGACGCGGTCGGCGTTGCCGGCCTCGGTGGCCAGGGCCAGGACGTCGGCCAGCTCCGGCTCGGCTTCGGTGAGGTGGTGCACGGCGTAGGCGTTGTCCCAGAAGATCCGGAAGTCCGGCGCCGCGGTGCGCATGGTGGCGAGCCGCCGGACGACGTCGTCACTGAACGTGATCCCGGTGGGGTTGCTGTACTTGGGGACGCACCAGATGCCCTTGACGGCCGGGTCCTCGGCGACCAGCGTCTCGACGACGTCCATGTCCGGGCCCTCGTCGGTCATCGCGACCGGCACGAGCTCGATGCCGAAGCGCTCGGTGAGCGCGAAGTGGCGGTCGTAGCCCGGGACCGGGGCGAGGAACTTCACCTGCGGCTCGTCGGCCCACCGGCGCTCGGCACCGGGCAGCTTGCTCAGCAGCGCCTGGACGACGGCGTCGTGCATCAGCTCGAGGCTCGAGTTCCCGGCGGCGAGCAGCTGCCCGGCGGGCACCTGCAGCGCGGGCGCGAAGATGCGGCGCAGCTCGGGCAGGCCGTTGAGGCCGCCGTAGTTGCGGACGTCGGTGCCGTCCTCGGCCTTGAAGGTGCCGTCGCCCGGGAGGGAGAGCAGCGCGTTCGAGAGGTCGAGCTGCTCGGGGGACGGCTTGCCGCGGGTGATGTCCAGGGAGAGGCCTCGGCCGACCAGGGCCGCGTAGTCGCTGCGGGCCGTGTCGACGTCGACGGAAGCAGTGGTCATGCCGTCAACGCTAAACCCGGTGTCGATACCATTTCGGGCCGGGTCCTGGCTAGGGTGCTTGGTGTGCACCTCGTCGTCCACGCCGACCAGCGGCAGTTCACCATCCGTGATTCGGGGGTGCGGCTGACGGGCAGCGGGTGGACGCCGGCCGCGGTGGAGTTTCACCGGATCGGGGCGGAATCCGGCGGGATCGCGATCGCGACGGCCCGGTCGGACGTGGTCGAGTCTTCGGTTTCGGTGGTTGCTTCCCCGCCTGAGTTGCCGCCTTCCGCCGAGCACGTGGTGGAGGCGGATCTGGCGGTTCCGAGCGGGCGGTTGGTGATCTCCGGGCCTGCGGATTATCCGTCGCAGGAGCGGGACTTTTCGGTGCCGCCCGGGTTGTACCGGGCTCGGGTTTCGTATGTGCCGGCTGGTCCGCCTGCGGTGACGTGGAACGAGCACGAGTTCGGGGAGCACTACCGGTACGTGGTGGAGCTGTGGCCGGTGGCGGCGCCGTCCGGGGTCGAGGTGCTGCGCCAGGGCGCGGGAGTCTGGGACGGCTGACGGCTCTCAGCTTCCGCCGCGGAACACCGCGTGGCGATGCCAGGCGAAGTACGGCTCGGAAGCCGCCGAGTGAGCGCCGCACGGCCGACCCGCCAGGTCCGTTAACCGGCCCCGGAGCCCGCCGGCCGGGAGATCGTCCGGCACGTGGGCGCGAACGGTTCCGCTCGCGTCGACGGTGACCCACCCTGATTCGTAGAGGGCATCACACCCCAGGCTGCACGCGAGCATCGCGATGTTGCGGAAGTCGCGGCGTTCGGTGTCACTGCTGACCGCTCGCTTCTTGATGTGCGCGGCGACGAGGAATTCGACGGGATAAGCGATGCCGCACAAGGCGCATTCCGCGAGCGGCTGTCCGCCGGTGAGGAGACGGCGCAGTCTCGCCTGCTCGGTGCGGACCTTGACCTGGGCGAGCGTGTCCAGCTCGCCGAACTGCGGGTCGTCCGCGACTTCCTCGTCCGGCGGTTCGTGCAGGGTGACGACCGGCGGCCTCGAAGTCGTGCTCGTCCCGGGCAGCGTGGCCAGCACCGCGCCGATGAACGAGCTGCGGTGCCCCAGCTCTTCGACCGACACCCGGACCGAACCGCGGGCGGCGAGCAGGTCCAGGCCGTTCTGCACGTCGGCGACTTCGACCGGCTGCCCGGCCGGAGAGCGCCCGGTCAGCACTCTCACGACTCCGCCGCTGATCTTGGCCACGGTGTTCGGCCGCCCTTGGGCGACCGTGCGGATCTCCCTCCCGAACAGGGCCCGGAGCAGTTCGTCGGCAGCGGGCAGCGCACGCGTCTCGTCGTTCTTCACCGGCACGACACGACGGTCGCGGAGTACCGGCGATCACGGGACGGTCAAAGCGCCGTCAGGTTGGCCAGCTTCCAGCGGCCGTCCACCCGCTTCGCCGTCACCGCCAGCTGCGCCACCGAGGACGTCGGCGCTCCCCCGCTCGCCGTCACCGTTTGCTGGTCCAAAAACAGCAGCAGGTCCGCCGTGTCCCCCCGCAACGACCGGACACCGATCGCCCGGACCGTTGTCGTCCGGGTCAGCTTCTCCGCCGTGGCCCGCGTCCGGGCCGCAGCGAACTGGGTCTGGTACTGCCTGACCGCGTCTCCCGTCAAGACGTCCGCAGCCGCCCTCTCCGTGCGCGCGAGATTCGCGTAGTCGTACGAAAACACCGCCTTCACTGCGTCACTCACCGACGACGAGACCTCGGAAGTGGCCGACTGGTCCACCAAAGCGAGATTGTCCCCCGGGGACAGCGAAGCCGCTTCGATGCCGAACCAAACGGTGCAACCCAAGGCCAGCGCCACCACCACGACCAGCACCCGGGTCATGACCCCGCCGCCTGGACCCCGGCGATCTTCCACCCCGACGGAGACCGCGACACGTCCACCGTCAACCGGTTCATGCGGGGCGATGCCGGTGAACCTGCCGTCGACACGCGGACGTCCAGCACCGCCAGCAGACGCGCCGACCCGCGTGCGGGATCGATCTCCGTCACCGCCGCCTGGACCAGGGAGGCCGAGGACACCGTCCGAGACGCACCAGCGCGGTCGATCTGCAGCTGGCGATCGCCCGAGAGGTCCTTGGCGTACTGGCCCGTCGCCGCCGCCAGCCAGCGGTCCACGTCCGCCGCTGCTGTTCGGTAGTCGATCGTGTTCAACGTGACCAGCTCCGGGCCCGCTGCCGCCAGGACCTCGTCGCGGGAACGGCCGCGCGCGGACGAGTCGTCCGACGCCGCCCGCCACCAGGACCAGCCCGCGAACGCCGCCGCCAGTACCGACAGCACCGCGGCTACGGCCAGCACCTTCACGGCGCGCCCAGCAACCGGCCCAGCCCACCGGACGACGGTCCCGTGAGCAAACTCAGCATCCCCGGCAACTGCTGCGGCGCCGAAGAAGCCTGCTGCTGGGGCGCCGCGGGAATCGCGGGCGGTTTCCCCGCATAAGGCGCGTTCTGCGCCCCGCGCACCCCCGTCGGGCTCCCGGGCGGCTCGGCGCAGTAGGCGTTCAGGTTGACCGGGGCTTCCGAGACGTCGTTGGCCGGACGCTGCTTCGTCCCCTCGTACCCCTTCGTGCACGAAGCCGGGTCGAAGAAGTTGAACACCACGCCCAGGTGGCCCGTGCCGTCCGGGGACGTCGACGGCGAGAACGCCGAGATGATCGGGTACGCGACCAGCAGCTCCTCGATCGAGTCCTTCCGGGACGTCGTGATCTGCGCCGTGGTCAGCAGGTTCGCGAACAGCACCCCCAGGTCGGTGCCGGACGCCGCCAGCACGTCGCTGATCTGCCTGCTCAGCTGCGGGGCCTGCGCGATCACCCGCCGCAGGTCCGGATCGGACTTCTTCAGCTGCCCGGCGATCGTGCGAAGACCGGAAGCGAAGTCGGTGATGTTCGCCGCCTGGCGCTCCTGGGTGCCGAGCACGATCCGCGAATTGGCGAGCAACCCCTGCGTCTGCGGCACGTACTGCGCGGCCACCGCCGTCAGCGAACCCGTGCTGTCCAGCAGCTGCTGCAGCTGCGGCCCCGCACCCGCGAACGCGTTGTACGTCTCGTCGACGACCGTCCGCAGCGACTCCGGGTGCACGCTCGCGACGAGGTCGTCGAGGTGGGTGAGCACCGTGTCCGGCGACGGCGGCAGCGATGTCCGGTCCGCGGTGATCACGGACCCGTCCTGCAGGAACGGTCCGCCGTTATGCAGGGGCAGCAGGTCGACGAACTGCTCGCCCACCGCCGAGCGGTTCGCCACCTGCGCGTGCGCGTCGGCCGGGATGTCGGGTGCGCCCGCGTCGATGTCGAGGGCGACGTCGACGCCGTGTTCGGTGAGCGTCATCGACGTCACCCGGCCGACCGTGACCCCGCGGTAGGCGACTTCGGAGTTGACGAAGATGCCGCCGGAGTCGGTCAGCTGCGCGGTGACGACGTAGCCGCGGTGGCCGAAGAGCCGGTCCAGCCCGGCGTACCGGCCGCCGGCGTAGACGACCGAAACCACCGCGATGACGACGAACGCGAACAGCTGGATCCGGATCCTGCGGGTCACCGGCCACCGCCGATCAGGCCGAGCAGCCCGCCCAGCAGGTTCGGGCCGGCGGCCGGCGGGACCGTTCCCAGGTCGGGCAGCGGCAGTGGCGGCGCGACGGTCGACGGCGGCCCGGACGGCAGGGCGATCGGCGGCTGGGACGAGTTCGTGAAGTTCGAGATCAGCGTGTCCAGGTCGAGGTTCACGTTCGCCTCGACGTTCGCGTAGTCGCCCTTGATGACGTTGCCCGCGTAGTCCGGGAACGGGTACGTCAGCAGGATCTGCAGCGCGTTCGGCAGGTTCGCCCCGGCTTCGCCGAGCTTGGTCAACGTCGGCTGCAGCGCCCGCAGGTTCGCGACCAGCTGGTCGCGGCTCTTCGACACGGTGTCCACCGCGACCCCGGACAGCGTGTTCAGCGCGTTCAGCATGCCCACGAGCTGGTCGCGCTGGTCGGTGACGACCTTCAGCCCCGGCGCCAGATTGTCCAGCGCGTTCGTCAGGTTCTGCGTCTGGCCGGTCAACGTCTTCGAGAGCTTCGCGAGGCCGTCGATCGCGCGGAGGATCTCGGTCTTGTGCCCGTCGAGCTGGGTGGCGAGTTCGTCCACCCGGGACAGCAGGGCCCGGATTTCCGGCTCGTTACCGGACAGTGCGTCGTTGAGCTCGTGGCTGATCTTCTGGATCTGCTCGACGCCGCCGCCGTTGAGCAGCAGGGAAAGCGCGCCGAGCACCTCCTCGACCTCGGGGTTGCGGTTGGTGCGCCCGAGCGGGATCCGGCCGCCTTCGCCGAGGCGGCCGGCGGCCGGCTCGGCCGTCGGCACGCTCAGCTCGACGAACTTCTCGCCCAGCAGCGAAGACTGCTTCAGCTCGGCGTGGGCGTTCGCGGGCAACGCGATGTCGCCGTTGACCGTCATCGCCACCAGCGCCGAGCGCGTGTCCGGCGTCAGGCTGATCTTGTCGACGCGCCCGACCGCGACGTCGTTGACCTTGACGCTCGACTGCGGCACCAGGTCGAGGACGTCGGTGAACAACGCGGTGACGTGGTACGGGTGGTCGCCGACGTCGGCGCCGCCCGGCAGCGGCGTGCCGTAGAGGCCGTTGAACCCGCCGTCGCTGCAGCCCGCCAGCACGAGCAGCCCGGCGAGCACCCCCGCGAACCGCTTCACTTCGCACCCCCCGAAAGCTGCTCCATCACGTCGACCAGCGGGAGCGGCAACGGCGGCAGGGTCCCGTTCTGCAGCGAGTTCAGCACCTGCGGGACGGTCGGCAGTTTCAGAACGCCGTCCAGGACCGGGGCCAGCTGCTTGCAGATGTTCCCCAGCGCGTCCGGCACCTCCTTCGGCGTGAACGAGCTGATCAGGCGGCACACCGTGAGGATCGGCGGGTTGGTCAGCTCGTTCAGGTTGTCGCGGACGGCGATGGTGCCGGACGCCGCGTCGTAGGAGTTGATGAAGTTCGTGGCGCCGGTCGGCGCGATGTCGAGCACCTCGGCGAGCGCGGCGCGCTGGTCGACCAGGACCTTCGACAGCGAGGCCAGTTTGTCCACATTGGACTCCAACACTGTCTTGTTGTCGTTGACGAACTGCTGGACGTCCCCGAGCGCCCCGCCGAGGGACTGCAGTGCGGCGCCGACGTCGGAAGAATCCGCGGCGAGGAACTGGCTGACGTCGGCGACGCGGCCGTAGAACTCGTTGAGCTGCTGGTCGCTCTGGGCCAGGGCACCGGTGAAGGAGTTCAGGTTCTGCACGGTCGAGAACAGGTCGTCCTTCGAGCCGTCCAGGGTTTTCGCCAGCTCGGCGAGCTGCCCGACGGTCGAGTTCAGCGAAGCGCCGTTGCCCTTCAGCGTGTTCGCGGCGGTGTCCAGGACGCCGGACAGCGCACCGTTTTTGTTGGCACCGTTCGGGCCCAGGGCCGTGGACAGCTTGTCCAGGCTCGAATACAGGTCGTCCAGCTCGACCGGCGTCGCCGTGCGGTCACGCGGCAGGACCGTGCCCGACGCGAGGACCGGGCCGCTGTCGTAGGCCGGGGTCAGCTGGACGTACCGGTCGCTGACCAGGCTCGGCGCGACGACGACCGCCCCGACGCCCGCCGGCAGCTGCACGTCGTCGACCTGCATGTCCACGCGCACGGCGTCGCCCTCGGGCGTGACGTCGGTGACCTGGCCGACCGGCACGCCGAGCACCCGCACCGACGAACCGGCGTACAGGCCGACGGTCTTGCCGAAGTAGGCGGAAAGCTTCGTGCCGTTCGACGACCGGAACACCAGGTACAGCCCGGCGGTGACGATCAGCGCGAGGACGCACGCGAAAGCCAGCCAGGTCACCAGGCTGCGGCCGCGGGCGGTGTGGATGGTCATCGGCGGCCCACCCCCTGGTTCGGCGCCGCGATCGGCGGGGTGCAGCCTTCGGGGTTGATGTGCAGCCCGGCCGCGGTGATCGTCGGCGGCAGCAGCCCGCACAGGTAGCCTTCGAACCAGCGGCCGTTGCCGGTGGCGTTCGCGCCGACGCGGGCGAACGGCGCCATCAGCCGCAGGCTCTGGTCGAGGTTGCCCTGGTTGCGCTGCAGGATGTCGGTGACCTTGCCCAGCTTGTCCAGCGTGGGTTTCAGCTGCGCGCGGTTGTCCTGCACGAGCCCGGTGAGCTGCTGCGAAAGCTGCTGGGTGCCGGTGAGCAGCGCGGTGATGGCCGCCTTGCGGTTCTGCAGCTCGGTGAGCAGCAGGTTGCCGTCGCTGATCACGCGCTGGAGCTGGGCGTTGCGGTCGGACAGCGTCTTCGAGACCTGGCTCGTGTTGGCCAGCAGCGTGTGGAGGTCGGCGTCGCGGGACGAGACCGTGCGAGCCAGCGACGACAGCCCGGAGAGCGTGTCCTTCAGGTACTGCGGGCTGTCCTTGAGGCTGTCGGAGAGGGCGTTGAAGCTGTCCGCGAGCTGCTTCGTGTCGATGTCGCCGACCGTCGTCGACAGCTGGTCGAAGGCGTCCTGCAGCTGGAACGGCGTGCGCGTGCGGGCCTGCGGGATCGTCTGGTCCGGCTCCTGCGCGCCGCCGCCCTTCGGGTCGAGCGCGAGGTACTTCTCCCCCAGCAGCGTCTTGATCTCGATGGACGCCGTCGTCGCGTCACCGACCCGGACGTCCTTGACGCGGAACCGGACGAGCACCTGCTTGCCTGCCAGCTGCACCGACGACACCGTGCCGACCTTGACGCCGGCGACCTCGACCTCGTTGTCCGGCGCGAGCCCGGCGGACTCGCCGAAGTACGCCGAGTACGTCGTGCCGTTGCCGAAGAACGGGAGCTGGTCGGAGAAGTACGTCGTGGCCGTGACGAGCACGATCAGCACGAGCGCGACCGCGCCCACCGCGGCCTGGTTGCGTTCCTTCAGCGGCTTCACGGACCACACCTCTCCGCGCGCTGGGTGCCGGGAATGGGGATGATCGGCAGCGTGATGTCCAGCGAGGAAATGCCGATGGTGCCGGTGATCCCGCACAGGTAGTAGTTGAACCAGCTGCCGTAGCTCAGCGTCCGGGTGAACTTCTGCAGGTTGCCCGGCAGCACCTCGAGCAGGTGGTTGAGCAGCACCCCCGAGTCGCCGAGGTGCTGCGAGAGCACGCCGAGCTGGACCACGTCGTCCTTGAGCGCCGGGCGCGCGTCGGCCAAGAGGCCCGTGGTCGACACGGCGAGGTCGCCGAGCGCGCTGACCGCGTCCCCGATCGGCTTGCGCTGCTCGGCCAGCCCGCTGACCAGCTTCTGGGTCTGCTCGACGAGGTCGCCGAGCTGGGCGCCGTGGGCGTTGACCGTGCCGAGGACGGTGTTCAGGTTGGCGATCACCTGGCCGATCACCCGGTCCTTGCTCGCGATCGCGCTCGTCAGGGACGCGGTGTGCTGCAGCAGGCTGGTGATCGTGCCGCCCTCGCCCTGGAAGACGCTGATGATCTCGGCCGAGAGCTGGTTGACGTCCTTCGGGCTCAGCGCCTTGAACAGCGGCTTGAACCCGTTGAAGAGCACGGTCAGGTTGAGCGCGGGTTTCGTGCGCTCGGGCGGGATCGTGCCGCCGTCGGGCAACGGGCGATCGCCGGGGACGTCGGTGCCGAGCGCGAGGTAGCGCTGGCCGACGAGGTTGCGGTACTTGATCGTCGCGGTCACCGTCTCCGGCAGCCGGTAGGTCCGCTCGACGTCGAACCGGACCTGGGCGAGGTTCCGCTCGCCTTCGACGACCTCGATCGCGTCGACCTGGCCCACCTTGACCCCGGCGATCCGGACGTCGTCGCCTTCCTTCAGTCCCGACGCGTCGGTGAACTTCGCCAGGTACCCGGATGTCTCGCCGAAGTTCGTGTTCGCGATCGTGGCCGCCAGGACGCCGGTGAGCAGCACGGTGACGACCGCGAAGATCCCGAGTTTGAGCAGGGACGGAACGAAAGTCCTCACTTCAGCTCCACCTCCGCCCCGCGGTAGAGCGGCCCGACGAGCAGGCCGGCCCAGCCGGGCACGGCACCCGGCGCGGTGCCGAGCGCGGGCGAGGCGAGCAGGTCGATCAGGTCGTTCTCGTAGGCCGACCCGACGATCGTGCCGTCGCCACCGACCGCCCCACCGCCGGCGGGCAGCGTCTCGGGCGGGTACTTCGGCGGTGCGGGTTTGCTGGAGCCGTCCCTGATCGCGCCGTCCGGCGGGTACTGCGGCCACACGCCCGGCTTCGGCACCTGCGGGTAGCAGCGCGGGCCGCGCTTGTCCTCGTACTTCGGCTCGTCGACGCCGGGGAGGTACTTGCCGCGGCTGGCGGCGAACTCGATGGTGACCCGGCTGACCTCCGGGTGCGCGGTGCCCTTGCCGAACGCCAGTTCCGCCCGCGGCACCGACTCGGCGAGCTGGCGCAGCAGGCACGGGTATTCGGGCGCGTACTTCGCGAGGACGTCCAGCGTCGGCTGGACGGCGGTGGTGAGCCGGATCAGGTTGTCCTCGTTGACCTGCAGGAAGCTCGTGAGGTCCACCGAAGCCGCGGTGACCGTGGCGTAGAGGTCGCTCAGCTTCGCGCGCTGGTCGACGATCGTCCGGCTCGTCGTCGTCAGGTCCGACAGGGCCTGCAGCAGGTCCGGGGCCGCCTTGTCGTAGGTGCCGGCGACGTTCGCGAGGCCGGTGATGTCGGCCTTGACGTCCGGCAGCGACGGGTTGAGCTTGCCGAGGTAGTCCGACAGCCCGGCCAGGGTTTCGCCGAGCTGCTTGCCGCGGCCGTCGAGCGCGGTCGCCACCGCCGTCAGCGTGCTCGACAGCTTCTCCGGCTGAACCGCCTGCAGCAGCGGCAGCACGTCGTCGAGGACCTTCTGCAGCTCGATGGCCGCGCTGCTGCGGTCCTGCGGGATGACGTCACCGGCGCCGATCGGGCCGGCCGGCTTCTCGGGCAGCTGCAGGGCGACGTACCGCTCGCCGAACAGCGTCTTCGGCAGCAGCCGGGCGGAGACGTTCTTCGGGATGACGTGGGTCTTGTCCGGGTCCAGCGCGAGCTCCAGCTCGGCGTGGTCGCCCTTGGCCAGCACCGAGCGGACCTCGCCGACGAGCATGCCGCGGACCTTGACGTCGCCGCCGGTGCGCAGCTGGCTGCCGACGCGGTCGGTTTCGAGCTTCACGAGCGTCACCGGGGTGAACGCCTTGTGGTAGACGGCGAGCGTGAGCGCGATGAACAACGCGGCGACGAGCAGGAAGACCAGCCCCAGCACCTGGTACCGGAGCCGCTGCCGGAGCTCGCGCCTCATCCGGAAATCCTCACCGTGGTGTTCGCGCCCCAGATCGCCAGGCTGAGGAAGAAGTCGAGCACCGAGATCAGCACGATCGACGTCCGCACCGCACGACCGACCGCGACGCCTACACCGGCCGGGCCACCACTCGCGTTGAAGCCGTAGTAACAATGCGAAAGGATCACGAGCACGCTGAACACGATCACCTTCCCGAACGACCAGAGGACGTCGCCCGGTGGCAGGAAGAGCGTGAAGTAGTGGTCGTAGGTGCCCGCGGACTGGCCGTAGAGCCAGATGGTGATCTGCCGGGACGCCAAGTAGCTCGACAGCAGGCCGACCGCGTACAGCGGGATCACCGCCGCGACGCCGGCGAGCACCCGGGTGGTCACCAAGTACGGCATGCTCGGCACGCCCATGACTTCCAGCGCGTCGATCTCCTCGGAGATGCGCATGGCGCCGAGCTGGGCGGTGAAGCCGCAGCCGACGGTCGCGCTCAGGGCGAGTCCCGCCGAAAGCGGCGCGACTTCGCGGGTGTTGAAGTAGGCGGAGATGAACCCGGTGAGCGCCGCCGTGCCGAGCTGGTTGAGCGCGGAATAGCCCTGGAGACCGACGATCAGGCCGGTGAACAGCGTCATCCCGATCATCACGCCGAGCGTGCCGCCGATGACCGCGAGGCCGCCGGTGCCGAAGCAGACTTCGGTGAGCAGCCGCAGCGTTTCCCGGCGGTAGCGGCGGATCGTGCGCGGCGACCACGCGAGCGCCTTCGCCGCGAACGCCAGCTGCTTGCCGAGGCCTTCCAGGCTCTGGCCCGGGCGCGCGAGGTACTCGAGCGTCCGGTCGGCGTCCAGCGGTTCGGCGGTCATCACATCGCCTTCGGCGGGACGATCCGCAGGTAGATCGCGGTGAGCACGACGTTGATCAGGAACAGCAGCAGGAACGTGATCACGACGGCCTGGTTGACCGCGTCGCCGACGCCCTTCGGCCCGCCCGCCGGGTTCAGCCCGCGGAAGGCGGCGACGACCCCGGCGACGAACCCGTACAGCAGCGCCTTGATCTCGCTGATCCAGAGGTCCGGCACCTGGGCCAGCGCGTTGAAGCTGGCCAGGTACGCACCCGGCGTGCCGCCCTGCAGGACGACGTTGAAGAAGTAGCCGCCGAGCACGCCGACCACGCTGACCAAGCCGTTCAGGAGCACCGAAACGACCATCGCGGCGAGCACCCGCGGCACGATCAGCCGCTGGATCGGGTTGACGCCGAGGACCTCCATGGCGTCGATCTCTTCGCGGATCTTGCGGGCGCCGATGTCGGCGCAGACCGCGCTGCCGCCGGCGCCGGCGACCAGCAGCGCGGTGATCAGCGGGCTGGCCTGCTGCACGATGGCCAGCGCGCTGGCCGCGCCGGTGAACGACTGGGCGCCGATCTGCGCGGTCAGCGAGCCGAGCTGCAGGGCGATCACCGCGCCGAACGGAATGGCGACCAGTGCCGTCGGGAGGATCGTGACGCTGGCGAAGAACCAGCACTGCTGGATCCACTCGCGGGCCTGGAAGGGCCGTTTGAAGATCGCGCGCAGGACTCCCCAGGAAAGCGTCGCCAGGCGGCCGACCTGGGTCAGGGCCGCGGTTCCCGGAAGCGTGCCGGTGCTCTCGCTCACCCAGACCTCCCCGTGTCACTCACCCCCGAGTCTTCTCCACACCCGGTGCCCGCTTTTCGTTAGCGGTGTTCACTACGCTCTTCGGCCGGTTCCGGCTAGAAGTTGAGGGCGTGGGTCGCCGTCGCCCCGCCGTCCGCGACGAACTCCGCACCCGTGCAGTACGCGCTCTCGTCGCTGGCCAGGAACAACACCAGCTTGGCGATGTCCTCCGGCTGCCCGACCCGCTTGAGCGCGACCTTCTTCCCGACGTACGACATGTCGACTTTCTGCCCGCCCGCCGCGGTCTCGACCATCTTGGTGTCGATCGCACCGGGGTGCACCGAATTGACGCGGATGCGCTTCTTGCCCAGCTCCATCGCGGCGACCTTGGTCATCCCGCGGATGGCGAACTTGCTCGCGGTGTAGGCGATCAGGTAGGGCATCCCGGCCAGTCCCTCCACAGAGGACACGTTGACGATGGAGCCACCGCCGGCGGCGGTCATCGGTTCAACGACCGAGCGCATGCCGAGAAACGCCCCGATCTGGTTCACCCGGATCACGCGTTCGTAATCGGCCAGCGTCGTCTGCGCCAGTTCCGAGAAATGGAGGATGCCGGCGTTGTTGACCAGCACGTTCGGCTGGCCGAACTCCGTGGTCGCCCGCTCGACGGCGGCGGCCCAGCCGGCTTCGTCACCGACGTCGAGGTGCTGGTAGACGGCCCGCTCGCCGAGCTCGGCGGCCAGCTGCTTGCCCTCGTCGTCGAGGATGTCGGCGATGACCACCTTCGCGCCTTCGGCGACGAACGCGCGGGCGGCGGCCTCGCCCTGCCCGCGCGCGGCGCCGGTGATCAGGGCGATCTTCCCGTCCAGCCTCATGACTCTCCCAGGATTTCGGTGGCGGCGAACAGCCGGCCGGGGTCGCGGTCGGCGAAGAAGGTGGTGAAGGACGTCTCGAGCTCGTCGAGCCGCCAGCGCTGCTCGATCCGCGGGGCCTCGACCAGCGAGACCGTGCCGCCGTGGACGACGAACACCTGGCCGTTGACGTGCTCGGCCGCGGGCGAGGCGAGGTAGGCGACGAAGGGGGCGACGTGCTCGACCGAGAGCGGATCGGCACCCTCGGCGGGAGGAGCACCGAACACGCCCTCGGTCATCGCCGTCCGTGCGCGCGGGCAGATCGCGTTGGCGCGGACGCCGTACTTGGCCAGGCCGCGGGCGGCCGACATGGTGAGCGCGGTGATGCCCGCCTTCGCCGCGGCGTAGTTGGGCTGGCCGGGCGAGCCGATGAGGAACGCCTCGGAGGCGGTGTTGACCAGCCGCCCGTACACCGGTTTTCCGTCCGCTTTGGACTTCTCGCGCCAGTGCTTGGCGGCGTTGCGGGACAACAGGAAGTGGCCGCGCAGGTGCACGCGCAGGACGGTGTCCCAGTCGTCGTCGGACATCGAGAACAGCATCTTGTCGCGCAGCACGCCCGCGTTGTTCACCACGATGTCGAGACCGCCGAGGTCGAGCGCGGCTTCGGTGAGCGCGTCGGCCGTGGCCCGGTCGCCCACGTCGCCGGCGACCGCGACGGCCTTGCCGCCGGCCGCCTCGATCTCGGCGACGACGTCCTTCGGCTCGCCGATGTCGTTGACGACCACCGTGGCCCCGCCGGCGGCGAGCGCGAGCGCCTCGGCCCGGCCCAGCCCCGCGGCGGCGCCCGTGACGATCGCCGTCCTGCCGGTCAAGCTCACCGCGGACCTCCTCGTCGAGTCCTGGATCTCGCGCCTACAGTAGAATCTGTTCTCGTTCTAGGCAAGCCTCCGAGTAACGGCGCTAACTGGTTATGAACAGGGCGTTCTTGGGACAGCCTTTGACGGCGACGGTAACGCGTTCTACCTGGTCGACGGGCACCGGACCCGGCTGGATCACCAGTTCTTCCTCGTCGTCGAGGTCGAAGACGGCCGGGGCGAGCCCCACGCACACCGCGTTCGCCTCGCACAGCAGCCGGTCGACGCCGATCTCCATGCTTCCTCCGCCGCTCGAGCCCTGGTACAACTAGAACAGGTTCTACTGTAACGCCGGGAGCCGGTACGGCACCACAACGAGCCGGACCGGGTGGAGGTGACGGGTGCGGATCGACTACACGCCGGAGCAGCTCGCGCTGGCCGCGGAGCTTCGTGAGTACTTCGCCGAGCTGATGACGCCCGACCGGCGGGCGGCCCTCCGGTCGGGCGGCGGCGAATACGGCGATGGCCTGGCGTACAAGGAGATCGTCCGGCAGCTGGGCAAGGACGGCTGGCTCGCGCTGGGCTGGCCGAAGGAGTACGGCGGGCAGGACCGCTCGATGCTCGACCAGCTGATCTTCACCGACGAAGCGGCCGTCGCCGGGGTGCCGGTGCCCTTCCTCACGGTGAACACCGTGGGCCCGACGATCATGCGCTACGGCACCGAAGACCAGAAGGCGTTCTACCTGCCGAAGATCGCCGCCGGCGAGCTGCACTTCTCGATCGGCTACTCCGAGCCGGAGGCCGGCACCGACCTCGCGTCGCTGCGGACGCGCGCCGAGCGCGACGGCGACGAGTACGTCGTCAGCGGGCAGAAGATGTGGACCAGCCTGATCGAGTACGCCGACTACGTCTGGCTCGCGGTCCGGACCGACCCGGACGCGAAGAAGCACCGCGGGCTGTCGATCCTCATCGTGCCGACCTCCGCCGACGGCTTTTCGTGGACCAAGGTGCACACGGTCGCGGGCGCCGGGACCAGCGCGACCTACTACGACGGCGTGCGCGTGCCGGTGTCGGCGCGCGTCGCCGAGGAGAACGCGGGCTGGCCGCTGATCACCAACCAGCTCAACCACGAGCGCGTCGCGCTGACGTCGTCGGCCCCGATCCGCAAAGCCCTCAACGACGTGCTGGAGTGGGCGAAGGAAACCGGCGCCATCGAGCAGGAGTGGGTGCGGCTGCACCTGGCGCGGGTGCACGCCGGCGCGGAGTACCTGAAGCTGCGCAACTGGCGGATCGCCTGGGCGGCCGCGGCGAGCGAGCTCGGCCCGGCCGAGGCGTCGGCGACGAAGGTGTTCGGCACGGAGTTCGCGATCGAGGCGTACCGGCTGCTGATGGAGGTGCTCGGCTCGGCCGCCGTCGTCCGCGAAGGCTCGCCGGGAGCGCTGCTGGCCGGGCGGATCGAGCGGCTGCACCGGTCGGCGCTGATCCTCACCTTCGGCGGCGGCACCAACGAGATCCAGCGGGACATGATCGCCGCCACCGCCCTCGGCCTGCCCGTCACGCGCTAGGAGCACCCCACATGGACTTCACCCCTTCCGAAGCGGCGGCCGACCTCGCGACGCTGACCCGGCGGCTGTTGGCCGACAAGGCCACCCACGACCCGCACGGCACCGGCGGCTTCGACGCGGCCGCGTGGACGGCCCTCGGCCAGGCGGGCGTGCTGGACGCGGCGCTGCCGTCGTCGCTCGGCGGCGGCGGGTTCGGGCTGCTCGAACAGTGCGCGGTGCTGACCGAGGTCGGCCGCGCGGTGGCCGCGGTCCCGTACCTGACGTCCATCACGATGGCCGCGTCGGCGCTGGCGGAGTTCGGCACGCCCGAACTGGTGGACCGCTGGGTGCTGCCGGTACTGCGCGGCGAACGCGTCTTGGCCGTGGCGCTGTCCGGGTTCACGGCCTCCGACGGCCGGGTGTCCGGTTCGCGGACGGCGGTGCCGTTCGCCGCGTTCGCGCACGGGTTCCTGGTCGCCACGCCCGGCGAGGTGTTCCTGGTCGACGCTTCCGCGGCCGGGGTGGCGGTGCAGCCGCAGCAGACGGTCGACCACGCCGACGCCGCGCTGCTGTCGCTGTCCGAAGTGCCGGGAGTTCCGCTGGGCGACATCGGCGAGTGGCTGCGCCTGCGCGGGACGGCCGGGGTGTGCGCGCAGCAGCTCGGTGTGGTCGAGCGGGCGCTGGAGCTGACCGCGGCCTACGCGGCCGAGCGCCGGCAGTTCGGCCACGTCATCGGCGGATTCCAGGCGGTCCGCCAGCGGCTGGCGGACGCCTACCTCGACGTCGAAGCGGTCCGGCTGACGACGCTGCAGGCGGCCTGGCAGCTTTCGTCGGGCGTCCCGGCGGCGGAGGCGGTGGCCACGGCGAAGTTCTGGGCGGCGGAAGCGGGCCACCGGGTGGCGCACACGGCGGTGCACGTCCACGGCGGGGTGGGCATCGACGTCAACCACGTCGTGCACCGCTACTTCGCGGCGGCGAAGCGCCTGGAGTTCCAGCTCGGCGCGGCCACCCACCAGCTCCTGACCCTTGGCAACTCCCTCGCCCGCGAACCCTGACAACCGGCTCGCGTACCTGGGCGGTCGGTTCGCGTACCTGGGCGGTCGGCTCGCGTACCTGGGCAGTCGGCTCGCGTACCTGGGCAGTCGGTTCGCGTACCTGGGCAGTCGGCTCGCGGGCCGACCCTCCAGGTGCGTGAACCGACCCTCCAGGTACGCCGGCTAGCTCGCCGCGTGGGTCCAGAGCTCCGTCATCAGCGAGGTGGGCTCGGGGCTGGTCAGCTCGACTTGGGTGAGCAGCACCGAGATCGTGCCGGTCGACGGGACCAGGTGCAGGGCCGTGCCCGCGCCGCCGACCCAGCCGTAGCGGCCCGGCGTCTCCCAGGGTTCCGCCGGGTCGACGTCGACCGAACCGCCGTACCCCCAGCCCTGTCCGTGCAGGAACAGCCGGGCGGCCTGGCGCTGGGCCGGGGTCAGGTGGTCGGTCGTCATGCGGTGCACCGACTCGCGCGTCAGCAGGCGGTGACCGCCCGCCGTGCCCTCGTCGCGCAGGAACTTCGCGTACGCCAGCAGGTCGTCCGCCGTCGAGACGAGCCCCGCGGCCCCGGACGGGAACGGCGGCGGCGCGCTCCAGCGGCCCTCCGGCGAGTCGATCAGCCGCAGCCCCTCCTCGCCGCGGCGGTAGGCGCTGGTGAACCGGCCGAGCGCCGCGGTCGGCACGGTGAACCCGGTGTCGGCCATGCCGAGCGGCTCGAACAGCCGCTCGGCCAGGAACTGCGGCAGCGGACGGCCGCAGACGCGGGAAATCAGCACGCCCTGCAGGTCCGAGCCGGTGTTGTACAGCCACGCCTCGCCGGGTTGGCGCAGCATCGGCACCTGCGCCAGCGCCGCCAGCCACTCGTCCGGCGACAGCGCCCGCGGGGACGCCGCCGGGTGGCCGAGGACCTGGAGCAGCAGGTCGACCGCCGGGAGCGTCATGTCGGCGGCGAGGCCGTACCCGCAGCGGAAGGTGAGCAGGTCGGCCACGGTGATCGGGCGGACGGCGGGCACGACGTCGTCGACCGGACCGGAGGGCGTGCGGACGACCACCGGCGAGGCCAGCTCCGGCAGCCACCGCGCGATCGGGTCGTCGAGGGCCAGCTCGCCGTCGTCGACGAGCAGCAGGACGGCCGCGGCGGTGATCGGCTTGGTGAGCGACGCGATGCGGAACAGCGAGTCCCGCGCCATCGGCACGGTGCCCTCGGCGTCGGCCGAGCCGACGGCCGCGGCTTCGACCTGCTCGCCGCGGGCCACCAGCGCCACCGCACCGGGCAGGTCGCCGGTGTGCCGGGTCAGCAGCTCGGTCAGCGCGGTCATGCTCAATCCTGGGGGTTGATGGCGCGCAGGCGGCGCGGGCCGGTGTCGGGACGGGACGGCGGCGCCCCCAGCACCAGGCGGGCGTTGGCGACGAAGGCACCGTCCGGCGAGGCCAGGATCGGGTCCAGCACCAGCGACCGCACCTCCGGGTTGTCCTCGGCCAGCGCGGCCACCCGCAGCACCATGTCCTGCAGGGCGGCGAGGTCGGCCGGCTCGTCGCCGCGGTAGCCGGTGAGCAGCGGTGCCGTCCGCGGCTCGCGCAGCAGCGTCGCGGCGTCGACGTCGGTGAGCGGCACGGCCCGGTACGCGCGGTCGCCCAGCAGCGTGCTGACCAGCCCGGACAGCCCGAACGACACGAGCGTGCCGAACGACGGGTCGTCCTGCAGCCCGATCACGCAGGACAGGCCCTTCGGCGCCATCCGCTGGACGTACACCTCGTCGTCGCCGGACACCTCGCGCAGCGTCTCGTAGGCGGTGCGCACGGAGTCTTCGGAGGCCAGGTCGAGCCGGACCCCGGCGAGGTCGGGACGGCCGCGCAGCCGTTCGTCGACGGCCTTGAGCGTCACCGGGTAGCCGAGCTCGCCCGCCGCCGTGACCGCTTCGTCCACAGTGGACACGATGCGGAACGGGACGACGTCGACGCCGTAGCACGCCAGCAGCCGCACGACTTCGGTGTCCGAGAGCAACGTCGTCCGGCCGCCGGCGGTTTCGAGGAGCTCGCGCACGATGCCCTGCGCCTGCTCGGTGTGGATGCCGGACGGCCGCACCAGGGTGCCCTGCGGGCGTTGCCGCCACGCCGCGTACCGCACGACCCGGGCCAGGGAGTTCACCGCGCGTTCCGGGCTCGGGTACGACGGGATCGACCCGCGCGTCGGCACGCCGTCGGCGGACAGCACGGCGAGCTCGTCCGGGACGCCTTCGGCGGCGAGGAACGTCGAGACGATCGGCTTGCGCTGCCCCAGTTCGACGACGGTTTCCCGCAGGGCGCGCGCGTACGCCGTGCCCGGGATCGCCACCGGTGGCGCGAACACGACGACGAGCGCGTCGGTCTCCGGCGAGGTGAGGGCCTCGCGGACCGCCTTGGCGAACTCCTCCGGCGCGGCCTGCGGGCCGACGTCCACCGGGTCCGTGGCGAGCCGCAGGCCCTGCATCCGGGCGGTGTCGGCGGCCAGCAGCCCGATCGCGCTGGAGTTGCCGACGATGCCGACCCGCGGCCCGGCGGGCAGCGGCTGGTGGGCGAACACGAGCGCGGTGTCGAACAGCTGCGCCAGCGACTCCACCCGGACGACCCCGGCCTGCTCGAACAGCGTCTGCACGCTGGCCTCGTCGATCTCCGTCGACGTCGCCGCCAGCTGCGGCCGGACCGCGTGCCGCCCGGATTTGACGGCGACGATCGGTTTGGTCCGGGCGAGGCGGCGGGCCAGCCGCGCGAACTTGCGCGGGTTGCCGAAGGACTCGAGGTACAGCAGGACGAGGTCGGTGTCCGGGTCGGTTTCCCAGTACTGGAGCAGGTCGTTGCCGGAGACGTCGGCGCGGTTGCCCGCCGAGACGAAGGTCGACAGGCCGAGCCCGCGCGCCTCGGCGTCGGCGAGGATCGCCGTGCCCAGCGCGCCGGACTGGCAGAAGAACCCGGTGCGCCCGCGGCCGGGCAGGCGCGGGGCGAGCGTGGCGTTCAGCCGGATCCCGGGCGCGGTGTTGAGGACGCCGAGCGCGTTCGGGCCGACCACGCGCATGCCGTGCGCCCGGGCCTCCCCGACCAGCCGCAGCTCGGCGTGCAGGCCGTGCGGGCCGGCTTCGGCGAAGCCGCTGGACAGGATCAGCAGCGTCTTCACGCCCTTGGCCAGGCAGGCGTCCAGGACGGACTCGACGGCCTCGGCGGGCACCGCGACGACGGCCAGGTCGACCGGGTCCGGGATGTCGAGCACCGACGGGTACGCGCGCACGCCGCGGATCGCGCGGTGCTCCGGGTTGACCGGGTAGACCGTGCCGGTGAACGCGGCGGCCAGGAGGTTCACGAAGGCGACGTGGCCGACCTTGCCCGGCTCGGCGGACGCGCCGATCACCGCGATCGAGGACGGGTGCAGCAGGTTGTGCACGCTGCGCGCCTCGGCCGCCTGCTCGCGCGAACGCGCGACGGCGAGGGACTCCTCGGTCGGGTCGATGTCGAACTCCAGGTGCAGCACGCCTTCCTCGATCTCGCGGCTGACCTGGTAGCCGGCGTCGCGGAAGACGCGCACCATGGCGGCGTTCTCGGCGAGCACCTCGGCGACGAACCGGCGCAGCCCGCATTCGGAGGCGGCCGCGGCGAGGTGCTCGAGCAGGATCGAGCCGAGCCCGCGGCCCTGGTGGGCGTCGCTGACGACGAACGCGACCTCCGCCGACGGCCCGTGGTCGAGCCGTTCGTACCGGCCGACGGCCACGATGTCGTCGCCCAGGAACGCGGCGAACGCGACCCGGTCGTGGTGGTCGACCGTGGAGAAGCGCTTGAGGTCCCGTTCGGGGATGCGCGGGTAGGCGCCGAAGTAGCGGAAGTATCGGGTGCGCTCGGAGAGCTTCGCGTGGAAGGCGACCAGGCCGTCGGCGTCGGTCGGGACGACCGGGCGCAGGTGGACGGTGCCGCCGTCGGACAGCACGACGTCGGCCTCCCAGTCGCGGGGGTAGTCGAAGGGGTCCCGTCCGGCCATCGTCAGTCCCTGGGGTCGTCCGGGTCGAGGCCGTGCAGCGGGAAGACGGCGCGGCGGGTGTCCCGGACGGCGATGTCGACCGGGTCGTCTTCGGCGTCCCCCCACGGCTTGAACTCCGTGTCGCGGTCGTCGGTCATGGCCCGCGGGAGCTCGGCCTGCGGCGCGGCCTTGGTGACGGTGGTGACCCACCCGGGCGGCAGCGGCGTCGCCGGGTCGACGTCCCGGTCGAGGACGGTGGCGATGAGGTGCGTCCAGGACCGTGGGACGACCCGGATCAGCTGGTAGCCCCCGCCCCCGACGGCGATCCACTTGCCGCCGGCGTAGGTCTCGGCGAGGTCGCGCAGGGTGGCGTAGATGGTGCGGTGCCCGTCGACGGACAGGGAGAGGTCGGCGAGGGGGTCTTCCTCGTGGGAGTCGACGCCGCACTGGGTGAACAGCAGCTGCGGTTCGAAGTCGGCGAGCAGCGAAGGCACGACGGCGTGGAAGGCGCGCAGCCACCCCGGGTCTTTGGTGCGCGGCGGCAGCGGGACGTTGACGGAGGTGCCGTCCGCTTTTCCGCGGCCGGTCTCGGCGGAGTAGCCGGTGCCGGGCCAGAGCGTGAAGGGGTGCTGGTGCATCGAGATGGTGAGGACGCGGGGGTCGTCGTAGAAGGCGGCCTGGACGCCGTCGCCGTGGTGGACGTCGGTGTCGATGTAGGCGATGCGCTCGAAGCCGTGGTCGAGCAGCCACGAGATGGCGACGGCGCAGTCGTTGTAGACGCAGAAGCCCGCGGCCCGGTCCCGCATGGCGTGGTGCAGCCCACCGGCGATGTTGACGGCCCGTTTCGCCTCCCCTTCGGCAACCTTCCGGGCGGCGAGCAGCGTGGAGCCGACGACGAGCGCGGAGGCGTCGTGCATGTCGGAGAAGACGGGGTTGTCGGAGGTCCCGAGCCCATGCCCGACATCCCACCCGACGAGCGGCGCCTCCCGCACGGCGGCGAGGTACTCGGGGGCGTGGATCCGGAGGAGTTCCTCGTCGCCGGCTCCGGTGGGGACGAGCAGTTCGACGTCGTCGAGCACGCCGAGCTCGGTGGCCAGCCGGACGGTGAGCTCCAGCCGCACGGGGTTGAAGGGGTGATCGGTCCCCAGGTCATAACCGAGCAGCCCACGATCCCAAACAACGGCCGGCGACATGCGATCGACTCTAGTGCCGATCGGGCGAATCCGTGGATCAGCCCGGCAGGGTGACGGTGACCGCCGCGTGCTGCGGGTCGCGGGACCACGTTTCCGGCAACGCGCGCCGGGCGGGGGTCAGCCTGGCAGGGTGCCCGTTGCTGCTGGGCGGTTCGGGTCACGGGACCAGTGGGACCACGAGCCCGCGTACAGACCCGCACCCGGATGGCCCGCCAGCTCCAGGGCCAGGACCACCGAACTCGCCGTCACCCCCGAACCGCAGTACGCGCCCACCGGCTCGCCCGGGCGCAGGCCCAGGTCGGCGAACCTCGCCGCCAGCTCGGCCGGGGCTCGCCAGCGGCCGTTGTCGCCCACGTGGGCCGAGAACGGGGCGTTCACCGCTCCCGGGATGTGGCCTGCGCGCGGGTCGACCGGCTCCGTCTCGCCCGCGTAGCGCGGGGTTGCACGGGCGTCGAGGAGCAGACCGTCGCGGGCCAGGGCGGCCGCTTCGTCCGCGTTCAGGACCGGCATCGCTCCCGGGCGGACCGTGATGTCGCCCGGCTCCGGGTGCGGCTCCTCCGTGGTCACCGGGTGACCTTCGGCCGTCCACGCTGCGTAACCGCCGTCGAGGACCGCCACCTCCGGGTGACCCGCCCAGCGGAGCAGCCACCACGCGCGGGCCGCCACCGAGCCGTCCGCGTCGTCGTAGGCCACCACCGACGTGCCCTCCCGCACCCCCGCCGCGCGCAGGTCGCGCTGCAGGTCGGCCGGGTCGGGCAGGGGGTGCCGGCCGCCTTCGCCCGGCTCTGCGGCGAGTACGCGGTCGAGGTCGGTGAACACCGCGCCGGGGACGTGACCCTTCCGGTAGGACTCGGCGCCGGGCGGGCCGGCGAGCCGCCAGCGGACGTCGAGGACCACCGGCCGGTCCTGCTCCGGGCCGGCCAGCGCGGCGGCGAGGTCGGTGGTGCTGATCAGCGGACGCATACCCCCATCTTCCAGCGGCCGCCCGCCCCGCCGCACCGGGGTGCGGACACATCCCCCGACCGGCCGGCTACCGATCCGGCCGAGGCCGGCCGTCCCCCGCTCGGCACCTGACCGTTGCTGCGAAGTCATGCGGCCGTGGCCGCCGCGGGATCGGCAACCGTCGGCGCTGCGTTACCCCCGAGGGCCGCCGCCGGTGCCGGGGTCAACGACTACGATGAGCAACGCGGACGAAGGGGACAGCGTGAACGATCTCATCGACACCACCGAGATGTACTTGCGTACCATCTACGAACTCGAAGAAGAAGGTGTCGTTCCGCTGCGCGCCCGCATCGCCGAGCGCCTGCAGCAGAGCGGCCCGACCGTGAGCCAGACCGTCGCCCGGATGGAGCGTGACGGCCTGGTCGTCGTCGCCGACGACCGGCACCTCCAGCTGACCGACCACGGCCGCGAACTGGCCATCGCCGTGATGCGCAAGCACCGCCTGGCCGAACGCCTCCTCGTCGACGTCATCGGGCTCGAGTGGGAGCACGTGCACAACGAAGCGTGCCGGTGGGAGCACGTGATGAGCGAGGCCGTCGAGCGCAAGCTGGTCAAGCTGCTCGACCACCCGACCACCTCCCCGTACGGCAACCCGATCCCCGGCCTCGACAAGCTGGGCGACGGCGACCCCGCGCCGCCCGCGGAGGCCGACCTGGTCCGGCTCGACGAGTTCGCCCGCACCGGCGGCGGCCGCGTCGAGATCCGGCGCATCGCCGAGCACGTCCAGCTGGACGAGTCGCTGATGACCGAGCTCAAGTCCGTCGGCATCGTGCCGGGGGGCACGGTCACCGTCGGCAAGGCCACCGGCGGCACCATCGAGGTCACCGGCGGGGACACCACCGCCCAGGTCTCCAGCTCCGCCCTGCACGCCGTCCTGGCGCAGGCCCGATGAGCCCCGCTTCGGACGCCGTGGCGGCGTTCCGCACGGTCCACGGCACCGCGCCGGCCGGCGTCTGGTCGGCACCCGGCCGCGTCAACCTGATCGGCGAGCACACCGACTACAACGACGGCTTCGTGCTGCCCTTCGCCCTGCCGCACCGCCTGGCCGCGGCGGCGTCGCCCCGCGAAGACGGCGTGCTGTCCGTGGCCACCTTGGGTGACGACGGCCAGCTCCAGCGCTCCGGCGAGCTCAAGATCGCCGACCTGGCGCCGGGCAGCGTCGACGGGTGGGCCGCGTACCCGGCGGGCGTCGCCTGGGTGCTGCGCGACCAGGGCTTCGCGAACGGCGCCGACCTGGTCATCGCCGGGGACGTGCCGTCCGGGGCGGGTCTGTCCTCCTCCCACGCGCTCGAGTGCGCGGTGTCGCTGGCGCTGCTGGGGCTGGCCGGCCTGGAGCTGGACGGCAGCCGCGACGACGTCCCGACGCGGCCCCAGGTCGCCCGGTGGGTGCAGCGTTCGGAGAACGACTTCGTCGGCGCCCCCACCGGCCTGCTCGACCAGACGGCGTCCCTGTGCTGCACCGAAGCCCACGTGCTGTTCCTCGACGTGCGCTCGGGCGAGCAGGAGCAGGTGCCCTTCGGCCTGGCCGAGGCCGGGCTGCAGGTGCTGATCATCGACACCCGCACCAAGCACTCCCACGCCGAAGGCGGGTACGGCGAGCGCCGCCGCGGCACCGAGCGGGCGGCCGAGCTGCTCGGGGTGAAGGCGCTGCGCGACATCGACGTCGAAGGCCTTTCCGCCGCTCTCGACCGGCTGCCCGAAGACCTCGTGCCGCTGGTCCGGCACGTCGTCACCGAGAACCAGCGGGTGCTCGAGACGGTCGAGCTGCTGCGCGCCGGGCGGCTGGCCGACATCGGGCCGCACCTGGACGCCTCGCACGTCAGCATGCGCGACGACTACCGGATCTCCACGGCCGAACTGGACCTCGCGGTCGACTCGGCGCGCGAAGCCGGCGCGCTCGGCTCCCGGATGACCGGCGGCGGCTTCGGCGGCTCGGCCATCGCACTGGTCCGCGACGCCGACCTCGAGCGGGTCAAGGAAGCGGTCGAGGCGGCGTACGAGAAGGCCGGCTACCGGCGGCCGCGGATGTTCACGGCGGTGCCTTCGCGCGGCGCCGGCCGCGACGAAGTCTGAGGCCGCGCGGGTCCGCCCGGGGCAACCCCCGCGCGGACCCGCGCGTCGCCGAGGGGGAAGACTGTGGGGCACAGTCACCCTCGGCAGGAAGGCCTGGATGTGTCGGAGCAGAGCAACGCCCTGAAGCTGGTCGTGACGGGCGGAGCCGGGTACGTCGGAAGTGTCTGCGCGGCCCGGCTGGTCGAAGCCGGGCACCAGGTCACCGTCGTCGACGACCTGTCCACCGGGCACGCCGACGCCGTCCACCCGGACGCGCGGTTCATCGAAGGCGACGCCGCGGAGGTGGCGGGCAGCCTGCTGCGCGAGGGCTTCGACGGCGTGCTGCACTTCGCGGCCAAGTCGCTGGTCGGCGAGTCGATGGCGGAGCCGGCGAAGTACTGGGAAGGCAACGTCGTCACCTCGCTGCGGCTGCTGGAGGCCATGCACGAGCACGGCACGCCCCGGCTGGTGTTCTCTTCGACCGCGGCGACCTACGGCGAGCCGGAGCAGTCGCCGATCCGCGAGACGGCGCCGACCCGGCCGACCAACACCTACGGCGCCACGAAGCTCGCCATCGACGCGGCGATCACCAGCTTCGCCGGCGCGCACGGCCTGGCGGCGGTGAGCCTGCGCTACTTCAACGTCGCGGGCGCGTACGGCGCCTTCGGCGAGCGTCACACCACGGAAACCCATCTCATCCCTCTCGTCCTCCAGGTCGCCACGGGCGACCGCGAGCGCATCCAAGTCTTCGGCGACGACTACCCGACGCCGGACCACACGGCGGTGCGCGACTACATCCACGTCGTGGACCTCGCGGACGCGCACCTGCTGGCGCTGAAGCACGCCACCGCGGGCGAGCACCGCATCTACAACCTGGGCAATGGCACCGGGTTCTCCGTTCTCGAGGTGATCGAGGCCTGTCGCGAGGTCACCGGCCACCCGATCCCGGCCGCGGTGGCCCCGCGGCGGGCGGGTGACCCTTCGGTGCTGGTGGCGGCCAGTGACCGGGCGCGTGAGGACCTGGGTTGGAAGCCGGAGCGGACCGAGCTGACGGGGATCGTGCGGGACGCCTGGGAGTTCACCCAGTCGCGGCGGGGCTGAGCCGGGTCCTGACGGGCGGTGGGGTTTCGCCTGCCGCACCCCGGAGGCTTTCGGCGGCGAGCTGCAGCCGACGACGGGTTCGCGCCTGCTGGACAGCGGGCCTTCCGGTCGCGAGCTGCAGCCGGCGGCGGGTTCCCGCCTTCCGCCCGCCCTGCGGACCTTCAGCGGAAACCGCAACCGGCGACGGATCTGCACCTGCCGAACCGCGGACCTTCCGGCGGCAACTGCAGCCAGCGACGGGTTCGCGCCTTCCGCACCTGCAGGCCTTCCAACGGCAAACTGCAACCGCCGGAAGGTTCCGCCTGCCGCCCGGCGGGCTTTCGGCGGGAAGCTACAGCCGACGACGGGTTCGCACCCGCCCAACCGCTGGCCGGGAAGCCCATGCGGGAGTCGCGGCCGGAGTCCATTCCGGACCCCGGCCGCAAGCGCCCGCCGGACTTCCGCTGTCCACACTGGACGCTGACCCGAGCCGGACCGCCGCCAAGGGCCTCACACCGCCTGGTCCGCGTCGAACTCTGCCGGGGCCAAGCCGAAGTTCGACAAGGGGCCGGCCGCTGCTGCGGCCAGGCCGCGGATGACCTGCGGGGGCGTTCCCCGGTCCAGGACCCTCCTCAACAGCGACGCCAGCAGGTGGCCCGGGGCCGCCTTCAGGGCGTTGTCCAAGGCCATGCCAGCGAACGTGCCGTCGCCGCGGAGGTAGGCCGTGAACGCCAGGAGTGTGGCCGGCTCGGCCCGCTCCGGCGGAGGGAGCTCGCGGACCAGCGTCAGCCACAGGCGCTCCGCTTCCCGCGCCGGCGTGGTGCCCGCGGGTACCGCCATCGCGAGGCACAGGTCGCGGATCTCCGGCAGCTTCAGCGCGCTCGCCAGCATCACCGCCTCCTCGTCCGTCGGTGGGCCTTCGCCGCGGCGCTGGCGGTCGAACGCCGACCGGACCACCGATGCCGCGTCGGCAACCGTCATCGGCTCGGACTCCTTGGCGGCGCCCGTAGGCGGCCCTTCACCCCGACGCCGGCGGTCGAACGTCGATGCCACGTCGGGAATCGCCGTTGCTTCGGACGCGGATTGCTTGGCAGACAACAGGTCCGTGCGGCGGGCCATCACCTCCTCGCCCGTCGGTGGCCCCTCACCCCGACGTCGGCGATCGAACGCCGATGCCGCATCGGCAACCGTCGTTGCTTCGAGCGAGGATCGCCTGGCGGACAACAGGTCCGCGCGGCGGGCCACCGCCTCCGGGGAGCGGGGGGCCAGCAGGGCTTCGAGCTCCTCGCGGCTGTCGAACGCCACCGTGCCGCGCTCGGTCGCGGCCGCCGCCGCGACCGTCGAGCGGGGGTCCGGGAGCTCGCCGCCGCACTCCTCGACGCGGTAGCACGCCCAGGGTGCGCCCTCCGTGATCGCGGGCGTCCACAGGGCGTGCACCACCGGGAGGCCGAACTCGCCCACCGCGTTCGCCACGTCACCGATGAAACCCGCGTGCGGTGGGGGCTTCCCGGGTCTTCGGCGCCCGCCGACGAGGACCACCGTCACGCCGGTGTGCCGGCCTTCGGCGAACTTCGCGGCCAGCGCCCGCGCCTGGTGGACGCGGTGTTCGCGGCGGGGCAGGTCGCCGCGCAGGACCAGGCCCGGGCGGTGGCCCGGTGGGAGGTGGCCGAGCAGGACGACGGACTTCGCGGGCCGGAACCCGATCAGGTACGGGAGCGCGGCCAGCAGCTGCGCGGGATCTCGGAGGTCGACCGGCGACCGGTCGGCCGGGGTGGCTGTGGTCATGCCATCCACGATGGGGCAGGACGGGGGCGGGTGGGGCGGTGGCGGGAAATCTGTGGATGGGCGGGGCCGATGTGGACGGAATCCGCCCGGTGGCGGCCGGGTGGGGCGTTCCTGTCGGTGGGGCGGGCTATAGTGCCCGGCCCCACCGGCCGGACGATGATCACCTCGCGAAGTCCCGGAGGCGCGAGGGATGCCGTCCCGAAGCCGACGCGTACGCCGGGACCCCGGGTGCCGCCGGCTCAGCCGCAGTGCTCGAACCCGCTCTCGTAGGTGTTGCCGCCCACCGAACCGCCCCACTTCACGCAGGTGGCGCCGGCGGTCTTCTTCACCGGTCCGGCGTAGTAGGTGAAGCTGCCGGAGTCGGTCACCCGCGCCGAACCCTGGACCTCGAGGAACGCCGAGACCGCGCTGGCCGTGCCGAGCGACGTGGCCTTCAGCGTGGTCACGCAGTTCGCCTTGGTGGAAGCGTTGTACAGCAGGTACGCCGTGCCCGAAGAGCCGGCCAGCGCCTGCTGGTCGACGACGGAGAAGCCGTCGCCGCACACCTCTTCGGCGGAGTACGGGTTGCCGCCGCAGTTGTTCTTGCTCGTGAAGTTCGTGTGCCCGTAGTACGCCACCGCGACCCCGTTCAGCTTCGCCTTCTGCACCACGCCGTCCAGGCGCTCTTCGAAGTGCAGGTGCGGCCCGGTGACGCCGCCGGTCGAGCCCGCCTTGCCGATCTGCTTGCCGAGGCCGACCGACTGCCCGACCGAGACCTCCTGGGCCGACAGGTGCGCGTACCGGGTGCGCCAGCCGCCGCCGTGGTCCAGCTCGATCCACTTGCCGTAGCTCGTGCTGCCCTCGTCGGCCACCCGGGTCACCGTGCCGGAGGCCGCCGCGAGCACCGGCATGCCGGTGATGCCGTCCTTCTGGAAGTCGACCGAGTACGCCGGGCTGTGGCCGCTGAACGTCGCCGCGGTCACCGTGACCCCGCACTTGAACGGCACCTGGAAGTTGGGCGCGGCCGAGGCGGTCGCCTGGCCGGCGAGGGTGAGGCCGAGCGCGGGCAGTGCCGCGGCGGCGGGGAGCAGGGCGAGCCGGCGCAACTTGGACATGGGGGAACCTCCTTGACAAACGGGACGACTTGACCCCCCGAAGGGAAGTCCCCGCCGGTACATTTTCCGTACAACCACCCGCGGAGGACTGCCGATGACGACCCGCCGACCCCAGGCGCAGGACTGGCTGCGCTGGGGGCTCGTCGCGGGACCGATGTTCGCCGCGATGCCCCGCGCGAACGCTCTCGCCTGGGTCCTGATCGGGGTCACCCTGGCCTTGTCGGTCCCCCTCCTGTGGCTCCACGACCCCGCCGGGCACCGGTGGGCGCCGGTCGTGGCGATCGCCGTGATCGCCACCGCGGGCACGCTGCTGGCGGTCGCGCCGAACAGCTGGGCGTCGGTGACGATGTTCGGCACCACCTTCTTCGTCGTCCTCAAGCAGCGGACCGGCCCGATCGTGGTGGCCATCGTGCTGGACGTGGCCACGATCACCTGCTGGGCCGTCCTGCACCACACCTGGCAGAGCGCCGTGCCCACGTACGCGGTCGTCGTCGTGATCCTGCTGCTCGGGCTGAACCGGCGCGCCCGGCTGGCCCGCATCGAACAGACCGAACTGGCGCTGGCCCGCGCGCAGACCGCCAACGAGGAGCACGCCCGCGCGGCCGCACTGGCCGAACGCGCCCGCATCGCCCGTGAGCTGCACGACGTCCTGGCGCATTCGCTCGCCGGGCTTTCGCTCAACCTGCAGGGCGCGCGGCTGATGCTGGTGCGCGACGGGGCGAGCCCCGACGCCGTCGCGCAGATCGAACGGGCCCAGAAGCTGGCGTCGGACGGCCTCGCCGAAGCCCGGGAGGCCGTGGCCGCGCTGCGCGAAGACGCCGTCGGCACCGAACGCGCGATCGCGGACCTCCTCGCCGCGTACCGGCTCGACAGCGGTGCCCGCGCGGACCTGGCGATCGAAGGCGAGTTCCGCGAGCTCGACCCGGCGGTGAGCACGGCTTTGGTCCGCGCTGTGCAGGAGGCGCTGGCCAACACCCGCAAGCACGCGGCGCACGCCGATGTGGACGTCACGCTGCACTACGGCGCCGGTTCGGTGGAGCTGACCGTGGCCGACCGGCAGGGCAGGCGGCCACCGGACGCGCCGGCGGCAGGCTACGGTTTGCGCGGGATGGGCGAACGGGTCGCGCTGCTGGACGGGCGCCTGGAGAGCGGGCCGGCGGAGGACGGATGGCGGATTCACCTGACGGTGCCGGCGTGACGCTGCGCGTCGTACTGGCCGACGACCAGGCGGTGGTCCGGGAAGGCCTGGTCACGCTGCTCGGGCTGCTGCCCGGGATCGAGGTGGTCGGTGCGGCCGCCGACGGGCTGGCCGCGCTGGAGCTCGTCGCCGAGCACCGCCCCGACGTCGTGCTGGTGGACCTGCGGATGCCGCGCTGCGACGGCGTCGAGACCACCGAACGGATCCGCGCCGGGCACCCGGGCACCGAGGTCGTCGTGCTGACGACCTACGCCGACGACGACTCGCTGCTGGCCGCGCTGCGCGCCGGCGCCCGCGGGTTCCTCACCAAGGACGCCGACGCCGAGTCCATCGCCCGGGCGCTGCGTTCGGCCGCGGCCGGCCAGTCCACAGTGGACGGCGAGCTGCAGCGGCGGCTGGTCGAGGCCGCCGCCCGCAGCACGCCGGCGCGCGTCCAGGAGGTCGACGGCCTGACCGCCCGCGAGGTCGAGGTGCTGCGGCTGATCGCCGCGGGCCTGTCCAACACCGAGATCGCCCGCACGCTGGTGGTGAGCGAGGCGACCGTGAAGACCCACGTGAACCACCTGTTCGCCAAGGCCGGGCTGCGCGACCGCGCGCAGGCGGTCGCCTTCGCCTACCGGACGGGCATCGCCGGCTGACCGCTCACGGTGCGGCCGGGATGTCGTCGGCGCGGACCGTGACCAGCCGCTGCGTGAACCCGGCCTCGACCAGCCTGCCGAACGCCCGCTCGACGCCGGGCGGGACGCGCTGCGGGATCGCGAAGCCCCGCTCGGCGTACTCGGTGATCCGCTGCGTCTCGCCGACGAGCATGCCGATCACCCGCTCGGCCTCCTCGCTCCCGGCGAGGTAGTCCTCCAGCGAGACGCCTTTCGCCGCGCAGACCAGGTCCGTCTCGGGCCACAGCCGCTTGGCCGTCGCGTATGCCCGGCGCTGCTGGTAGGGCCGCGAGACCAGCGTCACGGTCCGGACGGCGATCCCCCGCCGCGCGAGCAGCCGCCGGGTGAACGCGATGTTCTCGCCGGTGTTGCGGGCCTCGGGCTCGACCAGGATCGCCGCTTCGGGAACCCCGAGGTCCAGGGCGATCTCGCGGTAGTGGACCGCTTCCCCGCGCGGGAAGCGCTCCACCGTCGTCGGGGCGTTGGCGCCGGTGAAGACGATCAGCGGGAAGCAGCCGGCGTGGAACAGTTCGGCCGCGTGGACGGCCACGCCGGGATCCCGGCTGCCGAGCCCGATGCCGACGTCCGAGCGCCGCGGTGCGTGCCGCAGGTCGTGGTAGTCCCACAACGTGCGGACGTCGGCCCGCAGGTGTGCCGGCAGCATCAGCCGAACGCGGCCCGCAGCGCCGGCTTGCCGCCCGTGACCGGCAGCGTGACCGACGTCCTCGTCAGGTCGAGCGCGAGTCCCGCGCCCGGCTTCGGCCGCAGCGTGTAGTCGTGGTCACTGGAAGCCACCAGGACCTCCAGCCGGTGCCCCGCCGCGAGGATGTAGTCCTTCGGCATCAGGTCGACGCCGATCCGGTAGGTCCGCCCGGGCGTGATCGGTTCGGTGCGGGCCGGGGACGTGCGGTTCTGCGGGTCGGTCCAGCCGCGGCTGATGATGTGGGACGTGCCGTCGGGGGCGCGGTCGAGCAGGATCGCCGAGACGTTCGCCGCGGGCCGGTCGAACGCCAGGGCCAGGTCCGCGCGGGCCGTCCCGGAGAGGCGTACGGCCTGCTTCGCCGCCGAAGTCGCGTACAGCAGGCGGTTCCCGGAAGAAGCGAGGCCGGCCAGCTGCTCGATCGTCTTCGACGAGTCGTCGGCGAGGGTTTCGGCGGCGGCCGTGCCCGGCACCGGGTGACGGGTGTCGATCGTGCCCTTCGAGCGGCCGCCCGGCCACGGGTACACGCGGACGTCCGAGGTGCCCGGCGCCGGCCAGTCGGCCTCGTCGGTCCAGGACAGGTCCTCGCGCTGGATCGTCGCCTTCGGCTCGTTCTGGATGCCGTTGTCGACGCCGTAGAGGTAGTGGGACAGCCACTTGTTCAGCGTCGCGAGCCAGACGTCGCGCCGCAGCGTGTACGGGTCGGCGTGGCCGGACTGGTGCAGCCAGATCTTGTGCTCGACGCCGTGCGCCTTCAGCGCTTCGTACCACTCGGCGACCTGGTCGGTCTTGACGTTCCAGTCGTTGAGGCCGTGCACCGCGAGCACCGACGCGTGCACCTTGCCGACGTCGTTGCGGTAGTTGCGGACGTCCCAGAACGGCATGTAGTCGCCGGTCACGCGGTCCTGGTCGCGGGTCAGCCCGTCGATCACCGGGCGGCAGACCTGCCGGTCCGCGCGGGTGTAGACGTACTCGGCGAGCACGTCGGCGTCCTCGCCCTGGTAGCCGCCGGCGGCGACGACGGCGCCGTCGTTGCGGTAGTACTGGTACCAGCTGGAGATGGCCGCGATCGGCACGATCGTCTCGAGGCCCTCGACACCGGTGCTGGCGACGGCGTTCGGCAGCGTCCCGTTGTAGGAGACGCCCATCATGCCGGTCTTGCCGGTGCTCCAGTCCGCCTTCGCCGCGTCGCCGTTCGCGTCCTTCGCCGAGGTGCGGCCGTTGAGCCAGTCGACGACCGAGCGGGCACCGATCGTCTCGTTGACGTCACCGGTGGTCGGGCACCCGGTGGAGAGCCCGGTGCCGAGCGATTCGCCGTAGACGACGGCGAACCCGCGCGCGGTGAAGTAGTCCTGGTAGCGCCAGGTGATCGGGGTGGCCGGGCCGACGCCGTGCGCGGCGACGCGCGGGCCTTCCGGGCCGCGGGCGTACCCGGGCGCGTACAGCTCGACGTCGACGTCGTGGTTGGCGACGTCGTTGCCGCCGGCGTAGTACGGGCTGGCCTGGTAGACGACCGGCACCTTCAGGCCCTGCTGGGTCGCGCGCGGGCGCACGACCTGGGCGTGCACGAGGTCGTCGGCGCCGTCGTGGTCGCTGTCGACCGGCGCGGTGACCCAGACGTCTTCGCGGACGACGTCGGCCGGGTCGAACACCGGTTGCGCCTGGCCGCCGGTGAACACCGGGGCCGGTGGCGCGGCCTGGGCGACGCCCGCGGTCAGCGGCAGCGCGAGGACAGCGGCGAGCAGGACTGCGGCTTTCACTCAAACCCCCAAGCCGGGCGAAGCGGACGACTGAAGACACTTCCGCTCCGCCCGCGGGGGTGTCAAGCGACTAACGTCGGAGGCATGCCCACCGTCGAAGCGCCGATCGCCGCCGTCACCGTCTACCCGCAGCAGGCGCGGATCACCCGCCGGGGCCGGGCCCCGCTCGACGGCGGGCCGCGGTTCACCTTCGCCGGGCTCCCGCCCGCGCTCGACCCCGCTTCGGTGCGCGTCACCGGCACCGGACCCGCGCTGATCACCGGCGTCGACGTCCGCACCGAGTGGCACGCCGCCCCCGCCGACGCGGCCTTGGAGGCGCTCGTCGAGCAACGACGTGCCGACCAGGCCACGCTCGACGGCGTCGTGGACGACGAAGCCGCCGAGACGATGAAGGTGGATCTGCTGACTTCGCTCGCGAAGCGCAGCGGCGGCAGCTTCGCGAAGGCTCTCGCCGCGGGCACCGCCGAGCCTTCGCGCGTCGCGGAAGTGACGGACGCGCTGAGCGCGCGGCTGGCCGCCGCGTTGAAGGCGCGGCGGGTGCTGAGCGAGCGGGTCGCGCGGCTGCGCGAGGACCTCGCCGCGCTCGACCGGCGGATCGAAGCGCACGGCGCGCAGGCCGGGCGCGACAGCACGTCGGTGGTCGTGGAGCTGGAGGTTTCGGACGCCACCGCGGAAGCCGAGCTGGAACTGTCCTATGTGGTCGCCGGGGCGAGCTGGGAGCCGGGCTACGACGTCCGCGTGCGCGGCACCGAGGTCACCGTGGTGTCGTACGGACTGGTCAGCCAGTACACGGGCGAGGACTGGCCGGAGTGCGAGCTGGCGCTGTCGACGGCCCGGTCGGCGGTGTCGGTGGTGGTGCCGGAACTTTCGCCCTGGTACCTGGACCGCGTCCACCCGGTCCCGGCGGCTCCGGGCGCGGCGTACGGCGCGGCGGCCGGCGGGATCCCCGAAGCCGCGCGCATGGTCCGGCTGTCCGCGGCACCGGCGATGGCACCGAAGGTGGCGTCGGTCGAGCAGGGCACGACGGCGGTCACCTACCGGCCTTCGCGCCCGGTCGCGGTGCCGTCGGGCGCTCAGGGGCACCGGACGACGCTGGCACAGCTTTCGCTCACGGCTTCGCTCGGGTACGTCACCGCGCCGGTGCTGGCGGAGGAGGCGTACTTGCGCGCCAAGGTGGAAAACACGTCGGAGCAGGCCCTGCGGCCGGGCCGGGCGTCGGTGTTCCACGACGCGGAGTTCGTCGGGACGACGATGCTCGAACCGTGGGCGCCCGGGGAGGAACTGGAGCTGGCGCTGGGGGTGGACGACCGGATCCGGGTGGAGCGGGAACTGGTCCGCCGCACGGCTTCGAAGGCGACGCTGTCCGGGCAGAAGCGGCGTGAGGCGGAGTACCGCGTTTCGGTCGGGAACCACGGACCGCGTCCGGCGGAGGTGACGGTGCTGGACCAGGCGCCGGTTTCGCGGGACGACGCGATCACGGTGAAGGACGTGAAGACTTCGCCGGAGCCGGCGGAGACCTCGGAACTGGGCGAGTACACGTGGAAGCTGGCCTTGGCGCCCGGGGAAACCAAGACCGTGACGCTGTCCTACCGGGTGGATGTCGCCAAGGGCGTGGAGCTGTCGGGCTGGCGGGAGTAGCGGCTCGCCCGGAGGCGGGCGAGCCGCCCGGCCACTACCCCTGGGAGATGTAGGCCTGCAGCTGTTCCTGGCTGTGCTCCAGCTCTTCCATCCGGTTCTTCACGACGTCCCCGATGGACACGATCCCGGCCAGCCGCCCGTCGGCGAGGACCGGGACGTGGCGGATGCGGCGTTCGGTCATCAGGATCGACAGCTGGTCCACCGAGTCGTCCGGGCTGCAGCTCGCCACCAGTTTCGTCATGATCTCCGACACCGGGCCGTCCAGCAGCGCCGGGCCGTGTTCGTTCAGGCGCCGAACGACGTCGCGTTCGGAGACGATTCCGGCGATCGAACCGTCCGGGGCGACGACCACCATCGCGCCCACGTTGTGGTCGGCCAGTCCGGTCAGCAGCGTGGTCACCGTCGTCTCGGGGGTGACCGTCGCGACCGCCGACCCCTTCTTGCGCAGCAGATCCGCAATCCGCATGGCGATCCTTCCCGTCGGTGAGCTGGATCACCACAGGTTAGGGCTCCCCGGCGCCCCGCGAAAGTCCGGCAAACGGGGCGTCTTGGTGGTATGGGAACCGGTTCAGCCCAGGCGTTCGGCCAAGCCGTCCAGCGCCAGCCGGATTCCGGCCGCGTAGTCGTCGTCGCCCAGGGCGGCCAGGCGCGCGCGGGCCAGCGCCAGCTGTTCGCGGGCCGCCGTCAGGTCGCCGAGCTTGCGGTAGTCCTCGCCGAGGTTCAGGTGCAGCGACGGGTAGAACCCGCGCACGGCCAGGGACGAGTGGTGCTGCCGGGCCCGCGAGTCGGTCAGCGAGTCGGCCGCGGCCAACGCCCGCAGGTCCCACTCGAGTTCCTCGGCCGGGTCGTCGCAGACGTCGGCCATGTGGTGGGCCAGTGCGACGCGGTGCAGCGGGTCGCCGTCGTCGCCGATCGAGGCCCACAGCGTCGCGAAGGTGGCGTACGCGCCGGCGCGGTCGCCGCCGATGTGCTGCCGCAGACCGGCGTCGATCGCCACCATCACGTCGTCGGTCATGCCGCTCCTCCGTCCGCCAGCGCCCGCAGCCGGGCCAGCCCGGGCTCGATCCGCCCGGCCGCGACCGCACCGTAACCGAAGACGAGACCGTGCCGCCGCTCCCCCGCCCCGAAGTCCCCCAGCGAGTACAGCCGCACCCCGCGACGGCGGGCGGCGCGGACGAGCGGGCCGAGGTCGGCGGCCGAAGTCGCGCTCAGGTGCAGGCCCGCCGTCGACGGCAACGGCGTCAGGAAGTCCGCGAAGTCGCGGGCGAGCACCGCGGACAGCGTCTCGTGCCGGGAGCGGTAGATCTTCCGCATCCGCCGGACGTGCCGGGCGAAGCCGCCTTCGGCCATGAACGCCGCCAGCGCCGCCTGCTCGACGTTCGGCGCGTGCCAGTCGGTGAGGTAGCGGGCCTTGACCAGTGCGGGCACCAGCGACGGCGGCGCGATGAGGAAACCCAGCCGCAAGGCGGGCAAAAGCACCTTCGAGAACGAGCCGACGTACACCACGCGGCCCCGGGAATCCAGGCTGTGCAAGGGTTCCAGCGGCCGCCCGGTGTAGCGGAACTCGGTGTCGTAGTCGTCCTCGACGAGCACGGCGTCGGTGCGCTCGGCCCAGTCGAGCAGCTCGAGACGGCGCTCCAGCGACATCGCCAGGCCGAGCGGGTACTGGTGCGACGGCGTCACGTACACCAGCCGCGTCCCCGCCGGGATGGCGTCGACGACGATCCCGGCCGCGTCCACCGGCACCGGCGCGACCCGGACCCCGCGCGCGCCGAGCACCAGCCGCGGCGGCGGGTACCCGGGGTCCTCGACGGCGGCGAGATCGCCGGTTCGCAGCAGCACGCGGGCGACGAGGTCGGTGGTCTGCTGGGCGCCCGCGGTGACGACGACCTGGGCCGCATTCGCCCGGACATCGCGGGACACGCCGACGTGCCGCGCGATCTCCTCCCGCAGCGCCGCCAGTCCCTGCGGGTCGCCGTAGGTCATCAGGTCGGCCTGGCCGGCCCGCAGCCGCTGCGTGACCAGCCGCCGCCAAGTGTCGAAGGGGAACAGCGAAAGGTCGGGGACACCCGGCCGGAAGTCGAACTCCGGCGCCGGGGCGAAGGGCGCGGGTGGCGGCGGGACGGCGGCCCACTCCGGGAGCGGCTGCACGCCCGGGCCGTCCGGAACCGCCGGTGGGCGGTCCGCCGGGGAAGGGGTGACGAACGTGCCCGCGCCGATGCGGCCGGTGAGGAACCCCTCGGCGGTGAGCCGGTCGTAGGCCGCGCTGACCGTCGTCCGGGAGACCGCCAGCCGCTGCGCGAGCTCGCGGGTGGGCGGCAGGGCCTCGCCGGGCCGGATCCGGCCGGCCAGGATCGCCGCGCGCAGCTGCCGGTAGATCGCGTCGCGGTGACCGCGCGTCCCGGTCAGGTCGATGTGGACGTCCACGGATCCAGATTGGCACACCGGAAGAGGGCCGGCTTTGGCACTTCTCGTGGTCCGCTCCGCCGCCTAGCGTGCCCGGTATGGATCTCCGCGAACTCGACCGCCGCACCCTGCTCGTCCTCGACAAGCTCGTCGCCGGGGTGACCCCCGCCGACCTCGCCCGTCCGACCCCGTGCGACGGCTGGACGCTCGCCGATCTGCTGCGCCACCAGGTCAGCGAGAACCACGCCTTCGCGACGGCGGCCCGTGAAGGCTCGGCGCCGGACTGGGACGCCGGCGTGCTGGGCGACGACGCCTACGCCGCGTACCGGGCGTCCGTCGACGACTTCCTCGACGCCTTCGCCGACGACGCCGTGCTCGAACGGCAGCTCACGATCAACCACTTCGGCACGTTCCCCGGCCCGATCGCCGCGCACATGCACCTGGTCGACACGGTCGCGCACGGCTGGGACCTGGCCCGCGCGCTCGGCCTGCCCTACGAGCCGGACGCCGAAGCCGTGCACGTCGCCCTGCAGCTCGCCGAGCGGATCCCGGACGAGGGCCGGGAGCAGAACGGCTCGTTCGCCCACCGCGTCCCGGTGCGCGCCGGCGCCGGCGAGCTCGACCGGTTCCTCGCGCTCCTCGGCCGCGATCCCGCCTGGACCCTCAGCTGACCTCAGCCGCCGGCACGCTCCACGTGTCGCACGCCTTCGTGGCCTTGCCGTCGTAGCCGGCCTTCGCCCAGGACAGCTGGTGCTCGCGGGAGCCGTGGGTGTCGCTGTCGTTGGCGCGGCCGTAGTCGGCGACCGCGGCGTTGGCCAGCGACCGGCTGATCGCACCCGTGCCGGCGACGGCGGTCAGGAACAGCGCGCCGAAGCAGTTCGCCTGCAGCTCGATCCGGCGCACGAGCTCCTTGTCGGCCGCGCTGTCCTCGTCCGGCGAGGTCATCTTGTCCGCCGCCGCGGACAGGATGCCGCTCTCGCGCTGCACGTGGTGGCCGTATTCGTGGGCGATCGTGGCGATGTGGCGGGCCTTGTTGAGCCCGGCGTCCGACAGCATCCAGTCGGTCGGGGCGTAGATCGTCGTGTCGCCGCCGCAGTAGTAGGCGACCGCTTCGTTCTCCGTCGGCGCCGCGCCGCACGAGCTGTGCTCCGGCAGCGTCACCGACACGGTGGCGGTCAGCGTCGGCTCGTTCGCCTTCGCCAGCGCCGGGCGCCACGACTGCTCCAGGCAGCTGACGAGCGCGCCGTAGTAGGCCTTGAGCTGTTCGGGCGCCCGGCCGAGGTCGGGCAGGGTGCAGGTGGCCGGGCCGGGGCTGATGCCGGAGCCGAGCAGCGGGTTGCGCGCCAGTTCGGGCACGGCCTTGGGGGTCTTGCCGGTGCCGCCGTACGCCCGGCCGGTGCCGGCGCCCTGGGCGGCGAGCGCGCGGCCGTCGACCCGGTGCGGGATGGTGGCGGCGATCAGGGAAAAGGCCACCACGACGATCAGGACCCCGCTGACCGCACCCCAGAACCGCGTGCGCGGCGGCGCGATCGGCACGGGCGGGGCGGCGGCCCAGCCGGGCGCCCACGGGTTCGGCTCCGGCGCCCACGCGGGTTCCGGTGGCCGGGCCGGACCCGGCCACGGCGGTTCGGCGTCGTTCACGGTCTCCCCCTGCTGTGTGGCACCAGCATACGGACCACCCGCAGGGCAGGGATCACGAAACGAAAACGCCACCGGGTGGCCGCGGAGGCGCCGTCCGGGCGAGACTGAACGGCATGAGTGTCGAGGACCCTTACCTGTGGCTGGAAGACGTGACCGGCGACGACGCGCTCGGCTGGGTGCGCGCCCGCAACGACGAGACGCTGGCCGAGCTGACCACCGGGGCGCGATTCGCCGAACTGCGCGACGAGCTGCGCGAGGTGCTCGACGCCGACGACCGGATCCCGTACGTGCGCCGCCGCGGCGAGTTCTACTACAACTTCTGGCAGGACGCGAGCCACCCGCGCGGCCTGTGGCGGCGGACGACGCCGGAGTCCTACCGGCAGGCCGAGCCCGAGTGGGAGCTGCTGCTCGACGTCGACGCGCTGGCCGAGGCCGAGGGCGAGAACTGGGTCTGGCAAGGCGCGGCCGTGCTCAAGCCGGACTACCGGCGCGGGCTGGTCGAGCTGTCCCGCGGCGGCGCGGACGCCACGGTCGTGCGCGAGTTCGACCTCGACGCGCACGCATTCGTCGAAGACGGCTTCACGGTCGGCGAAGCGAAGACGCGGATCGGCTGGATCGACGAGGACCGCGTCTACATCGGAACGGACTTCGGCCCGGGTTCGCTGACCAGCTCCGGGTACCCGCGGCTGGCCAAGGAGTGGCGCCGCGGCACGCCGCTGTCGGAAGCCGTCACGGTCTTCGAGGGCAAGCCCGACGACGTCTCGATCGGCGCGTCCCACGACCCGACCGAAGGCTTCGAACGCGACTTCGTCCGGCGCTCGATCGACTTCTACCGCTCGGAACTGCACCTGAGGACGTCCGAAGGGCTGGTCAAGATCGACGTCCCGGACGACGCGAGCGCGTCCCTGCGCCGCGAATGGCTGCTGGTGCGGCCGCGCACGGCGTGGACCGTCGGCGGCACCGAACACCCGGCGGGCTCGCTGATCGCCATCCGCTTCGACGCCTTCCTGGCCGGCGACCGGGACTTCACCACGCTCTTCACGCCCGACGAGCACACCTCGCTCGAGTACTGGGCCTGGACGCGCCACCACCTGCTCCTCGGCACGCTGCGCGACGTCCGCAGCGAGCTGCGCACCCTCACGCCCGGCCCGGACGGCTGGACCGAAGAGCCACTGGCGGGCGGCCCGGAGTTCGGCAGCGCGGACATCTTCGACACCGACCCCGACGTCAGCGACGAGTACCTGATCGACTCCAGTGGCTTTCTGCAGCCGTCGACGTTGAGCTTCGGCCGTGTCGGCGAAGAGGTCGAAGTGCTGAAGCAGGCTCCGGCGTTCTTCGACGCTTCGGGCATGAGCGTGGCGCAGTACTTCGCGACGTCGGAGGACGGCACGAAGATCCCGTACTTCGTCGTCCGGCCCTCCGGCGCCGAGGGCGGCCCGGCGCTGCTGACCGGCTACGGCGGCTTCGAGGTTTCCCTGACGCCGTCCTACAGCGGCATGATCGGCCGCGGCTGGCTGGCCCGCGGCGGCACGTACGTCGTCGCGAACATCCGCGGCGGCGGCGAGTACGGGCCCGGCTGGCACACCCAGGCCATCAAGGCCGAGCGCCGCCGCGTGTACGAGGACTTCGCCGCGGTGGCCGCGGACCTGGTGGAACGCGGCATCACGACGCCGGAAAGGCTCGGGATCCAGGGCGGCAGCAACGGCGGTCTGCTGATGGGCGTCATGCTGACGCGCTACCCGGAGCGGTTCGGCGCGATCGTCAGCCAGGTGCCGCTGCTGGACATGCGCCGCTACCACCTGCTGCTGGCCGGCGCGTCCTGGATGGCCGAGTACGGCGACCCCGACGACGCCGCGGAGTGGGAGTTCATCTCGGAGTACTCCCCGTACCAGAACGTCTACAGTGGACGCAGCTATCCGCCGTCGCTGTTCGTGACCTCGACGCGCGACGACCGCGTGCACCCCGCCCACGCCCGCAAGATGGTGGCGCGGATGCGTGAGCAGGGGCACGACGTCCGGTATCACGAGAACATCGAAGGCGGCCACGGCGCCGCGGCGGACAACGAGCAGCTGGCGTTCAAGTGGGCGCTGGTCTTCGAGTTCCTGTGGGAGCAGCTCACGAAGTGACCCGCGCGAGCACGACGCCGCCGACGATCAGGGCCAGCGCGGCCACCCGGCCGACGCTCAGCGGGTCCTTGTTGACGACGACGCCGAGCACGATCGCGCCGACGGCACCGATCCCGGTGAACACCGCGTAGGCGGTGCCCACCGGGACGGTGTTCATGGCGCGCGACAGCAGGTAGACCGCGGCGGCGCCGAGCACGAAGCAGAGCAGCGTCGGCCACGGCCGGGTGAAGTTCTCCGTCGGCTTGATGCTCTGCGACCAGGCGATCTCGACGAGCCCGGCGAAGACGAGCGTCACCCAGCCCATCGGATCGCCTTGAGGGCGGCCGGGATCGAGAAGTAGATCCGGGTGCCCGGCCAGCCGGCGGCGTACCGGGCGGAGAGCTCACGGGAGAACGACGAGCGGCGGGCACTGGAGTCGAGGTGCAGCAGGTGGGGCACGATTTCCTCCTCAAGTGGACGCGTTGTCCACTTGAGCTAACTGGACGTCTCGTCCGGTTATTCCCTAGGCTGGCACCATGCCCGAACGCGCCGACGCGGCCCGCAACCGCGCGAAGATCCTCGCGGCGGCCGAGGAGCTGTTCACCGCCCGCGGCGCGGCGGACGTGACGATGGAGGACATCGCCCGCGCGGCCGGCGTCGGCCGCGGAACGCTGTACCGCCGCTACCCGGACCGGGCCTCGATCGCCGTGGCGTTGCTGGACGAGCACGAGCGCCGCCTGCAGGAGACGCTGCTGCGCGGCGACCCGCCGCTGGGCCCGGGCGCGCCGCCGTCCGCCCGGCTCGCGGCGTTCTACGAGGCGATGGTGGCCCTGCTGGAGCGGCACGCGCCCCTGGTGCTGGGCACCGAGGTGGGCCATTCCCGGTTCACGACGGGCGCGTACGGGTTCTGGCGCACGCACGTCCGCGTCCTGGCGGAGGCGGCGGGCGCGCCGGACCCGGACGTTCTGGCCGACGTGCTGCTGGCCCCGCTGGCGCCGGAGCTGTTCCTGCACCAGCAGTCCCGCGGTGTGCCGGCGGAGCGGATCACCGCGGCCCTGCGGCAGCTGGCCGGCCTGCTTTAGAAGAGCCCGCGCGGCCGAGCGCGCTTCGGGACGTACGGCGCCTTCGGCTGCTCGCCGCGCGTGCGCGCGAGCGCGGCCTCGAAGGCGGTGAGCACGTCGGCGACGAAGACGAGCCGGCCGACGCCGAGGCGTCTCAAGGCGGCCCCGTGGTCCACGGCGACGGTGATCGCGACGCCGAGCAGCAGCACCCGCCAGGCGCCGAACACCGCCGCCCGTTTCGGGCGGTCCATGGCGCGGAAGGCGAGCTCCAGCCGGTGGCAGTGGAACGGCACGTGCCGCTCCTCGTCGGCGAGGATCCGCGCGGCGACCTGGGCGGCGAGCGGATCGGCGGCCCCGTCCCGCAGGGCCCGGTAGTACCGCAGCGCGACGACCTCGGCGATGAGCAGCACCATGAGCTCCAGCCGCAGCCCGAGCGCCCGCCGCAGCTTGACGAACACGGTGTCCGACCAGTGCCGCCCGAGGGTGCCCACCCCGCCGGCAGCCAGCAGCTCGGCCAGCATCCGGGCGTGGTTCTGCTCTTCGGCGACGAAGAGCTTCACGGCGGCGAGGTAAGTGTCGTTCCCGGCGGCCTTGGCGATGAGGTTGGCGCCGTCGCCGGCTTCGCCGACCTGGAACCGTTGAATGCTCTTCGCGACGTCGGGGTGGAGGTTCGCGCCCCGTTCCCACGGCGGGTCCGCGCGCTGCCTTCGGCGTTCGGCCTCGGTTTCGAAGTCGTGGAGCCAGTGTGCGTACGTCATCGGGTCGATGATGCCGTGGAGTTGTGGACCCGGTGGGCGGTTCCCGTGGAGATCCGGTGAAGGCTCACCAGTGCCGGGTGCAGCACTCGACGTGCAGCAGCGCCATCGGGTTCCGGCGCGGGTACGGGCTCCAGGGCCCGATGGCGATCTCCGCGCAGCAGTGCGCACCGGGCTCTTCGGCCAGGTGCGCGGGGCTGTCTTCGGCCAGGGACCGCACCGCCTCGCCCTCGAATCCGTACGCGGGCCGGCTGCCGGTGAGGAACAACGTGTCGGCGGCGATCCGCCAGTGGAGGTGGTCGCGGAACTCGCGGTGCCGGCGCGGGGTGTGGTCCACCGCCGGGAAAGCCCGCGGCGGCAGCGTCACCTTGTGCGGTGCGGGCGGGGACAGCCGCGCGCGCAGCCGCTTCCAGCGGGACACCGGGAAGCCGAGGCTGTGGTGCAACAGCACCAGATCGAGCGGCCGGCCCTCGGACTCGTCAGCGCAGCCCGGTGTGCTCGCGCGCAGCGGCAGGTGGACGATGCTGTGCGGCGATCTCGCCGCCAGCCACCACGCGCACGCGAGTTCCGCCGCCGCGGCCCGGTCGACCGACAGCTGAGCCCCGTAGCGCCGCTCGTGCAACGCGGCATGGGCGATCGGGCGCGCCGGACGGATGACCCGGTGGTCGCGGCCGTCCAGGCGGGCGGTGCTCACCAGCGTCCGCCACTCCCGGCCCGTCAGCTGCATCCGATGCCCCTCCCCCTCGGCGGCACGATAAGCGCCGAGGGGCCGGAAAGACCATCGAATTTCGCCGGCCGGACCGGACGGAAACCCGTCCGGCCCGGCCGGGAACCGTCAGCTGCAGCCGGAGGTCGCGCCGCAGCCTTCGCAGGCGTAGCACGAACCGGCCGGGCGCATCTTCGTTCCGCACGTCATGCAGAGCGGGGCGTCCGCTGCCTTGCCGAGGCGGAGCTCCATCAGCTCCGTTGTCGTCTGGGCTTCCCGGTGGGGGTGCTCCGGCTCCGCCACGTGCGGCTCCGGTGACGAGTCCACAGTGGACTGCAGCGCCTCGAGGTCGACCTTCGGGGTGCCGTAGGTGGCCTCGACCTCGGCCGACCGCTCGTCCGCCGAGAGGATGCCCAGCTGCGAGCGCTTTTCGTACGGCAGGTAGTCCAGGGCCAGCCTGCGGAACAGGTAGTCCATCACGCTCGTCGCGATGCGGATGTCCGGGTCGTCCGTCATGCCGGCCGGCTCGAAGCGCAGGTTGGAGAACTTCGAGACGTAGAACTCGAGCGGGATGCCGTGCTGCAGGCCGACCGAAATGGACATCGAGAACGCGTCCATCACGCCCGCCAGCGTCGAGCCCTGCTTCCCCAGCTTGACGAAGATCTCGCCGAGGCCGTCGTCCGGGTACGAACCCGCCGTCAGGTAGCCCTCCGCGCCGCCGACCGTGAACGAGACCGTCTGGCTCGGGCGCTTCTTCGGCAGGCGCTTGCGGACCGGCCGGTACTCGACGACCTTCTCCGGCTCGGCGGAGGCGACCTCCGAGGACTTCTTCGCCGTCGACAGCGGCTGGCCGACCTTGCAGTTGTCGCGGTAGATGGCCAGCGCCTTCAGGCCGAGCTTCCAGCCCTGGAAGTAGATCTCCTCGACCTCTTCGACCGTGGCCGACTCCGGCATGTTGACCGTCTTCGAGATCGCGCCCGAGAGGAACGGCTGCACCGCGGCCATCATCCGGACGTGCCCCATCGGCGCGATCGACCGCTCGCCGACCGCGCAGTCGAACACCTCGTAGTGCTCGGGCCGCAGCCCCGGCGCGTCGACGACGTGGCCGTGCTGGGCCACGTACTCGACGATCGCCTCGACCTGCTCGGTCGGGTAGCCCAGCGCCTCCAGCGCGCGCGGCACCGTCTGGTTGACGATCTGCATCGAGCCGCCGCCGACGAGCTTCTTGAACTTGACCAGCGAGAAGTCCGGCTCGATACCGGTCGTGTCGCAGTCCATCATGAAGCCGATGGTGCCGGTGGGGGCGAGCACCGACGCCTGCGCGTTGCGCCAGCCGTGCTTCGTGCCGATTTCGATGCCCCGCTGCCACTCCTGCGTCGCCAGCGCGCGGACCGCGGCGTCGTTCGAGTGGTAGGTGCGGACCAGTTCGTTCGCCGCCGCGTGCTTGCGCATCACGCGCTGGTGCGCTTCGGCGTTGCGCGCGTAGCCCTCGTACGCGCCGACGACCTGGGCCAGCTCCGCCGAACGCCGGTACGAAACGCCCGTCATCAGCGACGTGATCGCCGCCGCGAGCGCGCGGCCGCCGTCGGAGTCGTACGCGTGGCCGAGCGCCATCAGCAGCGCGCCGAGGTTGGCGTAGCCGATGCCGAGCTGGCGGAACTTCCGCGTGGTGTCGGCGATCGGTTCGGTCGGGAAGTCGGCGAAGCAGATGGAGACGTCCATCGCCGTGATGACGAACTCGACCGCGCGGGCGAACAGCGGCGCGTCGAACGTGCCCTCGCGCGTGACGAACTTGAGCAGGTTCAGCGACGCGAGGTTGCAGCTGGAGTTGTCCAGGTGCATGTACTCGCTGCACGGGTTCGACGCGGTGATCCGGCCCGACTCCGGGCAGGTGTGCCAGTCGTTGATCGTGCCGTCGTACTGGATGCCGGGGTCGGCGCACTCCCAGGCGGCCTGGGCCATCGTGCGGAACAGCTTCTTCGCGTCGGTGCGGTCGATGACCTCGCCGGTGAGCCGCGCGCGCAGGCCGAAGTCGGTGCCGTTCTCGACCGCCTGCATGAACTCGTCGGTCACGCGGACCGAGTTGTTCGCGTTCTGGTACTGCACCGAGGAGATGTCGGCGCCGGAGAGGTCCATGTCGAACCCGGCGTCGCGGAGGACCTTGATCTTCTCCTCTTCGCGGGCCTTGGTCTGGATGAACTCTTCGATGTCGGGGTGGTCGACGTCGAGCACGACCATCTTCGCCGCGCGCCGGGTGGCGCCGCCGGACTTGATGGTGCCCGCGGACGCGTCGGCGCCGCGCATGAACGAGACCGGCCCGGACGCGGTGCCGCCCGAGGTGAGCAGCTCCTTCGAAGAGCGGATGCGGGAGAGGTTGAGACCGGCGCCGGAGCCGCCCTTGAAGATCAGGCCCTCTTCGCGGTACCAGTTGAGGATCGACTCCATCGTGTCGTCGACGGCGAGGATGAAGCAGTTGTGAACCCGGAGGTTTCCGGAAAGGTACTCGCCGGATTCCGTCTGGATGTCGTAGACCGGCATTTCGCCCCGGCTCTCGATCCCGGCGATCTCCAGCCGCTTCCGCTCGTGAGCAGGCCGGCCGGGCTTTTCGAAGGACGCCTCGAGCTTCGCGGTCTTCACCGGATCGATGAAGCCGATTTCGTCCGCGAAGATCCGCCGATCACCGGCGTTCTGGATACGGATGCCCCAGAGGTCGTGCCGGTCCGGCCGCTTTTCCTCCTTGCGGCCCACCCGGGCGAAGATGCCGAACCGGGCCAGCAGCTGCTGGAGACCACGGACCAGGTTCTCGCCGATCATGTCCAGCGCGACCAAAGTGGACCGCTCCCGCGCGGAGACATAGCCCTCGGCCTGGAAGATGCTCCGCAGGTACGCGGCCACCACCGGAAGCGGAGCTGTGTACAGGAACTCCGGTACCTCCATGTCGACGCCGCGCGCACGCAAGCCCCAGGCGTTGACGAAGTTCTCCAGCACGTTGCCGTAGAGCCGGGTTCGGCGGCAGTCGAGGGTCTCGTCCTGGGTTTCGACGGCACGTTCGTGGCGGTGGACGTCCGGGAAGACGCGATCGAGCGCTGTCCGCACCCAGGCCAGCTCGGCGTCGTTCACGGTCATCGCTTCGATGGTGAGCGAACGGTTCGTCCCGTCGTACTGACCGACGAAGCCGTCCGACTGCAGCCAGCCCGCCAGCGCGGCTTCGGCGATGTCGGCTTCCCGGATCTCTTCCTCGCCGAACGCGCTGCGACGGTGCCATTCGAGCTGGTCTCCCACCCGCAGCTCGCCGGCGGGCACGAACTTCCCGCCACCCGCACTGGCCCGCCACACGAGGTGATCGGCCGTGACGTCGAGGACGTGACCCGACTTCGTCGTGACCCGCAGGACCTCCTTGATCCCGTTCGCCTTGGTGGCGACGACCTTGGTCAGCCCGTTCGCGTCGTAGACCTTGGCACCCACGGCGTCCAGCTCGACGAAACGGCCGATCGGGACGGCACCGCCGGGGGTGCTCACCAGTGCGTCGTACGGCTGGCACGCCGAGACCTGCTGCTTCGACGGCGTGCCGACGTTGAACCAGACCGGCGAGTTGAAGCTGAAGACCTGGTGCAGCAGCATCCAGGTGAGTTCGTGCTCGAAGATCTCGAGGTCCTGCGGCGTGGCGAAGTAGCCGTGGTCGCGCGCGGCCCGGACGTAGGTGTGCACGACCCGGTCGATGAGCTGCTTGAGGCTGCGCTCGCGCTGCGGGCTCCCGACGGCGCCGCGGAAGTACTTGCTGGTGACGATGTTGGTGGCGTTGACCGACCAGAAGCCGGGGAACTCGACGCCACGCTGCTCGAAGTTGACCGAGCCGTCGCGCCAGTTCGTCATGACGACGTCCCGCTGCTCCCAGGTGACCTGGTCGTACGGGTGCTGCCCCTCGGTCGTGAAGACGCGCTGGACGCTCAGCCCGCCGGCGGCCTTGCCTTTTTTGCCGGCGGCCGCGCGGGCCCCCGTTCCCACGGTTTCGGTCATCGGTTGAACCCTCTCCCGCAGCGGGACGGCTCAGTCGCCGTCTTCGCGCTGATCGCTCTCCTCCTGGGCAGCAGCCCCCGCCATGGCCTCACGCAGGTCGGCGATCTCCTTCTCGAAGTCTTCGACCGAGGAGAAGGAGCGGTAGACGCTGGCGAACCGGAGGTAGGCGACCCCGTCGAGCTCACGCAGCGGGCCCAGGATGGCCAGGCCGACCTCGTGGCTCGGGATCTCCGCCAGCCCGGCGGAGCGGATCGACTCCTCCACGCGCTGCGCGAGCTGCTGCAGCGCGTCGTCGTCGACCGGCCTGCCCTGGCAGGCGCGGCGGACGCCGCTCACCACCTTGTCCCGGCTGAACTGTTCGGTGACCCCGGACCGCTTGACGACGGCGAGCACCATCGTCTCCGACGTCGTGAACCGCCGTCCGCACGACGCGCACGAGCGCCGCCTGCGGATCGCCTGGCCTTCATCCACCTCTCGGGAGTCGACGACCCGAGAGTCCGCATGCCGGCAGAACGGGCACCTCATCCGCCGATCACCTTCCCCTCCGCGCCGGCCGCCCCGGTCGACGTCCCCGCGGCCACCACGCACCCCTGCGCATCTGGTGATCGTTTTGTGGACATCCGGTGGGTAAGAGCCGACCAGCTGTGGACAACTACTGTCCAGCCTACCCCAACCTGTGGACCAACTACAGCGGTGTAACTACTACATATAGCGGCGAAGGGTAGAACTCGAGCGGTGCGGGCGCAAGCGGCACGCCGGGCGCGATCCACGCCCGGGTGAGTGCGGTTGACGGCCCGCCCGGATCAGGGTGCGGAGGCGGCGATCGAGTCGGCGACCGGGACCGTGAGCGGCAGCCCCGGCACCAGCACGGCCTGGTCCAGGCGATTCAGCTCCTTGATGCGCGCGACAACCGCGCCAGGTTCACTGTCCGGCGCGAACCGAGCGGCCAGCGAAGAGAGCGTGTCGCCCTGGCCGACGGACACCGTCGCGGTCCGCGCCGGCACCGGGGCACCGGCGGACCCGCCGCCCAGAAAACCCAAACCGGTGATCATCAGGCAGCTCGCGACGGCCAGCCCGGCGAGCCACGGCCACCGCACCGGCACCCGCCGCGGCGCCGCACAGGGTGCGCCGGCCGGGCGGCGGCCCGCCACGACCCGCGCGCGCGTCGGCGGGCGGGGCACCTCGCCGCGGCGCCCGCGCAGGACGCGGACGGGACGGAGGGGCGCCGGGACCGGGGTCGCCGGGCGAACGTGTCCGCGTTCGGCCAGAATGGACATCCGAACCTCCTCGAAACCCTGTGTCCGCCCGTTTCCGGGGCCGGGAGCGGCCCGTGGATCAAGGTCGAACAGGCGTTCTATCGAACGCCCGTGCGAAGGTCTACCACCTGCCACCGACAAAATCGAGCGGACACGGCGTGTCGATCGAACAGATGTTTGAAATCGTCGTGCCCGGGGGCTAACGTCGGTGACCAGGGCATCTGCCGGGCAGATGCCGCCGGCGAGCGTGCCCGCAACCCCGCGGGCGGCGGCCGGCGCGCAGATACGTGCAGCGAACGTCTGGGAGGCGACGCAGTGGCGAAGGAGAACAAGGCGGGCAGGACCAGCGGGTCCCCCGGCGGCTCGGGCAAGGTGCACGCCATGCCCGAGGTGTACGACGTGGACGAGACCCTCACCGTCCGCCAGCAGCAGGTCCTCGACGTGATCCGCTCGTGGGTGAGCCGGTTCGGCTACCCGCCGAGCGTCCGGGAGATCGGCGAGGCGGTCGGGCTGACGTCGACGTCGTCGGTCTCGCACCAGCTGCGCGCGCTGCAGCGCAAGGGCTACCTGCGCCGGGACGCGAACCGGCCGCGCGCGGTCGGCGTCCTCTCGGCGACCGACGACAACCCCATGGGCATCGAGATGGACCAGCAGCCGGTCATGCCGAAGGCGGCGTACGTGCCGCTGGTCGGCCGGATCGCCGCCGGTAGCCCGGTGCTGGCCGAGCAGGCCATCGAGGACGTCTTCCCGCTGCCGCGGGAGATCGTCGGCGAGGGCGAGCTGTTCCTGCTGAAGGTCACCGGCGATTCGATGGTCGACGCGGCCATCACCGACGGCGACTGGGTGGTGGTCCGCCAGCAGCCGGACGCGGACAACGGCGAGATCGTCGCGGCGATGATCGACGGCGAGGCCACGGTCAAGACGTTCAAGCGCAAGGACGGCCACATCTGGCTGATGCCGCACAACGAGGCGTACGACCCGATCCCGGGCGACGACGCGACGGTGCTCGGCAAGGTCGTCGCTGTTCTGCGACGCCTCTAGGAGATCCCGGGCTTTCGCACGGCCCGGAAATCTTCACCGGATCGGATGATCTTCGGCCGTGGGGGAGCCGAGATCAGCGGCGGGTTCGGCGGCGCAGCTTGCGGAAGCCGAACCAGCCGAGACCGACCACCGCGAGCGTGATCCCGGCGGCAGGCAGGACGGGGAGCCCGGCCCCGTCCCCCGCCGAGCCGGAGGACGCGCTCGTGCCGGTCGAGGTCGTTCCCTCCGCCGGTGCGCCGGACTGCGCGGCCGATGCCGCCGCGCCCCGCACCGCGCGGAGGGGCTGGCCCACGCCCTCGCTGCCGGAAAGCAGCGTCCCGTCGGGGTCGAACGCGATCGCCTCGCCCTGCTTCTCGCCCGGCAGCGGGATCCGGACCGGATTTCGCTGCAGTGCAGCGAGGACGTCGCCGTCGGGAGCGGCGTACAGGTAAGCGTCGGTGTACGTGCGCAGCGCCACCACCGTGCCGTCGGCCGTCGAAGCTCCGCCCGTCACCAGGACCGAGCCGATCGAGCCCACCGGGCCGCCCTGGGTGTCCGTCGTGGCGATCTTCACCGTGCCGACCTTCTCCAGCGGCGTCGGTCCAGGGCTGGCCAGCGGCCCCGAAGGCCGGTACACGCGGGCCTCGCCGAGGATGTCCTTGGTGATCAGGTACGGCGTGCCCGCCTTGTCCATGATCAACGCTTCGGTGTCGTGCTGGCCGTCCGGGTACGTGAGCCGGTGCAGCGTCACCTTGCCCTGCGGGTTCAGCTCCAGCAGGGCGACCGTCAGCCGCCCCTTCTTGTTGTCGCCGGTGTCGGACAGCCACAACGTCCCGTCGGACGTGCGGGCCAGGTCCTCGACGTCGAACGGGTCGGTCTTCTCGGTGAGGACCTTCTGCACCTTGCAGTCCCGGCCGAGCACGAACACCTGGACCTTGCTGCCGCCGTCGTTGATCGCGTACAGCTGCGAGCCGTCGGAGACCAGGCCGGACAGCTCGCCGATCCGGGGGTCCTTCACCGTGCACAACGGCTCCGGAACCGGAGCCGCCGAAGCAGGCACAGGGGTGGCGAGCACCCCCACGAACACCGCCGCGACCGCGACCACCCAGCGCACCCAGCCACCTCCGTAGTGTGCGACCTCTGCGGCCGCACACTACGGAGACGTCTCAGGCCCCGGTCGAGTTGGTCTCGTACTCGCGCAACGCCGCCGCGAGGTCCGGGCGGACCCGCACCAGCAGGCGCGTGCCCTCCTCGGCGTGCTCCTCCTCGAGCACTTCGCCGTCCGCGTGCGCCCGCGCGACGAGCTCGCCGCGCGAATAGGGCACGAGGACGTCGACCGTGACCTCCGGGCGCGGCAGGCGCTCGGCGATCACCTCGACGAGCTCCGCGATGCCGGCGCCGGTCCGGGCCGAAACCTGGACCGAACCGGCCAGCGCGTGCCGCAGCCGGGCCAGGCTGACCTCGTCGGACGCGTCGGTCTTGTTGATCACCAGCAGCTCCGGCGGCAGCGGCTCCTTGCGCTTGCGCGTGATCTCGCCGAGCACCTCGCGCACCGCGCTGACCTGCTCTTCGGGCGCCGGGTCGGACCCGTCCACCACGTGCACGAGCAGGTCCGCGTCCGCGGCCTCCTCCAGCGTCGAGCGGAACGCGTCCACCAGCTGGTGCGGCAGGTGCCGCACGAACCCGACGGTGTCGGTCAGCGTGTAGCCGCGGCCGTCCGGCGTCTGCGCGCGCCGGGTGGTCGGGTCGAGGGTGGCGAACAGCGCGTCCTCCACCAGCACCCCGGCCCCGGTCAGCGCGTTGAGCAGGCTCGACTTGCCGGCGTTGGTGTAGCCGACGATCGCCACGCTGGGCACCTCGTTGGCCAGCCGCCGCCCGCGCTTGGTCTCGCGGATGGTGTCCATGGCCGCGATCTCCCGGCGCAGCTTCGCCACGCGCTTGTTGATCCGCCGCCGGTCGGTCTCGAGCTTGGTCTCACCGGGACCACGCAAGCCCACGCCGCCGTTCGCGCCGCCGGCGCGGCCACCGGCCTGCCGGGACAGCGACGTACCCCACCCGCGCAGCCGCGGGATCAGGTACTGCAGCTGGGCCAGCTCGACCTGCGCCTTGCCCTCCTTGGACCAAGCGTGCTGGGCGAAGATGTCGAGGATCAGGGCGGTCCGGTCGATCACCTTGACCTTGACCTTCTCCTCGAGCTGCCGCAGCTGGCCCGGCGAGAGCTCGCCGTCGCAGATCACGGTGTCGGCGCCGGTGGAGCCGACGATGTCCCGCAGCTCCCGCACCTTGCCCGAGCCGATGTAGGTGGCCGGGTCCGGCTTGGTCCGCCGCTGGATGAGGCCTTCGAGGACCTCCGAGCCCGCCGTCTCGGCCAGGCGCGCCAGCTCGGCCAGCGACGCCTCGGACTGCAGGGCCGTGCCCTCGGTCCACACGCCGACCAGCACGACGCGCTCGAGCCGCAGTTGCCGGTACTCGACCTCGGTGACGTCGTCCAGCTCCGTGGACAGTCCCCTGACCCGGCGCAGCGACGCGCGGTCCTCGAGTTCCATCTCGCCGGTCGACGGGTCGTACAGGTCGTCGTCGTGGTCTTCGGTGTGTGTCAGTTCTGTCATCGTGCCTCCATGTTCCCACGATTCGCCGCGGGAACCGAACTTTTACGTGCTGGGATAGGTGGCGAGGTAGATCGCGGTGCGCTCGGCGCCGGGACGGCGTGGGCGCGCGCGGAACTCCTCGAACAGGGCGTTGAGCCGGTTTTCCAGCTCCGCCTGCTCCTCGGGGGCCACCTGGACGACGAGGCGCGTCTGGTGCACGCCTTCGAATCCGGTCTCGGCGATCTCGGCCAGATACGCCTCGAGCATCGCCTGGTCCAAGCCCTTGTCACCGCATGAGTCGAGTGTCCACGAAAGCCCCGTCGAAAGATACGGAATTTCCCGGGCGCCCCGGGCTCCGCGGCGCGGGGGCTGCGCGGCGAGGAAGCCGGTCTCGACGAGCTTGCGCACGTGGTGCAGGGTCGTCGCGGGGTCCCGGCCCAGCCGCCTCGCCAGCTCCTTGTTCGTCAGCGCCTCCGAGAAGGTCAACCGGATGATGCGCAGCCGTATTCCGGAGGCCAGCGCGGCGGCCTCGGCTTCGGTCGCGGGGCGTCGTTTCCCATCGGGCACGCGCACAGCCTAGAACGAACAGTGATTGACACTTTCCAATCACTCGGGCCACACTCGGGGACCATGCACAGGGGGTCACTCTTCCGCCACGCGGACTTCAGACGGCTGTGGGCCGGTGACACGGCCAGCCAGTTCGGCACGTTCGTCGGCAACACCGCCATCCCGCTGCTCGCGGCCGTGACGCTGGCCGCGACGCCGTTCGAGATGGGCCTGCTGACCGCGGCCGAGACGGCCGCGTTCCTGCTGATCGGGCTGCCCGCCGGGGTCTGGGTCGACCGGCTGAGCCGCCGCCGCGTCATGCTCACCGCCGACTTCACCCGCTTCGGGCTGCTGCTGACCGTACCGCTGGCCTGGTGGGCCGGGGTGCTGACGTTCGTCCAGCTGCTGGTGGTCGTGCTGGTCACCGGCATGGCGACGGTGTTCTTCGACATCGCCTACCAGTCGTACCTGCCTTCGCTCGTCGGCCGGGAACACCTCCTGGAGGGCAACACGAAGCTGCAGGCCGTCCAGTCGACCGCGCAGATCGCCGGGCCGAGCGCCGCCGGCGTGCTGGTGCAGCTGGTGACCGCGGCCAACACCGTGCTCGTCACCAGCCTCGGCTTCCTCACCTCGGCGCTGTGCCTGCTGCGCATCCGGACGCGGGAACCCGAGCCGGACCGCGGGAGCCGGCCCCGGCTGCTCCCGCAGATCGCCGAAGGACTGCAGTTCGTCTTCTCCGACAGCCCGTTGCGCGCCATCGTCGGCACGACCGCGACCGCGAACTTCTTCAACGCGGCGCTCGCCGCCGTGCAGGTGCTGTTCCTGACGCGGGTCGCGGGCCTCCCGCCGGCCGCGATCGGCGTGCTGCTGGCGGCCGGCGGCGCGGGCGGGATCCTCGGCGCGCTGAGTTCGGGCGTGCTGACCCGCCGCATCGGGCAGGCGCGAGCGATCTGGCTGGTGCCGCTGTTCACGCTGCCCGGGCACCTGCTGCTCCCGCTCACCGCGCCGGACTGGCGGTTCGGGCTCGCTCTGCTGGGCGAAGCCGCCGCCGGCTTCGGGATCATCGTCTACAACGTCGCGCAGGTGTCGTACCGGCAGGCGATCTGCCCGGACCGGCTGCTCGGCCGGATGAACGCGAGCGTGCGGTGCGTCGTCTGGGGCACGATGCCGCTCGGTGGCCTGCTGGGCGGCGGCCTCGGCGAGTGGCTCGGCCTGACCGGCGCGATCTGGGTGGCGGTGGCCGGCGAGACCGCCGCGGTGGTCTGGGTGCTCTGGTCGCCGCTGCGGCGCATGCGCGACCTGCCGACCGAGGCGAAAAGCGATTCCGCCGCCGCCTAGAGTTGCTTCATGAATACTCCATACGAGCGCCCGCGAGTCCCGGACAAGGTCGGTGTCGACGGTCTGGAGGCCAAGTGGGTACCCGTATGGGAATCCACCGGTGCCTACCGCTTCGACCGGACGAAGACCCGGGACGAGGTCTATTCGATCGACACTCCCCCGCCGACGGTCAGCGGGTCGCTGCACATCGGGCACGTCTTCTCCTTCACCCAGACCGATGTCGTCGCGCGGTTCAAGCGGATGCGCGGGTTCGAGGTCTTCTACCCGATGGGCTGGGACGACAACGGCCTGCCGACCGAACGCCGGGTGCAGAACCACTTCGGCGTCCGCTGTGAGCCCTCGCTGCCCTACGACCCGGAGTTCCGGCCGCCGGAAAAGCCGGGCAAGGACGTCGTCGCGATTTCGCGGCGCAACTTCGTCGAGCTGTGCGAATCCCTGACCGTGACCGACGAAAAGGCGTTCGAACAGCTGTGGCGGCAGCTCGGGCTCTCGGTCGACTGGACGATGACCTACCAGACGATCGGCCACGACTCACGGCTGATCTCCCAGCGCGCGTTCCTGCGCAACCTCGACCGCGGCGAGGCCTACCAGGCCGAAGCCCCGACGCTGTGGGACGTCAGCTTCCGCACCGCCGTCGCCCAGGCCGAGCTGGAGGACCGCGAACGCCCGGGCGCGTTCCACGACCTCGCGTTCACCGGACCGGACGGCGCCGACGTCGTGATCGCGACGACCCGGCCGGAGCTGCTGCCCGCGTGCGTCGCGCTGGTGGCGCACCCCGACGACGAGCGCTTCGAGCCGCTGTTCGGCAAGACCGTGCGGACGCCGCTGTTCGGCGTCGAGGTGCCCGTCGTGGCGCACCACCTGGCCGACCCGGAAAAGGGCCGCGGGATCGCGATGGTGTGCACGTTCGGCGACACCACCGACGTCACCTGGTGGCGCGAGCTGCGGCTGGCCACCCGGGTGGTGCTGGGCCGCGACGGCCGGTTCCTGCCCGACGCGCCGCCCGGGGTGCCGTCGGACGCCTACGCGCCGCTGGTGGGCAAGACCGTCCACACGGGACGCGAGATCATGGTGCGCCTGCTGCGCGAAGCCGGCGCCCTGCAGGGTGAACCGCAGCCGATCACGCACTCGGTGAAGTTCTACGAAAAAGGCGACAAGCCGCTGGAGATCGTCGCCAGCCGGCAGTGGTACCTGCGCAACGGCGGGAACGACTCCGCGTTCCGCGAGAAGATGCTGGCTCGCGGCGAAGAGCTGGACTGGGTGCCGAAGCACATGCGCGTCCGGTACTCGTCGTGGGTGGAGAACCTGGCCGGCGACTGGCTGATCAGCCGTCAGCGGTTCTTCGGCGTGCCGATCCCGCTCTGGTACCGCCTCGACGCCGGCGGCGAGCCGGACTACGACGCCCGCCTGCTGCCGGCCACGCTTCCGGTCGACCCGAGCAGCGACGTCCCGCCCGGGTTCACCGAGCAGCAGCGCGGCGTGCCGGGCGGGTTCGCCGCCGACCCCGACGTGATGGACACGTGGGCGACGTCGTCGCTCACGCCGCAGATCGTCGGCCGGTGGAGCCTCGACGACGACCTGTTCTCGCGCGTCTTCCCGATGGACCTGCGGCCGCAGGCGCACGAGATCATTCGCACCTGGTTGTTCTCGACGGCGGTGCGCGCGGAACTGGAGCACGGCGTGCTGCCGTGGCGGGCGGCGGCGATCGCGGGCTGGGTGCTCGACCCGGACCGCAAGAAGATGTCGAAGTCGATCGGCAACGTGATCACCCCGCTGGACCTGCTCGAGCGCTTCGGCTCGGACGCCGTCCGGTACTGGGCGGCGAGCGCGCGCCCGGGCGTCGACACGGCGGTGGACGAAGGCCAGATGAAGGTCGGCCGCCGGCTGGCGACGAAGCTGCTCAACGCGAGCCGCTTCGTGCTGGGCCTGGGCGTGCCGGCCCCGGACGCGGTGGCCACCGAACCGCTGGACCGGGCGCTGCTCGCGTCGCTCGCCGTCGTCACCGAGCAGGCGACAGCGGCGCTGGAAGCGCTGGACTACGCGCGGGCGCTGCAGGTGACCGAGACGTTCTTCTGGACGTTCTGCGACGACTACGTCGAGCTGGTGAAGGGCCGCGCGTACGGCGACCGGGGTCCGGAAGCGGCCCGGTCCGCGCAGGCGGCGCTGGTGACGGCGCTCTCGGCGCTGCTGCGGCTGTTCGCGCCGTTCCTGCCGTTCGCGACCGAGGAAGTCTGGTCGTGGTGGCGGCCCGGGTCCGTGCACCGGGCCGGCTGGCCGCCGGTCGCGGAGTCCGGCGGTGATCCGGAGCTGCTGGCGCTCGCGAGCCAGGTGATCGCGGCGGTGCGCCGCGCGAAGACCGACGCGAAGGTGTCGATGCGCACAGCGGTGGCGAGCCTCACCGTGACCGGCCCGGCGGACGTGCTGGCGCGGTTCCGGGAGATCGAGCCGGACGTCCGCACCGCGGGGACGATCTCGGACGTCACGACCCGCGAAGGCGGCTTCGCCCTCGACGCGAAGGTCTGAGGACGGTGGACCGCCGCCCCGGTCAGGAACCGGCGGCGGTCCACCAGGCTTCGTCGAGCTCGCCGCGGGCGACGATCTCGGCGGGCCCGGACAGCGTGGACGCGCCCCGGGAGACCGTCACCTCGACGCGGCCACCCGGGACGTCGACCGCGGACGCGCCCGTGTCGGTGCCGGCCAGGTGGAACGCGGCCGCCACCGCGGCGACCGTGCCGGTGCCGCAGGCGCGGGTCTCGCCCACCCCGCGCTCGTGCACGCGCATCCGCAGCGCGTCCTCGCCGAGGCGGTTGACGAACTCGAGGTTGACCCCGTGCGGGAAGACGTCGTGGTCGAAGTCGGGCTGCTCGCGCAGGTCGAGCTCCGCCACGTCGTCGTCGAGCAGCGACACCAGGTGCGGGTTGCCGACGTCGACCGCCACGCCGGAGAACGGGCGGCCGGCCACCACCGTGACCGACGTCCCGGTGATCGTCGCCGGTCCCATGTGGACGGTGACGGAGCGGTCGGGGTGCACCACCACCGGGCGGTCGCCCGCGCGGGTGCCGACGACGAACTCGCCCTCGGCGGCCAGGCCCGCGTCGACCAGGTACCGGGCGAACACGCGCACGCCGTTGCCGCACATCTCCGCGATCGACCCGTCGGCGTTGCGGTAGTCCATGAACCACTCGCCCGCGGACGGCTGGTCGAGCGCGGCGGCGCGGACGACGCGCAGCACGCCGTCGGCCCCGAGGCCGCGCCGGCGGTCGCACAACGCGGCGACCCTCGCCCCGGTCAGCTCGAGGCGGCCCGCCGGATCGGGGAGCAGCACGAAGTCGTTCTGCGTGCCGTGCCCCTTGAGGAACTCGATTCCGCCCATGGGTCGAGATTACCGGCCCAGGGTATCCAGGACGCGCGCGGCCAGCCCCGGATCGGCGCCGTCGAACCAGTGGATCCGCTGGTCGCGCCGGAACCAGGCGCGCTGTTTGCGGACGAAGCGCCGGGTGGCCTGCGCGGTTGCCGCGGCAGCCGCCTCGAAGTCGCCTTCGCCGTCCAGCTCGGCGAGCACCTGCTGGTACCCGAGCGCGCGCGACGCCGTCTTCCCTTCGCGAAGGCCGCGCTTTTCCAGTTCGCGCACTTCGTCGACCAGCCCGGCCTCGAACATGCGCCCGACGCGCTCGTTCACGCGCTCGTCGAGCTCTTCGGGTGCGCGGTCGACGCCGATGACGACCGTGCCGTAGCGCGCCGGGCCGGGCTTCGGCAGGTTCGCCGAGAAGGGCTCACCGGTGATCTCGATGACTTCGAGGGCGCGCACGATCCGGCGGGTGTTGGTCGGCAGGATCTTGGCGGCGGCGACGGGATCGCGGTCACCCAGCCGGGTGTACAACGCGGGCGTGCCGAGCTCCTCGGCTTCCGCGTCGAGCCGGGCCCGGACGGCCGGGTCGGTGCCGGGGAACCGCAGGTCGTCGAGCACGGCCTGGACGTAGAGACCGGACCCGCCGGCCAGCACCGGCACCTTGCCGTCGGCCAGCAACCGCTCGATCTCGGCCCGCGCGTGCCGCTGGTAGGCCGCGACGGACGCCGTCTCGGTCACGTCGAGGACGTCGAGCAGGTGGTGCGGGACGCCCCGGCGCTCGGCCTCGGTGGCCTTGGCGGTGCCGATGTCCATGCCCCGGTAGAGCTGCATCGCGTCGGCGTTGACGACTTCGCCGCCGAGTTCGCGGGCCAGGTCCACGGCCAGCGCGGTCTTGCCGGTGGCCGTCGGGCCGACCACCGCGACTCCGGCGACGGGGCTGTTCACGGCGGCTGACGATACCTGCGGACCGACACAGAGCGTCCACCGGAAGTAGGATCACGAGCTTCGAGTGGCCCATCCAGTACCACGGTGCGCGCTGAGCTGCTTGAATGCCGCGTGAGGCCGTAGCATCCGAGCACGGCCCGTGACGACCGCATTACCCGGCCCCGCCCGAACGGCGGGGCGCCCGCGCGAGCGGGCGTACAGGCGATAAGGAGCCTGCGATGGCCCAGGAGAACACTTCCACCGGTACCCCGGCCCCGCACCCGGTGCCGCACGCGCTGCACGCCGGGCACGCCGCCCCGCCCGTGCCGCCCGCCGAACCCACCCCGTCGACCTGGGGCCGGATCGACGAGGAGGGCACCGTCTACGTCGTCACCGCCGAGGGCGAGCGCGCCGTCGGCATCTGGCAGGCGGGCAGCCCCGACGAGGGCCTCGTGCACTACGCACGCCGGTTCGACGACCTGCGCACCGAGGTCGAGCTGCTGGAGACCCGGCTGATCTCCGGGGCGGGCGACCCGAAGCACGCGCTGTCGAGCGCCGGCCAGATCCGGGACGGGCTGCCCGAGGCCGCGGTGGTCGGCGACCTGGCCGCGCTCGCCGCGCGGCTGGAGTACGTCATCGCGCACGCCGAGAAGGCCCTGGCCAGCGCGAAGGCCGAGCGCGAGGAAGCCCGCGCGGCGGCCGTCGCCCGCAAGCAGGAGCTCGCCGAGGAGGCCGAGAAGATCGCGGCCGACTCGACCCAGTGGAAGGCGGCGGGCGACCGCCTGCGCGCGATCCTGGACGAGTGGAAGACGGTCAAGGGCGTCGACCGCAAGACCGACGACGAGCTGTGGAAGCGGTTCTCGAAGGCCCGCGAGGCGTTCAACCGCCGGCGCGGGTCCCACTTCGCCGAGCTGGACAAGCAGCGCGCGTCGGCCAAGCAGCGCAAGGAAGAGCTCATCGCCGAGGCGGAGGCCATCAGCGAGTCCGAGGACTGGGGCGAGACGGCGGGCCGCTACAAGGACCTGATGACCGAGTGGAAGGCGGCCGGCCGCGCGCCGAAGGACAGCGACGAGGCCCTGTGGCAGCGCTTCCGGGCGGCGCAGGACCGGTTCTTCGCCCGCCGGTCGGCGGTGTTCTCCGAGCGTGACGCGGAGTTCACGGCCAACGCCGCGCGCAAGGAAGAGCTGCTGATCGAGGCGGAGAAGATCGACGCGTCGGCCAACCTGGAGGCGGCGAAGAGCGCTTTGCGGCGCATCCAGGAGCAGTGGGACGAGATCGGCAAGGTCCCCCGCGAGCGCATCCGCGAGCTGGACGGAAGGCTGAAGGCGGTCCAGGACGCGGTCAAGTCGGCCGAGGACAGCCGCTGGCGCCGGACGGACCCGGAGGCCCAGGCCAGGGCGGCCCAGTTCCGCGAGCGGGTGGAGCAGTACGAGTCCCAGGCGGCGAAGGCGCGGGCGGCCGGGGATGAGCGGCGGGCGAAGAAGGCGGACGAGCAGGCGGCCCAGTGGCGGGAGTGGCTGCAGGCCGCCGAGGCGGCTGTTGCGGACCGCTGAGGTGTTGGTCGCTTAGGTGTTGTCGCTGAGGTCTTGGTGACTTAGGTGTTGGTCGCGGCCCGCTGGAGTGTTCGTCGCTGAGGTTTCGTTGTTGTGGTGTGGTCGCGACCGCGGAAGCGTTCGTCGCTGAGGTGTTTGCCGCGGCCCGCTGAAGTGTTTGTCGCTGCGGCGTTCGTCGCGGCCCGCTGAGATTGCGGGCGTGCCCTCTTCACCGGCTTCGGCTGGTGGAGAGGGCTTTGCCATGTTGTCCACAGGGGCGTCGTGATGTGGATGGGTGAGGCGGTCCGCTGCGGTTTCGGCGGGGTTCTGTCGGTGGCCACCGATAGGCTGAAAGCGGGGGCAGCCCCCAGGGAGGGCGGGCTCTGCGGGCCGGCTGCGCGGGCAGGCAGGCAAGCAGAGCGGCAAGCATCGCGCGCCGCCCCTGCAGGCGCGCTCTGCGCGGGAACCCTGCAGGCGTGCCCCGCGTGCGAACCCTGCGAGCGGGCTCTGCGCGCACCCGAGGCGTTCGCAAGCCAGCCCACTCGAAGGGGTTCGGTCAGCGCCCCGACCGGGGGTTACCGCGCGCTTCGTGCCGGCCGCGGTGCTGCACTCTGCTCATGATCAGGACACCTCACGGCGCCCGCAGGATCCTCTCCGCGCTCGTCGTCGGCCTCTTCCTCGCCGGGCTCGCTCCCGCGGTTGCCGGGGCCGCTCCGCTCTCCTCCGCCGCCGTTGAAGCCGGCAAGAAGAAGGTGGCCGTCGAGGGGAAGCTCGGGAAGGACCACGTCAAGGTCAACGAAAGGGTCGACCTCAAGGGCAACCTCAAGGTGCTCGGCGCGGCTCGCAGCGAAGGGTCCGTCGAGACCGTCGTCGTGCAGCAGCTGAAGGCCGGTGCCTGGGTGAACATCGCCGACACCAACTGCCGGCCGAACGGTGGGTTCTCCGTCAACCTCAGCTTCAGCGTGAGCGCCACCGTCTCGCTGCGGCTCTACCACCCCGAGACCACGCTCTACGCCGCCGCGTACTCGGCAGGCACCCTCACCCTGCACGTCGGCTGAACCCGGTCCCCGCCGGCCTCAAGAACGCGAGAACGCCGTCCGCATCCACTGGACCGCGAGGCAGATCATCGCGATCCAGGCGATCACCATGCCGAACCCGGGACCGCCGCCCGCGGAACCCGGCGCGTGGGATGACTGCTGCGACCAGATCGACAGCAGGCCGTCCACCGAGGCGAACCAGCCGCCCGCCGCGCAGACCCAGGCCAGCCACCAGCGGCGCGTTACCAGGGCCAGCGCCGAGGCGAAGATGCCCACGCCGGTCGACGTCGCCGCGAACAGCTGGGGGATGCCGCCGCCCTCGCCGGCCAGGACCTGCCAGCCCGCCTTGTCTCCGACCCACGGGAGGATCAGGCAGATCAGCAGCACGAACGTGAACACCGCGATGGTGAACCCGCGGCGGCCCAGCTCCACCGTGCGGGACGCCCGCGTGCCCGCTTCGTCGATCTCGGCCGCCAGCTCGTCGAGCTCGCCGTTGCCTCGGGACTCCGTCACAGCGCACACCCACTCACCGGTTCGGGCCGGACAGCCGGAGCTCCGAAGCCCGGCAGGCCCAGCGTGACGCCGCTCGTCTTCGGCCGCAGGCCGGCCTCCGCGTTGTCGCCCGCCCGCGTCCGCCGGTGGGACAGCAGGTCGCCGTCGGCCACCAGGTGGTGCGGGGCGCCGTAGGTGACGACCGTCTCGACGACGTCGCCGGGCCGCACCGCGCGGTCGACGTGCGCGCCGGTCGGCGTGAAGTGCACCAGGCGCCCGTCGCGGGCGCGGCCGCTCATCCGCTGCGTCTCGGCGTCCTTGCGGCCTTCGCCCGCGGCGACGAGCAGCTCGACGCGGCGGCCGACGACCTTCTTGTTCTCCTCCCAGGAGATCGCGTTCTGCAGCTCGACCAGGCGGTCGTAGCGCTCCTGCACGACCTCCTTCGGCAGCTGGCCGTCCATCGTCGCGGCCGGCGTGCCGGGGCGCTTCGAGTACTGGAACGTGAACGCGCTGGAGAAGCGGGCCTGCGCCACGACGTCCAGGGTCGCCTGGAAGTCCGCTTCGGTCTCGCCGGGGAAGCCGACGATGATGTCGGTCGTGATCGCCGCGTCCGGCATGGCCGCGCGGACCTCGTCGAGGATGTTCAGAAAGCGCGCCGAGCGGTAGGACCGCTTCATCTCGCGCAGCACGCGGTCGGACCCGGACTGCAGCGGCATGTGCAGCTGGTGGCAGACGTTCGGGGTCGCGGCCATGGCGTCGATGACGTCGGAGGTGAACGCCGCCGGGTGCGGCGAGGTGAACCGGACGCGCTCGAGGCCGTCGATCGTGCCGCACGCGCGCAGCAGCTTGCCGAACGCCAGCCGGTCGCCGAATTCGACGCCGTAGGAGTTGACGTTCTGGCCGAGCAGGGTGACTTCGAGCACGCCCTCGGCGACGAGCGCCTCGACCTCGGCGAGGATTTCGCCGGGCCGCCGGTCGCGTTCCTTGCCGCGCAGCGCGGGGACGATGCAGAAGGTGCAGGTGTTGTTGCAGCCGACCGAGACGGACACCCAGCTCGCGTAGGACGATTCGCGGCGCGCGGGCAGGGTCGAGGGGAAGGTCTCGAGCGATTCGAGGATCTCGACCTCGGCCTCGGCGTTGTGCCGGGCGCGCTCGAGCAGCGTCGGCAGCGCCCCGATGTTGTGGGTGCCGAACACGACGTCGACCCACGGCGCCCGCTTGACGATCTCGCCGCGGTCCTTCTGCGCGAGACACCCGCCGACGGCGATCTGCAGGTCGGGGTTCGCGACCTTGTCGGGGCGCAGGTGCCCGAGGGTGCCGTACAGCTTGTTGTCCGCGTTCTCCCGGACGGCGCAGGTGTTGAACACGATCAGGTCGGGCTTGGCCCCGGCGGTGGCCGGAACGTAGCCGGCGTCCTCGAGCTGCCCGGCGAGCCGCTCGGAGTCGTGCACGTTCATCTGGCAGCCGAAGGTGCGGATCTGGTACGCCCTGGGTGCCTTGTTCTCGGTCATCGGCTTCCAGGGTAGCCCCGGGCCCACCTGCGCCTTGGCGTCCCCTCCCGGCGAGGATCCAGGGCGTAGGCGCCGGCCCAGTGCGCGGCCCGCTGGCCGCCGAACTCCCACCGATCTTGTACCGGGCCCATCCCGACCAGTGGCCGGTCGTGGTCCGGTGCCACTACTGGAGCATGTCTGGGGACCGCCACCTGGAAGTTCAGCGCGTTCCGAAACACACCTAGCGGCTCGCCGAAAGGGAAGACCGTGGCCAGAAGCGCCGGGCCGCGTATACTGAAGGCCTGTAGGCACGAGGAGGCCAAGGCCCCGCCCGGCGCGAAACGTCGCCCATGTGTGGTGTGGAGTTGAAGCCCCCGTGGACTACGTGCTTCAACGCTCCGTCTGGCCATCTGGTTTGCCGTGGCCACCCGAGGCCGGAGCGGCCTAGGTCGTTGGGCACGATGGCAGTCGTCATCGTGGAGTGCATGGACACCTGCCCTAGACCTGCCTTCACGTACGCCTCGGGGCGCGCTGGCGGTAGGGGTTGCGCGTGTCTCTTTCGGGCCTGTTTTCCGGCTTCTCCGGGATCTCTGTCGCCGCGTTCCTGTGCGGCCTCGCCGTCTTGGGACTCGTCTACCTCACCGGCTGCATCATCTACAGCCTCTTCCTCTGGAAGCGGCGCGACGGCGAGCCCTTCGAATTACGGATGCCATTCCTCAAGATCAAGACCGGCTACCGAGCCGAGGCAAAGCCGGCTCCGCCGCAGCTCCCTGAGCAACCGCCCTCCACAGGAGAGCGCCTCCCAAAGTCGGTCGGCCCCGACTCCGAAACGGCTACGTAAGAACGCACAATATCGGCTGCGGAGAGTCGCAAATCCGGTATAACCCTCACTGACTAACACGAGCACTCCGCAGGGCTGGCTCCCCATGGTTCCTATCTTCATTCGCCTCGCGCGGAGTCGGCTTATTGCACAATACAAAAGACGCCTTCCCCGGTCCGGAGACCAGAAGAGAGGCTTTCTGCCTACTGGGTGTATCGGGGGCTGTCTTCCTCTTGAACGTCGACCGCCAGATCAGCAGTGGAGCACCACCGGCCGAAGCCGCCGCCCGGCTGGTCGTTCGGGCTGGCTGCGGACTCGCTCGTCGAGGACTTCACCGATCCGCTGTCACCTCGAAAGCGACCACGCGCGCCCAGGCGTCGTCCAGAGCGTCGAGTGGTCCTGCCGAGTCGCCTTTGATGAGCCGGGCTTCGGTGCGCGTCGCCGTGACCACGGAAGTCGAAAACACGACCGGGAAGAACTCCGAAGTGACGCCGTTCGGCGAACCCGGCTTGAGCGGCGCGAATCCGCGGAAAGCTTCCGCCTCGATCCCCTGCAGCCAATCGACGTCGGCGCAGACGCGGATCCATCCTTCGAGCACGCTGATGCGCACGTCCTCGGCGCCTGCGAGCATCGCCTCCAAAGCGATCATGGATGTGACCTCGTGGGGGTCGTAGGACCCACCTCGAAAGAAGCGTCCCTGTTCCCGACGGGCGTACTCACGCACGTCACCCAACTGGATGTCCTCAGGTCGGTACACGATCCCCCCGTCAATGCGCCGTGAAGAACTCGAGCAGCCGGCGGCTCGCGTCCGGGGACATCAGCAGCTCCTGCATGCCCACCGACATCCGCGCTGCCGTGGCCGTTCGCTCGAACATCTCCTTCTCGTACTCCGCCACCGCCGTCGCGAAATCGTTCTTGTGCGCCGCCAGCGCCTGTCCCAGGGCGGCGCCGTCCAGCAACGCCATGTTCGCACCCTCGCCCACCGGGGGCATCAGGTGCGCCGCGTCGCCGACCAGGGTCACCGAGGGGTTCGACGGCCAGGTCAAGCCGACCGGGAGGGCCGCCAGGGGGCGGGGGGCGACCGTGTCGTCGGCCGCCGCTATCAGGGCCGTGATCTCCGGGCTCCAGCCCGCCAGGAGCTCGGTCAGGCGGGCGCGGACCGCCGGCGGGTCGTCGAACCGGAACCCGTTCTCGGTGAACCAGTTCTCGCCCGTGTTGTAGAAGCTGACGCCGATGCGGACGCTGCCGTCGCCGTTGCGCTGGGCCGACAGGGACTTGCCCTCGCCGAACACCCAGTAGTTGCCGCGGCCGACCATGGCCGCGAGGCCGGGGTACCTGCGGTCGATGTCCGGGATCGCGAGCTCGACGGCGTTCTGGCCGAGGTGCCGCGGGCGCGCGTCGGTGAGCAGGGCGCGGACCCGGGAGTTCGCGCCGTCGGCGCCCACCAGCAGGTCGTACCGCGCGCTGCTGCCGTCGGCGAACCGCAGGACGCCGTCCTCGGCGTGGTCGAACGCGTGCCCCCAGCGGACCGTTCCCGGCGGCAGCGAGTCCAGCAGCAGGGCCCGCAGGTCCGCGCGGTCGATCTCCGGCCGCGCCATCGGGGCGTCCTCGGGCGTGTCCTCCTGGAGCAGCAGGGTGCCGTCCGGTTCCAGGAGGCGCATGTCCTGCCCTTCACGCCGGGCGATCGCCAGGAACTGCTCGAGCAACCCGGCCTCGCGCAACGCCGGCTGCCCGGAATGGATGTCGAGCATGCCGCCCTGGCGGCGGGCGCCGCGGGTCGCTTCGCGCTCGTACACGACCGCCTCGATGCCGAGCACGTGCAGCACGCGGGCGAGCGCCAGCCCGCCCATGCCGGCTCCCACGATGGCGATGGTCATGGTTCCCCCTCCGATACGCCGTACGTCTCGATACACTGTATCGCGACAGCCGATGTACTGTCACCCCCATGTTGGTGTGGGAACGGCCGGAGCCGGCGAACCGACCGGCGCCGGCGCCGCTGAGCCGGGACCTGATCGTCCGGACCGCCGTCGAACTGGCCGACGAAACCGGCCTCGAAGCGGTGTCGCTGCGGAAGCTCGCCGCCGTGCTGGACGTCGGGCCGATGCGGCTCTACGGCTACATCGACACCAAGGACGAGCTGCTCGACCTGATGGTCGACGCCGTGCACGCCGAGGTCCGGCCGGCCGGCAACGACTGGCGGGAAGTGCTGACGTCGATGGCCGAGGCCACGCGGCAGGCCGCCCACCGGCACGAGTGGTTCGCCGACCTGATCGGCGGCCGCCCCCAGCTCGGCCCGAACGCGCTGGCCAGGGGCGAGGCCGTGCTGGCCGCGCTGGACGGCGTCGACGTGGACGTCGTCATGCCGATGGTCACCGCCGTCGACGCCTACGTGATCGGCGCGGTCCGCCGCGAGATCGCCGAGCGGCGGGCCGAACGCGCCAGCGGGCTCGACCAGCGGCAGTGGCAGGCCGAACTGGGGCCCTACCTGGTGCGGATGTTCGCCACCGGCCGGTTCCCCGCGCTGGAGAAGGTCGTCCGCGACGCCGCCCACCACGACGCCGGCGAGACCTTCCGCATCGGCCTCGGCTTCCTGCTCGACGGCATCGGGGCGAGCATCGGGTAGCTACTCCCCCGCGCCGGTGAGCAGCGCGACCATGCTCTGCGGGGAGTCCTCGCCGAACATGATCGCGTAGATGTCCTCGTCCGCCGCTTCGGCGGCCGCGCGCGCGAACATCGCCTGTTCGTACTCGGCCAGCGCCGTCTCGACGTCACCGGGGTGGGCGGCGAGGGCCTGGCCGAGTTCGGCGCCGTCCAGCATGGCCAGGTTGGCCCCCTCGCCGTTCGGGGGCATGAGGTGCGCGGCGTCGCCGAGCAGGGTCACCCCCGGCACGCGGTCCCAGCGGTGCCCGGCCGGCAGCGTGGCGAGGCGGCGCAGCACCGGCGGGGTGTCGCTTCCGGTGATCAGGGCGGTCAGCTCGGGAGCCCAGCCGTCGAACTCCGCGGCGGCTTCGGCCGTCACGGTGGCCGCGTCCGCACCGGCGAGCCAGTCGTGGGGCTTGAACAGCTGCGCGTACGTGTGCAGGGTCCCGCCGCTCTCGCGGTGCGCGATGATCCCCTTGCCCGGCGCCAGCGCGTAGAGCGCTCCGGCGCCGACCAGCTTCGCGGCGGCGGGATGACGGTCGTCGCCGTCGAAGAGGAACGTCTCGACGACCGACACGCCGACGTACTCCGGGGTGGCGGCCGAGACCAGCGGCCGCACCTTCGACCACGCGCCGTCCGCACCGACCAGCAAACTCGTCGCGAAGGTGGCACCGGAGGCCAAGGTCACCTCGTGACCGCCGTCACCCGAGGCCCGCACCGCGGCGACCTTGTGTCCCCAGTGGACGGTCCCGGGCGGCAGCGAGTCCAGCAGCAGCTGCCGCAGTTCGCCGCGTTGCACTTCGGGACGTTCGCCGGTGCCGTCGTCGGGCTGGTCGAGCAGCACCGTGCCGTCGCGGTCGACGACGCGGGTCGACTCGCGGCCCGGCAGGACGAGCTCCCGGAACCCGTCCAGCAGCCCGGCCGCGGCCAACGCCGGCTGACCGTTCCAGGGGTGGATGTCGAGCATGCCGCCCTGGCGGCGCGCGGCGGGCGACGCCTCGGCTTCGTAGACCTCGACGGGGATGCCGTTCAGGTGCAGGACGCGGGCCAGGACGAGGCCGCCGAGGCCGGCTCCGATGATCGTGACAGTCATGATTACCTCCGGTTGGATCGTCGTTCCAATCACCACGCTAGCACGAGTTTGGATCGACGCTCCAATCGTGCGATGATCGCCCCATGGCGAAACGGCGCGCGGACGGGCTGTCCAAGGAGGTGATCGTCCGGGCGGCGGCCGCGATCCTGGACGACGGCGGCGAGGCCGCGCTCACGTTCCGCGCGCTCACCGCGCGCCTGTCCACCGGCTACGGCGCGATCTACCACCACGTCGCGAACAAGAGCGACCTGCTCGCGGCGGCGACCGACGACGTCATCGCGCGCGTCGTGCGCGGCGCGGTTGCCGACGCCGAGCCGCGGGAGGCGCTGCGCACGGTGGCACTGGCCCTGTTCGACGCGATCGACGAGCACCCGTGGGTCGGCGCGCAGCTGTCCCGGGAGCCGTGGCGGCCCGCGCTGCTGGAGGTCTACGAGCGCATCGGCAGCCTGCTCGACGCGCTCGGCGTGCCCGAGCGGGCGCTGTTCGACGCGGCGGGCGCACTGGTGAACTACGTCCTCGGGGTGGCCGGGCAGAACGCCGCGAACGCCCGGCTGCTCACCGCCGAAGAGGCGGACCGCTCGGCGTTCCTGGCCTCCGTTTCGGCTCGCTGGGAGGCGCTCGACCCGGACGAGTACCCGTTCGTCCACAAGGCCGCGGCGCACTTGCGCGAGCACGACGACCGGGCCCAGTTCCTCGCCGGCGTCGACCTCTTCCTGGCCGGGATCGCGACCCTGCGCTAGCGAACCGCCGCCGGCGCCCACGCCGCGAGTTCGGCGCGGACCGCCGCCAGCTGGGCCGCGGTCGGCGCCGCCGCCGGTTCCGCGATCAGCGCGTAGTGCAAGCCCGGCGTGGCCGGCAGGCGCAGGCGGTCGCCCGCCCGGGTCGCCGAGGCCAGGTCCGTGACCACCGTCGGCGTCATCCCCGCCGGGACGTGCAGCTCGGTCGGCGCGCCCGCGTCGCTCCCCTGCCACACCAGGACGCCGTAGCGCCCGGTGCCGGTCAGCGCCGCCGTCGCCGGCATCGTCGCCGGGATCCGGTTCCAGCTCAGCGTCTGGCTGCCGTCGCGCGAGCGGTCTTCGTAGGTGAACGCCAGCGCGTGGCCCGCGACCGCGGCCGGGTAGAGGCGGTCGAGCAGCCGGGCGTCCTGGCGGAGCTGGACCGTCCCGTCGTCCGCCGTGCGGGCCGCGGAGAAGTCTTCGCCGTTCCAGGCGTCGCCGTCCGTCTTGACCTGGTCCGGGTTGTCGTTCATCAGCTCGTGGTGGCGGCCGCTGTAGACGTCCCACTGCCACTGCGTGGCCGACAGCACCGGGCCCGACTGCGCCGGACGGCCCCACCAGTTCGCCCCGGACACGCGGGAATCCAGGGCCTGGTACATCGCCTTGTCCACGGTCGGCGTCTTGTCCGAGGTGTAGCCCGTCATCGGGTGCCCGAACTCGGTGACGATCGCCGTAGTGCCCAAGGCCGTCGCGCGGTCCCGGACCGTGCCGAAGTCCGCGCTGTACTGGCCGTCGCCCGCCTTGCCCGGCATGAACACGCCGGACTGGGCCAGCTGGTCGTAGAAGTGCGTGTTGAACACGTACCGCGGGCCCACGACGCCGGTGTCCTGGAAGCCGCCGGGGTGCAGCTGGAAGGAGATGTTGGCGTTCCAGAACATGTTCGGCTCGACGAACGCGGGCTTGTCCTGCCAGCCGGCCGCGTCCATCGCGTCGCGGAACCGCCGGAAGAACGGCCACAGCACGTTCTGCTCCCAGGCTTTGCTGTCCTGGCCCGAGTCGTACCGCCCGGCGAACGGCTCGTTGTACGGGTCCATCCCCGCGATGCCCGCGAACTGGGCGGCGCTCAGGTTCGTCCGCAGGTAGGTCATCGTCTGCCCGGCCTGGCCGACGAACTCGTCCTGGACGCCGCGGGCGTTGTGCCAGAAGTCCTTCGTGGCGTCCTGGACCGCGCCGTTCTGGGTGATGTTCTGGCCCCAGTGAGCGCAGATCCCGCAGCTCTCCGCGGGGTAGCCGCCGAGTTCGACGACCCATTTCGGGGCGCCGTCGCCGGTGTACCAGCTGCCGCGGTTGAACAGGTACCGGGAGAAGAGGTCCTGGTGGAAGTCGGGCAGGACGGTGAACCCCTCGTCCAGGAACGCCTTCAGCTGGTCGGTGAGCGCGGCCAGGTACACCGTGTTCACCGGCCCGCGCACCGGCTGCGTCCCGGCCCACGCGATCGGGAACCGCACGGCGTTCGCGCCGGTGAGCGCCCGCATCGCCTGGGCCGACCGGCGCGCGTCGGCCGCGTTCGCGAACGGCAGGAAACCGTTTTCCGCCAGCTTCGTCTCCCCCGAAACGTTGAACCCGCGCAACACCACTTCGCGGCCGTACTCGTCGACGAACGCCGAGCCGCGCACCGTCAACCGGTGCGGGGGAACAGTTTCCGCGACGGCGGACGCGACGACGCCGGAAGTCAGCGCCACGGCGGTGAGCAAAGCCACGAGCATGCGCATGATGGCGGCCCCAAACATGAAGGAGTTTCGCAAAAGCTAGCGATCCCCGCCCGGGCCCGTCAAGGGCCGAACGGAGCCGTTCAGGCCGCCCGCCTGAGCCATTGCTGGTTCGTCACGCCGGTGCACGCGTACTGCTTGACGGCGGCCCCGTCGGCCGTCGACGCGGAGACGACGTCGAGGCACTTTCCGCTGTGGCGGGCCACGATCCGGACGTACCCGCTGTCGGCCGCCGTCAGCTGCCACTGCTGGTTCGTGCCGCCGTTGCACGTCCACTGCACCGCCGCGGCGCCGTCGGCGGTGGAAGCACCCGAGACGTCGAGGCACTTGCCGCTGTGGCGCGCGATCAGGTTGGCGTACCCGTTGCCGAGGTCGAGCACGCTCCACTGCTGGTTCCCGCCGCCGTTGCAGGAATACTGCGTCACCGCCGTGCCGTCGTCGCGGGCGGAACCCGGGACGTCCGCGCACTTCCCGCTGTGGCGCGCGACGAGCGATTCGTACGCGCTGCCGGTGCCGACGCCCGCGACCACGCCGGTCGCCGCGTCGACGCTCACCTTCGGGTACCAGCTCATCGACAGCGTGGTGGCACCGGGGAAAGCCAGCGGCAGCCACACGTACCGGGACTCGTTCACCGGCCGGCTCCAGGCGCCCGCCCAGCGGTCGCCCAGGTACAGGTACGAGGTCGCCTGCGAACCCTGCACGGGAAGCACATACGCGGTCTGGCTGCCGTACCCGGTGGCGTCCCCGACGTTCGCCAGCCCGCTCCACGCCCCCGTGACGCTCGTGGCCGTGGCGTACTTCTGCTGGTTCGGCTGCCAGCCGGTGGCCGCCGAGGTAAGCAGGAAGTAGACGCCGTTGCGCTTGAACATCGCCGGCGCCTCGCGGTACGAGCCGGGCCACAGCGTCCGCACCAGCGCCGAGACGCCGGTGTAGTCGGCGGTGAGCCGGTAGACGTTGAGATCGGCGTTGTCGCGGGCCGCCGACGCCAGGTACGCGGTTCCGTCGTCGTCCTCGAACACCGTCAGGTCGCGCGACATGTGGACGCCGAGCGGGCGGAAGCTGCCGCGGTACGTGTACGCACCATCCACAGTGGACGAGGTTGCCACGGCTGCGCGCGCTTCGCTGTAGTCGTCGCCGTTCTCCTTGTGCATCCACAGCACGTACTGCCCGGTCGAGCTGTTGTAGAGGACCTTCGGCCGTTCGATCTTCGCCCGGCCCAGTTCGGCCGCCGACGACTGCGTCAGCACGTCATTGCGGTACTCCCACGTCTTCAGGTCGGTGGAGCGGTAGACCGAGACCGCGCGGAAGGTGTCGTCGGCGTTGCGGTTCTCGCCGAACCAGTAGTAGTACGCCCCCACCTTGAGCATCCCGCCGCCGTGGGCGTGCACCAGCGCGCCGGACGCATCCGTGAACTGACTGCCGTTGGTCACCGTCACCGGCGCGGCGTGCGCGGCGGGGGTGACGGCCAACGCGAGGACGAGCACCAGCAGAGCCAGGGTGAAGCCACGTCGTTGCGGCATCGCGATTCTCCTCGCGGCGGCGGGGACCGTTTGTTAGCGCTAACACACTCAGTGTAAGTGACCTGCGCCACACCCTGTCAAGGTCCGATCGTCGGGGTGGCCGTCCACCCGGCCGGGGGAAACCGGGGCGATCGAGCGAACCGGATCCGCGTTCCGGCCGTATCCCCGGCAGACGGTGGACGACGCGGAGGGACGACGACGTGACGCGCGAAGGCACACTGATCGGTGACCGGTACCGGCTGCTCGGCCCCGCGGGGCCGGACGCGGCCGTCTGGCACGCCCAGGACGAACGGCTCGACCGGATCGTCGCCGTCAAGCCCCTGTTCGACGAGCCCGCGCCCGCCATCCCCGCGCCGCGGGCGGCCATCTGCGACGTCGTCGACGACGACCGCACCACCTACCTCGTGCTCGAATACCCCGGGGCGCGGACGCTCGCCGAGCTGCTCGGCGAACACGGCGCGCTCGCGCCCGGGCTCGTCGCGCGGTTCGGCACCCAGCTGGCCGCGGCCCTGGCGGCCGCGCACGACGAAGGTGTCCTGCACGCCGCCGTCGACCCGGGACACGTCGTCATCTCCGCCGACGGGCACGCCCGGATCGCAGGCGGCGGCCGCACCGCGCCCGCCTGCCTCGCGCCCGAGGTGCTCGACGGCGGCTTCCCCGACTTCCCGGCGGAGGTGTACTCCCTCGGCGCCACCCTCCACGCCGCGCTCGGGCAGCAGCGCCACCCGCTCACCGAGGCCGTGCTGCGGCTGCGGCACCCCGATCCCGCGGCCCGGCCCACCATGGCCGCCGCCGAAGCACTCCTGAACGGCCTGACGCCCCGCCGTCCGGGACCGGACCGCGGGGCGCCTCGGGGGCTCGCCGCCGATTACCGCTGCGTGTAGACGAAACCCAGCTTGTCGACCTCGGCGCCGCTCCGCCCGTGGAAGCCGGCGAGCTGCCAGCCGTCCGGGGCCGTGCGGGTCACGCAGTCGCCGGTCGCCGAGCCGGCGGCCAGCACGCGGCCGAGGTTGCTGGTGAAGCGGGCCGAGAAGATCCGGGTGGTGCCGCTGTACTTGCCCTGGCACAGGGTCGCCGTCGTGACGTACTCGCCGGTGCCGAGGGTGAGCGAAGCCGCCGTGCCACCCGCGCCGCCGTGGGTCAGCGTCGTGCCGTTTTCCAGCGTCACCCCGACCTGGTCGACGCGGTCGCCGCCGCGCAGCGACCACGTCCGCACCCGGGCGCCCGCCGGCACCGCGGGGACGTCGGTGAAGTAGTCGCCGTGCGGGCCGCCGAACTGGTCCGACAGCCGCAGCGCCGGGTTGCGCGTCCAGGTGAAGCGCACGGTGATCGGGTCGTGGTCGGACAGCATCCTGCCCGAGTCGTCGAGGAACTCGGCGTGCTCGTTGTTGTACAGCGTCGCGTCGAGCGAGACGAACTTGCTGCTGCGGTAGAGCACCTTGTCGACGACTTCGCAGTCGTTGGTGACCGCCTGCGGGTCGCACACCAGCGCCGGGCTGCCCGGCGCCGGCGCGACCCCGCCGCGCACGAGCTTCACCCACGCGTCGGTCAGGCCGTTGTCGGAGGCGAACCCGGCGATCGTGTCGGCCGCGCGGGTGTAGCGCGTGTTCGTGTCGCCCATGACGACCACCGCGTTGCCGGCTGAGTGCGTCCGGATGAACGCGGTCAGCTGCGCCAGGTTCGAAGCACGCGAAGCCTCGTCGCCGTCGTTCGTGCCGGCGTTGGTGTGGGCGTTGTAGAAGTCGACGTAGACGCCCTCGGCCAGCCGCACCCGCATGAAGGTGAAGCCCTTCGGGGTCAGGCAGTCGCCCGAGTCGAGCTGGCAGGACGTCCAGTGGACGCGCTCGAAGTCGTCGGTGTCGTACGGCAGCGAAGACAGCGTGTTGAGCCCGCTGCCGATCCCCGCGCCGCCGCTGGTCGGCGTGCGGTACGGGTGGGTGTCGGCGGCGTAGAGCTTCGCGTGGTAGTTGAAGTCCTCCTCGACGTGCACGACGTCGTACGGGCCGAGCCGCTGCCCGATCGCCGTCGTCGCGGGGTCACGCGGCGTCGGCGCGCTCGAGATGCCTTCGGGCAGGCCGGCGACGTTGTAGCTCAGGACCGAGAAGCTGCCGCCGTCGGCGGCGTGCGCGGCCGGGGTGACCACTGTGGACACCGCGACGGCGAGCGCCAGCACGGCCAAGGGTTTCTTCACGAGACCTCCCGCAGGATTCGGACGGACAAACCGGTGGACGTGTACCGCGGAACCACCCGGTACCCCGGGCGGTCGGTTCGGACAGCGGAGAACCGGCCGCGCAGCCGCCGCGCGCACAGCACGTCGACCTCGTGCGCCGGGCAGACGCCGGTCAGCCGGAGTTCCAGGACGCTGCCGCCCTCGAGCGTGGCCTCGCCGCGCACCAGCAGCGCCGGTCCGGCCGCGACCGACAGCGTGCCGCCGGTCTGGTGGTAGCCACCGGTCCGCAGGCCGGACGCGCGCAGCACGCCGCCGGCGAGCTCGACGTCGCCGGTGCCCAGCGCCCCCGGCGTCGCCGCCACCAGCGTGCCCGCCTCGACGCGGGTCCCGCCGCGGTAGCTGTTGGCGCCGGCGAGCGTCAGCGTGCCGGTGCCGGTCTTGGCCAGGCCACCGTCCCCGCCGATGTCGTTGCGCCAGCTGTCGTTCGCGCCGAAGCCGCCGCGGGTGGCGTCCATCGTGACGCGGACGCTCGTGTCGAACGCGCCGTAGCCGTCGGCCGCGGCGAAGAGGTTGAGCCGTCCCCACTGTTCCGGGCCGTCGAGCAGCGGGTGCCCGGCCGGGAACGCCGTCGTGCGCAGGACTTCCCGCCGCTGGGCCGCGTCGAGGTAGGGCAAGCGCGTCTCCAGGAGGACCTCGGCGCCCTTCGGGACGCGCATCTCGGCGCGCGCGGCCCGGTGCGGCAGGCCGTAGGTCGCGCGGTGGGCGACCATCGCGGCGTTGGCGCGGCGGTCGCCGTATTCGTCGGCGCCGGTGTGCGCCCGGGCGAAGAGCGTGTCCGCCGTCGTGCCGGTCCGCTCGGTGAAGTACTTCAGCGCTTGGTCGCGCGCGGCCGCCTTGAGGGCCGCGTTCTCCGGGTCGGCGAGCGTCGCGGCGGTGAGCGCGGCGGCCATGATGCGGCCGCCGATCACGTCCACCGGCGAGTGCATCCCGGCGACGATCCGCGTGTCGGCCAGGTCGTGGGCCCGGGCCACCAGTTCCTGGAACCGCTCGGGGACCGCGTAGGCCAGCGCGAGGCAGGCCAGGTGGAAGGCGTTGGTGTGGCCGCTGGGGAACCCGGCGTCGTCGACCGGGTTGGTGCTGCGCTGCCGCAGCAGCTGCGGCGCGACGACCACGTCCGAGCGGTAGACCGGGAACCCGAGCGCGTCGGTGCCGCCGGTCGGGACGACCCGGCTGTCGGCGGTCAGCCGCCACGGCCGCGGGTACTGGTAGGCGTACTTGCTCGGGTTGCCCGAGGCGAAGTCGCCGCGGACGGTGTCCACGAGCCGGGCCACCAGGCCGAGGGCGGAGTCGTGGGCACCAGCGCCGAGGGCCGAGCCCGCCGGTGCGTCCGCCGGGATCGTGTCGTCGATCTTCGCCGGCGGGGTGCCGTCGGGCGCGGAGGTGATGCTCGTGACGGCCCCGGCGCCGCTGCGGTAGAGATCGGCGAGCGGGCCCAGGCCGCCGATGGCCGCGTAGGACTGGTGCTGGCGGTCGAAGACGAAGGCACGCTCGGCTTCGGCGTCGGTCCGGGCCCGGGTGACGGCGACGCAGTGCCGGACGTTCGCCCGCAGCACCGCCGCGTCGAGCACGGTGGCACTGTCCCATGTGGACCCGGTGCGCCAGAGCCGCTGCATGCCGCTGAGGATCCGGACGACGGCGTTGGTCTCCGGGGTGCGGTTCGCCGGGACGTTCGTGCGGTAGGCGTCGACGAACGCCACCTCTTCCGCCCAGGCGGGCCCGCCGAGCGCGGCGGGCCCGGCGGCGACGGCGGGGACGAGCGCGGACCAGCGCAGGAAGGTCCGCCGGTCCAAGGGCGCAAGAGTCAACTCGGTCTCCAGGGAAAGCGCGCGCGTGGCGACGCCGGGAAAAGCGCGCGGAGGAATTCGCTGCGGGAATGATCAGCGCCCCACCGAGCGTGGTCAAGGCGCGTCCGGAGTAATTCGCCGGGCAGTAACCCGATCTTTTTCGGGGGTATTGTGAATTCGTCGAATTCACTCGATCCGGGCTTCGGCGGCGGGGCGGCCCCGGCGCTTCGGGGAAGGAGCGCTCGATGGGGGACGCACCGGAACCCGCGCCGTCCGGGACGGCGAACGCCTCGGGTCCGGGCAGCATCGCCGTCGGTGCCGTCGGACGGGACGTGCACATCGGGTCCGCACCCGGAGTTCCCGTGCCACCGCACGCTTCCGGCGCCCCGGTGGCCGCCGGCGTCGTGCTCGGCGACCTGATCGTCCACCAGGCCGTGCCGGGGCCGGCCGCCGTCGTGACCCGGGTTTCCCCGGATCCGTCCGGGCTCTTCGTCGGCCGCGGCGAGCAGAGCCATCGCGCACTTCCGGCGGCCGGCCTCCCGCTCGGAGGGGATGGCCTGGTTCAACCCGGCTTTCACACTGGGCTTCAGCGGGTCGGTCGCCGAGGCGAAGCCGGCGTGGGAGTCAGCCGCGGAACTGTTCCGTGAGGCGGGTGACGACGAACTGCTCGCCGAAACGCTGCGGTGGCTGGAAGATCCCGCGTGAGCTACCGGTCGCCGGACCGGTAGCGCTGCATCTTGTCGCGGCTGCCGCACGCCCCCATCGAGCACCAGCGGCGCGCGCCCGCCCGTGACGTGTCGAGGAACAGCAGCGAGCATTCGGGGTTGGCGCACTCGCGCAACCGGGCAGCGTCTTCGCCGCCGAGCACGGCGACGGCGTCCGCGGCGATCAGGCCGAGCAAGGACGGCACGGTCGCCGCGACTCGCTGCGCCCGCAGGCCGGCCGAGGTGGCGTGCAGGGCGGTGACGGGCGGCGGGTGCGCCGCCCACCGGTTCACCGTGGCGAGGTCCTCCTCCGCAGCGGCGACGTCGGACAGCCGGCCGAGCATCAGCCGGTAGACGGCTTCGCGCAGCTCACGCGCGGCCACGAGGTCGGCCGCCGTGCAGGCCGGATCGGCCGTCGTCAGTCCTGCTTCGGTGAACCAGCGGCCGAGCGCCGCGGGATCGGGCAGGCGCTCGAACCCGCCGTCGCGCCACCGTTCGCCCACGGTGGCCGTGAAGTTCACCGAAGGCCGCCCGCCGTGGAAGCGGAATCCCTGCTTGTCTCCCACTCCGGAAGACTACCCGGTTACCGCTTGAACAGGTAACGTGGGCCGGGTGAAATTCGCGATCATCGGCGCGGGCGGCCTGGGCGGGTTCTTCGGAGCCCGGCTCGCCGCCGCCGGACACGACGTCTCCTTCCTGGCCCGCGGCGAGCACCTGACGGCGTTGCGCGAACGCGGCCTGACCGTGCTGGGTCCGGACGGGGAAGCCACGACCCGGCCCGTCCACGCCACCGGCGACCCGGCGGAGCTCGGCACGCCCGACGCCGCCCTGCTGGCGGTCAAGACCTGGCAGCTCGACGCCGCCGTGGCCGCGCTCCCGGCCGGGACGGACGCGGTGCTCACCCTGCAGAACGGCGTCGACGCCCCCGCGCAGGTGGCCCGGACGCTGGGCAAGGACGCCGTCCTGCCGGGTGTGGCGAAGGTGATCGCCGCGCTCGCCGGGCCGGGCACGATCCGGCACGTCGGCGGCGCGGGTTCACTCGACTTCGCCGAGTGGGACAACCGGCCGAGCGAACGGGCCGAGCGGATCCGCGCCGCGTTCGCCACCGCCGGCATCCCCACCACGCCCCCGGCGGACATCTGGACCGAGCTGTGGGCGAAGTTCCTGTTCATCACCCCGATCGGCGGCCTCGGCGCGGTCACCGGCGCCACGTTCGGCGAGTTGCGCGGGCACCCGGAGACCCGGCGGACGCTGCAGGCCGCCATGACGGAGATCGAACGCCTGGCCCGCGCCTCCGGCGTCGACCTGCCCGCCGACGTCGTCGCCGCCACCCTGGCGTTCGTCGACCGGCAGCCCGCCGAGGGCACGACGTCGCTGCAGCGCGACATCGCGGCGGCCCGTCCGTCCGAACTGGACGCCTGGACCGGCTCCGCGGTGCGGCTCGGGCGGGAGGCCGGCGTCCCGACGCCGGTCAACGACGTCCTCCACGCGATCCTGCGGCTGCGCGAAGACCGCTGAACGGCTGAGCTGCCCACGAGCGGCGAAGTCTGGCACGATCAGCCCGTGACCAGGAGCCGTCGGACGCGCGCACTCGCGCTGGCGGCCGCCCTGCTGCTGGTGCTCAGCGCCTGCACGGCCGGTTTCGGCGACCTCAAGCTGCGGATCGCCGCGGGCAACGCCGGCGGCGTGTACGACACGCTCGCCCAGACCCTCGCCTCCGCCTGGCAGGCCGGACTGGGCATCGAGCGGCCGCAGGTGCTGCAGACCCAGGGCTCGCCCGACAACGTCGACCGGGTCCTGGCCGGCCAGGCCGACGTCGCGTTCGTCGCCGCCGACGTCGCCGCGGACCGGTACAAGGGCCGCCCCGGCCTGGCGGCGCTCGCCCGGATCCACGACGACTACCTGCACATCGTGGTCCGCGCCGACTCCGACATCCGGTCGGTGTCCCAGCTGGCCGGCCACCGGATCGCGATCGGCTCGCCGGCGTCGGGGGTGGAGTACATCGCCGACCAGCTGCTCAAGGTGGCCGGCCTGACCGGGCAGGTCCAAACGGTCACCCGCGGCCTCGACCCCTCGGTGACGTCCCTGCTGAACGGCGAAGTCGACGCGTTCTTCTGGTCCGGCGGGCTGCCGACGCCGAAGCTGGCGGCCTTCAACGACAGGGGCTCGCTGCGCCTGCTCGACGTCGCCGACCTGATGCCGAAGATGCAGGCGCTGAGCCAGGTGTACGGAACGGCGAGCATCCCGGTGAGCACGTACAACCAGCCCGCGCCGGTGACGACGCTGGTGGTGCCGAACTTCTTGGTGGTCCCGAAGTCGATGCCCGACGACGTGGCGGAGGCCCTGGTCCGCGGCCTGTTCGACGCCCACCACCAGCTCGCGGCGGCCAACCCGGCCGCGCTGTCGATCGACGTCCACCCGGGCATCGAGACCCAGCCGATCCCGCTGCACCCCGGCGCGCTGCGGTACTACCGCGCCCAGAAGACTTGAGGCATGTCCGAAGACACCGAAGAAGCGGCGCGCTCGCAGGCGCTCCGGTTCATCGAAGGGGGAAACCACGCAGCCGCTCGTGACGTCCTGGTCGAAGCCGTGCACGAACGCGGTCAGGTCCGCCTGGCGAGCTTGCTCGGCGACGTCGCCGACGACCTCGACGAGCCGGAACTCGCCGAATCGGCCTACCGCACGGCGATGGCGGCCGGGGACGAGCAAGCGCGCAACGACTACGGAGTGTTCCTCCGCGGCTAGGAGCGGTTCCCCAAAGCGATCGAAGTCCTCGAGCGCGCGATCACCCAAGGCGACGACCTGGCCGCGGCCAACCTCGTTTCGCTGTACTTCGACGACCTGGGTGACCTCGACACAGCCGAGCGGCTGGCACTGCGCCACCTGAACGAAGACCACCCCAGCACATACGTGGCCTTGGCGAACGTCCACGCCGAGCAAGACCGGCTCGACGAGGCGGAGGCGGGCTTCCGGGCAGCGGTCCGGCTGGACGCCCGGAAGGTCCACCAGAACTACGCGCTCTTCCTGTGGCACAAGCGGAACGACCCGGTCGGCGCCGAGCGCGAGTTCCGTCTCGCGCAGGACGAAGACGAGCCGGGCTGGGGCTACGAACTCGGATCCTTCCTGGTCGAGCAGGACCGCCGCGAGGAAGCGCTGGACGTCCTGGCCTGGGCGGCGTCCTGGGGCGACGTCGAAGCCGGGAAGCTCCTCGCGGACATCGATCCCGAAGCGGCCCCCTAGGGCCTGTATCGAAGTCGTCTCCGACAGGTTGACCTGGAGTTGACCGTGATGGGCGTGTTGGTGTCCGGGAATGGGTGAGGTCTCCGGTAGGTGGTTCGTCGACCAAGAAGAACCTGAACACCGGAGACCTCGTGGACACCTTAGCGGTGGCGGGGCGGTTCGACCTGACTGACGAGCAGTGGGCGGTGCTGGAGCCACTGTTGCCCGTGTCGTCGCGGCCGGGTCGGCCGTCGTTGTGGAGCAGACGGCAGTTGATCGACGGAATCCGGTGGCGGGTGCGCACCGGTGCGCCGTGGCGTGATCTGCCCGCAGAGTATGGGTCCTGGGCAGCGGTTTATGGGCTGTTCCGGCGGTGGCAACGCGCGGGTGTCTGGCATCGGATCCTGACCGCGCTGCAGGCTCTGGCCGAGGCGGCTGGGCGGATCACGTGGGACGTGAGCGTCGATTCCACGATCGCGCGGGCGCATCAGCATGCGGCGGGTGCGCGGAAAAGGGGGATCTGCAGGCCGAGCCGCCGGGTGGGGTCACCGTCGAGCCGGAGGCTCATGCGTTGGGCCGGTCCCGCGGTGGGTTGACCACGAAGCTCCATTTGGGGTGTGAGCAGGGGCAGAAGCCGCTGTCGATCGTGCTGACCGCGGGGCAGCGCGGCGATAGCCCGCAGTTCGTTCCGGTTCTGGCCGGGATCCGGGTGCCCCGACCGGGCGTCGGCCGGCCGCGGACGCGTCCTGATCGGGTCCTTGCCGACAAGGCTTACACCTCGAAAGCCAACCGGGCTCACCTGCGCGGTCGCGGGATCAAGGCGACTATCCCGAGCAAGGCCGATCAGGATGCGCATCGCAGGGCCAGGGGGTCGAAGGGCGGACGGCCACCGTCCTTCGATCCCGAGATCTACAAGCAGCGGCACGCGGTCCAGTGCGACATCAACCGGCTCAAACGGCACCGTGGGGTCGCCACTCGCTACGACAAGCTCGCTGTCCGCTACGAAGCCTCCGTCCACGTCGCCGCGATCAACGAATGGCTCTGACCGACATCGATACAGGCCCTAGGGCCTGTATCGATGTCGTAGCCACTCGTTGATCGCCGCGATGTGCACGGTCGCCTCGCAGCGAACGGCGAGTGTGTCGAACCGTGTGGCCACGCCCCGGTTGCGTTCGAGCCGGTTGATGTCGCACTGGACCGCGTGCCGTTGCTTGTCGACCTGCGAGTCGGATGCCGGTGGCCGCCCACCGGCCCGGCCGCGGTTGCGGCGATGCCGGACCTGATCAGACGGCTGGGGAATCGTGCACGCGATCCCGCGCCGCCGCAGGTAGGCCCGGTGGCGCGGGAACTGCTGCCAGCGCCGGAACAAGCCACGGCGAACCGACACGAATCCGCCAGCGAACACCGTCCAGGAGCTGGCGTTTACTCAACAGTGGCGGGGGCCGGGCTTCTTGCCGACGGGCCGCAACGGTTCCGGGATCGCCCACCGCGCGTCGGTCGGATCGGCTCGCCCCGCCAGAAAGCTCCGCCGCCCAGCACACCGAAACAGGCTTCAGGCCACCGGGAACACCATCGAGATCCGCAGCCCGCCACCCTCGGGCAGGTCCAGCTCCAGCTCCCCGTCGGAATGCGCGACGAGCTCGCTCACGATCGCCAGCCCCAGCCCCGACCCGGGCACGTTCTGGTGCGCGGGACTGCGCCAGAACCGGTCCAGCGCGCGGTCGAGCTCGTCCGGCCGCAGCCCCGGCCCGTGGTCGCGCACCGATAACCGCACGCGGTCGTCCTCACGCGTCACCGCGATCCGGATCTCCGTGCCCGCCGCGGTGAACTTCAGCGCGTTGTCCAGCAGGGCGTCCATGATCGTCTCCGCGCCGCGCGGGGGCATGCACACGCGCAACCCCTCCCCGGCCGTCTCCACGATCAACCGCACGTCTCGGGCTTCGCCGACCACCGACCAGTCCTCGACCCGCTCCGCCACGACCTCGTCCAGCACCACCGGGTCCAGCTCTCCGCCCGACGCCTCGGCGCGGGCCATCGTCAGCAGCCCGTCCAGGATCTGGTGCAGCCGTCCCGCGTCGACGCGCGCCGCCTCCAGGTCGGCGGCCGCCGGGTCGTCGTCGACGTGGCCTTCGAGGTTGCCGAGGCGGATCTTCAACGCGGTCAGCGGATTGCGCAGCTGGTGGGAGGCGTCGGCGACGAACGCGCGCTGCGCTGCCAGCGCGGCCGAGACGCTCGAGGCCATCCGGTCGAAGGACCGGCCGAGCTGCCGCAGCTCCGGCGGCCCGCCGCTCTCCCCCACGGGTTCGGCCTCCCGGCCGCTGAGCACCGACGCCACCAGCGCGCCGGTCGCGTCGTCGAGCCGGTGCACCGGCCGCAGGATCCACCGGACCACCGGGATCGCCACGGCCAGCGCGAGCGTGAAGGCGAGGATCCCGCCCGCGGCGAGCAGCAGCCACCACCACAGCACGTTCGCGCGCTCGGCACCGGTGTCGGACACGGTGAGCACCGCGCCGTGCACCTCGCCGTCGGCGAGCACCGGTTCGGCGAGCACCAGCGGCGTCGAATCCCACGGCATCAGCACCCCCGCGGGCTGGGAGCGGCGGCCGGCGAGCGCTTCGCGGATCGGCCCGCTGATCCGGTCGGCCTTGAGGTCGATCCGCGCGCCGGCTCCCCCGAGCGCGGAGGCGAACAGCTTGCCGTCCTGGTCGATGACCGCGACCTGGACGCCGTACACCTCGTTGTAGCGACGCAGGTCGGGCTCGATCAGCGACTGCTTGTTGTCCAGCAGCGGGCGCTGGGCCAGCGACGCGAACCGCGCGGTGTCGGTCAGCCGGTCGAGGAACAGGTCCTGCTGCGCGCCGGCGGCGATGCTCCTGGCCAGCGGGATGCCCAGGCCGAACACCAGCAACGCGACCAGCGTCAGCACGATGCCCTGCAGCCGGACGCGCACGCCCTCAGCTCCGGCCGGCCTGGCCGCCGAGCCGGTACCCGACCCCGCGGACGGTCTCGATCAGCGCCGGGCGGCCCAGCTTCGTCCGCAACGTGGCGACGTGGACGTCCAGCGAACGGCTCTCCGCCGGGCCGCGGTGGCCCCACACCTCGGTGAGCACGTGCTCGCGCGAGCAGACCGCGCCGCGCGCGCCCGCCACCAGCGCCAGCACCTGGAACTCCTTGCGGGACAGCGCGACCGCCCTGCCGTCGACCAGCACCTCGTGCCGGGACAGGTCGACGGTGACGTCCCCGACCCGGATCACCACCGGTTCGGTCGTGGTGTGCTCGCCGCGGCGGCGGCGCACGGCCTCGACCCGCGCGAGCAGCTCCTCGACGTCGTACGGCTTGACGAGGTAGTCGTCGGCGCCCGCACGCAGGCCCTGGATCCGGTCGTCGACCTCGCCGCGGGCCGAGACGACGATGATCGCGACGTCGCTGACCGCGCGGATCTGGCGGCACAGCGTCACGCCGTCGATGTCGGGCAGGCCGAGGTCGAGCAGGATGACGTCGACCTCGTGCACCCGGTCGAGCACCCCGGCGCCGGTGGCGAGCCGGGCGATCGCCAGGCCGCGGCGGGTCAGCGCCGGGATCAGCGCGCCCGCGACCCGGTCGTCGTCCTCCACCAGCAGCACCCGCACCCGTCCGCCTCCCATGGTGACCTGCCCCACCGGCCGGTGACGCGAACTCTAGGACCTCCGGGCGGCACCCGCACCGGCCACCCGGACGGTCACCCACCGTGACCTCGGGTGGACACCCGCCGAAATGGACATCGATACTCAGTTGAAACCCTAAGTATTGCTCAAGCGGCCTTGCGAGCCGGTTCAGCAACGGTAGGTTCTCGCCATCGCGTGGTGACCCATGCCCGATTTGCACGAACGACCCGGGAGGCCAGATGACCGCGGAGGTGGCGGCGCCGATGATCAAGGCGTCCGCCGTGAACAAGTACTTCGGCGACCTGCACGTGCTCAGGGAGATCACGCTCGAGGTGCCTCGCGGCCAGGTCGTCGTGGTGCTGGGCCCGTCGGGTTCGGGCAAGTCGACGCTGTGCCGGGCGATCAACCGGCTCGAGCCGATCAACTCGGGTGAGATCGCCGTAGACGGCGTCCCGCTGCCCGCCGAGGGCAAGGCGCTGGCCGCGCTGCGGGCCGACGTCGGCATGGTGTTCCAGTCGTTCAACCTCTTCGCGCACAAGACCATCGTCGAGAACGTGATGCTCGCGCCGGTGAAGGTCCGCAAGACCCCGCAGGCCGAAGCGCGCAAGACGGCGATGGAGCTGCTGGAGCGCGTCGGCATCGCCAACCAGGCCGACAAGTACCCGGCGCAGCTGTCCGGCGGCCAGCAGCAGCGCGTCGCCATCGCGCGGGCGCTGGCCATGCGGCCCAAGGTCATGCTGTTCGACGAGCCGACCTCGGCGCTGGACCCGGAAATGGTCCAGGAGGTCCTCGACGTCATGACCGGGCTGGCCAAGGACGGCATGACGATGCTCGTCGTCACCCACGAGATGGGCTTCGCCCGGCGGGCAGCCGATCGGGTGATCTTCATGGCCGACGGCGAGATCGTCGAGGACACGACGCCGGAAGCGTTCTTCACCGCGCCGAAGAGCGAGCGCGCGAAGGACTTCCTCGGCAAGATCCTGACCCACTGAGAACAACGTTCCGCGACGCCGTCGGCGTCCGGGTGACGACTACAGGAGAGATTCACATGAGGATCCGCACCCTCGCGGTGGGACTGCTCGCCGGTGGGCTGGCGCTGACCACGCTGACCGCCTGCGGCAAGGAAGGCACGCCGGCCTCGCCGGGCTCGGGCGACCAGAGCGGCTCGAACGCTCCCGCGGCGCTGAGCTACCCGGTCGCGTCCGGCGTCGACCTGCAGGGTTCGCCGGTGTTCGCCAAGATGAAGGCGGCGGGCGCGCTGACCGTCGGCGCCAAGGACGACCAGCCGGGCCTGGGCCAGAAGGACCCGACGACCGGCAAGTTCGGCGGCTTCGACATCGAGATCGCGAAGCTCGTCTCGGCCGGCCTCGGCTTCGACCCGGAGAAGATCACCTTCCGCACGGTCGACTCGGGTGCCCGTGAGCAGACGATCGCCAACGGCGACGTGAACTACTACGTCGGCACGTACTCGATCACCGACAAGCGCAAAGCGCTGGTCTCCTTCGCCGGCCCGTACTTCCTGGCCGGCCAGGACCTCCTGGTGCGCAAGGACGACAGCTCGATCACCGGTCCGGAGACCCTCAAGGGCAAGAAGGTCTGCTCGGTCACCGGCTCGACCCCGATCCAGAAGGTCCGGCAGCAGAACCTGACCGAGCCGGGCAACATCGTCGAGTTCCAGAAGTACTCGCAGTGCGTCGAGAAGCTCCTGTCGAAGGACGTCGACGCGGTCACGACCGACGACGCGATCCTGAAGGGCTACGCCTCCCAGGACCCGGACAACCTCAAGGTCGTCGGCAAGACGTTCTCGACGGAGAAGTACGGCATCGGCCTGAACAAGGACGACAAGGTGCTGCGCGACAAGGTCAACGACATCCTGCAGAAGGCGCTGGACGACGGCACCTGGCAGAAGATCTACGACGCGACGCTCGGCAAGTCCGGCTCGACCGCCAAGAAGCCGACCCTCGAGCGGTACTGATGTGACACGGGGCCGGTGGATCGGGTACGCCCGGTCCACCGGCCCCGTTCATCCACTGACCCCCTTTGGCAAACGGACGCGGGGAAGGCTCCATGGACGTCCTGCTCAACAACCTGGACCTGTTCGGTCCGTTCTTCCTCCGCACGATCGAACTGTTCGTGCTCTCCGCCGTCGGCAGCCTGGTCTGGGGCACGGTCCTGGCCATGCTGCGGGTGAGCCCGGTCCCCGTCTTCCGCGCCGTCGGCACGGCGTACGTGACGATCGCCCGGAACACGCCGCTCACCCTGGTGTTCGCGTTCTTCGTGTTCGCCTACCCGCTGCTGGACATCGTCAAGCTCGACTACTTCCCGGCCGCCGTGACCGCCCTGATCGTGTACACCTCGGCGTTCATCTGCGAGGTCGTGCGCTCGGGCATCAACACCGTGCCGGTCGGCCAGGCCGAGGCGGGCCGCGCGCTGGGGCTGACGTTCGGCCAGATCCTCGGCCAGATCGTGCTGCCGCAGGCGCTGCGCTCGGTCGTGCCGCCGCTGATCAGCACCCTGATCGCGCTGCTGAAGAACACCACGATCGCGGCCGGTTTCTCCGTCGCGGAGGCCGGCGCGATCCGCTCGTACCTGTCCGAACGCGGCGAGAACCAGCTGGTCGGCCTGCTGTGGGTCGCCCTCGGCTTCATCATCCTGGTCGCCGTGCTGTCGTTCGTCCAACGCAGCCTGGAGAAGCGCTGGAGCGTGGCGCGATGAGCAACGTCCTGTTCGACGTCCCGGGGCCGAAGGCTCGACTGCGGTACCGCACGTACGCCGTGATCGGCACGCTCGTGGTCGCCGGCTTCATCGCCTACATCGGGTGGCGCTTCTACGACAGCGGCCAGTTCACCGCCCGCAAGTGGGAGTGGCTGCAGTACGCCCAGGTCCAGCGCGACCTGGGCAACGCGGTGCTGTCGACGCTCGAAGCGTTCGCCGCCGCGGCGGTGCTCGCGCTGGTCTTCGGCGCGGTCTTCGCGGCCGGGCGGCTGTCCGACCACGTGTGGATCCGCCGGATCGCCGGCTTCGTCGTCGAGTTCTTCCGCGCCATCCCCGCGCTGATCCTGATGTTCCTGTTCTACTTCGGCCTGCCGACCGCCGGCGTGCCGACGACGCCGTTCCTCGGCGTGGTTCTCGGCCTGACGCTGTACAACGGCTCGGTGCTGGCGGAGGTGTTCCGGGCGGGCATCCAGTCGCTGCCGAAGGGGCAGAGCGAAGCCGCGTACGCGCTGGGCATGCGCAAGACGCAGGTGATGTTCCTGGTGCTGCTGCCGCAGGCGATCCGGGCGATGCTGCCGACGATCATCAGCCAGCTGGTCGTGCTGCTGAAGGACACCGCGCTCGGCTTCATCATCACCTACCAGGAGCTGCTCTACTACGCGCGCTACATCGGTTCGCAGGGCACGTTCGGGCGGCCGATCGTGCCGTCGACGATCGTGGCGACCGCCATCTACGTCGTGATGTGCCTGCTGCTGACGGCGCTGGCGACGTACCTGGAGCGGCGCAACCGCCGCAACAAGAAGGTCGTGACGGCCGGGCCCGTCGTGACCGACGACCTCGCGGCCGCGGCCGCCTGAGTCACCCGTTCGAGGCCCCCGGGACGCGTCCCGGGGGCCTTGTCGCGTCCCGCGGCGTCCCCTAGCGTCGGGCGCATGGGTGTCGCACTGGTGACGGGCAGTTCCCTCGGTCTCGGTCGCGTGATCGCTCGCCGGCTGGCCAGGGACGGGTTCGCCGTCGCGGTCAACGGCCGCCACGACGACGCCGACCTGAAGACGGCCGCGGAGAGCATCGTCGCCGAGGGCGGCCGCGCGGCGGCGTTCGCGGCGGACGTGACGGACCGGCGCCAAGTCGGCGAGCTGGTCGACGCGGCGACGGCGGTGCTCGGCCCGATCACGGTGCTGGTGCTCAACGCGACGGGCCCGCAGCCGGAGGCGCCGCTGGCCGCGGTGGACTGGGCGGATCACCTGGCTCAGCTGGACTTCTTCGTGCGCTCCCCGGTCCTGCTGGGCCACGCGGTGCTGCCGGGCATGCGCGCCCGCGGCCACGGCCGCATCGTGCACGTCGACTCGGAGGTGGCGGAGCGTCCGCCACCCGGGAGGTCGGCGTACGCGACGGCCAAGAGCGCCCAGGTCGGCCTGGCCCGCGCCTGGGCGCGCGAGCTGGCCTCGGACGGCATCACGGTCAACACGGTGGCCCCGGGGTTCATCCCGGTGGAGCGGCACGCCTCGGTGCCGGCGGCCGAGCGCTCGGCGTACCAGGCCTCGGTCCCGGCGGGCCGCTTGGGCACCCCGGAAGACGTGGCGGCGGCGGTGAGCTTCTTCGCCTCGGAGGAGGCGGGGTTCATCACGGGACAGCGCCTCCTGGTGGACGGCGGCCGCTCACTCGGTTAGGTCCGCGGTCGAGGCGCGGAAAATGCGTTCCGCGGCCGGCCGCGGCCTCGCTACCCTCGCCCCCATGCCGACCTACCGCGTCATCGTCCGGGGCAAGTTCGACCGGCCGGCGGAAGCCGTCCGCGAAAAGCTGCGGGCCAACGCGAGCGACGAGGGCCTCGACGGCTTCTTGTTCAGCGAGCGCGGAGCACTCACCTACAGCAAGCACCTCGGTGGCTTCAGCTTCCGCGTCGCCGTCGATGTCGCCGCGGGCGACGACGCCACGGCGCGGGCGCACGACCACGCCGAGCTGATGGCGATGGAGCTGCTGGACCGCGAGGGCTACCCGTACCGCGACCTCACGGTCAGCTCGACCTGCATGGACGACGTCAAGGTGCACCGCCGCTGACGGCGGTCCGCCGGCCGAGCTGCAGCACCGTCAGCACCCCCAGGACGAGCACGAGAGCCAGGCCGAGCGCGACCCACATCGCGACGTGCAACTGCAGCAGCCCGCCCACGAAGGCGCCGGCGAGCATCGCCCCCACCGCGGCGACCTTCCGCAGCGGGTGCGCACCCGGCCCGCCGGCCGCCTTCGAATCCGCCGCGAACCCGGTGAGCGTCATCGTCAGCACGGTCGTCGTCAGGTCCGGCGCGCCGATCCGCCGGACCGCGGCGTTCTGCAGGCCCATCGCCAGCCCGAGCGCGACGATCAGCAGTTCGCTGCCCAGCCGCGTGCCACTGCCCAAGGTCGCCGACAGCACGACGGCGACGGCGATCAGCGCCGCCTGAGCCGCGGTTGCCAGCCGGAGGGCGTCGTAGTCGTCTTCGCGACGGGCCAGCCGCCCACCGGCGAGCGCACCGCCGAGGAACGCGAGGACGGCGGTCAGCGAGGCGAGCACCGACAGCGTCGTCTCCCCCGCCGCCGCGAACCCGAGGAACACGACGTTCCCGGTCATGTTGGCCACGAACACCCGCCCCAGCCCGAGGAAGCTGACGGCGTCGACGACCCCGGTGACGACGGTCAGCGTCAGCAGCAGCGCGGCCAGGTCCCGCGGTTTCGGTTCAGCCATGACTGCATTCAACACCGGCCGCCGGGAATTTCCAAATTGGCATTTCAGATACCGTTTAAGAAAGCGCGAAGCAGCGTAACCACGCGAAGCACCTTCGCGGCGCTTCGCGGACCGAATCTCCCTGTCACATAGGCGAAACACCGACCTCCTTGCGGTGAATCCGCGCGCGGCGCACGCCGTTTTGTCGGAGGTCCCCTCTACCGTCCCTGCCATGACCGAAAAGAGCACGGTGCGCAGCCGGGAAATGGCCTACGAACTCAAGAGCCAGCGCGAGCTGAAACGGATGACCCTGCGCGAGCTGGCCCGCCGCGCGGACTGGTCGGCGTCGAAGGTGTCGGCCTGGGAGAACGGCCGTCGGATCTCGCCGATCGACGCCGCGATCTACCTCGCCCACTGCGGGACCAAGGCCGCCGAACGCGCGCGGCTCCTCGAGCTGGCCGAGCCGCCCAGCGACCTCTACTGGGTGCGGCCCTACTTCGACAAGCTCGTCGACCCGATGAAATCGCTGATCATCCAGGAAAACCTGGCCCGATCGATCATCTACTACAGCCCGGCCGCCATCCCCGGGATGCTGCAGACCGAGGAGTACGTCCGCACCTGTTTCGAGCTCACCGGGCGCTACACCACAGACCGCCTCGACGTGCTCACGCGCGCCCGCGTGGACCGGCAGCACTTGCTGCAGCGCCCCCACCCGCCGATCTCCACCTTCTTCGTGCACGAGCGCGCCTTGCGCTCGGTCGTGGGCGATCCGGCGCTCATGCACGAACAGCTGCAGAACCTCGTGCTGGCCACCAACCTCCCGCACTGCGTCATCCGGGTGGTGCCGGAGTCCGACCCCACGTTCCGCGTGTTGAGCACGACCTTCACGATCATGGATTTCCCCGAACACTCACCGGTGGTCTACGAGGAGACCTTCACCGCCGGGTTGTTCGTGGACGAGCGCGTCGCGGTGGAAGCGTTCTACCTTCTCGTCACACGCCTGGAACAAGTGGCCCTTCCCGAGGGACAATCGCGTGAGTGGCTCGTCCGGTTCGCGGACGAGTACGAACGCCTGAGGGAGTGATCGAGGGTGGGCCGACAGCGGACTTGGTTCAAGAGCAGCCACAGTGAAGGCCAAGAACACCAAACCTGCGTGGAAGTGGCCCTGACCCCGAAGGGCACCGCGGTCCGCGACTCGAAGGCGCCCACCGCCGGGCACCTGACCGTCGCCCACCCCGCGTGGAACGCGCTGCTCAGCTCACTGCGCTGACGGCTTTCCCGTCGTGCCACACCGCCCGGGTCCGCCCGGGCAGGTCGGTCACGTCGAGATCCGTGCCGTCCAGCAGTACCAGGTCGGCGCGCAACCCCGGCTCGATGCGGCCGCGGTCGTCGTCGAGGCGGAGCAACCGGGCCGCCTCGGAGGTGGCCGCCTTCAAGGCGGTCGCCTCGCCGAGCACGGCGGCCAGCAGCCACAGCTCGGTCGTCAAGTCGATATGGGGACGCGGAGCGAGGTCCGAGCCCGCGGCGATGCGCACGCCGGCTTCGGCCGCGAGGCGAAGCGAATGGCGGTGCGTTCCGGCGAACTCACTGTCGCTGATCGGCGAGAGCGTCGGTACGTACCAAGCGCCCGCCATCGCGGCGACAGCGGCGTCGTCGAGGAACGTGCCGTGCTCGATGCTGCGCGCCCCGGCGCGGGCCGCCGACACGACAGCTTCGGACGTGTGCGCGTGGGCCAAGACGTCCCGGCCACCGCGGCGGGCCTCGTCGACCAGCGCGGCGAGCTCGTCGTCGGTCGGGCGCACATCCGCGCCCGAGCGCACGGCCCGCATCGCCCCGCTCGCACCGACTTTGATCCAGTCCGCCCCGGCCCGCACCATCCGGCGGACGGCCGCGCGCGCCGCGTCCGGACCGTCGAACAGCGGGTCGGGCAGCGACGGGTCACCGAAGTGGTCCACACCGCCCGCGGGCGGCTCCCAGCTGTCACCGAGCCCGCCGGTCGGACTCAGCTGACGCAGGCTGATCAGCAGATCGGGCCGGGCGATCCACCCGGCGCGCAGGGCGTGCTTGAACCCGGCATCGGCACCCCAGGCGTCCCGGACGGTGGTGATCCCGCGCGACAACAGCCTCCGCAGCACCGGCACGGCTTCGAGGATCCGCGCGCTGCGCGGCAACGGCTCGGGCCGCGGAAAGGCCACGTGCACGTGGCAGTCGATGAGCCCGGGGATCAACAGCCCGCCCGAGCAGTCGACTCGCTCACCTTCGAGCCCCAAGCCGACCTCGGCGATGCGCGAGCCGTCCAGCCGCACGTCCGCGCGGGTGCTCTCCCCGGTCTCCGGATCGAACACCCGCGCCCCGGCGAGCACCGTCACGCGAGGTCCTTGCGGTAGATCAAGAAGTCGCACGGCGTGGCCAGTGAAGGCGCGAGGTGCGGGTAGTCCTCGGCGAGATCGGCGCGGTGCGTCACGCGGTAACCGAGCCGGCCGTACCACTCGGCCAGGAACTGCTTCGACGGATGCGTCCACTCCCGCGGCACCAGCAGTTCGAGCTGCATCTCCCGGCACCCGGCGTCCCGGCTCGTCCGCTCGGCGAACCGCACGAGCTCCCGCCCGACACCGAGCCCTCGCCGCGCCGGATCGGCGGCGAGCATGCCGAACTCGCCGGTCACGTCGTCGAGCCGCCGCACCCGCACCGACCCGGCGAGATCGCCATCGACCGAAGCCACCGCGATCTCCCCGTCCCGCACGAAGCCCGCCACCTCGGCGGAAGACGTCCGATCGGTGCTCCCCCGCCAGAGCCCCTTCTCGGACTCGGCGTAGACCTGGTTGACCAACGCCGTGACCCGTTCGACCACCGCGGGCTCAGCGGACGGCGGCAGCACCTCGATCTGCATGCCCCCACCTTGCCACGCCGGAAAAAGACGCTCGCGAACCGGCTCGAGGCCGGTTCGCGAGCGTCGGGAAGAAAGCCCTACTTGTCCCGGCGGAAGAGCTTGTTGCCCAGCCACACGATCGGGTCGTACTTCCGGTCCGCGACGCGCTCCTTCATCGGGATCAGCGCGTTGTCCGTGATGTGGATGCCCTCCGGGCACACCTCCGAACAGCACTTCGTGATGTTGCAGTACCCGAGCCCGTGCTCGTCCTGGGCCGCATCCCGGCGGTCCGCCACGTCCAGAGGGTGCATCTCCAGCTCGGCGATGCGCATCAGGTACCGCGGCCCGGCGAAGGCTTCCTTGTTCTCCTCGTGGTCACGCACCACGTGGCAGGTGTTCTGGCACAGGAAGCACTCGATGCACTTGCGGAACTCCTGCGACCGCTCGACGTCGACCTGCTGCATCCGGTACTCGCCCGGCTTCAGGTCCGCCGGCGGGGTGAACGACGGGATCTCGCGCGCCTTCGTGTAGTTGAACGACACGTCGGTGACGAGGTCGCGGATCACCGGGAACGTCCGCATCGGCGTCACCGTGATCACCTCGTCCTCGGTGAACGTCGACATCCGCGTCATGCACAGCAGGCGCGGACGGCCGTTGATCTCCGCCGAGCACGAGCCGCACTTGCCCGCCTTGCAGTTCCAGCGCACGGCGAGGTCCGCGGCCTGGGTCGCCTGCAGCCGGTGGATGATGTCGAGGACGACCTCGCCCTCGTTCACCTCCACCGTGAAGTCCTGCAGCCCGCCGCCGTCGGCGTCACCGCGCCAGACCCGGAAACTCGCCTTGTAGCTCATACCTTGCTCCCGGGGTGCGTCTCGAGCTCCGCGTCGGTGTAGTACTTCCCGAGTTCACCGAATTCGAACAGCTCCAGCAGGTCCTGCCGCAGCGGCTCCTGCGCCTTCACCTCGACGTCGATGTCCGGCACCACCGGGTTCTCGCCCGGGGTGGCCGAGCACACGAGGAGCTTGTTGCGCCAGTCGGCTTCCATGCTCGGGAAGTCGTCGCGCGTGTGCCCGCCGCGGCTTTCGGTCCGCGTCAGCGCCGCCTTCGCGACGCACTCGCTGACCATCAGCATGTTGCGCAGGTCGATCGCCAGGTGCCAGCCGGGGTTGAACTGCCGGTGCCCCTCGACGGTGACGCGCAGGATCCGCTGCCGCAGCTCGTCGAGCTTCACCAGCGCCTGCTCGATCTCACCCGCCTTGCGGATGATGCCGACCAGGTCGTTCATCGACTGCTGCAGCTCGGTGTGCAGGGTGTACGGGTTCTCGGCCGACGCTCCGGACGGCGGGTCGAACGGCGCGAGCGCCATCTTCGCCGCGGCGTCCACATCGGACTCGCTGACCGCGGGCCTGCCTTCGAGACCGGACACGTACTCCGCCGCGCCCAACCCGGCGCGCCGGCCGAACACCAGCAGGTCGGACAGCGAGTTGCCGCCGAGCCGGTTGGAGCCGTGCATGCCGCCCGAGCACTCGCCGGCCGCGAACAGGCCCGGCACGCTCGCCGCGGCCGTGTCCGGGTCGACCTCGATGCCGCCCATGACGTAGTGGCAGGTCGGGCCGACCTCCATCGGCTCGGCGGTGATGTCGACGTCCGCCAGCTCCTTGAACTGGTGGTACATCGACGGCAGCCGCTTGCGGATCTCCTCGGCCGGCAGCCGGCTGGCGATGTCGAGGAAGACGCCGCCGTGCGGGGAGCCGCGCCCCTCCTTGACCTCGGAGTTGATCGCGCGGGCCACCTCGTCGCGGGGCAGCAGGTCCGGCGTGCGCCGGTTGTTGTCCGCGTCGGCGTACCAGCGGTCGGCTTCTTCTTCGCTTTCGGCGTACTGGCCCTTGAACACGTCGGGCACGTACTCGAACATGAACCGCTTGCCGTCGGAGTTCTTCAGCACGCCGCCGTCGCCGCGCACGCCCTCGGTGACGAGGATGCCCTTGACGCTCGGCGGCCAGACCATCCCGGTCGGGTGGAACTGGACGAACTCCATGTTGATCAGTTTCGCGCCCGCCCGCAGGGCCAGCGCGTGGCCGTCACCGGTGTACTCCCACGAGTTCGACGTCACCTTGAACGACTTGCCGATGCCGCCGGTGGCGAGCACGACCGCGGGCGCCTCGAAGAGGATGAACCGCCCGCTCTCGCGCCAGTAGCCGAACGCGCCGGCGATCCGGCCTTCGGTGGTGAGCAGCTCGGTGACCGTGCACTCGGCGAAGACCTTGATCTTCGCCTCGTAGTCCCCGGTCTCGGCGAAGTCTTCCTGCTGCAGCGAAACGATCTTCTGCTGCATCGTGCGGATCAGCTCGAGCCCGGTGCGGTCACCGACGTGCGCCAGCCGCGGGTACGTGTGCCCGCCGAAGTTGCGCTGGCTGATCCGGCCGTCGGCGGTGCGGTCGAACAGCGCGCCGTACGTCTCGAGCTCCCAGACGCGGTCCGGTGCCTCTTTGGCGTGCAGCTCGGCCATCCGCCAGTTGTTGAGGAACTTGCCGCCGCGCATGGTGTCGCGGAAGTGGACCTGCCAGTTGTCGTTCGAGTTCGCGTTGCCCATCGACGCGGCGCACCCGCCCTCGGCCATCACCGTGTGCGCCTTGCCGAACAGGGACTTGCACACGACCGCGACGCGGAAACCGCGTTCGCGGGCTTCGATCACGGCGCGCAGACCGGCGCCACCGGCACCGATCACCACCACGTCGTAGCTGTGCCGTTCGACCTCGGTCATGAAGAGATTCCACCTCGGAACTGGGGACGTCTGGTATGGGGAAGAACTAGTTCACGAACCGCAGGTCCGCAAGCGCGCCGCTGGCCACGAGCATGACGTAGAAGTCGGTCAGCACCAGCGTGCCGAGCGTCGTCCAGGCCAGCGTCATGTGGCGGGTGTTGAGTTTCGTGACCTGCGTCCACATCCAGTAGCGCACCGGGTGCTTGGAGAAGTGCTTCAGCCGGCCGCCGGTCACGTGCCGGCACGAGTGGCAGGACAGCGTGTACGCCCAGAGCAGGACCACGTTGGCGAGCAGGATGACGTTGCCCAGCCCGAAGCCGAAGCCGCCGGTTTTGCCGTGGAACGCGGTGATCGCGTCGTAGGTGTTGATCAGCGAGACGATCAGCGCCACGTAGAAGAAGTAGCGGTGGACGTTCTGGATGATCAGCGGCAGCCGCGTTTCGCCGGTGTACTTGGCGTGCGGTTCCGCGACGGCGCAGGCGGGCGGGGAGAACCACACCGACCGGTAGTACGCCTTGCGGTAGTAGTAGCAGGTCAGGCGGAACCCGAGCAGGAACGGCAGCACGACGAAGCCGAGCGGGATGAACCCGGGCAGGTCGCCGAACCAGTGGCCGAAGTGGCTCGAGCCGTCGACGCAGGAAGTGGACAGGCACGGCGAGTAGAACGGCGTCAGGTAGTGGTAGTCGGGCACCCAGTAGGCGGTGCGCACGAACGACCGGACCGTCGCGTAGATGATGAACGCCGACAGTCCGAGCACGGTCAGCAGCGGCTGCAGCCACCACCGGTCCGTGCGGAGGGTGCGCTCGGCGATCCGGGCCCGCTTCGGGGCCCGGACGCCGGTGCCGACGCCGTTGTCAGCGGGTGCGCTCACCGCTGGTCGCGCTTGTAGCCGCCGACGCCTTCGTCATCGGCGCCGTGCCACAGCGCCGGGTCGTAGGGGGTGTCGGGGACCGGGACGCGTTCGGCGGCCTTCGCCTGGGCGGGCACCGCGAGCGGCACGCCGTCGAGGTCCGCGATGTCGATGTCGAGGCGCTCGACGTCGTTGGCGAGCCGGCGGACCGCCGACGCGTCGCCGTAGCGAGAGCGCAGTGCGCCGACGCACTGCCGGAGCTGGCCGATGGTTCGCCGCAGCTCGGCGATCTCGGAGGTGGACATCATGCCTCCCGTTGGTGGGGCTGGCAGGGAACCCGCGAAGGCAACCTTCGAAGGCACTGCCACGCGTCGTGCAGTGTGACAACTAGCACACTAACGGTTCCGAAGGTGATCGGGGTCACGCAAATCGATCTTCTGAATCGATTTTGATTCGGTGTTTTCCCGAGGTAGTGTGGCCAGTGTCACGACCCAGAGGCGTCAGCGCTGCCGTCCCGCGGACCACCCCACCCCAGTGATCCGGAGCCGGACATGAGCCCCACCCCCACCACACCGCTGCACCCGGTCGTCGCCGAAGTCACCGCGCGGATCGCCGCGCGCAGCGCCGCGACCCGAACCGCTTACCTCGACCGCACGGCCGCAGCGTATGCCGAAGGCCCGGTGCGCCGCGGTCTCGCCTGCAGCAACCTCGCGCACGGCTTCGCCGCGATGGACGGCGTCGACAAGGAGGCGCTGCGAGCCGCGCGCGCTCCCGGCGTCGCGATCGTGTCTTCCTACAACGACCTGCTTTCGGCGCACCAGCCGATGCAGGAGTACCCGGCGTGGCTGAAGAAGGCCGTGCGCTCCGCCGGGGGTGTCGCCCAGTTCGCCGGCGGCGTGCCCGCGATGTGCGACGGCATCACGCAGGGCCGCGCGGGCATGGAGCTGTCGCTGTTCAGCCGCGAGGTCATCGCGATGTCGACGGCGATCGCGCTCTCCCACGACATGTTCGACGCGTCGCTGCTGCTGGGCGTCTGCGACAAGATCGTGCCCGGCCTGCTGATCGGCGCCCTTTCCTTCGGGCACCTGCCCGCGATCCTGGTTCCGGCCGGCCCGATGAACTCCGGGCTGCCGAACAAGGAGAAGGCGCGCGTCCGGCAGCGCTACGCCGAGGGCCTGGCCACCCGCGAAGACCTCCTCGACGCCGAAGCGGCGTCCTACCACTCGGCCGGCACCTGCACCTTCTACGGCACGGCCAACTCGAACCAGATGGTCGTCGAGGTGATGGGCCTGCACCTGCCGGGCGCCAGCTTCGTCCAGCCGGGTTCGTCGCTGCGGCAGGCGCTGACCGAGGAGGCCGGGCGACGGGTCGTGGCGATCTCGCGCGGCGAGGAGTACACGCCGGTCTCGCGGATCCTCGACGAGAAGGCGTTCGTCAACGGCGTCATCGCGCTGCTCGCCACCGGCGGGTCGACCAACCACACGATGCACCTGGTCGCCATCGCCGCGGCCGCGGGCATCCAGCTGACCTGGGACGACTTCTCCGACCTGTCCGCGGTCGTGCCGCTGCTGGCGCGGGTGTACCCGAACGGCAGCGCCGACATCAACCACTTCCACGCCGCCGGCGGCATCCAGTTCCTGGTCGGGACGCTGCTCGACGCCGGGTTGCTGCACGAAGACGTCCACACGGTGGCCGGGTTCGGGCTGCACCGCTACCGCGCCGAGCCGATCCTGTCCGACGGCGAGCTGGTCTGGCGGGACGTGCCCACCCGCAGCCTCGACGAAGAGGTCCTGCGCCCGGCCTGGCGGCCCTTCGCCGCGGACGGCGGGCTGCGGATGGTCGAGGGCAACCTCGGCCGCGCGGTGGTCAAGGTCTCCGCGGTGGCCCCCGAGCACCGCGTCGTCCAGGCGCCGGCGCGGGTGTTCACCTCCCAGGAGGACTTCACGGCCGCGTTCCAGGCCGGCGAGCTGGACCGGGACGTCGTCGTGGTGCTTCGGCAGCAGGGCCCGCGGGCCAACGGGATGCCGGAGCTGCACGGCCTGACCCCGGCTCTCGGTGTGCTGATGGACCGCGGGCACGCCGTGGCGTTGCTCACCGACGGCCGCATGTCGGGGGCGTCGGGCAAGATCCCGGCCGCGATCCAGGTGACGCCGGAAGCCGCGGCGGGCGGCCCGATCGCGCGCATCGCGGACGGCGACGTCATCCGCCTCGACGCTTCCACGGGCTCGCTCGACGTGCTGGTCGGTGACGAAGAACTCGCCCGGCGTGAACTTGTGGACGCACCGCCGTCCGAAGCATCCTGGACCGGCACCGGCCGAGAGCTGTTCGCCGCGTTGCGCCGTGCCGTCGGCCCCGCCGACCAGGGCGCTTCGGTTTTCGGCGGCTTGACGCCGGAACACTTCGGAACGCCCGCTTTCACAACCCAGGAGGTCGGTCAGTGACCACCGGTCAGGACCTGCTCGAGCTGTCCCCCGTGATGCCCGTCGTGGTGATCGACGACGCCGCCGACGCGGTCCCCACGGCCCGGGCCCTGCTCGCCGGCGGGATCGGGGTCATCGAGCTGACCCTGCGCACCCCCGCAGCGCTGGCGGCCATCGAGCGCGTCGCGGCCGAGGTGCCGGACATCGTCATCGGCGCCGGCACGGTCACCTCGCCGGACCAGGCGAAGCAGGCCGCCGACGCGGGTGCGAAGTTCCTCGTGACGCCGGGCAGCACGGACGCGGTCGTCGACGCGTGCTTCGAGACCGGCCTGCCGTTCCTGCCCGGCGCGAGCACGGTGTCGGAGGCGATGCGGCTGGCCGAACGCGGGTTGACGGCGTTGAAGTTCTTCCCGGCGGAGGCTTCCGGCGGCGTCGCGTTCCTGAAGTCGATCGCGGGACCGTTGCCTTCCCTGCGGTTCTGCCCCACGGGCGGGATCACGGTGGCCTCGGCACCGTCGTACCTGGCCCTGCCGAACGTCGGCTGCATCGGCGGCTCGTGGCTGACGGCGTCGCTCGACCCCGCCACGATCGAGAAGCTGGCCGCGGAGGCCGCCGCGCTGTAGCGGAGACGACTCCGCGTCGGCATCCCGGGAGCACCGTTCCAGATCACCGGAACGGTGCTCCGAGCCGCTACCACCCCGCCGTCCCTCAAGTCCATTGTGGACCGTGCGGTGTGCGCGACGGGCGCGTACCCGGCGACCGGACCGCCCGAGGGCGGTCAGTCGATGACGGCGTCGTCGAGCAGGGTGGACTCCGCGCCATACGCGCGGAGTTCCTCCCTGATCACGGTGTAGGCCAGGCCTTGCGGATAGCCCTTGCGCGCGAGGAAGCCGAGCAGCCGCCGCAGGGCGGTCTGCTCGTCGACGTTGCCGAGCGAGCCGAGGCGTTTGCGGACCAGTTCCCTGGCCATCTGCTCTTCGGACTCGCGGTCGACTTCGCCGGCTGCCTGCGCGGCAACATCGCCGTCGACGCCCTTGCGCCGCAGTTCGGCCACCAGCGCGGTGCGGGACAGGCCCTGGTTCGCGTGCCGGGATTTCACCCACAGTTCCGCGAACTCCGCGTCGTTGACCAGCCCCGCCCGGTCGAGCTTGCCGAGCAGGGCCTCGCTGGTCTCCTCGTCGAACCCCTTGCGGTGCAGCGCCTGCCGCAGTTCTTCCTGGGTCCGCGGCCGAGCGGCCAGGAGGTCGAAGCAGATCTCCTTGGCCTTCTTGTACCGCTCCTCAGGAGGAAGCTCGGCCGGCGGCACCTTCGGCGCCCTGGCCACCTGAGTCACTCCTCGTTAGTCACAACCGAACTGCACACACGACGCACGTCACCGATGCCATACACCGCCAGACCGCAGGTCACGACCGATGCCGCCGCCAGATCGCAGGATCAACACCCCACGCAACCCCACCGGGGGTCCAGTGGGCTTGCCCCCTGGCGGGGGTCCGGGGTTCGACCCCCGGAAACACGGCGAAGGGATAGGGCGAGCGCACTCCGCGAGCACACCTCACCCAATCCCGCGCCCTCGATCAGAAGTCGACCGGCGCCGGGACCGCCTCGACGGCATCCGCGTCGAGCTGCGGACCGATGCCGAGCTTTTCCTTGATCCGCTTCTCGATCTCGTTGGCGATGTCCGGGTTGTCGCGCAGGAACCGGCGCGCGTTCTCCTTGCCCTGGCCGAGCTGGTCGCCCTCGTAGGTGTACCAGGCACCGGACTTGCGCAGGATCGCCTGGTCGACACCCATGTCGATGAGCGAGCCCTCGCGGGAGATGCCCTGGCCGTACAGGATGTCGAACTCGGCCTGCTTGAAGGGCGGGGCCACCTTGTTCTTGACGACCTTGACGCGGGTCCGGTTGCCGACCGCTTCGCCGCCGTCCTTCATCGTCTCGATGCGACGGACGTCCAGGCGGACCGACGCGTAGAACTTCAGCGCCTTACCACCGGTGGTGGTCTCCGGGGAGCCGAACATGACGCCGACCTTCTCGCGGAGCTGGTTGATGAAGATCGCCGTGGTGCCCGAGTTGGACAGCGCACCGGTGATCTTCCGCAGCGCCTGGCTCATCAGGCGGGCCTGGAGACCGACGTGCGAGTCACCCATCTCGCCTTCGATTTCGGCGCGCGGCACGAGCGCGGCCACGGAGTCGATGACGAGGATGTCGAGCGCGCCGGAGCGGATCAGCATGTCCGCGATCTCCAGCGCCTGCTCACCGGTGTCCGGCTGGGAGACGAGCAGCGCGTCGGTGTCGACGCCGAGGTTCTTCGCGTACTCCGGGTCGAGGGCGTGCTCCGCGTCGATGAACGCCGCGATGCCGCCGGCGCGCTGCGCGTTCGCCACCGCGTGCAGGGCGACCGTCGTCTTACCGGAGGATTCCGGGCCGTAGATCTCGACGACCCGGCCGCGGGGCAGCCCGCCGATGCCGAGCGCGACGTCGAGGGCGATCGACCCGGTGGGGATCACGGCGATGGGCGGCCGGGTGTCCTCGCCCAGGCGCATGACCGAGCCCTTGCCGTACTGCTTGTCGATCTGCGCGAGCGCGAGCTCGAGCGCCTTGTCCTTGTCGGGTGCTGCAGGCATGGAAGTCCACCTCGCTGGTCGGAGCCCCCGTCGAGGGCTCTCTGTGTCGGTTCTTCAGCTGTCCGGTCCGACGCTAGCGGCGGGGACCGACAATTCCAGGCGCGGCGCCCAATCTGTGGATCGCTGGACCCGATGTGGACAACACCTTAGACGAACACCTGTTCGAGGTCGGCAGCGACACACCCTTGCGGTAGGATTTTCGCCCGCCCGGGTCAGAACCCGTGCGTATCCGCCCAGGTCAGCGCCGTTCGGCGGGGACGTCGAAGGCGTCGCAGACCTCGCGCCAGATCTCCTTGGCCGGGATTCCCGCGGTCAGCGCCTGGTCGACCGTGCGCCCGCCGAGCCCGCTCAGGACGTGGTCCCTGGCCAGTACCTGGGCCCGCCCGGAGCCGAACTCGTCGGCCATCAGCCGCCGGAAAACCGTGATCCGCATCGGACCCACTTTAACCGCAGGGCGCGAACGGCCCGTTCGCGCCCGGCGCCCGGCCGTCCACGACCCGTCTCACTGCCCCGGCTGCACACTCGCCTCGAAGTAGTCGGCCAGCGTGCCGGGCGTGGTCGCCGCCGCCTGCTCGCTGGTGTTCAGCTGGTAGATGAACCCCGCCAGCGGCCGGTCCGACACGGTGAACACGAGCACCGCCGACGTCTTCCCGGCGGCCGACGAGTAGTGCCCCTTGAGCCCGTTGCCACCCCAGTCGGCCTCGGTGCGGTCGCCGCCCGCCGAGGCGAGCAGGCCGTCGGTGTACTGCTTGAGCGCCTCGGCGCTGTCGCCGTGGACGTACGTCACCTGCGTGCCCGCCCGGCCCGGCGCGGAACACGTCGACGCGGCTCCCAGGCTCTGCGCGGGCGCGGCCGGGCCGTTGCCCATGCCGGGCTTGCAGTCGCCGGTGTCGGCGATCTTCCCGGCGAGCTGGCGCAGGCAGCCGGTGAAGCCCTTGTCGTCGGCCTGCCCCGGCGTCTTGCACTGGTCCGCCGTGTAGGTCGCCACGGAGGACGACGACGTGAGGAAGAAGGTCAGCCCCGCGGCGAGCACCACGACGACCGCGACCGCGATCCCGATGAGCAGTTTCTTCTTGCCGCCGGGCTTCGGCTCGGTCTGCTCCGGCGTATACGCGGGGAAGTTCGACGGCGCCGGCTGCGGGCCGCTCGGCGGGAAGTTCCCGTAGTACTGCGGCGGCGGAGGCGGCGGTGCGTACTGCGGCCGGTGCGGCGGCGCACCCGCGGCCACCGCCCCCTCGACGTTCTGCGTGCGCACGGCCAGCCCGTCGCGGGCCACGTGCTGCGCGCCCAGCGCGACGGCCGTCTCCGGCTGGTCGAGGCTGCCCGGCACGACGCCGAGCTTCTCCGCGATCATCGTCCCGACCAGCGGCAGCCTGCTCGACCCGCCGACGAGGTAGATGCCGGCCAGCCGGTCCGGGGTCAGCCCCGACGACCGCAGCGTCCGCGCCAGCAGTTCGACGCTGCGCAGCATCGCCGGCCGGACCAGACCCTCCAGCTCGCCGCGGGTGACGAGGACGTCCTTGAACGGCTCGGGCATCGGCACCTCGGTCTGCGGGTGCCGCGACAACGCCTCCTTGGCCGCCTTGACGTCCTCCTGCAGCGCCCGCCGGGTGCGCCGGTCGGCCGTGGACTCCGGCCGCAGCAACCGCTGCCAGCGCTGCGGGTCGGAGTGCGAGACCTCGCGCCCGACGTGCACCATCAGCGCCTGGTCGACGTCGAGGCCGCCGAGGTCGGGCAGGCCGTCCTCGGCGAGCACGGTGAAGCCGTTCTGCGTGGCGCCGACGACCGCGACGTCGAAGGTGCCCGCGCCGAGGTCGTAGACGGCGAGCGCCTGCCCGGGGGCGAGCGACTTGCCGGGGAAGGACGCGAAGTGTGCGGCGGCGGCGACCGGCTCGGGCACCAGCAGGATGTTCGGTCCCATCCCGGCGAGCCGGGCGGCGGCCATCAGCACGTTCCGGCGTGTCTGCCCCCACTGCGCGGGGTGGGTCAGCCGGACCTCGTCGGGCTGCTCGCCGCCGAGCTGGCGGGAGGTCTCCTCGAGCACGCGGCGCAGGATGGCGGCCAGCGCGTCGGTGACCGGGACGACGTCGGTGCCCAGCAACAGGGTCTGCTCGTCGATGCGGCGCTTGGGGTTCGGTTCGAAGCGCGTCGGGTCGAGCCGGGCGCGGCGCTCGGCGTCGCGGCCGACCAGGAGCGTGCCCTCTTCGGTGGCGAACACCGCCGACGGCATGTTGGCCGAGCCGTCCACCTCGACGACCCGGGGCGGCCTGCCGTGCGCCGAAAGCACGGCGACGGTGTTGGACGTCCCGAGGTCCACCGACAGGATCCGCACAGCACTCCCCTTCGCGAAACACGCCCGACGGCGCCGGGGTGATGCTGCCATGCGCGCGGTCACCGTGCGTGCGGACCCGGGAAAGTCACTGGTCCTTGACGCGGACGGCGATCAAGGTGCACGATAGTTGCACAGTTCGATCATTGAAGTTGACCGGAATGCGCAGGATTGGAGGTCGGCGGTGAAGACAGGTACCCGGCTCGGCTCGCCGCCACACACTTCTGCGGCGGGCGAACTTCCGGCAGGTGAGCGCCGTGTTCGGGGCAGGCGAGCACCGCCGCTCGCGTGCCCGGAATCCCCGAACCAGGCCCCGGCCACCGGAAGGAACACCCCATGAGCGACCTCCCCGTCCTCGCCGTCACCCTCGGCGACCCCGTGGGCATCGGCCCGGAGATCACCCTGAAGACCCTCGCCGAGCCCGAAGCCCTCCAGCTGGCGCGCGGGGTGGCGGTGGGCGACGCGATCGTGCTGGAACGCCTGGTCCGGCACCTCGGCCTGCACCTGGAGATCAACCCGATCGCCACAGTCGCCGACGCGCGCTTCACCACCGGCGTGATCGACGTGCTGAACCTCGGCGTGGTCACCGAAGACCTGCCGTGGGGCGAGGTGAACGCGACCGCGGGTGCGGCGGCGGTCGGGGCGATCGAGGTCGCCACCCGGCTCGCGCTGGCCGGCGAGGTCGACGCGGTCGTGACCGCGCCGATCAACAAGGAGGCCATCTGGGCGGCGGGCTCGCAGCACCTCGGGCACACCGAGATGCTCGGCGAGCTGACCGGGTCCACCCGGTTCAACACGATGTTCTGGGTCTCCGGGCTGAAGATCTTCTTCGCCACGCGCCACCTTTCGCTGCGCGAAGCGATCAACCGGATCACCCGGGAGAACATCGAACACGCGATCCGCGAGGCCTACACGGCACTGCAGGTCTTCGGCACGGAGAAGCCGAGACTGGCGGTGGCGGCGCTGAACCCCCACGGCGGGGAGAACGGCAAGTTCGGCGACGAAGAGATCATCGCGATCGCCCCCGCGGTCGCCGCCGCGCGGGTGGCCGGGCTCGACGTGGTCGGCCCGATCCCCGCGGATTCCGTGTTCCACATGGGGATCCAGGGCCAGTTCGACGGCGTGCTGTCGCTCTACCACGACCAGGGGCACATCGCGTCGAAGACGTACGACTTCGACGGCACGGTGTCGGTGACGGTCGGCCTGCCGATCCTGCGCACCTCGGTCGACCACGGCACGGCCTTCGACATCGCCGGCACCGGCCGGGCGTCGCACGGCACCATGCGCGCGGCGTTCAAGGCCGCGGCGACCCTGGCGCCGTACGCCCGGAAACTGCCCGCCCTCTACCCGCCGAGCCTCCGGTGATCCCCCGCAAGCGCTGGGCGTACGTCATCCCGGTCGCGGTGGTGATGTACATGCTGGCCTACCTCGACCGCACGAACGTCGCGGTGATCCTGCCCTACATCGGGGCCGACTTCCCGTTGTCCGCCAGCGCGAAGGGGCTGGCGAGCGGCATCTTCTTCGTCGGCTACCTCGTGCTGCAGATCCCCGCGGCGGTGCTGGCGGCGAAGTGGAGCGCCCGCAAGACCGTGCTGCTGCTGATGATCGCCTGGGCGGTGGCGGCGGTGCTGTGCGGGCTCGTGCGGAACGAGACCCAGCTGTACCTGGCCCGGCTCCTGCTCGGGCTGTTCGAGGGCGGCGTGTGGCCCGCCGTGCTGATCCTGCTCGCGTCCTGGTTCCCGCAGGCCGAACGGGCACGGGCGAACGCACTGTGGATGACGTGCCTGCCCATCTCGGCGATCCTGATGTCGCCGCTGTCCGGGTACATGCTCGACCACATGTCCTGGCGCTGGGTGTTCGTCCTGCAGGGCCTGCCGCCGCTGGTGTGGGCGGTCGTCTGGTGGTTCGCGGTGGCCGACCGGCCGGCGCGGGCCCGGTGGATCTCCCCGGCGGAACGCGAACACCTCGAAACCACCCTGCAGGCCGAAGAAGACGCGAAGCCGGCGTTCGCGAAGCAGGGGTACCGGCAAGCGCTGGCGAACCGTCAGGTGCTGCTGCTGGTCGGGATCTACTTCTTCTGGATCACCGGCTTCTACGGCTTCTCCCTGTGGCTGCCGTCGGTGGTGAAGACGATGACCGGCGGCTCGGCCACCACCGTCGGCTTCCTGTCGGCGGTGCCGTACGTGCTGGCGCTGGCCGGGATGGTCGCCTGCGCGCACTGGTCCGACCGCACCGGCAACCGGCGGCTCGCGGTCACCGTGCCGCTGCTCGTCGCGATCGCCGGGCTGCTGCTCGGCAACCTCGTGCACTGGCCGGCGGCCGTCCAGCTGGTGCTGCTGTGCGTCGTGGCCACCGGCGTCTACATGCCGTACGGGCCGTTCTGGGCCGTCCCCAGCCGCGTCCTCGGCATCGAGGTGGTCGCCGTGGCGATGGGCTTGATCAACGCGCTCGGCAACCTCGGCGGGTTCGCCGGCCCCTACCTGGTCGGCTGGCTCACCGACGTCACCGGCACCGCGACCACCGGGTTCGTCGTGCTGGCCGCGTCCCTCGCCGTGGCCGCCGGGCTGGCGTTCTTCGGGCTGAAACCGACGACTGTGGAAGGGTCGGCGCATGTCCCAGCCGCGACCAGGCACCCGTGACCGGCGCGCGATGCTGCTCGAGGCCGTTCGTGACGGCTCGGGCGGCATCACGGAGCTGGCCCGGGAGTTCGGCGTCTCCGAGTCGACGATCCGCCGCGACCTCGCCTCGCTCGCCGGCGCCGGGCACGTCGTCCGCACCTACGGCGGCGCGCTCGACACCGAGCGCAGTCCCCGCGAAAGGGACCGGGAGCACAAGGCGGCCAAGGACGCCATCGCCCGGCAGGCCGCCGCGCTCGTCCGAGACGGCGAGGTCGTGCTGCTGGACGCGGGCACGACCACCGGCAGGCTCGCCCGCCACCTCGCCCACCGCGAGGAGCTGACCGTGGTCACCAACGGCGTGGAGGCGATCCGCGAGCTCGCGGGCTTCACCGGGATCGAGCTGATCGTCCTCGGCGGCCGTCTGCGGCACGCCGGCGAAGCGATCCTCGGCGAGAGCGTGCTGGCGCAACTGAGGCACGTCTCACCCGACCGGGTGTTCTTGGGCGCGGACGGCGTGGTCGCCGGCCGAGGGCTGTGCTGCCCGTCACTGGAGCAGTCGGTGGTCAAGCACGCGATGCTGCACGCGGGCGGCGAGGCTTACGTGCTGGCCGACCGCTCCAAGCTGGCCCAGGCCCCTTTTTCCTACTGGACGCCACTCGACCGCGAGTACCGGCTGATCACCGACGAGCCGCGGGTGGACATCGCGTTCCCGCAGTTCGCCCAGAGCGTGATCGTCGCCGGCGCGCCGGAAATTGTCGGTGGTGCCGCGCATCATGAATGACGTGGCAGCTGACGTTCTCGACCTCTTCTCCCCCGCGACCCGGGACTGGTTCGCGGGGGCCTTCGCCGCGCCGACCGCGGCGCAGGAAGGGGCCTGGCGGGCCGCGCACGCGGGTGAGCACGCCCTCGTCGTCGCGCCCACCGGGTCCGGAAAGACGCTGTCGGCGTTCCTCTGGGCGCTGGACAGGCTTTCGGTGGAGCCCCCACCGGCGGAAGCGACGAAGCGCTGCCGGATCCTCTACGTCTCGCCGCTGAAGGCGCTGGCGGTCGACGTCCAGCGGAACCTGCGGGCCCCGCTCGCCGGCATCTCGCAGGCCAGCCGCCGGCTCGGGCTGCCGGTGCCGGCGATCGAGGTCGGCATGCGCACCGGCGACACGACCGCGGCCGAGCGCCGCACGTTCGCCAAGACACCGCCGGACGTGCTGGTGACCACGCCGGAGTCGCTGTTCCTCATCCTCACGTCGTCGGCGCGGGAGTCGCTGCGCGGCGTCGAGACCGTGATCGTCGACGAGGTGCACGCGGTCGCCGGCGGCAAGCGCGGGGCGCACCTCGCGCTGTCGCTGGAGCGGCTCGACGCCCTGCTGCCCAAGCCGGCGCAGCGGATCGGCCTGTCGGCGACGGTCCGCCCGATCGACGAGGTGAGCGCGTTCCTGGCCGGCGGCCGTCCGGTGCGCGTGGTCCAGCCGAAGCTGGCGAAGACCATCGAGGTCCGCGTCGAGGTCCCGGTCGAGGACATGGGCAACCTCGACGCGCCGCGCAGCGGGCCGTCGCCGAGCCCGCTCGATGCGCTGGAGTCACTGGGGTCGCCGGGGGCCCTGGAATCCTTGGAGTCGCTGACCGAGGCGTTCCCGCCCGGGGACATCGCGCCGGGTGGCCTGGGCACGATGGAGGAGATGGCCGGCAACCCCGTGCAGCGGCCGTCGATCTGGCCGGCGGTCGAGGAGCGGGTGCTGAGCCTGATCCGCGCGCACCGCTCGACCATCGTCTTCGCCAACTCGCGCCGGCTCACCGAGCGGCTCACCGCCCGGCTGAACGAGCTGGCCGCCGAGCAAACCGAGCTGACCCCGGCCGACGCGTTCCCGGCCGAGGCCGTCGGGCAGTCCGGGGTCACCACCGGCGCGCCTCCCGTGATCGCCCGGGCCCACCACGGGTCGATGTCGCGGGAGCAGCGCACGCACGTCGAAGAGGCGCTGAAGTCCGGGCAGCTGCCGTGCGTGGTGGCGACGTCTTCGCTGGAACTGGGCATCGACATGGGCGCGGTCGACCTGGTGGTGCAGATCGAGGCGCCGCCGACGGTGGCGTCCGGGCTGCAGCGCGTCGGCCGGGCGGGGCACCAGGTCGGCGCGGTGTCGTCCGGGGTGATGTTCCCGAAGTTCCGCGGCGACCTCGTCTCCTGCGCGGTCGTCGCGGAGCGGATGGCGAGCGGCGCGATCGAGGCCGTCCGCTACCCGCGCAACCCCCTGGACGTCCTGGCGCAGCACGTCGTCGCCATGGTGGCGCTGGAACCGTGGACGGTGCCGGACCTGGCGTCACTGGTCCGGCGGGCCGCGCCCTTCGCCGCGCTGCCGGACGACGCCCTGCACGCGGTGCTCGACATGCTCGCCGGCCGCTACCCGAGCGAGGAGTTCGGCGAGCTGCGGGCGCGGATCACCTGGGACCGCATCGGCGGCGAGCTGCGCGGGCGGCCCGGCGCGCAGCGGCTGGCCGTCACCTCGGGCGGCACGATCCCCGACCGCGGCCTGTTCACCGTCATGACGCCGGGCGGGGACGACAAGCCGGGGTCGCGCGTCGGCGAGTTCGACGAGGAGATGGTGTACGAGTCGCGCGTCGGCGACACCATCCTGCTGGGCACGTCCTCGTGGCGGATCACCGACATCACGCACGACCGCGTCATCGTGGTGCCGGCGCCGGGCGAACCGGCCCGGATGCCGTTCTGGAAGGGTGACGCCCCGGGCCGTCCGCTGGAACTCGGCCGGGCACTGGGCAAGTTCGTCCGCGAACTGTCCACTTCGGACGAGACGAAGGCGCGCGAGCGCGCCGAGGCGGCGGGGCTCGACGAGCGGGCGTGCGACAACCTCCTCGCCTACCTGACCGAGCAGAAGGCGGCCACCCGGCACGTCCCGAACGACCGGACGATCCTGCTGGAGCGCTACCGCGACGAGCTCGGCGACTGGCGGATCGTCGTGCACTCGCCGTTCGGTGCCCAGGTGAACGCGCCGTGGGCGCTGGCGATCGCCGCGCGGCTGCGGGAGAACCGCGGGGTGGACGCGCAGGTGGCGCACTCCGACGACGGCATCGTCCTGCGGCTGCCGGACGCCCTGGACGCCGACGGCGGCGAGGTCACCATCGGCGCGGACGACGTGCTGCTCGACCCCGAGGAGGTCGAGCAGCTGATCGTCGCCGAGGTCGGTGGCTCGGCCGTCTTCGCGGCCCGGTTCCGGGAGTGCGCGGCGCGGTCGTTGCTGCTGCCCCGCCGGGACCCGCGGCGCCGGACTCCGCTGTGGCAGCAGCGGCAGCGCGCGTCGCAGTTGCTTTCGGTCGCGGCGAAGTACGAGCGGTTCCCGGTCGTGCTCGAGGCGATGCGAGAGGTGCTGCAGGACGTCTACGACGTCAGCGGCCTGCGCGAGCTGATGGCCGACGTCCGGTCTCGCAAGGTCCGGCTGGTGGAGGTCGAAACGCCGTCCGCGTCACCGTTCGCGCGCAGCCTGCTCTTCGGTTACATCGGGATGTTCCTGTACGAGACCGACGCACCGCTGGCCGAGCGGCGGGCGGCGGCGCTGTCCCTGGACTCGGCGCTGCTGGCCGAGCTGCTGGGCACCGAAGCGATCCGGGAACTGCTGGATCCCGAAGCCGTCGCCGAGGTGGAACGGTCGCTGCAGCGGCTCGAACCGGAGAGGCACGCGCGCTCGGCGGAGGACGCCGCCGACCTGCTGCGGTTCCTCGGCGATCTGACCGTCGAGGAGGCCGCGGAACGCGGGATCCAAGCCGGTTGGCTCACCGAGCTGGAATCCGCTCGGCGGGCGATCCGGGTGCGGATCGGCGGTTCGGAACGGTTCCTGGCCATCGAGGACGCCGGCCGGGTGCGTGACGCGCTGGGCACCGCCCTGCCGGTGGGGGTACCCGAAGCGTTCACCGAACCGGTGGCCGACCCGCTCGGTGACCTGCTGTCGCGCTACGCCCGGAGTCGCGGCCCGTTCGCCGCGGCGGACGCGGCCGCGCGGTTCGGTCTCGGCACGGCGGTCGTGACCGGCGTGCTCGACCGGATGACCGGCGAAGGCCGCCTGGTGCGGGGCGAACTGAGTCCGGTCGGGCATCCGGAAAGCCACGGGGTCGGCGTCGAGTACTGCGATGCGGCGGTGCTGCGGCGGCTGCGTCGGGCGTCGCTGGCGAAGCTGCGAGCCGAGGTCGAGCCGGTCGAACCGGCCGCGCTGGGCCGGTTCCTGCCGGCGTGGCACGGGTTCGGCGGCCGCGTCCGGGCGGCCCCGACGGCGGACGACGTGCTGTCGGTGGTGGAGCAGCTCGCCGGGGCGCCGTTGCCGGCGAGCGCGGTGGAGTCGCTGATCCTGCCCGGCCGGCTGCCGGGCTACTCCCCGGCGCTGCTGGACGAGCTGACGACGGCCGGCGAAGTCACGTGGGCGGGCTGCGGCGCGCTCTCCGGCGGGGACGGCTGGATTGCGCTGGCCCCCACGGACGTCGCCGACCTGCTGCTGCCGGAGGTCGGCGAGGACATCCCGACCGGCCCGCTGCACGACGCGATCGTGTCCACTTTGGAGGGTGGCGCGCTGTTCTTCCGCCAGCTGGTGGACCGCGCGACCGTCCTGGTGGATAAGGCCCCGAGCGACGCCGAAGTCGTGGCGGCGCTGTGGGACCTGGTCTGGGCAGGGCTGGTCACGGGCGACACGCTGGGGCCGTTGCGCGCGCAGGTCGCCGGGCACGGCGCCCACAAGCCCCGCCGCCAAGCGCCCCGCGGCCGGTACGCGCGGCTGCGGGCGGGGCGGCCGCAGATGCCGTCGCGGTCCGGGCCGCCGACGGTCGCGGGCCGCTGGGCCCTGACCCCGCCCCGCGAAACCGACGCGACCCGCCGCGCACACGCGCGGACGGAGGCGTTCCTGGAGCGCCACGGCGTCCTGACCCGCGGCGCGCTGGACACCGAACGAGTCACGGGCGGGTTCTCCGGGATCTACAAGGTGCTCCGCGGCATGGAGGACACGGGCCAGGTGATCCGCGGCTACGTGGTGGAGGGCTTGGGCGCGGCCCAGTTCGCAGCCAAGGGCGCAGTGGACCGCCTGCGCGCGCTCTCGGGCCCGGGCCGTCCGGCACCGGGCCGCCCGGTGGTCCTGGCGGCAGCGGACCCGGCCCAGCCGTACGGCGCGGCCCTCCCTTGGCCGGCGGCCACGGGCGACACGAAGCACCGCCCCGCCCGCAAGGCGGGCGCGCTGGCGGTACTGGTCGACGGAGTCCCGGCGCTGTACGTGGAGAGAGGAGGCCGCTCCCTGCTGAGCTTCACCGAGGAGCGCCAGCCATTGTCGGAGGCGGCCCAGGCCCTGTCGGCAGCGGTCCGCGAGGGCTGGCTGGGCCAGCTGTCGGTCCAACGCGCAGACGGCGAGCAGGCCCTGACCTCGGAGCTGGCGGAGGTGTTGCAAGAGGCAGGCTTCCGCGCCACCCCGTCCGGCCTGCGTTTGCGGGCCTGAGGAACCCCCGCCCGGGCCGGAGGCCAGGGCCCGAGGGCGAGGCCGGGGCCCGAAGGCGAGGCCGGGGCCCGAAGGCCGAGAGGCCGGGGCGGGGCCGGGGCTTGAGTGTCCAGCGGCCGGAGCCCGAGGCCGAGCGGTCGGGCCGTGGACCGAGGGCCAGCGAGGGGCCGGGGCTTGACGGTCGAGCGGCCGGAGCCGGAGGTCGGAGCCCGCCGTCCCGTCGGCGGCGGTCTGCCGCGGCGGCGACCTACCCCAAGTCCCGCCGGCCCATCCACCAGCGCCGATCCGGCGCCGCGGTGGCTCGGCCGGTGGCCGGTTGGTGATTCCTGCGCGGGCGGCTTCGTTGCTGGCCTAAGCTGCCAGTCCGACACGCACGAAGGATGTTCTGCTCATGGCGATGCGCGAACTGCGCTATTTCGGCGATCCGATCCTCAAGTCCGTCTGCGATCCGGTCACCGTGTTCGACGAGAAGCTCGAGGCGCTCGTGCGGGATCTGGTCGACTCCGTCAAGCCCGCCGGGCGGGCCGGGCTGGCTGCGCCGCAGATCGGGGTCGGGCTTCGGGTTTTCAGCTATGACGTTGCCGGGCTGACCGGGTATGTCGTCAATCCCGAGATCGTCGAACTGTCCGAAGAGACGCACGAAATCAACGAAGGCTGCCTGTCCGTGCCGGAGCTGTGGTTCCCGACCAAGCGGGCGAAGCACGCCAAGGTCCGCGGTGTCGACGTCCACAACGAGCCGATCGAGGTCGAAGGGGAAGACGTGCTGGCGCAATGCCTGCAGCACGAGACCGATCACCTCGACGGCGTTCTCTACCTCGACCGGCTCACCGCCGAGCGCAAGAAGACCGCTCTGCGCGAAGCGCGCGAAAAAGACTGGTTCTGGAAGCGCTGACGCTCAGGCCGGCAGGAACAGCCTGAGCCGGGCGCCGTCCTCGATGCTGCGTTCCGTGCGCAGGCCGGCGCGGGCGGCCGTGCGGGGCATTACGTCATCCCCTGCCAGGCAGTCCGCCGACAGCTCCGTGATGCCCTGGGCTTCCGCCAGCACCGCCAGCCTCGCCAGCAGGGCCGTGCCGATGCCCTGCCGCTGCCAGTCGTCCTCCACCAGCAGGGAAATCTCGGCGCCACCGGACATCAGGGGGATCAGCTGGGCCAGGCCGATCACCTCGCGGCCGAAGACCGCGAGCACGCTCGTGCCGCGCGGAGGCACCAGCAGCCGGTGCAGGCGGCGGCGCGGGACCGTCCGGACTCCCGTGTGGTAGCGCCGGAACAGCGTCGCCATCGAGCAGCGGCGGTGCAGTTCGGCCACCGCGTCGGCGTCGCCGGGGACGCCCTTGCGCAGGACGATCGCCGCGCCGTCCGGGCGGTCGAGGACCACCGGGCCCGCCGCGTTCCGGGCCGCCGCCGCGAGCAGCGTCACCAGCGCTTCGGCTCGGGTCAGCTCCAGCTGCACGAACGGCGCCCACCGGCGGCGCGCCACCAGCGCGCTGCCGCCGGCCAGTGCGAACACCGCCCGGTGCCCGCTCTCGGTGCGCGCCGGGTTCGCTTCGGCGGCGGGGACGAGCGTGACGACGTCCGCGGCCAGCACGTCCTTCAGCACTTCGGCGAGACGGTCCGGGTCGTCGACCGCGCGGCGGGCCGCGAGCAGCGTCGACGCCGACGGGTCGACCAGCTCGTGGACGTCGGCGTCGATGACCGCCGTGCACTCGCAGCCCTCGGCGCGGATCGCGTCGATCAGGTGCCGCCGGGGCAGGCCGGTCGCGGGGCGCAGCACGATCTCGTCGAGCACGCCGCCGGGCACCGGCAGCACGGACAGGCCGAGGATGTTGCACTCGAGGTCGGCGAGCCGGATGGCGATGCGGGCGAGGGTGCCCGGGTGGTCGTGCATCCGGATCCGCACCCGCCACGCCGACGGCGCCGCCGGCTCTTCGACGGTGGCCGTCCGGCCCGGCTGGGGCAACGCTTCGGAGGTCTCCATGCCCCCACGGTCCCCCGGAGTTGTTGCCGCTCCAGGACGCCTTTGTTTCGCGCAGGTCAGCGTTCGTCGCGCCGCGGCAACGCCGGTGAAACACTCGGCCGGTCAGGTCGCCGACCGGCGGCCGAGCAGCTCAACGCGGGGTGAGCACGCAGAACTCGTTGCCCTCCGGATCGGCCAGCACCCGCCACGGCAGCGCCGGACCACCCAGGTCCGCCGGCGCCGCGCCGGCCGCGATGACCTCCTGCACCGCTGCGGCGTGATCGGCGTCCGCCGGCGGCGCGACGTCCAGGTGGACGCGGTTCTTGACCCGCTTGACGTCATCGTTGCGCAGGAACTCCAGCCACGGTCCCCGGCCGGACGGCGCGCGCAGCCCCACGAGGGTGTCACCTTCGCGGGACCGGACCGGCCAGCCGGTGATCCCCGCCCAGAAGTCCGCCAGCGGCCCGGGGGCGTGCGCGTCGACCACGATCGACGCCACCGCGCCGCTGCCCGCGTACCGCTCGCGGGGTTCGAGGACGCAGAACTCGTTGCCTTCCGGATCCGCGAGCACCACCCACGGCGTGTCGCCCTGCCCCAGGTCGACCCGGCGCCCGCCCAGCTCCAGGGCGTACGCCACCAGCTCGTCCTGGTGGGCCCGGGTGCTGCTCGCCAGGTCCAGGTGGATGCGGTTCTTGACCTCCTTGGGTTCGGGAACCGGCACGAAGACGAGGTCGAGGTCCCAGCCGTCGTTCTCCGGGGCCCGGACGTCGACCTCGCCGGGCTCCTCGACGGCGACGTGCCAACCGAGCAGCGCGGCCCAGAAGCCCGCGAGGACTCCCGGCCGCGCCGCGTCGATCACCAGGTTCACCAAGCGCGTGGTCATGCGCCGCAGGCTAACCGCCACCCCCGACAGTTCCGGTTCGGCTTCCCCACCGGCCGGGTCATCGGGTTGCGAGCCGCAGCAGCGCCCACAGCTGGGCGGCCTGGTCGTGGACGCCCCGCACGGTCACCGCGGTCAGGGACGCCCGGCCCCAGAGCCACAGGTAGAGCTGTGCGGGTTGGGCCGTGACGACGTCGTCCGCGGCCCCGGCCTCTTCGGCCGAACAGCGCCAGGCTTCCGTGGTGACGGGCCCGGCCCGGGCGATCCAGCTGTGCGCGCCGGCCCGGATGCCGACCGATCCCGTCTTCGTGCCGGTCAGGCCGAGCATGGGCAGCTTCTGCCCGAACCACAGGGTCAGGACCTCGTCGATGCCGTCGATGGCGACGTCGTCGGGTATGCCGCGCGGCTCGGTGCCCGCCGCCTGCTCGACGTCCACCCGGTGGATGACCGTTTCGTGCAGCATCCGGCGGCGCCAGAACCCGTACGTCCGGTCGGCGGGCCACCAGGTGTCGGCGCGTTCCTCCGGGTCGTGCGCGGCGAGCTCGTCGAGCAGCTCGGTGAGGCCCGTCTCCAGGAAGCCCTGCAGGCTCTGGCCGGGCTCGGGGTCGCGCGGCCAGTCTTCGGGGCTGCGGCCGTCGGTCAGCCGGCGCCGGACCATCCGGTAGAGGCTCCCGACGTGCCGGGCGACCTCGCCGAGCGACCAGCCGGGGCAGGCGGGCACCGGCGCTTCGGTGGGCGCCGCGTGCACGGCCTCGGCCAGCAGCCTGCCTTCGATCCCCAACGCCGTGAGCACGCGCCCCTGGTCGACCGGGCCGTGCTCACGCGACATGGGCTTCCCCGGTGATGGGCAGGCCGTGCACGAGACGGCGGACGAGTTCGAGGAACGGCGTGGCGGCCCCCACCAGCCCGGCGGCCGACTCGGCGGTGACCTTCCCGGTGATCCCGGCCTGCGCGGCGGCGCGCGTGGCGGAGTTGCTGGCGAAGAAGGCGGACCACTCCCGCAGCTCGGGGGCCACGGAGTCGAGCAGCACCCAGGTGCTGGCGGGCCGGGCGCGCCCCCGGTGCGGCCGCCCCCGCGCGGCGAGCACGGCGGCAGCCCCCCGCAGGGCGGCGAGGTAGGCACCGATGAAGCGTTCGGCGGGCCGGGTTTCCTGGACGGCCTCGGCGAGCCCGCGACGCGCCTGGGCGAGCAGCCCGGCGGCGGCCGGGGAGGCGGGCGGGCGCAGGGACATGGGGAGCTGCTGGTCGGATTCCGCGCCGGTGGGCGGGCGGAGCGACATGGGCAGCTCGGACGCCGGCTCCGCGGGGACCGACGAGCCGGAGTGCTCCGCGGGCCGCGGCTGCTCGGACTCCCCGACGGTGGGCGCGCGAAGTGACATGGGCAGCTCGGACGCCAGCTCCGCGGGGACCGACGAGCCGGAGTGCTCCGCGGGCCGCGGCTGCTCGGACTCCCCGACGGTGGGCGCGCGAAGTGACGTGGGCAGTTCGGGAGCCGACTCCGGCGAGGCGGAGTGCTCTTCCGCAGTCGTCGGCAACGACACCGCCGAGGGCTGCGGCTGCTCAGGCGCCGACAGCTCCAGCTGTCCGGCCTCCACACCGGCAGCCGCGCGCGACGCCATCCGGGGCCTGCCCTGCTCCGGGATCGGCAGCTCGGACTGACCGGAGGCTCCGCGCGGCGAAGCCGCCGTCGACGGGCACAGGGGGATCGGCAGCTGGGGCTGCCGGGAGTCCACCGCCGACGACGGCGACAGGCACTGCCGGGACCGTCCGCGGGACGGGGCCGCCGGCGCCTGCTGCGGGCGCAGCGACATCGGCAGCTCGGGCTGCCCGGGATCCGTGGGGGACACGACCTTGACGGACATGACGACCCTCCTCCTGCGCGGGGTGAGCCCCGATCGAGGGCCCGGTGCCGAGACGCTTCCCCCGTCCCGGTACCGGGCACCCGACCGGTGCGCGCTCACCGAATGTCGAACGCTTGTTCGAACGTTTTCCAGAGTAACCCCGGACCCGGTGCGCGCTCAACCCCGGGTGGGCGTGGTGCGGGACACCAGGTCGGTGGCGTGATCTCATAGGTTCATGAGTTCGCTGGAGCACCCCGCCGTCGCCAAGGTGGCGGCCGCGCTGGCCGAAGCCGGGCAGCGCGGCGCCGCCGAGGGCATCCGTGTCCTGCCCGCCGAGGTCCGGACCGCCGCCCAGGCGGCCGAGGCACTCGGCGTGCCCGTCGGGGCCATCGCCAACAGCCTCATCTTCCGCCTGGGGTCCGACAAAAAAGCGCTCCTCGCCCTGACCTCGGGGGCCCACCGCGCCGATCCGGCCACCCTCGAGCGGCTGGCCGGGGGCGAAATCGGCAAGGCCGACGCCGATTTCGTGCGGGCGCACACCGGGCAGCCGATCGGCGGCGTCGCGCCCACCGGGCACCCGTCGGCGCTGCCGACGCTCGTCGACACCGCGCTGCGCGAGCACGACGTCGTCTGGGCCGCCGCGGGGCACCCGAAGGCCGTCTACCCGACGACGTTCGCCGACCTGGTCGCCTTGACCGGGGGCACCCCGGGCGCGCTCGGCGGCGCGGAGGAGGATGGACAGCCGTGACCGCGATGCCCGCCGGCTGCTCCCGCTACGTCCAGCTCTCCGCGGACGAGTTCCGCGCCCGCCTGCCCGAAGCGCTCGACATCTACGTCCGGGCGATGCGGTACCCGGCGGGCACCGCCGAGCAGCGCGCGCCGATGTGGCTCACCCACGCGCTGCGCGAGGGCTGGCGCTGCATGGCCGCGCTCGACGCCGACGACGTCCTGCTCGGCGTGGCCTACGGCTACCGCGGCCGGGCCGGGCAGTGGTGGCACGAGCAGGTGCGGCACGGCCTGAGCCGCCGGGCCGGGGCCGCCGAGGCCGACCGCTGGCTGTCGGACTACTTCGAGCTGACCGAGATCCACGTCCGGCCGGAGAACCAGGGCCACCAGATCGGCGAGGACCTGCTGCGCAGCCTCCTCGACGGCGTCCCGAGCGCGAACGTGCTGCTGTCGACGCCGGAGGGCACGAGCCGGGCGTGGAAGCTCTACCGCCGCACGGGGTTCGTCGACGTCCTGCGCGACTACCACTTCGCGGGCGACCCGCGGCCGTTCGCGATCCTGGGGCGGGCGCTGCCCCTCGACCCGCGCTGAGCCGAGGGGCAGCGGGCCTCACCGCGGTTCCGGCCGCCAGTACCCGACGGCCAGCGCCCCGACGAGCACGGCGGCGCCGCACCAGGCCGTGACGCTCAGCCGTTCACCCAGCAGCGCGGCCGACAGCACCGCGGCCGTCAGCGGCTCGAGCACCGCCGACAGCGCCCCCAGCACCGGGTGCGCGTCCGCCAGCCCGCGCAGGTACGCCGCGTACGCGACCGCAGTCGGGATCGCGCCGAGGTAGCAGACGACGGCGAGGACGTCCGCGTGCAGCGGGATCGCCATGCCGGACCAGCTCGCCACCGGGAGCAGCAGCAGGCCGCCGGTCAGGCAGCCGAACGCCGTCGTCGCCAGCGGGTCGAGGCCTTCGACGGGCTTGGCGGTGACCAGGGTGAGGGTCGCGAAGCCGGCCGCCGCCAACAGGGCGAAGCCGAGGCCCCCGAACGAGATCGCTTCGCCCGGTGACCACTGGAGCAGCGCCAAGCCCGCGAGGGTGCCGACGACGGACACGAGCGTCCAGCCGCGGGGTTTCCTGGCGCCGAGGAGGGTGACCATGACGGGTGCGGCGCCGATCGTGGTCATTGTGGCGACGCTGACCGAGCTGAGCGCGACGGCGGCGAAGTAGCTGGCCTGGAAGAGGGCGAAGAGGCCGCCGACGACGAGGATCCGCTTGGCGGCTTCGGGTGTACGCGGGAAGGCGCCTTTCGCGAGGACGGTCGCGACGGCACCGCCGACGAGCAGCCGGTAGTCGGCGACGGCGAGCGGGTGGAGGCCGGCCAGGCGGCCGAGCAGCGAGCCGGCGAGGCCACCGGTGCCCCAGAGGACACCGGCGAGGACGAACGCGGCCGAAGAACGGGCGCGCGCGGGTAGGACGAGGGACATGAACGCTCCTGCGTCTGCGTCGAAGGAAGGGGAATTCGACGAACGCGGGGCGGTGCGCACCACGAATCAGCCGCGGGCCTCGAAAACCACGCGGCGAGGGACCACCCCGCTCAGCCGCGGGGCGGTGGGGTGACGAAGAGGAGTCGGCGCACGAGGTCAACCTAGCGGGGCGGGGTGAAGCGGGGCCACCGGTTTTCGTGGCCCCGCCCGTGAGCGCTCAGTCCAGGTGGGACAGCTGCTCCCGCAGGGTGTCCAGCCCCATCCCGCCCATCTTCAACGCCTCCGTGTGGAACCGCTTGATGTCGAACCCAGCCCCCGCTCGGGAGCGGGCCTCCGAGCGGGCCGCCAGCCAGAGGCGCTCGCCGATCTTGTACGCCGGGGCCTGGCCCGGCCAGCCCAGGTAGCGGTCGATCTCGTCGCGGATGTGGGCCTGGTCGGTGATCGTGCGGGTCAGCATGAACTCGAGGCCCAGGTCCGGGGTCCACCGCTCCCCCTCGTGGAAGCCCGTTCCGGCGGGAATCGGAAGCTCCAGGTGCATGCCCAGGTCCACCACCACGCGCGCCGCGCGGAAGAGCTGCTCCGACAGCATGCCCAGCAGGTCTCCGTCGTCGGACAGGTACCCGAGTTCCTCCATCAGGCGCTCCGCGTACAGCGCCCAGCCCTCCGCGTGGCCGGACGTGAACGCCAGCAGCCGCTGGTACTTGTTCAGCCCCGCCGACTGGTCCACCGCCGTCGCGATCTGGAGGTGGTGGCCCGGGGCTCCCTCGTGGTAGACCGTGCTCGTTTCGCGCCACGTGCTGAACTCGTCGCGGCCCGCCGGGAGGGACCACCACATGCGGCCCGGGCGCGCGAAGTCCTCGCTCGGGCCCGTGTAGTACGCGCCGACGCCGCCGCCCGGCGGGGCGATCTTGCACTCGAGCGCCATCACCCGGTCGGAAATCTCGAAGTGCTTGCCGCGCAACGACTTCAGGGCGTCATCGGACAGGCGCTGCATCCACGCCTCGAACTGCGCGCGGCCGTGGATGCGGTACCGCGGGTCCGCGTCCAGGGCCGCCGCCGCCTCGGCGGGCGAAGCGCCCGGCTTGATCCGGTTCGCGACCGCGCGCATCTCGGCCTCGATCCGGGCGAACTCCGCCCAGCCCCACTCGTCGGCCTCCCGCAGGTCCAGCGCCGCGCCGACGAAGTACCGCGACCACAGCCGGTAGACGTCCTCGCCGACGGCGTCCTTGACCGGGGCCTTCGGCGCCAGTTCGGCCCGCAGGAAGCCCGCGAACTCCGCGAACGCCTCCTCCGCGGCCCGCGCGCGGTGCTCCAGGTCCGCCTTCAACGACGGCGACGGCGCGCCGCCCACGAGTTCGGTGAAGAAGCCCGTCTCCTCCTTCAGGCCCGCCCACGTCTCGCACTGCTCCGCCACCTTCGCGACCTGCCGCAGCGCCGAAACGCGGCCCGCGTCGACCGCCGAGAGGAGGCCGGTGCGGACGTTGGCCAGCGCTTGCGGGACCTCGCCGATCCGGGCCGAGACGACCGTCCAGTCCTGCTCGGTTTCCAGGGGCATCAGGTCGAACGCCATCCGCAGCTCCTGCACCGGGCTGGCGATCACGTTCAGGCTCGCCACGTCCAGGCCGGCTTCGTGGATCTCCAGCTCCAGGCCGATGCGCTCGGTGAACACCGCCTTCGCCGCCCGCTCGGCGGCGTCCCGCGGCTCGGCGGCGGTGACGGCGGCGTGCGCCCGCGCGGCGATCCCGGCGCGCTCGGCGTAGCCGTCCGCCGAGTAGTCGGTCAGCCGGTCGTCGTGGCCGGCGACGCCGTGGACGGTCGCCGCGACCGGGTCCGCGGCCACGTAGTCGTCGACGTAGCGGTCACAGATTTCGTGCACGCCTTCGGATGCAGTAGAAGCCATGCGTCGCACGCTACCGGGCCACGCGTACCCGGTGGTACGTACTTAAGCACGGGCGGGGACGAGACCCAGCCGGGCGATCACCTCGCGCGTCGCCTTCGAGCGGTTGAACGTGTAGAAGTGCAGGTTCGGCACGCCCTCGGCGATCAGCTTCTCGCACAGCTCGGTGGTGACGTCGATGCCCGCCGCGCGGAACGCCTTGGGGTCGTCGGCCAGCGGTTCGAGCCGGTCCAGGACCTTGCGCGGAGCCGGCGCGCAGGACAGCTTGATCGTCGTCTGCAGGGTCCGCATGGTCGTCAGCGGCATCACGCCCGGCAGCACGGGGACGTCACAGCCGGTCGCGGCGACCCGGTCGCGCAGCCGCAGGAAGTCCTCGGGGTCGTGGAACAGCTGCGCGATCGCGAAGTCCGCACCCGCCCGCAGCTTGCGGACCAGGTACTTCGTGTCCGACTCCAGGTCGGCCGAGCGCGGGTGGCCGTAGGTGTAGGCCGAGACGCCGACGCAGAAGTCGCCCAGCTCACGGACCAGCTGCACCAGCTCTTCGGCGTAGGTGAGGCCCTCCGGGTGCGGGATCCACTCGCCGTAGACGTCGCCCGGCGGGTCGCCGCGCAGCGCGAGGATGTTGCGGACGCCGACGGAGGCGTACCAGCCGATCACGTTCCGCAGCTCGGCGACGGAGTGGTTGACCGCGGTCAGGTGCGCCATCGGCACCAGCGTCGTCTCGGTGGCGACGCGGGCGATGCTGCGGACTGTGCCGTCGCGGCTGGAGCCGCCGGCGCCGTAGGTGATCGACATGTACGCCGGGTCGTACGGCTCGAGCTCCCGGATCGCCTTCCAGAGGACGGCCTCGTCCGCCGTGTCCCGGGGTGGGAAGAACTCGATGGAGAACTTCGGCCCGTCTCCTCGCAACCGCTCGATCACCGACGTCATGCCTCGAATGTTAAGGGTCACGGCTTTAGACTCGATACAGGAGTGAGCGATGAGGGACGACGACGCGAGCTGGGACGAAGACGTGCGCCTGGCCGTGTACCGGGCCTTCGCCCGGCACGGCCGGGCGCCGAGCGCCCCGGAGCTGGCCGACGCCGCGGGCGGGTCACTGGCCGTCGCGAAGCAGGCCCTGCACCGCCTCGCCGAGGCCCACCACCTGGTGCTCGACGAGTGCGAGCACGTCGTCCTGGCCCACCCCTTCGCCGCGAAGGCGCTCGGCTTCTCGGTGATGGGTGCGCACACGCTGTGGTGGGGTGGCTGCGCGTGGGACTCCTTCGCCATCCCCCACCTGGTGGACGCCGAGCCGGAGGTGCTCGTCGCGACCCGCTGCCCCGGCTGCGGGCAGCCGCACGCGCTGGTGGTGAACCGGACCGCGCCGCCCGAGGGCATCCAGGTGGCGCACTTCCTGGTGCCCGCCGCGCGGATGTGGGACGACGTGCTGCACACCTGCGGCAACCAGCGGCTCTTCTGCTGCGAGTCCTGTGTGGACGCCTGGCTGGCGGAGACCGGGCAGGCCAAGGGGTACGTCATGGACCTGGTCACGCTCTGGCGCCTGGCCCGCGGCTGGTACGCGGGCCGCCTCGAGCGCGGCTACCGGCGGCGGGAACCGCACGACGCCGTCGCCTACTTCGCCGAAGCGGGGCTCAGCGGGCCGTTCTGGGCGGCCACGACCGGAGTCTGATTCGCCACATCCGGGTGCCCCGGCCACCCCTGCCCCCGCGGGTTCGGCGAGGATGGCGGGATGAACGCGCCCGTCGCCGACAGTGACCTGCCCGCCTGCGTCGAGCGTGCGCTGGCCGGCTTCCTCGATCGGGCGAGCAGCGAAATCCTCGGCACCGAGCCCACCGTGGCGGCCGGGATCGACGCGCTGCGCGGGTTCGCGCTCAGCGGCGGCAAGCGGTTGCGCCCGACGTTCGCCTGGTGGGGCTGGCGCGGCGCGGGCGGCGACCCGGGCGGCCCGGACGCCGAGGGCGTGCTGCAGGCGGTGTCCAGCCTGGAGCTGATCCAGGCGTGCGCGCTGATCCACGACGACCTCATCGACTCCTCCGATTCCCGCCGCGGCAACCCGACCGTGCACATCGCGGGCGCGAAGCTGCACGCCGACCGCGGCTGGCTCGGCTCCCCCGCGACGTTCGGACTGGCCACCGCAGTGCTGGTCGGCGACCTGGCGCTGGCCTGGGCCGACGACATGTTCGCCGACGCCGCCCTGCCCGCGGAAACCCTCGCCGCGGCCCGCCCGGCCTGGCGCGCGATGCGCACCGAGGTGCTCGCCGGGCAGTACCTCGACGTCCGCACGCAGGCCACCGGCGACGCCTCCGTCGAGGCCGCGCTCAAGATCGACCGGCTCAAGACGGCCGCCTACACCGTGCAGCGGCCGCTGCACCTGGGCGCCGCGCTCGGTGGCGCGTCCCCGGAGCTGATCGCCACGCTGCTGGAGTTCGGCGGCGAGGTCGGCGTCGCGTTCCAGCTGCGGGACGACCTGCTCGGCGTCTTCGGCGACCCGTCGGTGACCGGCAAGCCCGCCGGCGACGACCTCCGCGAGGGCAAGCGCACCCTGCTCGTCGCGCTCGGCCTGCAGCTCGCGGCGCAAAAGGGCGAGCAGGCGGCGGCCACCGTGATCGCCGACGCGATCGGCGACGCGGACCTGTCCGACGAGGGCGTCGAGACGGTCCGGATGGCGTTGCAGCAGGTCGGCGCGGTCGACGCGGTCGAGCGCCGGATCGACGAGCTGACGACGACGGCGATGGCCGCGCTGGACCGCGCGCAGCTGGCCGAGCCCGCGCCCGCGGCGCTGACCGGGCTGGTCGTCAAGGCCACCCAGCGGGCGTACTGACGTGCGGACGATCGACCGGCCGGCCGACCACGTCGTCGTCATCGGGGCGGGACTGGCCGGGCTTTCGGCGACCCTGCACCTGCTCGGGGCCGGACGGCAGGTCACGCTGCTGGAGCAGGCGGACACCCCCGGCGGCCGCACCGGGCAGCAGAGCTTCGACGGCAACGCCGTGGACACCGGCGCGAGCGTGCTCACCATGCCGGAGCTGCTCGAAGAAGCGTTCGCCGCGGTCGGCGAGACCCTGGCCAAGAACCTGCGCCTGACCCGGCTCGACCCGGCGTACCGGGCGCGGTTCGCCGACGGCAGCACGCTGGCGCTGCGCACGGACGGCGAGGCGATGGAGACCGAGATCCGCGCCTTCGCCGGCGCCCGCGAGGCGGCCGGCTACCGGGCGCTGCGCCGCTGGCTGACCGAGCTGTACACCGTGCAGAAGGAGCACTTCCTCGCGGCGAACTTCGACTCGCCGCTCGACCTCGCCCGTCCCGAGCTGGCGCGGCTCGGCGCGCTGGGCGGGTTCGGCAGGCTCGGCCCCCGCGTCGCCCGCTACCTGCGAGACGAGCGGGTCCGGCGGCTGTTCACGTTCCAGGCGCTCTACGCGGGCCTCGACCCGGCGCGCGCGATCGGCGCGTACGGCGTCATCGCCTACATGGACACCGTCGGCGGCGTCTACTACCCCGAAGGCGGGATGGGCGAAATCGGCCGGGCGATGACCGGGGCGGCCGCGCGGGCGGGCGCGGACGTGCGGTTCGGCACCGAAGCCGCGTGGCTCGAGCGGGTGAATTCGCGGGTGCGCGCGGTCCGGACCCGCTCGGGCGAGCGGATCGCGTGCGACGCCGTCGTGCTGGCCACCGAACTCGGCACCGCCTACCAGCTCATCGGGGCGCGGCCCCGGCGAGTCGTGCCGCTGCGGTATTCGCCGTCCGCCGTGGTGCTGCACGGGCGGACGAGCGAGAAGTGGGACCTCGGCCACCACACGATCTTCTTCGGCGGCGCCTGGGAGCGGACGTTCGCCGAGATCATCCGCGAGGGCAAGCTGATGAGCGACCCGTCGCTGCTGGTCACCCGCCCGACGGCGACCGACCCGGGGCTGGCCGGGCGCGGCGGCGAGATCGTCTCGGTGCTCGCGCCCGCGCCCAACCTGCGTCGCGGGCCGATCGACTGGGACCGCCTCCGCGGGCCGTACCGCGAAGAGCTCTTCCGCACGCTCGAAGCGCGCGGGCTGAGCGGGTTCGGCGGCGAGTTCACCGTCGACGAGACGATCACCCCGGCGGACTGGGCGGCGCGCGGGCTCACGGCCGGGACGCCGTTCTCGCTGGCGCACACGTTCACCCAGACGGGTCCGTTCCGGCCGGCGAACCTGGTCCGCGCGGCGGCCAACGTCGTCCTGGCCGGCTGCGGCACCACCCCCGGCGTCGGCATCCCGCCGGTGCTCATCTCCGGCCGCCTGGCGGCGGAACGGATCACCGGCCGGTGAACGAACTCGACGCGGCGGGCATCCACGCGCCGGAGCTGCGGGCCGCGTACACGGAGTGCCGGCGCATCAACGCCCACTACGGACGCACGTTCTTCCTCGCGACGCGGCTGCTGCCGCCCCGCGCCCGGCCCGCCGCGCACACGCTGTACGGCTTCGCGCGGATGGCGGACGAGCTGGTCGACAACCCGGCGCCGGGCAGCGACCCCGCGGCTTCACTCGACCGGGTCGGTGAACTGGTCGACGTCGTGTTCTCCGGCGGCACCCCGGACGAGCCGGTGCTGGTGGCACTGGCCGACACGGTGCGGCGCCACGGCCTTTCGCGGGAGCTGTTCGACGCGTTCCTGAAGTCGATGCGGGCGGACCTTTCGCCGGTCGAGTACCGGACGTTCGCCGAGCTGGGCGAGTACGTGTACGGCTCGGCCGCGGTGATCGGGCTGCAGCTGCTGCCGGTGTTCGGCACGGTGGGCCCGCTCGCCGAGGCTGCCCCGGGGGCGATCGCGCTCGGGGAGGCGTTCCAGCTGACGAACTTCCTGCGCGACATCGGCGAGGACCTCGACCGCGGGCGGCTGTACCTGCCCACCGCGGAACTGGCCGCCTTCGGCGTCACGCGCGCGTTGCTCGAGGCTCGCCGCCCCGACCCGCGGATCCGGGCGGCCCTGGCGTACTTCGTCGCGCGGACGCGGGCGGTGTACCGGCGGGCCGAAGCGGGAGTCGCGTGGTTGCGCCCGGAATCGCGGCCGTGCGTGCGGACGGCGTTGACGCTGTACGAAGGGATCCTCGACGAGATCGTCGCGCTGGACTACGACGTGTTGACGCGGCGGGCGGTGGTCTCGAAGCGGCGGAGGCTGGCGGTCGCGGGACCGGCGTTGGTGCGCGTGGCCTGGCGCCGGTGAACGGGCACGGCATGCTCGCTCACCGGCCGCGACTCCTGAGCGGGCGGGCGGTGGTTCCGAAGCGGCTGGCCATCGCGGGACCCGCACTGGTGCGCGCCACCTGGCGCCGCTGAGCGGACACAGCATGCTCGCCACAGGCCACTACTCCCGACCGGTCGGGCGGTGGTCCCGAAGCGGCTGGCGGTCGCGCTACCCCTCGGCCGGCCCGCTGGGCGCGCGGGAAGCTCGAGAGCGGTCGTAGGCTGCGATCATGACCGAACGACGCATCCGGATCGGCCTGCAGCTCCAGCCGCAGCACGCCGACTACGACAGCATCCGGCGCACCGCGTCGGCCGCCGAAGAGCTCGGGGCCGACATCGTCTTCAACTGGGACCACTTCTACCCGCTCTACGGCGATCCCGACGGCAAGCACTTCGAGTGCTGGACGATGCTCGGCGCGTGGGCGGAGTCGACGTCCCGGGTGGAAATCGGCGCCCTCGTCACCTGCAACAGCTACCGCAACCCCGAACTGCTCGCCGACATGGCCCGCACCGTCGACCACATCTCCGGCGGGCGGCTCATCCTCGGCATCGGGTCCGGCTGGTTCGAGAAGGACTACGACGAGTACGGCTACGAGTTCGGCACCGCCGGCGGCCGCCTCGACGACCTCGCCGAGTCCCTCCCCCGGATCGAAAGCAGGCTCGGCAAGCTGAACCCGGCGCCGACGCGCAAGATCCCGGTCCTGATCGGCGGCGGCGGCGAGAAGAAGACGCTCAAGCTGGTGGCCAAGCACGGCGACATCTGGCACGGCTTCGGCGACCCGGAGGTCGTCGCCCGCAAGGTCGAGGTCCTCGACCGGCACTGCGCCGACGTCGGCCGCGACCCGGCCGAGATCGAGCGGTCGTGCGGTGTCCAGGGTGAGCCGGACGAGCTCGGGCCGAAGCTGCTGGACCTGGGCGTCACGACGTTCACCGTCGGCGTCGGCGGCCCGGACTACGACCTCGACGCCCTGAAGTCCTGGATCGCCTGGCGCGACAAGACCCAGGGCTGAGCTTCACCCGCGCGCCCGGTGCGCGGCGACGCGTTCGCGTGTCGCGCACCGGGACGAGCAGAACTTCCGCGGGCTGCCGCCTCCCGTGTGCGCGAACGGCTTCCCGCACGCCGGTGACGCGCACAGCCCGCCCGGCACGTCCTGCCGCTCCGCCAGCAGGGACGCCAGTCCCAGCGCCGACGACGTCACCAGCCACGCGCCCCACGGCCCGTCGTCGGCCGCGTCGACGTGCAGGTGCCAGCCGTAGCCCGCCTCGTGGTCCGTCAGGCGCGGCGGTCCCGCGTACGCCGCGAACAGCGCGTTGAGCACCGAAGCCGCCGAAGCGACGTCGGGCGCCGCGAACACCTCTCGCAGTGAAACCGCCGCCGCGCGCAGTTCCGAGACGTCGTCCGGGGACAGCGACACGTCCGGTTCGCCGTGCTCGCGCAGGACCTGGGCCACCGAGGCCGGGTCAGGGGACGACACCAGCAACACACCCAGCAGGTCGACCGCGCGCTGCACGGAATTCCGGTGCGGAAAGGCCATGCCCCACTGTAACGTCTTGGCCGTGATAAGGCGTTACCTGGTCGGTGCCACGCTCGCCCGGACCGGCGACGAGCTGTCCGGGCCCGCGCTGCTGCTGCTCGGGCTGACCGCCGGTCCGCACGGGGGCTCGGCGCTGCTCGCCGGGCTGACCGCGGCCGCCGCCGTCGGCGGGCCGGGGTTCGGCGCCCTGCTGGACCGCAGCGGCGCGCCCGGACGGCTGCTCGCCGTCGCCCTCGGCGGCTACGCGGCCGGGCTCGCCCTGGTCAGCGCCACCTTCGGGCACCTGTCGCTCGCCGCCGTCGTCGCCGTGGCCGTCGCGGCGGGCCTGCTCAACCCCGCCATCGCCGGCGGCTGGACCGCGCAGCTGCCCGCCGTCGCCGGGCCCGGGCTGCCGCGGGCCAGCCGCTTCGACGCCATGACGTTCACCGCCGCCGCGCTCGCCGGTCCCGGCCTGGCCGGGCTCCTCGGGGGTGCGGCCGGGCTGGTCGTCGCGGTCGGGATGGTCGCCGCCGCTGTCCCGCTGGCGTGGGTGCTGCCGCGGCGGGAACCGAAGCCGACCCGGCTCAAGGACAGCTTCCGGGTCCTGATGCGCAACGCGCCGCTGCGTCGGGCGACCGTCGCCTCGACGATCTCCTGCACCAGCATCGGCATGGTGACCGTGTGTTATCCCCTGCTGGGCGCCGCGCAGCTGCGCGGCCCGGCGGACGGCGCGCTGCTGCTGGCCGTCCTGGCCGTGGCGTCGCTGGCGGCGAACGCCGTCCTCGCCAAGAAACCGCTGCCGTGGGCGCCCGACCGGACCGTCTGGCTGAGCACCCTGCTGCTCGCGGCGAGCTGCCTCGTCGCCGCGAGCGGGCGCGGCGTCTTCGTGGCGGCAGTGCTGGCCGGGTTCGCCGAAGGTCCGCAGCTCACGGCGTTGTTCGCGATCCGCCACCGCGAAGCGCCCGAGCACGTCCGCGCTCAGGTGTTCACGACGGCGGCGAGCATGAAGATCACCGGGCTGGCCGCGGGCGCGGCGCTGGCCGGTCCGCTGGCCGCGTGGTCGCTGCCGGCGTGCCTGATCGCCGCGGCCGCCGTTCAGCTGGCCGCGGCTCTCAGCTGTTCGCGCAGGTCAGAACGCCGGTCAGAACGCCGGTCAGAACGCCATGGCCTGGGCGCGCCGCTTGACCTCGGTGCCGTGGCTGGTGCGCAGGGCGTTGATGGGCGTGCTCCCGGGCAGCGTGTCGTCGGCGGTGAACAGCCACCGCAGCATCTCGGTCCGGGAGAACCCGGAGTCGGCGAGCACGGTTATCGTCCCGGTCAGGCCCTTGACCACGCCGTCCTTGACGAAGAAGTCGCTGGGCACGCACAGCTCACCGCCGCGCTTGAGCGCGATGAGCTGCCCGTCGCGCAGCATCTGCCGCACCTTGTTGGTCGAAGTCCCGAGGACGGTCGCCACCTCCGTCAAGGGGAGGACCGCGATGGCGGTGTCGAGGATGTCTTCGGCGACAGGAATCCCACTCACAGGTGACACTGTGCCACATTCGGTCCCCGCACCCGCTAGTGCGCACGGGTGACCCGCCAGGTCTCCTCCACGAGGAGTGCGCGGTTCCGTACCATCCATACTCGTGACACGCACCCAACCCAGCCTGGTCGGCACGCTCTTGGAGCGGCGCTACCGGGTGGACCGGCTGCTCGCCCACGGCGGAATGTCTTCCGTCTACCGGGGGACGGACACCCGGCTGGATCGTCCGGTCGCGATCAAGATCATGGATCCGCGCTTCGCCGACGACCGGTCGTTCGTGGACCGGTTCGTGCGGGAGGCGCAGTCGGCGGCGCAGCTGCACCACCCGCACGTCGTGGCGGTGCACGACCAGGGGTTCGACCTGCCGCCGGGTGCGGAGTCCGGGCTGGCGTTCCTGGTGATGGAGCTGGTCGACGGCGGGACGCTGCGCGACCTGCTGGACGACCACGGCTCGCTGGACGTCGCGCTGGCGCTGAGCGTCGCCGAGCCCGTGCTGTCGGCGCTGGCCGCCGCGCACCGGGCCGGGCTGGTGCACCGGGACGTCAAGCCGGAGAACGTGCTGATCGGCCGGGTCGGCCAGCAGACCGGCGGGGCGGTGAAGGTCGCGGACTTCGGCCTGGTGCGGGCCGTGGCGAGCGCGGGCACGACGAGTTCGAGCGTCATCCTCGGCACGGTCGCCTACCTCTCCCCCGAGCAGGTCGCCACCGGCGCGGCGTCCGCGCGCGGCGACGTCTACTCGGCCGGGATCCTGCTCTACGAAATGCTGACCGGTCAGGTCCCCTACACGGGTGATACGGCCATCTCGGTGGCCTACCGGCACGTGAACGACGACGTCCCGCGGCCGAGCGAGCTGCGCCCGGACCTGCCGCCGGCGCTCGACGACCTGATCGTGCGCGCGACGCGGCGGGACCCGCAGGCGCGCCCGGCCGACGCCGGCGAGTTCCTCACCGAGCTGACCGCGGTGCGCGCCCAGCTGGGGCTGCTGCCGGTGACCGTGCCGATCCCGGTGTCCCACAACCAGGGCGACCTCGCCGACACCGAGCGCACGCTGCCGCGGATCCCGCAGGTGCCGGACACCGCGAAGACGATGCCGGTGCACCGGCCGAACGCGACGCGGGCGCTGCACCACGCCGCCGGCCCGCTGACCACGCAGATCCCGCCGCTGACCACGCAGATCCCGCCGGTGACGCCACCGCCGCGGCGCCGCAGCCGGCCCGAGCCGGAGCAGCCGCCGCGGGACAACCGCAAGCGGGCCCTCGTGATCGCCGCCGCGGTGCTGCTGCTCGGCGGGCTGATCGGGGCGTTCGCGTTCATCCTCACCGACACCGGCGGCGACAAGACCGCCCGCGTGCCGAAGCTCGTCGGGCTGAACCAGGCCGCGGCCGGTGACGCGCTGCGCGCGGTGAAGCTGAACCCGCAGTTCAGCCAGGAGTACGACAACACGGCGCCGTCGAACACCGTGCTGCGCGCCGACCCGGCCGAGGGCACGCCGCTGTCGCCGAACGCGACGGTGTCGGTGGTGCTGTCGAAGGGCCGCCCGCAGGTGCCGGACGTCCGGCCGGGCACCGCGGTGCCCGACGCCGAGCAGGCGATCAAGGCGGCGCAGCTGACCCCGGTCCGCGGCGCCGACGACTTCGACGCCGAGGTCCCGCAGGGTGCGGTCATCCGCACGACGCCGTCGGCGGGCAGCCAGCTGACGATCGGCGGCCAGGTCACGATCATCGTGTCGAAGGGCCCGATCCCCTTGCCGCCGGTGCCGGACGTCACCGGCCGGCCCAAGGACGAGGCGTTCCAGACGCTGCAGCAGGCCGGGTTCGAGCCGTTCCAGGCGGGCGAGGAGTTCAAGCAGGACGTCCCGGCCGGTGCCGTCACCCGCACCGACCCGCCGGCCAACTCGCCGGCGAAGGCGAAGCGGATCGGCGTGTTCGTCAACAACGCCGTGCAGGTGCCGGACGTCCGGTTCCGGTCGTTCGAAGACGCCCAGAAGCTCCTGGAGCAGGCGGGGCTGAAGGCCGACCGCGACGGCGGCGGTCACGGGCGCGGCAACGGCGGCGGGTTCGACTTCGTCTTCCAGCAGGACCCGCAGCCGGGCTCGTTCGTGGCGAAGGGCTCGAAGGTCAAGCTGAAGGGCTTCGGGGGATGATCGGCAGCCGAGGCCGCGTGACGGGCACGATCGGCCCCGGCCTCATCGGCGAAGTGCTGTTGAACGTCCGAGGCGGCACGGAGGCGTTCTACGCGTACCCGGCGGACCCGGAGGAGACGTTCAAGCTGGGCACGCAGGTGCTCGTGGTGGACTTCGAGCCGCCGCGGACGGTGTACGTCGAACGGTGGCAGTCGCTGACCCGCTGACCGCCGTTCCGGGCCGCGGAATTCCCTTCCCCCGGTGGCAACCCCCGGGCCGCCGGTGGCGTCGAAGAGGCACCAACACACCCACAACAGAAAAGCGAGGGGGTCGGTGCCATGAGCCTCGTGCAAATCCTGCTGGTCTCGGCCGGTGGCGTCATCGCCGTACTGATCGTCGTCTTCGGCATCCTGCGGCTGCTCTACAAGGTCGCCGAGCCCAACGAAGCGCTGATCATCTCCGGGCTGGGGGTCCGCGTCGACCGGGCCGAGACCGCGGACAGCCTCGGCTTCAAGATCATCACCGGGCGCGGGGTCAACGTCATCCCCGGGTTCCAGACCGCCCGGCGGCTGTCGCTCGACACGCGCGGGGTCAACCTGCAGGTCTCCTGCGTCACCAAACAGGGGCTGCCGGTCACCGTGCGGGCCGTCGTCATCTACAAGGTCGGGGACGACTACGCCTCGATCGCCAACGCCGCCCGCCGGTTCCTGGACCAGCAGAAGGGCATGAACGACACGATCCACGAGCTGTTCTCCGGGCACCTGCGCTCGATCGTGGGCGGGCTGACCATCGAAGACATGATCCACAACCGGGACGCGCTCACCGGCGAGGTCCGGCAGTCCTCGGCGAACGAGATGATCAAGCTGGGGCTGATCGTCGATTCGCTGCAGATCCAGGAGATCGACGACGAGTCCGGCTACATCAACAACCTCGGCAAGCCGCACGCCGCCGCGATCGCCGCGTCGGCCCGGATCGCCGAGGCGCAGCGGGACCAGGAGGCCGCCGAGGTCGAGCAGGTCTCCGCCGCGAAGAAGGCGGCCGCCGTCCGGGAGAGCCAGATCCAGCAGGCCGGCTACCAGGCCGAGGTCGACCAGGCGCGGGCGAAGGCGTCGCAGTCCGGGCCGCTGGCCGAGGCGACCGCGCGCCAGGAGGTCGTCGTCCAGGAGACCCGCGCGGCCGAACTCGAAGCGGCGCTGGCCGAGCAGCGGCTGCAGTCGCAGGTCCGCAAGCCGGCCGACGCGAAGGCGTACGACACGCGGACCACGGCCGACGCCGCCCGTGACGCCTCGATCGCCAAGGCCCAGGCCGAGGCGAAGGAGACCGAGCTGCGGGCCGCGGCGGACGCGACCCGCGTCAAGACGGCCGCCGAAGCCGAGGCCCAGGCCACGAAGGCCCGCGCCGAGGCGATGGCGGGCGCGACCCGGGCGACCGGTGAGGCCGAGGCCGCCGCGGCCAAGGCCCGCGGCCTGGCGGAGGCCGAAGCCGCGAAGGCTCGCGGTCTCGCCGAAGCCGAGGCGGCCCGCGCCAAGGGGCTCGCCGAAGCGGACGCCATCAAGGCGCGTGCCGCGGCGCTGGCGGAGAACCAGGAGGCCGTCGTCGCGCAGCAGCTCGCCGAGCGCTGGCCGGAGATCGTCGAGGCCGGCGCGAGCGCGTTCGGCAACGTCGACCACATGGTCGTGCTCAACGGCGCCGACGGCATGTCCGACATGTTCGCGAAGGCCCTTTCGCTCGGCGGAACCGGTCTCGGCCTGGCCCGTCAGCTGATGGACGCGATGGGCAAGCCGACCGAGAAGGAGCTCGAAGAGCACGCGCGGAAGAACGGGGAGCTCAAGCTGAGCGACCAGTAGGTCACGCTGCGTACGGCCCTGGCGTCCCGGATCACGGGAAGCCGGGGCCGTACGCCCGATCGGGGGCGGAAATTCCCGGGCGGTTGTCCTACCGTGGGCGCATGGTGCCGGACAGCGTGTCGCGGGCCGCCCGATGAGCAGCTTCTTCACCGGCGGTCCTCGCGAGCGTCCCCTGTTCCCCGTCCCGGAACAGGAGCTCTACGCGTTCAACGGACGGCACTGGACGGATCCCCCGCGCGAGTACATCGTCCCGGCCGTGCTGCCGTGGGCGCAGCCGCTGGGCCGCTCCGACCGCACGGTGGTCGCGCTGCGGGCCATCGAGGTGTGGCCCGAGGCGCTGACCCTGCGCGTCACGGTGTACTCCCGGGACAGCCTGGTCGACGACCCCGCCGAGGGCCTGATCGACCACCGGCGCAAACCCGACTACAACGGGCTGCTCATCGGCGTCCTCTACGCCGACGGCAGCCGGGCGAGCTCCGAGACGGTCTCGGTGCCGTCCGCCTCCGAACCGGATGACCCGGTGCTGCGGGCCCAGCCGGTCGGCGGCACGCGGTTCGCCGTCGAGCACGAGGTGTTCCTCTGGCCGCTCCCCTCGGCCGGCCCGCTGAAGCTGGTCGTGCAGTGGACGGACCGGGACATCCCGGAGACCCGCACGACCCTCGACGGCGGCGCCATCCGGTCCGCGGCGAAGGACGCCGCGGAGATCTGGCCGGGGCTCGGCAGGCGGCAGGTGAACGGCCTGCCGGTGCGCCGCGTCGGCAAGCAGGTCGCGCTGACCCCCGATTGGGGCACGCCGGTGGCCCGGGCGGAAGAACCGGGGCATGCTCCAGGGGAATGACCCCTTTCCCGAGCTGTGAGCCGGGGCACCGCGGCCCGGGGTGTCTCGAACGGACGAACGGGGTGGGTAGTTAGCGTCGTGGAAACACTTCGACCACCCGGCCGTCACGTCGGGCTGGTGCAGTGGGTTCCTCCCCTTCCGACGCACGAGGCCGTGCGCCCCACCGCGAACCCGGAAAGGTCGCCCATGGCAGGCTCGCCGCTCAGCGCACTCGACGTCGCTTTCCTTTGCCTGGAAAGCGAAACGACCCCGATGCACATGGGGGCGGTGGTCACCTTCACCGCCCGCGGCCCGGTGGACCCGGCCGCGCTGACGGCGTTGCTCGCGCGACGGGCCGCCCGGCTGCCGAAGCTGCGCCAGCGGGCGCGCGCGGAACTCTTCCCGCCGGGCTCGGCGCGCTGGGCCGACGACCCGGGTTTCGTGGCGGCCGACCACGTTCACCACGTCGTGTTGAGTTCGCTGTACGAACCGGACCCCCTGTCCGCGTACGCGTCGCAGTGGATCGCCGAGCCGCTTGACACGGCCCGCCCGCTGTGGGACCTGACGCTGGTGACCGGGCTGCCGGACGGCAAGTTCGCGCTCCTGCTCAAGCTGCACCACGCGCTGACCGACGGCGCCGGGGCGTACGCGGTCGCCGCCGGGCTCCTCGACGGCGTCCAGCTGCCGGAACGCAGCTCGGCGCCGTCCCGGCCCATCCCCGCTCCGCGCTCCACTTTGGACACGGTGAAGGGCGCGCTGGGCACGGTGTGGGGCCAGGCGAACGAGGCCGCCGGGATCGCGTCCTCGGTGGTGCGGGCCGCGCGCCCGCCGCTGTCACCGGTGTCGGCGCCGCTGTCGGCCGAGCGGCGCCTCGGGTTCGTGCGGCTGCCGCTGACCGAGCTGCGCCGGGTGCGCCGCGCGCACGGCGGCACGACCAACGACGTCGTGCTGGCGGTGCTGTCGGGCGCGCTGCGCGAGTGGCTGGTGAACCGCGGGCAGCGCGCCGACGGCCGCACGCTGCGCGCGCTGATCCCGGTGAGCGTGCGCGGCCGGGCGGCCGAGCAGCTCGGCGGCAACAAGCTTTCCGGCTACCTGTGCGACCTGCCGGTCGGCGAGGACGACCCGGTCGAGCGGCTGCGGGTGGTCCGCCGGGCGATGACCCGCAACAAGGCGGCGGGCCCGAGCCGCGGCGCCGGCGCGCTGCCGCTGCTGGCCGGGCGCGTCCCGCCGCTGCTGCACCGCCTGGGCACGCGCACGGCGGGCCAGGCCGCGCCGCTGCTGTTCGACCTGGTGATCACCGCGGTCCCGCTGCCCCCGGCCCGCCTGTCCCTGGACGGCGCGCGGCTGGCGGAGGTGTACCCGTTCGTGCCGCTGGCCCCGCGTCACGCGGTGGGCATCGCGGTCGCGACGTACCGGGACTCGGTCCACATCGGACTGCAGGTCAACGGCGCGGCGGTCCCGGACGTCGGCTCGCTGCGGGACGCGGTCCTGAAGTCCGCGTCCCGCCTGCTGGACGCCTGCTGACGAGGGACGTCAGCCGCGGAGCATCTCCGCGACCAGGAACGCCAGCTCCAGCGACTGCTGGGTGTTCAGGCGCGGGTCGCAGGCCGTCTCGTAGCGGCCCGAGAGGTCGACGTCGGAGATCTCCTGGGCGCCCCCGAGGCACTCGGTGACGTCCTCGCCGGTCAGCTCCACGTGGATGCCGCCCGGGTAGGTGCCCAGCTTGTTGTGCACCTCGAAGAAGCCCTGGACCTCGTCGACGATCCGGTCGAAGTGGCGGGTCTTGTACCCGGTCGACGACTCGTGGGTGTTGCCGTGCATCGGGTCGCACTGCCAGATGACCTTGTGCCCGGACGCCTCGACCTTCTCCACGATCGCCGGCAGCACCTCGCGGACCTTGCCGTTGCCCATCCGCGCGATGAGCGTCAGGCGGCCCGGCTCGAGGCGCGGGTCGAGCCGCTCGACGTACTCCAGAGCCTGCTCCGGCGTGGTCGTCGGGCCGATCTTCAACCCGATCGGGTTGGCCAGCAGCTCGGCGAACGCGATGTGCGCGCCGTCCAGCTGGCGGGTCCGCTCGCCGATCCAGAGGAAGTGCGACGAGAGGTTGTACAGCTTCGGGTTGGCCGCGTCGGCCTGGTCCAGCCGCAGCATCGAACGCTCGTAGTCGAGCAGCAGCGCCTCGTGGCTGGCGAAGATCTCGGTCGACTGCAGGGATGTGTCGGTGACGCCGCAGGCGGACATGAACCGCAGGCCGCGGTCGATCTCGTTGGCCAGCGACTCGAAGCGCTGCGCCGCCGGGGACGCCGACACGAAGTCCTTGTTCCAGTCGTGCACCTGGTGCAGGTCGGCCATGCCGGCCGCGGTGAGGGCGCGGACCAGGTTCATCGCGGCGCCCGCGTTCGCGTAGGCGCGGATCATCCGGCCGGGGTCCGGCACGCGCAGCTCGGGCTTGGCGACCAGGGAGTTGATGATGTCGCCGCGGTACACCGGCAGGCCGAGGGCGTCCGTCGCGGCCGAACGCGGCTTCGCGTACTGGCCGGCGATGCGGCCGACCTTGACCACCGGCAGGCTGGCGCCGTAGGTCAGCACGACGGCCATCTGCAGCAGCGTGCGCAGGTTGGCCCGGATGTGCGGCTCGGTGTTGGACTCGAACGTCTCCGCGCAGTCGCCGCCCTGGAGCAGGAAGGCCTCACCGCGGGCGACCATGGCCAGCCGGCTCTTCAGCCGGTCGATCTCGGCCGGGACGGTGATCGGCGGCACGCTCTCCAGCACGCCGCGGACCCGCCGGGTCGCCTCGGGGTCGGGCCACTCCGGCTGCTGGGCGGCCGGGAGCGCCAGCGCGGTGTCGAGCCGCTCCCGCAGTTCGGGCGGCAGCGGCGGCAGCTCGGGCAGTGTGTCGACGGGGACGTCCACAGTCCAGTTCACGCAGTCCAGGATAAGGTTCGCGCCGTGCTGCGCTTCGCCCGGTTGGCCACCGAGGTCCTGGCCCCCTGGGTGTGGGTCCTCACGCTGCCCCTCGCCGTCGCCTGGGCCGCCACCGGCCACCGCCCGCTCCCCGCCCTGGCCTGGGGACTGCTGATCTCGGTGACCGGTTCGCTGATCCCGATGGCGGTGATCGTCCGCGGGGCGAGGCGAGGCAAGTGGGACGGCCACCACGTGACGAACCGGGCCGGGCGCCGGGTCCCGCTGCTGGTCGCCGGGGTGTCGCTCGGCCTCGGCTTCGCCGTGCTGCTGGCCGGCGGTGCGCCCGCGCAGCTGGTCGCCCTCGCGGCGTCGATGCTGGCGAGCCTGGTGGTCGCGGTGGCGATCACGTTCGGCGCGAAGTTCAAGATCTCCCTGCACGCCGCGGTGGCCTGGGCCGCGGTCGTGGTGCTGGCGCTGACCTACGGGCCGTGGTGGCTGCTGCTCGCCCTGCCGGCCGCCTGGGTGATGTGGTCGCGCGTCGCGCTGCGCGACCACACCACCCCGGAGGTGCTGGCCGGCCTGCTGATGGGCGTGCTCGTCGGCGGGGGCGGCTACTGGGCGCTGCTGCTCACCGCGTTGACGTGACCGGCGGTCTTCAGCAGGGCCGCGCCGAGGCGACCGTCGACCACACGTTGGCGCTCGAAAACGCCGGAATGCGAAGTGGAAATCCCGCGTAGTTCGGCTGCGGGAACAGGCACCAGTCGTTCTGGCTGCCGTTGCTTTCGGAATACGCGGTGAACGGCGGCGTGATCGCCGGATTCGGCGCCGCCAGGGGACGGAACCTCGGCTCCGTCCCCTGGCCGTGGATCACGCGGCTTGCGCGCGGTTGTACAGGTTCTGCGCGTCGGTGCCGAAGTACGGGCCGAACATGTAGCCCGGCAGGAAGTTGTAGCCGAAGCTGTTCACCGAGGCCTGCACGCCGGCGCCGGTGCTTTCGTCGAACGACAGGAACCACGGGCCGCCGCTGGATCCGCCGGTCATGTTGCAATTCATGCCGTGGTCCTTGGTCAACAGGAAGTCGGTGAACGTGGTGCCGCTGCAGTAGATCAGCTTCGTGCCGTCGTACGGCGCCGCGGCCGGGTAGCCGAAGGTGTACATGTTCTGGTTCTTCGGCTGGTTGAACGCGATGCCCTGCGCCCCGACGACGTCGGTGAGCCGCTGGGAGTTCAGCGGGTTGACGACGGCCATGCCGACGTCGTAGTTGATGTCTTCACTCGCTTCCCACTGCGGCGTGGTGAGGGTGGTCTTCGCCGTCCACTGGCCGTAGGGCGCGTTGCCGTTGTCGTAGCCGGGCACGAACACCCACTGCGTGTGCCAGGTGCCCTGGTACTTCACGCAGTGCCCCGCGGTGACGACGACGCTGCCGTTGGCGCTGGTGACGGCGTCACCGGAGCAGGACGCCTTCTGGCCGTTGAAAAGGAAGAACACGCGCCCGGCCGTCCGGGTCACCTTGCCGCCGCCGGTCCAGGGACCCCCGCCGTTCGGGATGCTCCGGATGAGCGCGCTCTGCCCGCGTGCGACGTCCTTCGGCGTGCCGGCCGGGGCTTTCACGAGCGAGTCCATCGGCACGGCCGCCCGCATCGCGTCGGGCGTCCAGAACGGTTTCGGTGCGGCCTGGGCGGGTGGGCCGGCCAGGGCGAACGCGAGGGAGAGGACGGCGGTGACCACCGCGGCCCGGAGTTTCGTGTGCTTCAAGACGCCCCACCTTCCGCAGAAGTGAATCGTCGCAAAGGCGACACAACTCTCGAACGTAATTGCCCGTACACAGACCGCACAGCCACCGTTCGGCCGTTTCCCCGGCCACCGTTCGCCTCTACCGGGCCTCCGCCTCGGCGGGCTGACCGACGGAAGCCCCCTCACCAGCGGTGAGGGGGCCTCCGGAACGCATGATCAGACGACCGCGAGCGGCAGCGCCGTCGGGTGGACCGGCGCCGGCAGGTCCGACGCCCCCGTCAGGTACGTGTCGACCGCGTTGGCCACCGAACGGCCTTCCGCGATCGCCCACACCACCAGGGAAGCACCGCGGTGGGCGTCGCCGCAGACGAACACGCCCGGTGTCTCCGTCTGCCAGTCCGCGCCGCACGACAGCGTGCCGCGGCGGGTCAGCGACAGGCCGAGCCCGTCCAGCAGCGGCATCTCCTCGACGCCCTCGAAGCCGATCGCCAGCAGGACCAGGTCCGCCGGGAGCGTCTCGACCTCGTCGTTCACCGGGATGACCTCGCGGCGGCCGGTGGCCGGGTCCTTCTGCACCCGGACCTGCTGCAGCTCCACCGCCGTCACGCGGCCCTCTTCGGAACCGACGAACCGCTTGACCGCCACCGCGAACTTCCGCTCGCCCGCCTCCTCGTGCGCCGCGTACGTGCGCAGGATGTACGGCCACGTCGGCCACGGCGAGCGCTCGTCGTCGCGGGCCGTCGGCGGCATCGGGTACTGGTCGAGCTGCGTCACCGACAGCGCGCCCTGGCGGGTGGCCGTGCCGTAGGAGTCCGCGCCCGTGTCGCCGCCGCCGATGATGACGACGTGCTTTCCGTTGGCGTCGACCGACGGCGGGCCGTCGCCCTCGACGTACTTGTTGGCCGGCACCAGGTGTTCCATCGCCAGGTGGATGCCCGCGAGCTCGCGCCCCGGCGTCGTGGTGTCGTCGCGGCCGCGCAGCGCGCCCACCGCCAGCACGACGGCGTCGTACTGCGCGCGCAGGTCTTCCACGGACAGGTCGACGCCGACCTCGCAGCCCGTGACGAACCGGGTGCCTTCCTTGCGCAGCTGCGCCAGGCGCCGGTCGAGGACCTTCTTCTCCATCTTGAACTCGGGGATGCCGTAGCGCAGCAGGCCGCCGAGGCGGTCGTCGCGCTCGTACACCGTGACCTCGTGCCCGGCGCGGGTCAGCTGCTGGGCGGCCGCGAGCCCGGCCGGCCCGGAGCCGACGACCGCCACCCGCCGTCCACTGGACACTTCGGACACCTGCGGCTGGACGTAACCCGCTTCCCAGGACTGGTCGGCGATCGTCTGCTCGACGCGCTTGATCGACACCGGCCCGCCCGACAGCGGCGAGATCGACAGCACGCAGCCCGCCTCGCACGGCGCCGGGCACAGCTTCCCGGTGAACTCGGGGAAGTTGTTGGTGGCGTGCAGCCGGTCGCTCGCCGCGGCCCAGTCGCCGCGGCGGACCAGGTCGTTCCACTCCGGGATCAGGTTGCCCAGCGGGCAGCCGGAGCCGCCGGAGTGGCAGAACGGGATGCCGCAGTCCATGCAGCGCGACGCCTGCTTGCGCACCTGCTCGTTGCGCTCGGCCGGGTCGACGTCCGCGTAGACCTCGCCCCAGCTCGCGAGCCGCTCCTCTGTGGACTTCTTCTTCGGCTCTTCGCGCTCGAACTTCAGGAAACCGGTCGGGTCAGCCACGAGCGGCCTCCATGATCGCCTCGTCGACGTCGCGGCCGGCAGCGCGAGCCGCCTTCGCCGCGTCCAGGACCCGCTGGTAGTCGCGCGGCATCACCTTCGTGAACGCCACCGACCGGCGCGGCCAGTCGCCGAGCAGCGAGGCCGCCACCGCGGAGCGGGTGAGATCGTAGTGCTGTTGCACGGTTTTCTTCAGCCACGCCAGGTCGTCGGCGGTCGGGCGCAGCAGGTCCACCATGTCCTGGTTGACCTTCTTCGCGTCGACGTCGAGGACGAAGGCGATGCCGCCGGACATGCCGGCCGCCAGGTTGCGCCCGGTCGGGCCGAGCACCACCGCGCGGCCGCCGGTCATGTACTCGAACGCGTGGTCGCCGACGCCCTCGGCGACCACCGTGGCGCCGGAGTTGCGGACGCAGAAGCGTTCGCCGACCTGGCCGCGCAGGAAGATCTCGCCGCCGGTGGCGCCGTAGGCGATCGTGTTGCCCGCGATCGTCTGCGCCTCGGCGGCGAAGGTCGCGTCCGGGTCGGGGCGGACGACGATCCGCCCGCCGGACAGGCCCTTGCCGACGTAGTCGTTCGCGTCGCCGACCATGTCGAGGGTGATGCCGCGCGGCAGGAACGCGCCGAGCGACTGGCCCGCCGAGCCGGTGAGCGTGACGTTGATCGTGCCCTCGGGCAGGCCGTCGCCGCCGTAGCGGCGGGTGATCTCCGAGCCGAGCAGCGTGCCGACCGTCCGGTTGACGTTGCGCACCGGCAGCTCGATGTTGACCTGGTGCGCGTCTTCCAGCGCCGCCTCGGCGAGCTGGATGAGCGTGCGGTCCAGGGCGTGCTCGAGGCCGTGGTCCTGGCCGCGGGTGCGCCGCTTGGCGCCGCCGTACGGCGTCTCCGAAGGCATCTCGAAGATCGGCGCCAAGTCCAAACCGGACGCCTTCCAGTGGTCGACGGCGTCGTCGGTGTTCAGCAGCTCGGCGTGGCCGATGGCCTCGTCGAGCGTGCGGAAGCCCAGCGCCGCCAGGGTTTCCCGGACTTCTTCGGCGACGAACTTGAAGAAGTTGACGACGTGCTCGACCTGGCCGGTGTAGCGCTTGCGCAGCTCCGGGCTCTGCGTGGCGACGCCGACCGGGCAGGTGTCGAGGTGGCAGACGCGCATCATGATGCAGCCCGCGACGACGAGCGGGGCCGTCGCGAAGCCGTACTCCTCGGCGCCGAGCAGCGCCGCGATGACGACGTCCCGCCCGGTCTTCATGGCGCCGTCGACCTGGACGGTGATCCGGTCGCGCAAGCCGTTGAGCAGCAACGTCTGCTGGGTCTCGGCGAGGCCGATCTCCCACGGCGTGCCCGCGTGCTTCAGCGAGTTCATCGGCGACGCGCCGGTGCCGCCGTCGTGGCCCGAGATGAGCACGACGTCCGCGTGGGCCTTGGACACGCCGGCCGCGACCGTGCCGACACCGAGCGAGGACACCAGCTTCACGTGGATGCGGGCGTGCTCGTTGGCGTTCTTGAGGTCGTGGATCAGCTGGGCCAGGTCCTCGATGGAGTAGATGTCGTGGTGCGGCGGCGGCGAAATGAGGCCGACGCCCGGCGTCGAGTGCCGGGTGCGCGCGATCCACGGGTAGACCTTGTTCGGCGGCAGCTGGCCGCCTTCGCCCGGCTTCGCGCCCTGCGCCATCTTGATCTGGATGTCGTCGGCGTTGACGAGGTACTCGCTCGTGACGCCGAACCGGCCGGACGCGACCTGCTTGATCGCGCTGCGCCGCTCGGGGTCGTAGAGCCGCTCGGGGTCCTCGCCGCCCTCGCCGGTGTTGGACCGGCCGCCGATGCGGTTCATCGCGATGGCCAGGGTTTCGTGCGCCTCGGCCGAAATCGAGCCGTAGGACATCGCACCGGTGTTGAAGCGCTTGAAGATCGCTTCGGCGGGCTCCACCTCGTCCAGCGGGATCGGCTCGCGGACGCCGTCCTTGAACGAGAACAGCCCGCGCAGCGTGCCGCCCTCGCGGTAGAGGCGGTGCACCTCGTCGGTGTACTTGCGGTAGACCTCGTCGCGGCCGGTCTTGGACGCGTGCTGCAGCAGGAACACCGTCTCCGGCGTGAACAGGTGCAGCTCACCCTCGCGGCGGTAGGCGTACTCGCCGCCCGTCTCGAGTCCACGGTGGACCCGGTCGGTCGGGTTGTCCGGGTACGCACGGCGGTGCCGCGTCGCGACCTCTTCGGCGAGCACCTGCAGGCCGACGCCGCCGAGCTTCGACGACGTCCCGGTGAAGTACTCGTCCAGCAGGTCCTGGCTCAGGCCGAGGGATTCGAAGACCTGGGCGGCGGTGTACGCGCCGACCGTCGAGATGCCCATCTTGGACATGATCTTCAAGACGCCCTTGACCAGCGCCTGCACGTAGTTGCGGATCGCCTTGGCGGGCTCGATGCCGGTGACCGCGCCCTGCCCGATCATGTCCTCGATGGTCTCGAAGGCCAGGTACGGGTTGACCGCGGCGGCGCCGTAGCCGAGCAGCAGCGCGATGTGGTGCACCTCGCGCGCGTCCCCGGATTCGACGACCAGCGCGACGCGCAGGCGTTCCTTGGTGCGGACCAGGTGGTGGTGCACCGCGGAGACCAGCAGCAGCGACGGGATCGGCGCCATCCGGTGGTCGGAGTCGCGGTCGGACAGCACGAGCGTGCGCGCGCCGGCCGCAATCGCCTCGGACGCCTCCCGCCGGACCCGCTCGATCGCGCCCGCCAGCGCCTCGGCGCCGCCGTCCACTTCGTACAGTCCGGAAAGGACACTGCACGCGAAGCCGGGGAGGTCGCCGTCGTCGTTGATGTGGATGAGCTTGGCGAGCTCGTCGTTGTCGATGACCGGGTACGGCAGCTTCAGGTGCCGGCACGACGCCGGGCCGGGGGCCAGCAGGTTGCGCTCCGGCCCCATGATCCGCGCCATGCAGGTGACGAGCTCCTCGCGGATCGCGTCCAGCGGCGGGTTGGTCACCTGGGCGAAGTTCTGCTTGAAGTAGTCGTAGAGCAGTCGGGACCGCTGCGACAGCACCGCCACCGGCGTGTCGGAGCCCATCGAGCCGATCGGCTCGGCGCCCTTCTCGGCCATCGGCGCGAGCAGGATCTTGAGCTCTTCTTCGGTGTAGCCGAAGGAAAGCTGGCGGCGCAGCACGGAGTCGTGGCTCTGCACGACGTGGTCGCGGTCGGGCAGTTCGGCGATCTTCAGCAGGCCCGCGTGCAGCCACGAGTCGTAGGGCAGCTCGGCGGCGAGTGCGGACTTGACCTCTTCGTCGTCCACGATTCGGCCGGCCTCGGTGTCGACCAGGAACATCTTGCCGGGCTTGAGCCGCCCCTTGGCGACGACGTCCTTCGGAGCGACGTCCAGCACGCCCGCCTCGCTGGCCAGCACGACGCGGTCGTCGGCCGTGCGCCACCAGCGCGCCGGGCGCAGGCCGTTGCGGTCCAGCACCGCCCCGACCAGGCTGCCGTCGGTGAAGGTGACGCAGGCCGGGCCGTCCCACGGCTCCATGAGGCTCGCGTGGAACTGGTAGAACGCGCGGCGCTCGGGCTTCATGGTGGCGTGGTTCTCCCACGCCTCCGGGATCATCATCAGCACCGCGTGCGGCAGCGACCGGCCGCCCAGGTGCAGCAGCTCGAGGACCTCGTCGAAGGACGCGGAGTCCGACGCGTCCGGCGAGCAGATCGGGAACAGCCGGCTCAGGTCGCCGGGGAGGACGTCGGATTCCAGCAGCGCCTCGCGCGCCCGCATGCGGTTGCGGTTGCCCCGGATGGTGTTGATCTCCCCGTTGTGGGCAACGAACCGGAAGGGGTGGGCCAGCGGCCACGACGGGAAGGTGTTGGTGGAGAAGCGGGAGTGCACCAGGGCGATGGCGCTTTCCAGGCGTTCGTCACGCAGGTCGCCGAAGAACGCCGGCAGCTGCTCCGGCGTCACCATGCCCTTGTAGACGATGGTCCGCGAGGACAGGGACGGGAAGTACGTGCCGCAGCCGGCGGTAACGCTTTCGTGCTCGACGCGCTTGCGCAGGCAGAAGGCGAGCCTGTCCAGCTCCAGCCCGGCTTTTCCGTCGGCGGTGACGAACAGCATGGCGAAGTGCGGCATGACCGAACGGGCGGTCGGGCCGATGTCGGCGCGGTCGGCGTCGACCGGGACCTCCCGCCAGCCGAGGACCTCCAGGCCTTCTTCGACGGCGATGCGTCCGGCCAGTTCGACGGCCTTGCGGCGCTGCTCGGCGTCTTCGGGGAGGAAAGCGAGGCCGGCCGCGTAGGTGTGGTGGCCGCGTTCGTCGGGTTCGGGCAGCTCGAAACCGGCTTCCGCGCGCAACAGCGTGTCGGGCAGCTGCAGCAGGATGCCGGCGCCGTCGCCGCTGGTGGGTTCGGCGCCGGCGGCGCCGCGGTGGTCGAGGTTGGTCAGCGCGGCCAGGCCGTCGGTGACGATGCCGTGGGAGCGGCGCCCGCGGATGTCGGCCACCATGGCCACACCGCAGGAGTCCTGCTCGGTCTCCGGGTCGTACAGACCCTGCTTGCCGGGCATGGCGGAGAAGATCAACGGGACCTCCTTCGTCGTCTTGTTCGTGCGGGGCCGGGCTACCGGCCGGGGAGCGCACGGGACGACGATGGCCCGCTTGTTAGCGCGACTTTAACACCTGGGAAACACCGCAGCAGCATCTCAGCGCGCCCCGGACGACGTCGGACGGTAACGATCTGGCTGCGCGGAACGACGTAGTTCCTGATGGGTTCCCGGTAGTTCGTTCCGCTAAGTATACGGCCCGGAAACCCCAGCCGAGACCGGCGTGACGTGATCGTCCGGGTGTGTCCCCGATCACTAGAACGTGTTACATTTCGCCGCATGATCCTCGATCGGTTCCAGCTCACCGACCAGGTCGCGGTGGTCACCGGCGCCGGACGCGGCATCGGCGCGGCCACCGCGGTGGCCCTCGCCGAAGCGGGCGCCGACGTGGTGATCGCCTCCCGGACCGCTGCCCAGCTCGACGAGGTCGTCGCCCGCGTTTCGGCGCTCGGCCGCCGGGCCGTTGCGGTGCCGGTCGACCTGTCCGCGCCCGAGGCCGCCGCGGCACTGGCGGCCACGGCGGTGTCGGAGTTCGGACGGCTCGACCTGGTGGTCAACAACGTCGGCGGCACGTACCCGCGCCCGTTGCTGGAGTCGACGGTGGAGTTCATGGAGGAAGCGTTCCGCTTCAACGTGGCGACGGCCCACGCCCTGACGGTGGCGGCGGCGCCGTCCCTGGTGGAGACGGGCGGCTCGGTGGTCAACATCTCGTCGGTGATGGGCCGGGTCTCGGGCCGCGGCTTCGCGGCATACGGAACGGCGAAGGCGGCGCTGGCCCACTACACGCGCTTGGCGGCGGCGGACCTGGCCCCGCGAGTGCGGGTGAACGCGATCTCGGTGGGTTCGGTGGCGACGTCGGCACTGGAGATCGTGGTCGGCAACCCGGAGCTGAAGGAGAAGATGGAGTCGGCGACGCCGCTGCGGAAGATCGGCGAAGCCGAGGACATCGCGGCGACGGTGGTGTTCCTGGCGTCGCGGGCGGGCGGGTACATCACGGGCAAGATCCTCGAGGTGGACGGCGGCTTGCAGGCGCCGAACCTGGAACTGGGCCTGCCGGACCTCTGACCGGCCCGGCCCCAGCGCCCCAATGCGGCCTTGGTTGCGTTGAATCAGCACTGCGGCGCGAAGCGCCTCCGTTGAGGGTGGCGGCGGGGGGCATGGATTGGAGCACCGAAGGCCGCCTTGGTTGCGTCCCACGCACCGAAGGCCGCCTTGGGTGCGTCTCACGCACCCAAGGCCGCCTTGGGGCGCTCGGGACCGGCCGGGAACTGTCGGTGCCACCCGGTAGCGTGGAAACCGGGGGCGGCGCCCAAACCCTGCGCACAACGAAGGCCGCCGCCAGGAATTTCCGGCAGCGGCCTTCGGTAGCGCTCAGCTCTCTTCGGTCTTCTTCGGCTCTTCGGCCGGGGCGTCTTCCGCGGGCTTCTCCGTGGCCGCCGGGGCCTCGGCCGCCACCTTCGCGTGCTCCGGCTCGTCGGCGACCGCGGGCTCGCCGTCTTCCGGAGAAGGCGTCCCCGCGTCCTTGCCCACCAGGGTCTCCGGTGCCTCCCGCGGCCCCCGCCGTCCCGCGATGACGAAGTACACCACCGCCGCGACGAACAGCAGGATCGACGTCCACACGTTCACCCGCAGGCCGAGGATGTGGTTCGCCGTGTCGGTGCGCATCATCTCGATCCAGCCGCGGCCGACCGTGTAGCCCGCCACGTACAGCGCGAACGCGCGGCCGTGGCCCAGCTTGAAGCGGCGGTCCGCCCACACCACCACGAGCGCGACCAGCAGGTTCCAGATCAGCTCGTACAGGAACGTCGGGTGGACCGGGCTCTCCGGCAGCGGGATGTGCCCCGTCGCGACGCCGTTCAGCAGGTTGTCCGGGTCTTCCGGGTTGAAGCGCTGGAAGACCTCCATGCCCCACGGCAGGTCCGTGTGGGCACCGTAGAGCTCCTGGTTGAAGTAGTTGCCGATGCGGCCGATCGCCTGCGCGACGACGATGCCCGGGGCGACCGCGTCCGCCATCGCCGGCAGCGGGATGCCTTTGCGGCGGCAGGCTATGAGCGCGCCCACCGCGCCCAGGGCGATCGCGCCCCAGATGCCGAGGCCGCCGTCCCAGATCGCGAACGCGTTCCACGGGTTGCGGCCCTCGGTGAAGTACAGCTCGGGGTCGGTGATCACGTGGTACAACCGGCCGCCGACCAGGCCGAACGGCACCGCGAACACCGCGACGTCGATCACCGTGCCCTTGGTGCCGCCGCGGGCGATCCAGCGGCGCTCGCCCCACCAGATCGCCACGATGATGCCGGCGATGATGCACAGGGCGTACGCACGGATCGGGATCGGCCCCAGGTGCCACACCCCACGGTCGGGGCTGGGGAACGTCGCGAGGTAGGCGCTCATCACGCGGTCACCGTAGCGCTAGCGTGCCTTTCGTTACCAACCCGGCCGCAGTTACGGCCGCTGGCTCATCGGCAATGGTCACCTGCCGTTCGGAGGGGGGCGGCCTGCTTTTCCGGCCGGATTGCTAAGGCGCCGGAGCATCCAAGGCGGCCAGGTACCCCGCCACCAGCGCGTGCGCGACCTGGGTGACGGCTTGGTCACGCGGGAGGAACCGCTCGTCGTGCAGGCTCGGCACCCCCGCCGTGTCGCCGAGGCCGACGAACAGCATCAGCCCGCGCGTCCCGCCGCCGCAGTAGTGGGCGAAGTCGTCGGCGCCGAAGGACCGGAACTGCTCGTCGACGACGAAGCCCGCGTGCCGCAGCCACTGCTGCGCGCCCGCGGCCAGCGCCGGGTCGTTGTCCAGCACCGGCTCGCACGGGCTGATCTCCAGCTCCGCCGTGCAGCCGTGGGCCCGGGCGGTGCCGTGGACGATGTCGGCCAGGGTCTCCAGGGCGCGCTCGCGGTCCTTCGTGCGCATCAGGCGCAGGGAGCCGAACGCGCTCGCGCTGTTCGGGACGACGTTGGCCGCCGCGCCGCCCTGGATCCGCCCGATCGAGCAGACCGCGCCGAACACCGGGTCGATCCGGCGTGACGCGATCTGCTGCAGGCTCACGACCAGCTGCGACAGCGCCAGGATCGGGTCGCGCAGCAGCTGCGGGTAGCCCGCGTGGCCGCCCTGGCCGTGCATGGTGACCTCGAACTCGTCGGTGGAGGCGTTCACCGGCCCCGGCACCGCCGAGACGACGCCGTGCGCGATCCGCGGCTGGACGTGCGCGCCGATCACCGTGTCCACCCCGTGCTCGGCCAGCACCCCGGATTCGACGACGTCGAGCGCGCCGGGCGGGGACGTCTCCTCCCGCGGCTGCAGCAGCGCCAGGATCGGGCGCGGCACGCCGACGCGCTGCGCGGCCCGGCCGACGGCGACCAGCGCCGCGAGGTGGACGTCGTGGCCGCAGGCGTGCATCAGGTCGTTCCCGGACGCCCACGGCACGCCGGTGCCCTCCAGCACCGGGAGGGCGTCGAGCTCGGCGCGCAGCGCCACGGCCGGGCCGTCCGGCGCACCGGGCAGCAGGATCGCCCGGCCGGTCTTGGCGACGCGGGTGCCGTCGCCGGCGCCGAGCGCGCCGGCCACCAGGCGGGCGGTGTCCTCCTCCTCGCCGGACCCGCGGGGGTCGGCGTGCACGGCGTGCCGGAGCTCGACGGCGGCGGGCAGTTCTTCGGCGATCGCCTGCGTCCACCGGGTCCACAGATCACTCACACGTGCTCCAAGCGGTAGATCCTCTTCGCGTTCTCGTGCCCCACCAAAGCACACAGCCGGACGGCGTCCGGTTCGGACATCGCGTCCGCGTCGAGCGCGGCGCGCAGGAAGTCCGACAAACCCTGCCGGAACAGGGCGGTACCCAGGTGGTACAGCTCGGCCAGGCCGAAGGCGTCGGTCGAGAAGAGCACCTTCCCGAACGGCGCGAGCTCGAGCAACTCGGCCAGCACGGCCGGCGCCCGGAAGCCCGCGTTGTGCGTGATGAGGCCGGCGTCGACGAACACGTGGTCGAAGACCTGCGCCAGGTACGCCGCGTGGCGGTGGAACGGGTAGTTGTGCAGCAGCAGGATCGGCACGCCGAGGCCGCGCGTGGCCCGCAGCAGCCCGGTGAGCAGCAGCGGGTCGCCGCGGCGCAGGTCGACGTCGGCGTCGCCGTAGCCGACGTGGAACTGCACCGGCAGGCCCAGGTCGAGGCCGGTGAAGACGAGGTGCCGGTGCAGGACTTCGTCGGCCAGCCGCCCGCCGCCCGCGGCGAGCCACCGCCCGGCGGCGGCTTCGACCTCCGGCGGCGAAGGCCGCTCCCCCGCCAGTTCCAGGCCGGCGCGGTAGGCCGCGATCGACTTGAGCCCGACCGCCGTCGAGGCGCGTTTTCCCAGCTCGTCGGCGAAAGCGGCGGCGAACCCGCGGGCCGTCGTGCCCGGGATCACCGCCTCGGCGACCTGTTCGAGCCGGACGACGTCGTGCGCGCGCGTGCCCGCCAGCGCGGCGAACTCCGGCGTCGTGGTCAGCGCGTCCGGCAGGAACCCGCCGTCCAGCAGGAAGTCGGTCGTGCCGGTGGCCCGGAGGAACCGCCGGGCCACCTCGTCCGCGCCCAGTTCGGCGCGGCGCCGCAGGTAAGCCTCGGCCGGGGCGTGCTTCGGCAGGTCGAGCACGGGTGCGCAGCGTTCGCGCACGGCCAGCCCGATGAGTGAGTCGAACAGGCTCGTGCCCAGCGGCGACGGCGCATCGGCCTCCGTCAGCATCGCCTCGAAGCCCGCGCGCGTGACGTCCCGGGTGACGACGCCGTGGCAGTGGTGGTCCACCAGCGGCAGGTCCGCGACGAACGGCAGCAACCCGGTCATGCGCCTCCGTCCCCGGTCGTCAGCCTCTCCCCCACCCTACGAGCGAAGCCCGGCGCGGCAAGGACGGCGGCCACCGCGAGCGCGAGCACCGCCGCGGCCACCACCGGGAACCACCGCGCCGGACCTTCGGCCGGGTACGGGACCACGTTGACGTACACGGTGTAGCCGGGCACGACGAGCGCGCCGACCGGGAAGACGAGGTGCCACCCCGGCACGCGCATCCGGCGCTTCACGAACAGCAGCAGGATCGCGCCGACCGTCGTCAGCAGGTAGACGACCAGCAGGATGAGCGTGCCGATCGAGCCGGACCAGGCGAAGGTGTCCGACGCCGTCGCCCCGAAGAACACCGCGCACACCAGGATGATCAGCGCCGCCGCGGCCGCCACGGCGCTCACCGCGGCCACCGGCGTCCCGCGGCCGGACGTGCGGCCGAGGCCACCCCCTGCGTCGCGGCCCAGCGCGTAGAGCAGCCGGGAGCCACCGACGACGCACGCCAGGCAGCAGCCGAACGCGCTGATCGCGGCGCCGGCGCTGATGACGTCGCCGACCCAGGCGCCCGCGTACCGGCCGCCGAGGTCGCCGAGCAGGGACGGCGAGTCGTGGAACGCGCCGGCGTCGCTGCGGAACGCCATCATCTCCACCGCCGTGACCACCACGAAGTAGCCGCCGCCGAAGAGCGCCGTGCCGAGGATCGCGCGCGGGATGTTGCGCTTCGGGTCGTGGGTTTCCTCGCCGAGCGTCGCAGCGGCTTCGAACCCGGCGAAGGACAGGAAGCCGAAGACGGCGCCGAGGAACACGCCCGGGAGCCCGGTTTCCGGCACGAAGACGGCCATCGTGAACCGGGCGCCGCCCGGGGCGTTCCCCGCGACGAGCCGGACCAGGATCACCACGGTGACCAGCAGGATCACCGCGATCGTCGCGCCCTCGACGGCGAGCAGGGTGCTCGTGCCGCGGCGAGCGGGCAGCACGGCCAGCAGCCAGGCGCCGAGCAGCGCGACGGCCGTCAGCACGAACGGCCCCCAGGGCGGCGGATCCGGCCAGATCCCGGTCTGGGTCAAGAAAGCGGTGCCCAGCGTGCCCGCGGCCGAGCTGGTGACGACGGCGTAGAACGTGTACGTGCCGAGGAGCCCGATGCCGGAGACGACGCCCGCGCGCGGGCCGAGGGTCGCGCCGACGAAGGCGTACACCGATCCCGCGTGCTGGTAGTACTGGCAGAGCTTGACGAAGCCGTAGGCGACCAGCAGGACGCCGACCGCGGAGAGCAGGAAGGCGAGCGGCACCGCGCGGCCGGCGGCCGCGGCGGTCTGCTGGGGGTTGATGTTGGCGGCCATGCTCGGGGCCATCAACGCCACGGACAGGCCGACGGCCTGCCAGACGGAGAGGGAGCGGCGCAGACCTGGACGGGTTTCGACGGTGTCTGACACGATCTTCACCTCGTTTCCCAGAGCGAGAAGCACTCAAGTGGACATCGACGGGGGCAGGATGAGCCAGCTCGATCGGGCAGAACTCGCGCAACAGGGCGCTCTCCGCGCCGACGGCCTGCGTGCGGCCGGGGTGGAGCTCGTGGCGCTGACGTTCGTGGACAACAGCGGCATCGCGCGGGTGAAGGCGGTTCCGGTCGACCGGCTGTGGTCGGCGGCGGCGTGGGGCGTCGGCGCGTCGAACTCGTTCGACTTCTTCCTGGCCACCGACGACATCGCCGGCGGCACGCACTCGCGCGGGCCGGTCGGCGACCTGCGGCTGCACCCGGACCTCGACGCGCTCGTGCCGCTGGCCGCGCAGCCCGGCTGGGCGTGGGCGCCGGTCTGGCGGTACGACCAGGAGGGTGCGCCGCACCCGCAGGACGCGCGGGCGCTGGCCGCGGCCGCGACGGCCCGGCTCGCGGAGCTCGGCTACAACGCGCGGACGGCGTTCGAGATCGAGTGGGTGATCACGGCGGCGGACGCGCCCGACGATCCCCGCTCGGCCACCGCGGGTCCGGCCTACGGCTACGCGCGGCTGTCTTCGCAGGCGGCGTACCTGCGGAAGCTGGTAGCCACGCTGACCGCGCAAGGTGTTGCGGTGGAACAGATCCATCCGGAGTACGCGGCCGGGCAGTTCGAGGTCTCGGTCGCGGCGGGCGACCCGGTGCGCGCCGCGGACGTCGCGGTGCTGACGCGGGAGACGATCCGGACCGTGAGCGAGCAGTACGGCCTGCGGGCGTCGTTCACACCCAAGTTCGCGCCGGACGGCGTCGGCAACGGCGGCCACGTCCACCTCAGCCTGTGGGACGGTGACCGCAACCTGTGCGCCGGCGGCGACCGGCGGTTCGGGCTGACCGAGACGGCGGAGGCGTTCGGCGCGGGCATCCTTTCGCGGCTGCCGGCGTTGCTGGCGATCGGCGCGCCTTCGGTGGTCAGCTACCTGCGGCTCGAACCGCACCACTGGGCGGGGGTGTTCCGCGCGTGGGGCCTGGAAAACCGCGAGGCGCCGCTGCGGCTGGTCCAGGGCCCGGCCGGGCAGCGCGAGCGGGCGGCGAACTTCGAGGTCAAGTGCTTCGACCTGACGGCCAACCCGTACCTGGTCGTGGCGGCGCTGATCTTCGCGGGCCTGGCCGGGGTCGAAGCCCGCGAGAGCCTGCCGGAGCCGGCCGACGTCGACCCGGGCACGCTCCCCGCGGCCGAGCGGCTGCCGGTGTCGCTGGCCGAGGCCGTGGCCGCGTTCGAAGCGGACCCGGCGCTGACGTCGGCGTTCGGGCCGGAGCTCGCGACGACGCTGATGGACGTCCGCCGCGGCGAGCTCGACCGGCTCGGCGGCCTGCCGCCGGAGGAGCTGTGCGCCGTGATGCGGTACCTCCATTGATCTTCGCCTTTTGCCGCGAATGCCGTGTTCGTGCCGGAAATCGTTCTGTGATCGGGCTGTTATCTGTGCTAGCGTCCTGCGCCGGGTGAGGTGAGGAGGCCGAAAGAAGGCACAGTCCATGCCAGCAGCTCGTCCCCGCCACCGGCAACGGCCCTGGAAGCTCAAGGTGACCGTCGCGGTGGCCGCGGCGTCGCTCGGCGCGGTCGGAATCGCGGTGGCCGCACCGCGCACCCCGCCACCGCCGCCCGCGATCCCCAATTCCGCGTGCACTCTGAAGGTGCCCGATGATCCATTGTCGGCGCGCGGTCTCGCGACGCCGTACCAGCTCACCGCGACCGACCCCCGGCAAGGCGCGTGCCACGAAACGGTGGACGCGCAGGGCGCGTTCGCCGAGGCGACGATCCTCGACCCCGCGACCGGCAAACTGTCGGTGTACCACCCGCTGGTCGTCGACGCGGGCGCGGCGCCGGCCGCGCCACCGGTCGTTCCGGCGTTGCCGCGGGGCGCGGTCGTCGGGCTGTGGATGGGGTTCAACGGCGACACGCTGACCCTCGCCGGCGGGCGAGCGGGCCGGTGCGTCAACGGTCTCGGCGGTTCGCTGTTCGGCCAGGTCGGTTTCTGCAACGCTCAGGCGTTCTTCGACGCGGCGAACACCGCCGTGCGGGCCGGCAAGCTGCGGATCCCGCCGCTGGGCCGGGCGAAGGACGGCCGGCCGTGCCCGTCGGTGCGCGACTTCTCGCTGGTGGACCAGGACCAGAGCGACAACGTGACGACGACGTACCTGGCCACGCGGGACGGCCGCACCGCGCAAGCCACGGGGGCGAACGCCCGGCGGCTGGGCCAGCCGGCGACGCTGGCGAACGGCAGCGACAACCGCCTGCTCGACGCGTTCGTGGACCCGGCACTGGGCTGCACACCGTTCACCGCCCCGGACCTGACGGACGACGGCCGCCCGGCGACGTCGTTGGCGTTGAACGAACTCCAGGCGGCGGCGGGCCAGCGGACCCCGGTGGCGCTGGTGCCGCCGGGCGACCCGATGACGCTGGTGGACGGCAAACCGAGCGCGGCCAAGACGAACCTGTACCGCGCGGGCGTCGACCAGCCGCCACTGGACCGGCGGTCGACGAGCACCCGGGCGTACTGCCGTAACTTGCGATCCTCTGGACTGGACCGGTTGACGTCGGACCGCCGGTTGCTGCGGGCGGCGGCGTCACCGGATGACGGGGTGGGCTTGCTGAAGTTCCTGACGGACCGGTTGAAGGGGTCGCTGCAGCAGCTGGGGTGCACGCGCCCGGCGGCGTCCCGGCACCCGGCCGCGGCGGCGGAACCGGACCCGGCGGACCAGGCCGCGGCTACGGATGCCGTGCGGACGTTGGACACGCTGGGGTAGGTCTCACCCCGCCAGTGCCCTGGCGACCTCGGTGCGCAGTTGCGGCAGCTTCGCGTACAGGCGGTCGCCGGGGCACTCGGTGTTGTAGAAGTCGCGGTGGCCCTTGATCTCCTCGACCGGAATGCCGTACTGGCGGCAGATGTAGGCGCAGAACACGACGAGCGACGCCCACTGCGCCTGCGGGGGCTCGACGCTGGTGTACGTGCCTTCGTTCTCGATGCCGATGGCGTTGGTGTTCTGGCCCGGGCAGTGGGCGCCCTGGATCATGGTGGTGCCGCCGCGGAGGGCGTCGAGGCTGCCGTGGCGGCCTTCGAGGCGGTAGCCGCCGCGGCTGACCGTGAAGTGCTGGCCCGTGTCGGACCAGCCGTTGTTGTCGATGTGGTCGTGCTGGTCGTCCCGGGCGACCTGGAAGGCGTGCGCCAGGGAGTAGTCGGTGCTGTTGGGGCACGCGATGTGGTGGATGAGCACCCGGTTGGCGGGGTGGTCGAGGGTGGTGAGAACGTCGGCGGGCGGCCGCGCACCCCACTCGGCGCAGCTGTAGATCCGCGGCGGGGCGGAAGCGGCCCGCGCGGCTTGCGGGAGGAGGAGCCCGGCGCCCCCGGCGACGGCGAGCCCGGCGGCACCGCGGAGGAAGCTGCGCCGCGGGAGGTGTGCGATGTCCATGCCGCGGACTCTCCCGCGGCGGCGTACAGCTTTTGTACAAGAGCCGTCAGAGGCGAAGGACGGCCTCGAAGGGGCGGGTGAAGTGCAGTTCGCCGTTTTCGCTCTTGGCGATGGGCTCGTATTCGCCGCTTTCGAGGGCGAAAAGTGTGGCCGCCGTCGGATCGAGTGGCTCCACCAGGAGGTAGTACGGGATCAGTGCCTCGGCGTAGATGGCCCTCTTGAGCATCCGGTCCTGCACCTTGCTCGAAGGTGAGACGATCTCCGCGGCAAGCACGACATCGCTCGCGAGGTACGCCACGGTGTCGACTCCAGGACAGTTGAGGATCACCAGATCGGGGACCAGCAGCCGCTGCGTTCCGAAGCGGACGTTCACGCCGGGCAGTAGCTCGTTGCCGTCCGGCAGTGCGGGCACGAGGGCGAGCTGCAACTTCTGCAGGAGCCGCTGGTGCACCGAAGTCGGCGCGGGGCTCACGAGGAGAGCTCCGTCCACAACCTCGATCCGCTGCCGTGAGGCTTGTTTCTCGGATAAGGCGAGAACCTCGTCGACCGTCCAGCCATCCGGTCGCGGCGGGATGTGGAACTCGCTGCTCGTCCCAGGCTCAGCCGGTGCTGCCATCGCGCTTCACCTCCGCTCCCGCGCGTCGCCGTGAGTCTGTTCCAGTGTGACATGTGCGGTCGGTCCCCTCGTTGTGGATCATCACACAACGAGTATGCGGACCGCTACTGACAGTTCTGGATCAGGTGAGGGCGTCACACCGGCAAAACAGCGCTCAGGCCTTCGCGACCGTCCGCCGCACGCCTTCCGCCAGCTCAGCCGACAGCGCGCGAACCCCCGAAGCACCCTCCGCCGCCGCCGTGACCAGCGCCGAACCCACGATCACCGCGTCGGCGAACGAGGCCACCTCGGCCGCCTGGTCGCCCGAACGGACGCCCAGCCCCACGCCGATCGGCAGGGACGTGTGGGAGCGGACCCGGCGGACCAGTTCCTCCGCGCCCTCGCCCACCTGGTCGCGGGCGCCCGTCACGCCCATCACCGCCGTGGCGTAGATGAACCCCGATGACGCGGCCGCCGTCAACGCCAGGCGCTCCTCCGACGACGAAGGCGCTACCAGGAACGTGCGGTCCAAGCCGTGCGAAGCCGAAGCTTCCATCCACGAGCCGGCCTCGTCCGGGATCAGGTCCGGGGTGATCAGACCGAGGCCGCCCGCCGAGGCGAGGTCGCGCGCGAAGCGGTCCACGCCGTAGCGGTTCACCGGGTTCCAGTACGTCATCACGACCGCGCGGCCGCCGCGCGACGACACCGACTCGACCACCTCGAACAGGTTCTTGAGGCGGAAGCCGTTGTCCAGCGCGGTCACCGAGGCGGCCTGGATCGTCGGGCCGTCCATCACCGGGTCCGAATACGGGACGCCGACCTCGATCAGGTCGGCGCCGCCGTCGACGCACGCCGCGATGAGGTCCTTCGACCCGTCGACCGTCGGGAAGCCGGCCGGCAGGTAGCCGATCAGCGCGCCGCGGCCCTCCGTGCGCGTGGCCGCGAAGAGGTCGTCGAGCCCGCTCATCCGTTCACCAGTCCGAACCACTTGGCCGCCGTGTCCATGTCCTTGTCACCACGACCCGAAAGGTTGACCACGATCAAGCCGTCCGGGCCCAGCTCGCGGCCCAGGTCCAGCGCGCCGGCCAGCGCGTGCGCCGACTCGATCGCCGGGATGATGCCCTCGGTGCGCGAGAGCAGCTGGAACGCGTCCATCGCCTGGGCGTCGGTGATCGGGCGGTACTCGGCGCGGCCGGTGTCCTTCAGCCACGCGTGCTCCGGGCCGACGCCCGGGTAGTCGAGCCCGGCCGAGATCGAGTGCGACTCGACCGTCTGGCCGTCCTCGTCCTGCAGCAGGTACGTCATCGCGCCGTGCAGGTTGCCCGGGGTGCCCTTGGTCAGGGTCGCCCCGTGCCGGTTGCCCTCGATGCCCTCGCCGCCCGGCTCCAGGCCGACCAGCCGCACCGACGGGTCGTCGTAGAAGCCCGAGAAGATGCCGATCGCGTTCGACCCGCCGCCGACGCACGCCGCGACGACGTCCGGCAGGCGGCCGGCCTGCTCCAGGATCTGCTCGCGGGCCTCGGTGCCGATGACGTGGTGGAAGTTGCGCACCATCGTCGGGAACGGCGCCGGCCCGGCGGCCGTGCCGAACAGGTAGTGCGTGGTGTCGGCGTTGGTCACCCAGTCGCGCAGCGCCTCGTTGATCGCGTCCTTCAGCGTCCGCGACCCGGTCTTGACCGGAATCACCTCGGCGCCCAGCAGCCGCATCCGGGCCACGTTCAGCGCCTGGCGCTCGGTGTCGACCTCGCCCATGTAGACGACGCAGTCGAGGTCGAGCAGCGCGCACGCGGTGGCCGTCGCGACGCCGTGCTGGCCCGCGCCGGTTTCGGCGATGACGCGCTTCTTGCCCATCCGCTTGGTGAGCAGCGCCTGGCCCAGCACGTTGTTGATCTTGTGGGAGCCGGTGTGGTTCAGGTCCTCGCGCTTGAGGAACACCCGCGCACCGCCGGCGTGCTCGCCGAAGCGCTTCGCCTCGGTGAGCAGCGACGGGCGGCCCGCGTACTCGCGCAGCAGGCGGTTGAACTCGTTCAGGAACTCCGGGTCGTGGCGGGCCTTGTCGTACTCGGTGGCGACCTCGTCGACGACGCCGATCAGCGCCTCCGGCATGAACCGCCCGCCGTACGGGCCGTAGTAGCCGCGCTCGTCCGGGTCGTGCTTCGCGTTCTCCGTCACCGCGACGGCCTCGGGCAGGCGGGGTGCGAGCCGGCGGTGACCAGCTTGACCAGGGCGCCCTTCGGGTCGCCGGAGGCGACGAGACCCTCGCCGACCAGCACCGCGTCGGCGCCGTGGCCGGCGTAGGACATCAGGTCGCCCGGGCCGCGGACGCCGGATTCGGCGACCTTGTAGACGTCCATCGGCAGGCCGGGGGCCAGCCGGGAGAAGACGTCCCGGTCCACCTCGAGGGTGTGCAGGTTGCGCGCGTTGACGCCGATGACCTTGGCGCCCGCTTCGAGGGCCCGGTCGGCTTCCTCGGCGTTGTGGATCTCCACCAGCGCGGTCATACCGAGGGACTCGACGCGGTCGAGCAGCGCGACCAGCGCGTTCTGCTCCAGCGCGGCGACGATCAGCAGCACCATGTCGGCGCCGTGCAGGCGGGCCTCGTGCACCTGGTAGGGGCTGACGACGAAGTCCTTGCGCAGGATGGGGACGTCGACCGCGGCGCGGACGGCGTCCAGGTCGGCCAGCGAACCGCCGAAGCGGCGCTGCTCGGTGAGCACGCTGATCACGCGCGCCCCGCCGGCCTCGTAGTCCTTCGCCAGCGCGGCCGGGTCGGGGATGTCGGCCAGCTCGCCCTTCGACGGGCTGCGCCGCTTGACTTCGGCGATCACGCCGATGCCGGACTCGCGCAGGGCGGCCATGACGTCGCGGGGGCCGGGGGCGGCGGCCGCGCGGATCTTCAGCTCGTCGAACGGCAGCGCGGATTCCCGCACGGCGAGATCTTCCCGCACGCCGGCGACGATGTCTTCGAGCACGCTCACCGGGCGCCCCCACCAGGGCGCGTGCTCACGCTTTCACTCGCAAGGTCGCTCACAAAAACCTTCCCCTTCCCGCCGAAACGATGCTAACCCCCGCATCCGAGACGCCCGGTTCCGGGTGTGCGCGTTACTCCGAATGCCCGCCCCGGAGGTCCGTCGGATCTTCCCCTTCGGACAGGGCGTCCCACAGCTGGACGTCGGGGTCACGGACCTTTTTCCGGGTGGCCGGGGCCGCGTACTTCGTCCCGAGCCGGGTGGCCCCGCCGGCGCCCTTGACAGCGGCCAACCCGCCGGCGGCGACGAGCATTCCCGCGACCACGGCCAGGCCGCGGCCCAGCAGCATCTCGGTCACCGGCAGGCCGGCGGCGTAGCCGGAGAACCGGACGCCGGCGACGCCGCTCCAAATCGCTGCCGCACCGGCCAGCGCGAGCACGACGCCGAGCACGCGCCGCGCCCAGCCGCCGGTGGCCACCAGCCCGGCCACCCCGGCCAGGGCCAGCAGCGCCAGCGGGACGAGCGCGGTGGCCCGCTGCTCGCCGGTCTCGCGGTACAGGACGGTGCCCCGCACGCCGCCGTCGCGGAATTCGGCGAACCACGTCAGCCGTGACGCACCCCACAGGGCCAGCGCGCCCAGCAGGAGCGCCAGCACCATCGTCCATAGTGGACGCCTCGACGCGGGTGCCGCCGAGGAGGCCGGATCCGCGGCTGGGGAGGCCGGGTCCGTCGCCGGAGAGGCCGGGTCCGCGGCCGGGGAGGCCGGGTCCGCCGGAGCGGCCGTGTCCGCCGGAGCGGTCGGGTCCGCCGCTGGGGAGGCCGAGTTCGCCACCGGAGCGAGCGAGTCAACCGCCGAGGAGGCCGGGTCCACCGCCGCAGCGGCCGCGCCCGCGGCCGGGGAGGCCGGATCCGCCGCCGGGGAGGCCGGATTCACCGCCGGACCGGCCGAGCCCGCCGCCGAAGCGGCCGAGTCCCCCGCCGAAGCGGCCGAGCCCGCCGCCGGAGCGGCCGAGTCCGCGGTCGGGGAGGCCGGGTCCGGCGCCGCAGCGGCCGGATCCGCGGCCGGGGAGGCGGCGCCCGGTGCCCGCGACGCGTCCGGTGCCTCAGACATGCGCAGCGTCCGCGGCCGGGTCGAGGGCGCCGGCCGGCACCATCGTCTGTGCGGCGGCCACCGCCGACAGCACGGTCCGGGCCTTGTTCAGCGATTCGGTGTCCTCGTAGTCCGGCACCGAGTCGGCGACCACCCCGCCCCCGGCCTGGACGTGTGCGATGCCGTCCTTGACCAGGGCCGTGCGGATGGCGATCGCGGTGTCGGCGTCGCCGGCGAAGTCGAGGTAGCCGACGACTCCGCCGTACAGCGCGCGGCGGACCGGCTCGAGCTCCTCGATCAGCTGCATCGCGCGGACCTTCGGCGCGCCCGAGAGCGTTCCGGCCGGGAAGCACGCCGTGACCGCGTCGAACGCCGTCTTGCCCTCGGCCAGCTCGCCGGTGACCGTCGACACGATGTGCATCACGTGGCTGTACCGCTCGATCTGGAAGAAGTCGACCACGCGCACGGTGCCCGGCTTGCAGACCTTGCCGAGGTCGTTGCGGCCCAGGTCGACGAGCATCAGGTGCTCGGCGCGCTCCTTCTCGTCGGCCAGGAGGTCCTTGGCCAGCTGCGCGTCCTCCTCCGGGTCGGCGCCGCGCCAGCGGGTGCCCGCGATCGGGTGCGTGGTCGCCCGGCCGTCCCGCACGGTGACCAGGGATTCCGGGCTCGAGCCGACGATGTCGAAGCCTTCGAGCCGCAGCAGGTACATGTACGGGCTCGGGTTGGACGTCCGCAGCACCCGGTAGATGTCGAGCGCGTCGGCCGCGGTCGGGATCTCGAACCGCTGCGACGGCACGATCTGGAACGCTTCGCCGGCCTTGATCGCCTCGACGGCCTTCTCCACGGCCGCGTGGAAGTCCGCCTTCGACCGCTTCCGGACGAACTCGGGCGCGGGCCGGTCGAACGCGGCGACGGTGGCCGGCGCGGACACCTGCAGCTGCTGGGTCATCGCGCTCAGCCGCGCGACGGCGTCGTCGTAGGCGGCGTCCACGCGCTCGGGCGAGTCGTCCCAGTTGACGGCGTTCGCGATGAGCGTGACCGTGCCCTCGTGGTGGTCGAACGCGGCCAGGTCGGTGGCCAGGAGCATGGTCAGCTCGGGCACGTCGAGGTCGCGCTCGGCCAGCTCCGGCAGCCGTTCCAGCCAGCGCACGGCGTCGTAGCCGATGTAGCCGACCATGCCGCCGGTCAGCGGCGGCAGCCCGGGCAGCGGCTCGGTGTGCAGGGCCTCGATCGTCTCGCGCAGGACGGTCAGCGGGTTGCCTTCGGACGGCAGGCCGACCGGCGGGGTGCCGGTCCAGACCGCTTCGCCGTCGCGGACGGTCAGCGCGGCCGGGCTGCGGACGCCGATGAACGACCAGCGGGTCCAGGACGCGCCGTTTTCGGCGGACTCGAACAGGAACGTGCCGGGCCGGTCGGCGGCGAGCTTGCGGTACACCCCGATCGGCGTCTCGCCATCGGCGAGGACCCGGCGCACGACCGGGATCACGCGGCGGCTCTCGGCGAGGACGCGGAAGTCCTCGCGGGACGGGCTGACCGTGCCGGGACCGGCCGAACCGGCGGATGCGCTGACCATGGCCCTCATTGTGCCGCCCGGCCGGATCGGCCGGACGCCGGGCCGTAATTCAATGACTGTTGAATTAAGCGCGGCCGTGGGCCATGATGGAACCGTGAGCACCCCGGGGAACACCGAGACTACTGGCCGCCGCCGCGGGCGCAGGCCCGCCGGCCAGGACACCCGCACCGCGCTGGTCGAAGCCGCGCGGGCCGTGTTCGCCGAGAACGGCTACGACGGCGCGACCGTGCGTGCGATCGCCACCCGCGCCGGCGTCGACGCGGCGATGGTCAACCACTGGTTCGGCAGCAAGGAGGGGCTGTTCGCGCAGGCGGTCCTCGAGCTGCCGTTCGACCCCGCGGAGCTGCAGCAGGCGTTGCGCGACGGCCCCGGCGACGAGCTGGCCGAACGGATCGTCCGCACCTTCATCACCCGCTGGGACAGCGCGGGCGGCGGCCAGTTCGTGGCGCTCATCCGCAGCGTCACCGGCCACGAGCAGGCCGGGCACGTGCTGCGCGACTTCTTCCAGGAGTTCTTCAGCACGGTGATCACCTCGATCGGCTCGGACCGCACCACGCTGCGCATGAACCTGTGCGCGACCCAGATGGTGGGCCTGGGCATGGTCCGGTACGTGGCGAAGTTCGAGCCGCTCGCCACCGAGGAGGTCGAGGTCCTGGTGCGGGCCATCGCGCCGAACCTGCAGCACTACCTGACCGGCGAGCTCGGCTGACCCGCGGTCCTGGGGGCGCCGAGGGCTATCCGGTCGTCGTCCGCGGGCTGATGGCGGACACCGGGACCAGGTGCGGTCCGGGCGTGTCCGGGCCGTACGGGAACAGGACGACCATCCGCCGTCCCCAGCCGCCGATCCACGCGCGGCGGCGGGTCAGGGCGTCCGGGCGGTGCAGCGACGGCGCGCACCGCAGCTCGATGCCGCTGCCGTCGCGGTAGCGGGCCTCGATCTCCGTGGCGCGCCGCACGGCGGGCACGACGGTCACCGTCGCGATCCGCCACCCGGTGACCGCGACCGCGCGCGCCCGGCGTCGCCAGCCCAGCGCGGACGTCGCCGCGAACGGCAGCGCGGCGAACCCGCAGATCAGCAGCACCACGCTGAAGCCGGAGCTCGCGTTGGGCTCGGCCGTGGTGCGGACGTGCGCCGGGTCGGCGGGGTCGTAGACGACCGTCACGACCTCGCCTTCGTGGTACTCGTGGTCGGTGTCGCGGTCGATTTCCCGGGTCCAGGACGCGTCCGGCGAGTGGTAACGCACCCAGATCGACGGCGTCCCGTCACCCTTGGCCGGGTTCACGACCGACAGCACCGAGCCTTCCACGCGGACGCCGGTCGCGAGCAGGGCCGCGGCGGCGCGGTCCGCGGCGATGATCCCGGCGAGGCCGCCCACGAACAGCAGGCCGCAGCCGACGGCGATCGCGGTGGCCCGGCGGGCGATCCGGCGCAGGCGCACGGTCTGGGCGTCGAGGTCGATCCGGCCCTCGCCGTGGGAACCTTCCCGCCCGGGCAGCCACGCGCCGAAGTCCGGCACGCCGTCGTGGAGCCGGCGGTCCGCGGCCTGCGAGCGGTGGGCGCCGACCGCGGCGAGGGCCAGGGAGCCGGTCAGGATGGCGGCCTCGCCGGCGAGTTCGCCGTCGGCGAAGACGTAGTCCGGGGCCAGCAGCGAGTACGCCGTGCCCGCGCCGAAGAACAGGAAGACGAGGACCGCGAGCACGGTCACGGCGGACCACGCCGTCCGGCGCGTCATCGGCGGGACCGGCGGAAGGCGCTCGCCGCGCGCGGGGTCTTCGCGGCTGCCGGAACGGCGTACGGCTCCGGGCGGCGCGGTCCCCGCGGGAACAGGACGGCCATCTCCCGCCCCCAGCCGCCGACCCACGCGAGGCGATCGGTGAAGTCCGCCAGCGCCTTGGCGCCGTGCGTCGAGGGCACCGCGCGCAACACGATCCCGGTGCCGTCCGGGTAACGGACGTACAGCGTCGGCGGCGGTCGCCTCCGGGGGTCGGCGGAGCGGCCGCGCACGACGTCGACGGTGGCGACCCGCCACCCGGTGACCGCGACCGCGCGGGCCCGGCGCCGCCAGCCGAGTGCGGCCCCGGCCGCCACCGGAGTCCCGGCGAGCCCGATCAGCAGCGCGGCGACGCAGCAGCCGAAGGCGAACTGGTTTTCGTTCTCTTCGTCGGTGGTCCGCACGTGCGCCGGATCGGCGCGGTCCACGACGACGGTGACCGCCTCGCCGACGTGGTAGCGGTGCCCGGTGTCGCGGACGATCTTCGCGGTCCGCTCGCCGTAGCGCACCTGCATCGACCACGTGCCCTTGTCGGGCGTGTGCACGGACACCACGACGCCGGGGACCCGCTCACCGGTCGCGAGGAGCTCGTCGGCGGCCTCGTCGAGCAGGCTGATCCCCGTGAAGCCGCCCGTGAACAGCGCGACCCAGACGAGGATCAGCGCCGCGGCCCGACCGGCGATCCGGCGCAGCCGGGCGGTCTCGGCCCCGAAGTCGATCCGGGGATCGTGGTCGGCGGCGGCCGGCGACGGCAGCCAGGCCCCGAAGCCGTTTTCGCCGGCGGTGGCACGGATCCGGTGCGCGAGCACCCGCAGCCGGTCGCCGCCGAGCGCCGCGCAGCCGAGGGACGTCGTGAAAACGACGATCAGGGCGACGACGTCCCCCCGGTCGAAGCCGGGATCCGCGACGACCAGCCGGTAGACGCCCACGGCCACCGCGAAGAAGCCGGAAACGGCCACGCCGGCGGCCGCCACGGCCAGCCACCCCGCCCGCCGCCGGGTGAGCCGGCGCAGCGGATCGTCGAGCACCATCAGCCGAGCTTAGGCCCGTGGCGCAGCGCCGATCCTGCGAGAAACGGCACAGGACGGCGAGGCAACCGGACGGCCCCGCCGAGCGTGCGGGCCGACGGGCGAGCCGGTCACCCGGATGCCCATTTGTCCCAATTTGCGGACACCATTCGCACATTCGAGGAATCGACGGGATTCGTACTATTCCCTCATGAAGCCAACGTCTTCGGGGCCGGCCGCGAGAACTCTCGCCGCTTCACTGCGTGAAGAACGCGAAGCGCGGAAAGTCGGACTTCGCGTGCTCGCCGACGAACTGGGGATCCTGCCCCAGCTGCTGTCGGCGTGGGAGAAGGGGTACCGCCTGCCGAGCGTCGAGGACGTGTCGGCGATTCTGGCGCTGCTCGGTATCCACGGCGAGAAACGCGACCGGATCCGCACCCTCGCCCGGCACGCCCGCGAACCCAATTGGCTGGCCGCGAGCAACACCGATCTTCCCTTCGCCCTCACCACGAGGCTCGACCTCGAACGGACCGCCACCGCGATCACCACGTGGTCGCCGTTGATCATCCCCGGGCTTTTGCAGACCCCGGACTACATCCGGTCGATCATGGACAAGTCCCCGGTGACGGTCGAGCAGGCCGACAAGCGGCTGCGGGTCCGGTTGGCCCGGCAGGAGATCCTCACCCGCCGCGACCCGATCCGGTTCACCGCTCTGCTCGGCGAACGGTCGCTCCAGGAGAACTTCGGCGATGCCGGAGTCATGTCCGACCAGATCGACCACCTGGTCGCGATGTCCGCGCGGGCGAACATCAGCCTGCGCATCGTGCCCGCGGGAATCGGCTACCACCCCGGCCTCATCGGGCCGTTCGACATCTACGAGTTCCCCGGCTCGCCACCGATCGCCTCGGTCGAACATGTCTACTCAACGGCTTTCCTCCACGAGGAATCTCAGACCGCAGGCCACAAACGCGATGCTAAGGTGCTACGTGAACTAGCTCTGAGCGAAGAGGCTTCCCGGGCTTTGCTGCGGGAGGCCGCCGGATAACGGAGGCGATAGTGGGCTCGACCGGCTGGCGCAAGTCCTCCTACAGCGGCCCGAACGACAACTGTGTCGAGGTGGCGCTGGGGCCGGTCGTGGGCGTGCGGGACACCAAGGCCCGCCAAGCCGGTCAGCTGACCGTCTCCCCGCGGGCCTGGCGTTCCGTCCTCGACCGGCTGCGCTGACCTACCGCGCGAGCAGCAGCGCGATGAGCGCCAGCGCGCCCGGGACCACCTGCACCAGCAGGATCCGCTTGCTGGCCGTCGCCGCGCCGTACAGACCCGCGATGATCACGCAGACGAGGCCGTACAGCTTCAGCTGGAACCCGGTCGGATCGCTCGCGATCAGGCCCCACACCAGCGCCAGCGCCAGGAAGCCGTTGTAGAGCCCCTGGTTCGCGGCGAGCGTCTTGGTCTGCTCCGCGAACTCCTTCGTCGTGCCGAAGCCGGCGCGGGCGCGGGGCGAGGTCCAGAGGAACATCTCCAGGACGACGATGTAGAGGTGGATCAGGGCGACGAGCCCGACCAGGATGTCGGCGGCGATGGTCACGCGAGCTCTTTCTCCTCGGCCAGGAGCAGGCGCTCCTCGGTGTCGAAACAGGTGTGCGTGCCGGTGTGACAGGCCGGGCCGGTCTGGTCGACGCGCAGCAGCACGGTATCGCCGTCGCAGTCGATCCGCACCTCGCGGACGTGCTGGTAGTGGCCCGACGTCTCGCCCTTGACCCACAGCTTCTGCCGGCTGCGCGAGAAGTACGTCCCGCGGCGGGTGGCCAGCGTCGCCGCGAGGGCGTCGTCGTTCATCCAGGCCATCATCAGCACGTCCGAAGTGGCGTGCTCGACGACGACCGCCGCGATCAGGCCGTCGGCGTTGCGCTTGAGGCGCGCCGAAACGGCCGCGTCCAGGGTCATGCGGTGGCTCCCAGGATGTGCCGCTTGAGCGGCCTCGAGTTCAACAGGACGAACGCGTAGCCGTAGCCCGCGAAGGAAAGGCCGGAGAACAGCTTGACCCACCACAGCTCGGCGCCGAGCAGCAGGAGGGCGTGCAGCAGCGCGAAGACCACGGTGACGACCAGCCCGCCGATGCGCGCGCTGCCCATCCTGAGCGCGAGCCCGGTGGTGACGACGCCGCCGAGGACGAGCGCGAGCGCGGGCATCCGGTAGATCGCCAGGCCGGCCCCGGCGTCCAGCACCGGGATCAGGTCGAGCAGCGCCCAGGCCACGGGCAGCCCGACCAGCAGACCGGACGTCACCTTCACCTCGACGGGTGCGTGCCAGGACCTCACCGGACTTCGACCCCGCCTTCGCGCAGGGCGCCCTTGACGTCGCCGATCTTCAGCTGTCCGAAGTGGAACACGCTGGCGGCGAGCACGGCGTCGGCCCCCGCCTGCACGGCGGGCAGGAAGTGCTCGACGGCCCCGGCGCCGCCGCTGGCGATCACGGGCACGCGCACGGCCTTGCGCACGAGCCCGAGGAGTTCGAGGTCGAAGCCGTTCTTGGTGCCGTCGGCGTCCATGGAGTTGAGCAGGATCTCGCCGACGCCGAGCTCTTCGCCGCGGGCGGCCCATTCGACGGCGTCGATCCCGGTCCCGCGCCGGCCGCCGTGGGTGGTGACCTCGAACCCGGAGGCCGTCGGCTCGCCGCCTTCGGGCACGCGCCGGGCGTCGACCGACAGCACGATGCACTGGGCGCCGAACCGCCGGGACGCCTCGCTGAGGAACTCGGGCCGCGCGATGGCGGCGGTGTTGATGCTGACCTTGTCGGCCCCGGTCCGCAGCAGCCGGTTGACGTCGTCGTTGCTGCGCACGCCGCCGCCGACGGTCAGCGGGATGAAGACCTGCTCGGCCGTCCGGCGCACGACGTCGTAGGTGGTTTCGCGGTCGCCGGAGGAGGCCGTGACGTCGAGGAAGGTGAGCTCGTCGGCACCCTCGGCGTCGTAGCGCCGGGCCAGCTCGACAGGGTCACCGGCGTCGCGGAGGCCGGCGAAGTTGACACCCTTCACGACCCGGCCCGCGTCGACGTCGAGACAGGGGATCACCCGCACCGCGACAGACATGGCCACCAGCGTAGTCAAGGGGGCGCGCCCCGCAGCACGTGCCCGGCGGCGCCCGGCCGCCGCTTCGGCGCAGACCGCGGAAAAACTCCGGTCCGCCGTGCAGCGGTCCGGCCCCCTCGCGCGTCCACAGTGGTGACGGAGAGGACGCGGGTGACTTTCGAAGAGTTCGTGGCGGAGCGGCTGGACGGGCTGCTCCGCTACGCCACCGTCCTGACCAACGACCCCCACCTGGCGCAGGACGTCGTCCAGGACGTGCTCCTGCGCGCCCAGCAGCGGTGGGACAGCATCGACGCGCCGCCGACGTACGTGCGGCGGATGGTCACCAACGAGTACCTGTCGTGGCGGCGCCGCGCGGTGCGGCGGATGGTCTCCAGCAGCCACGAGGTCCTCGACGCGCTGAGCCCGCCGCAACCCGACCCGTCGGCCGCCTACGACGAGCGCGACGCCATGCTCGGCCTGCTCGCCACCCTGCCCCGCAAGCAGCGGGCGGCCGTCGTGCTGCGGTACTACGAGAACTACTCCGACAGCGAGATCGCCGCGTTCCTGCGGTGCGGCCCCTCCACCGTGCGCAGCCAGATCTCGCGGGCACTGGCCACCCTGCGCGAAGCCGGGTTGAACCCCACCGTCATCACCACCGGAGCCCCCGAATGACCCGCAGCGAGCACGAGACCGAGACGCTGATCCGGGACAGCCTGGACCGCCTCGCCGCCCGCGCCCCGGACGGCCACGCGGTCCGCGAGGCGCTCGCGCGCGCGGGCCGGGGACGGCAGCCGGCGAGCCGGCTGGCACTGGTCGCCGCGGCCGTCGTCCTGCTGGTCGTCGGCGTCTTCGCGGGCACGCAGCTGCTGACCAGGCCGGACGTGGTGCCGGCCGCGGGCCGCCCGGTGCTCACCTACGGGCCGGACTGGCTGCCGGACGGCTTCACCGAGCAGTACCGCGAAGGCGGCCCCGAAATCACCCCGGGCGTCCGGCGGTGGATCGCCGGCGAGGCCTCGATCACGCTGCAGACCTACTCCACCGCCGACCCCGAGTGGTCGCAGACGGCGTTGCGGATCGCGTCGCTCAAGGACCAGGCGCTGGTGCGCGGCCGGGTCTCCATGGTCACCGGCGACGGCGACGCCGCCCAGCTCACCTGGCTGGCCGACGACCGGCACGTGCTGCGCGCGGCGGTCTCCGGGATCCCGGACGCCCGCACGGTCGTCCAGCGGATCGCCGAGTCCGTCACCGCCGATCCGGTCGGCGTCCGCGGTGAGCTGCGGTTCGGCGCGCTGCCGCCGGGGCTGGCCGAGCGTTCGACGGCGGTGCAGGGCACCGGTCCCGGCGACGCGAGCACCACGCTGACCGCGGCGGACCCGGCGCGGCCGGCGGAGCCGGTGGTGCGGGCCGTCGCCGGCGCACCGGCCCCCGCGCCGGCCGGCGCGGCACCGGTGACCGTCCGCGGCGGCGCGGGGTTCTTCGTGGCGCCGGCGAACGGGCGGGACGCGCTGGTCGCGGTCCGGCTGCCGTCGGGACGCTGGTTGCAGGTGTCGGGTCCGCGGCCGGAGGCCGAGCTGATCGCCGTCGCGAACGGCGTCCAACTCGACCCCGCACCCGACTACCGCTGGCTCGGGCGGCCTACCAGTTGACCATCGGGAACCAGATGATCCCCAGCCTGCCGAGCACGCGGACGTCCCAGTAGAGCAGCGTGAACGTGCCGCCGACGAGCAGGGCCGCGCCGGTGACGGCCGCGACCCGCGCCGGTTTCGCGGCCAGCCAGCGCTGCACGCGACCGCCCGTGGCGTAGGTGAGGACCAGGAACAGGACCGCCATGACGACGATGTTGCCGAGCGACTGCAGCGCGAACGCGGCGGCGCCGTAGAGCACGTTGTGCTGTTCGGCGGCGCTGCGGAACATGATCCGGAACAGCGGGTACGGCCGTCCGATGAGGAACCCGCCGATGAGCGCGCCCATCAGCACGAGCGGCGCGGCGGGGTGGCGGCGGGTGAAGCCCGCGAAGGGGTTGCCGACGATGCCGAGGGCGATCAGGCCCAGCAGCAGGAAGACCAGGCCGACGACCCCGAAGGCGACCATGGACTGGATGCTGCGCGGCGAAAGCCCGGTCGTGGCCGCGGTGCTGAACTGCGGCATCCGCGTCCCGACGAGCGCGACGACCACGCCGTAGACGATGGACACGGTGAGCATGCCGGCGGCGATCCAGCCGAGCGGCTTGAGCGCACTTCGTTTCCGGCCGGTCTGGTCGCCCACCAGCGGCGCGACGGCCCCGAACGCGGCGATGTTGCAGGCGGTGAAGGAGCCCGCGAGCCCGGAGACGAACGCGAAGAGCGTCCCGGCGAGGACGCCGCTGATCGGGGTGGCTTTGGCGTCGTAGCCGAGGAGGTTGTTGGCGACGCTGTCGCCGATCACGGAGTCGACGAGGGGCGCCGACCAGATCGCGGTGAGCACGAACCCCGCCAGGATCGCTCCGACGGCGATCCGTGCGCGCCGGGGCGGGTAGGGCCCTTCGCCGAAGAACCCTGCTCGGGGGTGGACCGGGAGCTGCTGTACCGCCATCTACGCCTCCAGTGTGCGGGAAACCAGCGTCTGAAGCGTTGCAGAATCCGGCGTTGAAACGCTTCGGCCGCCCGTGTGGGGTTCGGGGGCCGAAAGGCCTAGGCAGTTTTCCCGGCCGGTGAGTCCACACTGGACGCTGCGCCCCGCGCGGCTACGGTGGGCACATGACTTCCGAGACCGACCGGCTCGCCGCCGAGCGTTACGTCGTCCTCACCACATTCCGGCGCGACGGGCGGGCCGTGCCGACCCCGATCTGGGTCGCCGGGCGCGGTGGTGAGCTCGTTATGTGGTCCGTGCGCGAGGCAGGCAAGGTCAAGCGCATCCGCAACGGCGGCCGGGTCGAGGTGCAGGCCTGCGACGTCCGCGGGCGGAAGACCTACGGCGCGAAGGTCTCCGGCCAGGCCAGGCTGCTCGACGCCGCGGAGACCGAGGAGGTCCGGCGGGCGATCGCCCGCAAGTACGGCATCGTCGGGCGCGTCACGATGTTCTTCTCGAAGCTGCGCGGGCCGGCGGACCGGACGGTCGGCATCGCGGTCAAGCTGGCCGGCTGAAGCTGCGGAAGCCGCGGCGCAGGTAGTTCGGCAGCGCGTTCGGGTGGTCGAGGGTCGAGGTGTGCAGCCAGACGCGCCGCGTACCGGGCAGCGCCCACGCGTCGGCGACGACGAGGGTGAGCGCGCACCCGCCGAGCCCTTTGCCGACGAACTCGGGCACGAGCCCGAACGTGGTGATCTCGACGGCGTTTCCGGGCTGCGGCTCGAAGTCCGCGGCCCCGGCGACCTCGCCGCGGTACTCGATCAGCCGGTATTCGCGGCGGGGAGCGGCGAGCCAGCGCGCCCATTCTTCGTCGCTGCGGGACGCGCTCGGCCACCGGTACGGCGTCCCGATCCGGACGTGCAGCTCGCGGATCAGCGGCCCGGGCCGGGCGCTCCGCAAGGCGACGCCGTCGACGAGCGGAGCGGGGTTGAGCTGATCGGCGGCGGTCATTTCGAGCTGGGTGACGATCTCCTCCACCGCGGCAACCTACGGCTCACCGCGGCGGCTGTCAGCCGCTTTTCGGCGTCAAGCTGCTGCGCGGAGGGCTGCTGCGAGTGCGGCCGAGTCGTGGTCGGGTCCGCAGCCCTCCACCGGCATCAGGTGACGGGGATGTGGGTCGCGCAGGGTTTTCCGGCAGGCGGGCGAGCTTTGCTGCCAGTGTCCGCCGCCGCCCCCGCCGACCACACACGCCCCCACCCTCTCCGGGGGGCGTCCCAAGTCCAGTCTACCGGCTCTGGCCTGCAAAAACGCCCGCTCCGGAAATCTGTGGACAACCCGACCCGATGTGGATGACCACGCCGCCCCACCGAAACCCTCTTCGGACCGCACGGGGAGCGTCGTCGGCGGCCGATCCGTTGGCGGCCGTGGCGAACTTTTCGTTGCCGGACTAGAAGTCCGGCCTGCGACGGCGTCGATTACCCCGGAGGTAACGCCGGCTGCCCGGCCAGCAGCCGCTCCACCAGCGCCGCGACCAGCTCGTGGCGCTGCTCGTCGGTGAACAGGTCCGGCAGCGTCAGCCGTTCCAGGATCAGCCAGTTCAGCGCCAGCCACAGCAGGACCACCGTCGTGCCGTCGCCCGGCAGGCCGGACTTCTCGTGGTACTCGACGTCCGCCCGGATGCGGCGGGTCAGCACGTCCCGCAGCTCCGGCCGCCGCGTGGCTTCGAGCCGCAGTTCCAGCAGCGCGAGGAACCCCGTCGGGAACGCGGCCACGCGCTCGACCAGGGCGTGCATCAGCTCGGTGACGCGCGCCCGGTCGCGCGGGCCCGCCAGGCCGTCCGCGATGACGCCGTCGTCGACGAGCCGCTCGTAGACCCGCTCGCCCGCGTGCCGGAGGATCTCGTCGCGGGTGGCGAAGTAGTTGGACGCCGTGCCGGCCGGGACGCCGGCCTGCTGGTCGACCGCGCGGAACGTGAGGCCGCGCGCGCCTTCGTTCGCCAAGACCTCGATCGAGGCGTCGAGCAGGGCGGCCCGCCGCTCGGGATTGCGTCGCACCATGATGGCGGTCAAAGTACTACAACCGGAGTTACTTCGACGGGCGCTCGCGCGTCGCCTTCCGGATCTCCTCCGACGCCTCCCGGTACGCCGGCGCCGCGCGGGCGAAGTAGTCGAACAGCACGGCCCGCTCCTCCGGTGAGTACCGGCCGAGGACCTCGGCGATCCGGCCGCGCGCCGGGCCCACGATCGCCTCGACGCCGGCGAGCGCGTCCGGCACCGGCTCCACCACCACCTTGCGCCGGTCCGCCGGGTCGGCGGCGCGACGCACGTACCCGGCGCGCTCGAGCCGGTCGATCAGGCGGGTCGTCGCGCCCGTCGTGAGGCCGGTCCGGCCGGACAGCTCGCCCGAGGTCAGCGGGCCCTCCAGGTCGAGCAGGCTCAGCGCGTACCACTCGGTCGCGTGCAGCCTCGCCGCTTCCGCGCCGGCCAGGCCGTGCAGCCCCACCGCGTCCAGGTAGCGCCGGAAAACCACGTGCTGCTCCTCGGCGCTTGTCACCGGTTCCTCCTCCTGGTTAATATCTGCATGTGTGCAGATACTGCACACGAGAAGCTAAGCATAGGAGACGACGATAAAGACCACAGACGTCACCACCGTGCTTGACTCGCTGGCCGACGCGTGGGGACGCGGCGACGCCGACGCCTACGGGGCGCACTTCACCGAGGACGCGACGTACGTGACCTTCGTCGGCACGCGCTACTGCGGCCGCGACGACATCGCGGGGCAGCCACCAGGTCCTGTTCTAGAAGTTCCTCAAGGGCACCAAGGTCCAGACGTACACGCTCGTCCGCGAAGGCGACCGCTGGCTCGTCGCGGCGTTCCACAACACCCAGCGCAAGCCGCTGATGGAGCGCGTCTCGTTCGCGTTCGCGCCGGAAACGAAGCCGAAGCGGTGAAGCCCGCCTCGCCGACCTCGTGGCGGAACTCGGTCCCGGCCACGACTTCCTGGCCGCCGACCTGGCCACGCCCGAAGGGCTGCGGGCCACCGCCGACCGGATGGCCGAGCCACGCAGCTAGACCTTCGCGACCGCGGCGAGCGCTTCCGGCAGCGTGAACGCGCCGGCATACAGCGCCTTGCCGACGATCGAGCCCTCGACGCCGTCGGAGGCCAGGCCCGCCAGCGCGACGAGGTCGGCCACGCTCGACACCCCGCCGGAGGCGATCACCGGTGCGTCGGTGCGGGCGACGACGTCACGCAGCAGCTCGAGGTTGGGGCCGCGCAGGGTGCCGTCCTTGCTGACGTCGGTGACGACGTAGCGGGACGCGCCGTCGCGGTCCAGGCGCTCCAGGACGTCCCAGAGGTCGCCGCCGTCGGAGGTCCAGCCGCGGGCCGAAAGGCGGTGGCCGGCCTCGGTGATCCGCACGTCGAGGCCGATCGCGACGCGGTCGCCGTACTCGCCGATGACCCGCGCGGTCCACTCCGGGTCCTCGAGCGCGGCGGTGCCGAGGTTGACCCGGCGGGCCCCGGTGTCCAGGGCGGCCTTCAGCGAGGCGTCGTCGCGGATGCCGCCGGACAGCTCGACCTGGACGTCCAGCTTGCCGACGACCTCGGCGAGCAGCTCCCGGTTGCTGCCCTTGCCGAAGGCGGCGTCGAGGTCGACCAGGTGGATCCACTCGGCGCCGTCCCGCTGCCAGGCGAGCGCGGCCTCGAGCGGGCTGCCGTAGGAGGTCTCGGTGCCGGCCTCGCCCTGGACGAGTCGCACGGCCTGGCCATCGGCCACATCAACGGCGGGAAGCAGCGTGAAAGTCACGCCGGTAACTCTAGGGCGGAGACCCGGATCACCCGGTCAGAGGGTGGCCAGCCAGTTGCGCAGCAGCTGCGCGCCGGCGTCGCCGGACTTCTCCGGGTGGAACTGCGTCGCCCAGAGCGGCCCGTTCTCGACCGCGGCGACGAAGTCCTCGCCGTGGTTCGCCCAGGTCACCTTGGGCTCCTGACCGAGGCCCGATTCCAGCTCCCACTTGCGCGCGGCGTAGGAGTGCACGAAGTAGAACCGCTCGTCCGGGTCGAGCCCGGCGAACAGCTGCGAGTCCGCGGGCGCGCGCACGGTGTTCCAGCCCATGTGCGGCAGGACGTCGGCGTGCAGCCGGTCGACGACACCGGGCCACTCCCCCGTGCCCTCGGTCTCTTCGCCGTGCTCGACGCCGCGGGCGAAGAGGATCTGCATGCCGACGCAGATGCCGAGGACCGGGCGGCCGCCGGCCAGGCGCTTGCCGATGATCCGGTGCCCGTGCACGTCCAGCAGGCCCGCCATGCAGGCGGAGTACGCGCCGACGCCCGGCACGACCAGGCCGTCGGCTTCGACGGCGGCATGCGGGTCGGCGGTGACCTCGACGTCGGCCCCGGCGCGCGCCACAGCGCGTTCGGCGGAGCGGAGGTTGCCGGAACCGTAGTCGAGGATCACCACACGAGACACGCCACCCAGCGTAGCCGTCGCGCTCAGCGGCGCTCGAACGAATAGACGTCCGTCACCGTGTTGCAGGGTGACGGCGGCACGACCTCGACGCGGAGCACGCCGTCGTCGTAGTCGACGCCTTCCGGGGTGAAGGTGCCCGTACAGGTGCTGACCAGCGGGACCTGGCCGATCTCGTGCACCCGCGCGGTGACGTCGCGGCCGGTCAGCGGGCGCGCGAGATCGATCTGCAGGAGCTGCAGGTTGGTCGGGTACAGGTCGTTGTACGGATCACTCGTCGCGCAGATCAGCCGCGTCGCGCCGACGAAGTCGCAGCCCTGGGCGCTGCGGATGTGGTGGTCGAGGTGGATGCGGGCGGCGACGGGGAGGTCGCCGGCCGCTTTAGGGCCGCGCGGGTTCAGGAACGGCGTCGGGGAGACGTAGAGCCGGTCGATCTCGCCGAGCGGCCCCGAGACCAGCCACTGCCCGTCCGGGGTGACCGCGACCTGGGCGTTCGCGTTGGCGGCCGGTTCGTCGGCCTGCAGCGGGTGGACGAACTCCGTCGTCGTCCCGTCGGGCCGGGTGACCAGGTACATCTTCGTCGTGGGCACCGGGGTGCGGGTGTCCTGGTAGACGTCGAAGACGTAGCCGCGCAGCGAATCGGGGTCGCCGACGTGGCCCCAGCCCTCGTCCTTGAGCGGCTGCGGGATGGTGGCGCCGTTGCGGTAGACGATCTCGGGCGCGTGTCCCGGCAGCCGGAGGGTGGTGAGGCCCTCACCGCTGATCCGGTTCTCCGCGGTGGTGTGGCCGACCTGCTGCCAGCGGGTGCCGTGCGCGGCGGCGACGCCGGTGGCGGCGAGCAGGGTGGCGGTGGTAAGGGCGAGCAGACTTGCCGTCCGCAGTGCGCGCATGTGCGCTCCTCGGGAGTGGAGGCCTTGGCGGCGGCGATGTCATCCTGCCACAGAGCGCGGCCCGCCCGGAAAAATCTTGAAGAAACCCGTTTGACCGTTCCGCTGGCCGGGTATCAAAGCACCCGATCGTGTGCGTCGGGCCGCCACGACCGGACGCCAGGGAGGCGAAGATGGCCGAGGACGATCTGCTGTCCGAGATGCTGGACGCCTGGCGCGACGACATCGAGAGCGTCCCGTTCCCGCAGTTCGGCGAGCTGCTGATCCCCCGCCAGCAGACCCGGTCGCGGTGCACGCCGGGTCCGTCTGCTGCGCGCGTGACGAACGCCACGCGGAGAACAGACGCCTGACTGTGGTTTCCTGCGGGGACCGCATCGACGCGTCCCCCGGGAGTCCTCATGAGTCGCAGCCCTGACCCGCACGACTTCCTCGACCTCGACGCCGGGCTCGCCGAGGAGGAACGCGCGATCCGCGACGCCGTCCGCGCGTACGCGAAGGACCACCTGCTCGGCCACGTCGCCGACTGGTACGAATCGGGTGCTCTTCCCGCCGCGGAGCTGGCGAAGGGCTTCGGCTCGCTCGGCCTGCTCGGCATGCACCTGGAGGGCTACGGCTGCGCCGGCACCAGCGCCGTCGCGTACGGCATCGCGTGCCGAGAACTCGAAGCCGTCGACTCGGGGTTGCGCAGTTTCGTCTCGGTGCAGGGGTCGCTGGCGATGTACGCGATCCACCGGTGGGGCAGCGAGGAGCAGCGGCAGGAGTGGCTGCCGCGGATGGCCACCGGCGACGCGCTCGGCTGCTTCGGGCTGACCGAGCCGGACGCGGGCAGCGACCCCGGCTCGATGCGCACGCGCGCGGTGCGCGACGGGTCCGACTGGGTGCTGTCGGGCACGAAGATGTGGATCACCAACGGAACCGTCGCCGACGTCGCGGTCGTCTGGGCGCAGACCGACGACGGGATCCGCGGCTTCGTCGTCCCGACGTCGACGCCGGGGTTCACCGCGAACGAGGTGAAGCACAAGCTGTCGCTGCGGGCGTCGCTGACCGCGGAACTGGTGCTCGACGGCGTCCGGCTGCCGTCTTCGGCGGCGTTCCCCGAGGTCCGCGGGCTGCGCGGGCCGCTGTCTTGCCTCAACGAAGCGCGCTACGGGATCCTGTTCGGCGTCGTCGGCGCGGCGCGCGCGTGCTACGAAGCCGCGTTGGAGTACACGCTGTCGCGGTCGCAGTTCGGCAAGCCGCTGGCGGGGTTCCAGCTGACCCAGCGCAAGCTGGCCGACCTGCTCGTCGAGGTCAACCGCGCCGGCCTGGTGGCGCTGCAGATCGGCCGGCTGAAGGACGCCGGTTCGCTGCACCACAACCACGTCAGCTTCGGCAAGATGGCGAACGTCCGGTCGGCGCTGGAGGTGGCCCGCACCGCGCGGTCGATGCTCGGCGCGAACGGGATTTCGCTGGAGTACCCGGTGATGCGGCACATGGCGAACCTGGAGACGGTGCTGACCTACGAAGGCACCGAGGAGATGCACGCGCTGTCACTCGGTCAGGCGATCACCGGGCTCGCGGCGTTCCGCTGATCGTTTTTTGTCGGTGGTGGCCGCTAGCTTCTCCACCATGACTTCTTCCGACTTGACTTCTTCCGGCTCTACTTCCTCCGACCTGACCTTCTCCGACTTCGAAACCGTGGTGGAGCTGCGGCGCTACACCCTGCACCCCGGCCGGCGCGACGAGCTGATCGAGCTGTTCGAGCGCGAGTTCGTCGAGCCGCAGGAAGCCGCGGGCGCGCACCTGTTCGGCCTGTTCCGCGCACCGGCGGCGCCGGACGAGTTCGTGTGGCTGCGCGGATTCCGCTCGATGGAGGCCCGCAAAGAGGCGCTCGAAAAGTTCTACTTCGGCCCGGTGTGGCAGGAGCACCGCTCGGCGGCGAACGCGACGATGATCGACTCCGACAACGTCCTGCTCCTGCGCCCGATCCGCCGCGGCCTGGCGGCGCCACCACCGGGCACGGGTGTGCACGTGACGATTTCGGCGCCACCGGAATCCCCACCGGAGCAGGCGTTCGCGGCGTTCGAGACGGAGCCGTCCCCCAACAACTTCCCGCGGCTGCCGGTGCGCACGGACGGCCCGTTCTCGGTGTGGTTCAGCCGGGAGCCCGCGCCGTCGTCGCTCGAGCTCGTCCCGACGTCCCGGTCACTGATCCGCTGAAAGGAGCCCGATGAGCCCTTCGGGGTAGAGGATCCGGCGCCCGTCCCGGAACTCGGCGAGCTCGACCCACCGCGCGGTGGCGGGATCGTCGAGGATCTTCATGGCGTCTTCGCCGTACAGACCGGGGTCGGCGAACTCGGCTTCGTAGACGAAGGCGATCTCGTGCCCGGGGTTGCCGCGCCAGTCGAAGACGTTCTCGAGCACCCCGAGCAGTCGGTTGACGACGATCTCGGCATCGAGTTCTTCGCGGAACTCCCGCTTGAGCGCGTCTTCGGCGCGCTCACCGAACTCGATCCCACCTCCGAGCGGCCGGTGGAAGGTCTCCCCTTTGACGTCGTCATGGGCATCGAAGACGAGAATGGCCTCCCCGCGCCGGAGAACGGCGAGGACGATGGGCCGGATGGAGGGCATACCGGCCACGCTATCGACCCGAGGGCGGCGGCGCACTAACCAGAGCCCGCCACCATCGTCGAACAGCGCCCCGCCGAGCCCGAGCCCGGCCGCGGCGACGATCACCCCCGCGGCCGGCGATTGTCCGCCTACTGCCCCAAAAACTCCCTGATCGACAACCCCAGTGACCCGGCATCCAGCCCGTGGGCCAGATCGTGGTCCCCGATCCCCCCGTAGGTCCGGACCTCCGCATCCCGCCGCACGCCCAACGACCGCAGCCGGTGCGGCACATCGGCCAGCGCCTCCGCGACGCAATACGCCGACGTGCCTACCAAGTACGGCTCCACCAGCACCACCGAAGCCGCCGCCGAGCGCACCGCCGAGCGCAAACCGGCGCCGTCGAACGGGCGGATCGTCGATGCGTACAGCACCGTCACGTCCAGGCCCGCCGTTGCGCGCAGTACGCGGTCCAGCACCGGGCCCACCGCCACGACCACGCCCGACGAGCCCGTCCGCAGCCGTGTGAAGCCCACCCCGAGATGCGGGGAAGCGTTCTCCTGCGCCGACAACCTCAAGTACACGCGCCCGTCTCCGGGGATCGACTCCAGCAGCAGGCGGCGGGCCTCCTCCGGGTGGCCGGGTACGTGGATCGTCCAGCCCGGCAGGGCGTCGATCAGCGCGACGTCGGCCGGCGACTGGTGCGTCCGGCCCGCCGTCGGCATGTCGTACGACGCTCCCCACGACACCAGGACGCCGCCCACCTCCTGGTGGGAGAAGTCCAGCTTGATCTGCTCGAACGCGCGCTCCACCAGGAACGGCGGGAACGTGTGCACGATCGGGCGCAACCCCGCCAGCGCCAGGCCGGCGCCCGTGCTGACCAGCAGCTGTTCGCGGATGCCGACGTTGATCACCCGGTCGGGGTGCCGCCGCGCCGCGCCCGCCAACTGGGCTGCCGAGATGTCGGCCAGCACCACCGCGACGTCCGGGTCGGCGTCGATGATCCGTTCGGTGGTGGCGAGGAATTCTTCGCGCATCGACAGCATGGTCAGCCCTTCGGTTCGACGACGGCGACCACGGCCAGCGGCCGGCCGGGGTGGGCGGTGGTGAAGGCCTCGTACAGCGCGTCGTGGTCGCGGCCGGACACCGTGCGCGTCTCCCAGCCCTCGACGCCGAAGCGGCGCGCGATGCCGCCCGGCCAGCCGCGCGTCGACGACTGGTTGTCGATCACCACCGTGGTCAGGTTTTCGAGGCCTTCGCGCGCCGCGACGACGATCGCCTCGTGGTTCGAGCCTTCGTCCAACTCGGCGTCGCCGACGAGCGTCACGACCTTCGCGCCGGTCAGGCCGCGGGCGCGCAGGCCGAGCGCGGTGCCGAACGCGATCGGCAGGCCGTGGCCGAGCGACCCGCTGGAGATTTCGACGCCGGGGATGCGGCGCCGGTCGGGGTGGTGGCCCAGCCGCGACACCGGATCGGACCACGACTCCAGCTCTTCCTCGGCGATGAAACCTTTCGCGGTGAGCACGGCGTAGTAGGCCATCGGCCCGTGGCCCTTGGACAGCAGGAACCGGTCGCGGCCGGGTTCGCGGAAGTTCCCGGGCGTGACGTCGAGCACGCGGTCGTAGAGCACCCACAGGACGTCCAAAGTGGACTCCGCGGCGGCGCTGTGCTTTTCGTCGCCGGTCATCAGCGCGATCAGCCGGGGGAGGCCGGCGTAGCCGGATTCGGTCACAGTGGTCATGGCCCGACGATGCAACCTCGACTAAACTCGAAGTCAAGGATAGCCTGACCTGGTGACCAGGCTCGCTGAACATCTCAGCATCGGACAGGTGGCGGAACGCAGCGGGGTGCCGCACACGGCACTGCGGTTCTACGAGGAGAAGGGGCTGATCAGCTCGGAGCGTTCGGCGGGCAACCAGCGCCGCTACGCGCGCTCGGTGCTGCGCCGGATTGCGTTCATCCGCGCCGCGCAACGGGTCGGGCTTTCGCTCGAGGACATCAGCTCGGCGCTGTCGACGCTGCCGGTGGACCACGCGCCGACGAAGGCGGACTGGGCGCGGCTGTCCCGCGACTGGCAGCAGGAGCTCGACGCGCGGATCGACGCCCTGCAACGGCTCCGCAGCCGCCTCACCGGCTGCGTCGGCTGCGGCTGCCTTTCCCTGCGCAGCTGCGCGCTGTACAACAACGACGACGAGCTGGCGCGCTTCGGTCCGGGCGCGAGCAAACTGCGTCCCGCGGTCGAGGGCGGCATCTAAACCGCTTGCGCGCGGCGCGATGCTGGAACGGCGATGAACGAAAAGCAGCTGACCCGCCTCTCGAAGCGGCTGGCCCGGCACCTGCGCCACGACCCCGCCGCCCTCGGCCTGACGCTCGCCCCCGGCGGCTGGGTGGCGGTCGACGCCCTCTTGCGGGCCCTCGCGATCACCCGCGAGGAGCTCGAGGAAGTGGTCGAGAAGAACAACAAGCGCCGGTTCGCGTTCGACGGAACGGGCACGCGGATCCGCGCGAGCCAGGGCCACAGCGTGGAGGTCGACCTCGACCTGCCGGACGCGACACCACCGGACGTGCTCTTCCACGGCACGGTGGCGACCCACCTCGACGCGATCTTCCGCGAAGGCCTGCGTCCGATGAACCGCCACGCGGTCCACCTCTCGGCGACGATCGAGACGGCGAGGATCGTCGGCGCCCGCCGCGGCAAGCCGGTGGTCCTCCGGGTCGACGCGGCTGCGATGACCAAGGCCGGGCACGCGTTCCAGGTGAGCGCGAACGGGGTCTGGCTGACGTCGGCGGTGCCACCGGAGTACTTGGCGTTCACCAGCTGACCGCCGCCGGCGGGGTCAGCCCGCGTACCCGAAGGGTCGGCTTGCGTACCTGGAGGGTCGGCTTGCGTACCTGGAGGGTCGGCTTGCGTACCTGGAGGGCCGGCTTGCGTACCTGGAGGGCCGGCTTGCGTACCTGGAGGGCCGGCTTGCGTACCTGGAGGGCCGGCTTGCGTACCTGGAGGGTCGGCCGGGTCAGAGGGCGGCGAGCGAGGTGGGGGTTCGGCGGCGGGGGCGGCCCAGGAGGCGGCGGCCCACGTCCAGGAGTTCCGTGCGCAGCTCTTCGTCGCCCAGGCCGGCCAGGTCCGGGGAGCCGCCCGCCATCGCGATGCCCGTCAACGTCACCAGGGCGTTGACCCGGGCCGTCGTGTCCGGGTCCGGGCCCGACAGGATCCCGAGCAGCACCTGGCCGAAGCCCTCCATGCCGCCGTGAGCCGACTTCTCGATCGCGCGGGCGATGCCCGGGTCGCTCGAAAACAGCGCCACCAGCGCCCGGTGGCGGATCACCAGGTCGACGAACCCCTCCAGCAGCAGGTCCACCTGCGCGCCCCGGCGCTTCTGGGCCGCCGCGCGGCGGACGAGCTCGTCCAGGTCGCGCACGCCCGGTTCGGCGACCGCCTCGGTGATCTCCGCCTTCGTCTTGAAGTGGTAGTACACGGCCGCCTTGGTGATGCCCAGCGCGTCGGCGATCATCTGCAGCGACGTGCCCTCGACCCCGTGTTCGGTGAACAGGCGCAGCGCGGTGTGCAGCAGTCGGGTCCGGGTGTCCTCGGCCGGGCCGGCGGTCATTCTTCCTCCTCAGCAGCCGTCGGAGCCTACGTCACGCCCTGTCGATCGGCAAACCGCCTTACTAGCCGACCGGCTAGGAATAAACCTTGCTGTTCGGCAAGTCACATACTTGCCGATCGGCTTGGAGTCCCCCTTGCCGATCGGCTAGCTTGGAGTAGACCCTATGGAGTGAACCGACCCCGTTCGGGCGAAACGGAGCTGACTCGTGGCGACCTTCCTGTACCGGCTCGGCCGGTTTTCCTTCCGGCGCAGAGCGCTGGTCGCGGCCGTCTGGGCGGCGGTCCTGGTGGCGCTGGGCCTCGGCGCGCTGACGCTGTCGAGCCAGCTGTCGAACTCGGTGACGATCCCCGGCACCGAGTCGCAGCGGGCGATCGACCAGCTCACCGAGAAGTTCCCGCAGGCCAACGCGGGTGGCGCCACCGCGCGCGTGGTCATCGAGGCGCCGGACGGCACCACGGTGACCGACGCCAAGGGCAAGGCCGCCGTCGAAGCGCTGGCCGGCCGGCTGAAGTCGGCGCCGAAGGTCGTCGCCGTGGTCGACCCGTTCCAGGCGCGGTCGATCTCCCCCGATCAGCGCGTCGCGCTCGCCCAGGTCAGTTACGGAGCGAAGGCGTACGAGCTGACGGACGAAGATCGTCAGGCGCTGCTCGACACCGCGAACGCCGCTCGCGCCGCCGGGTTCACCGTCGAGTTCGGCGGCGACGCCGTGCAGGGCGTACCCGCGACCGGCGCCACCGAAGGCCTGGGCGTCGCGGTCGCCGCCGTCGTGCTGGTCATCACGTTCGGCTCGCTGCTCGCCGCCGGGATCCCGCTGCTCACCGCGCTGATCGGCGTCGGCACCGGGATGGCGGGCATCTTCCTCGCCTCCGGGTTCCTCGAGCTGAACTCGAACACGCCGGTCCTGGCGCTGATGATCGGCCTGGCCGTCGGGATCGACTACGCGCTGTTCATCGTGTCGCGCTACCGCCACGAACTGAGCATCGGCCGCGAGCCCGAAGAGGCCGCGGGCCGCGCCGCGGGCACCGCCGGGTCCGCCGTCGTCTTCGCCGGGCTGACCGTCATCATCGCGCTGGCCGGCTTGACCGTGATCGGCATCCCGTTCCTCGGCCAGATGGGCGTCGCCGCCGCCGTCACCGTCGCGATCGCCGTGCTGATCGCCCTGACGCTGCTGCCCGCGATCCTCGGCTTCGCCGGGGCCCGCGTCGCCGGCGGCCGGATCCGGCTGCGCCGCAAGCCGGTCGAACCGACGCACGGCGAACGCTGGGCGCGGTTCGTCGGCCGGCACCGGATCCCGGTGCTGCTCGTCGCGCTGGCCGGGATGGCCGTCGTCGCGCTGCCCGCGCTGAGCATGCAGCTCGGCCTGCCCAACGACAGCACCGCGGCGCCGGAGTCGACGCAGCGCAAGGCGTACGAGATCGCCAGCCGCAGCTTCGGCGAAGGCTCGAACGGGCCGCTGCTGGTCGTCGTCGACGTCTCGCAGAGCGCCAACCGCCAGGCCGCCCTCGGCCAAGCTGCGGCCGACATCCAGAAGCTGCCCGACGTCGCCGCCGTCACTCCGCCGCGGGTCAACCAGGCGGGTGACACGGCGTTGCTGACGGTGATCCCGAAGAGTGGTCCGAGCAGCCAGCAGACCGAGGACCTGGTCGCCGCGATCCGCACGGAGTCCGGCAAGCTGGACGCGAAGCTGGCGGTCACCGGCCAGACCGCGGCGAACATCGACGTCTCCGAGAAGCTGTCGGACGCGATGCTCCCGTACCTGGCGCTGATCGTCGGGCTGGCGTTCGTGCTGCTGATGCTGGTGTTCCGCTCGGTGGTGGTGCCGCTGAAGGCGACGATCGGCTTCCTCGGCTCGGTCGCGGCCACGTTCGGCGCGGTGGTCGCGGTGTTCCAGTGGGGCTGGCTGACGGACGTGCTCGGCGTTTCCTCGACCGGCCCGATCATGAGCATGCTGCCGATCCTGCTGATCGGCGTGCTGTTCGGCTTGGCGATGGACTACCAGGTGTTCCTGGTGACGCGGATGCGCGAGGAGCACGTCCACGGCGCGCAGCCGCAGGAGGCGGTGGTGACGGGCTTCCGCCACGGCGCCCGCGTGGTGGTCGCGGCGGCGCTGATCATGATCAGCGTGTTCGCCGGCTTCGTGCTGGCGGAGTCGTCGTTGATCCAGTCGATCGGTTTCGCACTGGCGTTCGGCGTGCTGGTGGACGCGTTCGTGGTCCGCATGACGCTGGTACCGGCGGTGATGTCCCTCCTCGGCCGCGGCGCGTGGTGGCTGCCGAAGTGGCTGGACCGCGTGCTGCCGGACGTGGACGTGGAGGGCGAGAAGCTGACGAAGCAGCTGGACGACGCCCCTGGCGACGACGGACGCGAACTGGTCGGCGCGAACCGCTAGCACCGAATTCCCCGGCCCGGTCGTGACGTGACAAAACCACGTCACGGCCGGGCTTTGTCGTTCCCGCAGCGAGCACGAATTACACTACGACGTGTGACGGGGACGACAGTATTGATCACGGTCGAGGGTGAAGACGACGCGCTCGGCCTGCTGGACTGGCTCGAACAAGACTTCCCTGGAAATGCGCGTCTGGACAACCAGTCCGCCGGCAAGGGCACGATGGGCCCGGCCCTCGACACGGTCTCGCTGGTCATCACCAGCGGGTTCACCGCGATGACCACAGCTCTCGTCGCCTACCTCAGAACGCGGGGCATGAAGGTCGACATCACGGTGAAGGCAGGCGACAAAACCGTTTCTCTCAAAGGGGAGCGCATCCACCGGACCGCCGTGAAGGACCTGAACGACACCGCGATCGCGTTGGCCAAGCAACTCGGCGAGGAATGAATGCGCCTGGCCGACCCCGCGGGCTCCAAAGCGATTCTCATCGGCGCCGCCCAGTACGACGACCCGGCGCTGGATGACATCGCCCAGGCAAGAGCCAACGTCGACGACCTCGCTGCCGTCCTCGCCGACCCGGAGCTCGGCGGCTTCCTGCCGGGCAACGTCCGCACGATGGTCAACCCGCGGCACAAGGACGACGCGGGGCTGGAGATCGCGCGCTGGTGCCGCACCGCGACCGATACCCTGATCGTGTACTACGCCGGCCACGGACTCGTGGACATCAACAGCGAGCTCCTCCTGGCCACGAGCGACACGATCGAAGCGGAGAAGGAATTCCACTCGCTGCGCGTCGAGACGTTGCGCCGGGCGGTGAACAAGAGCGACGCCAGGATCAAGATCGTCATTCTGGACTGCTGCTACTCCGGCCGCGCCTTCGGCAAGGCCATGGCGAACGAGGCGTCCGGGGTGCTCGACCAGATCGAGACCTCGGGCACGTGCGGCCTCGCTTCCGCGCCCCGGCACCTGGCCTCCCTGTTCGTCGAGGGCGAGCGGCACACGGTCTTCTCCGGAGAGCTCATCAGGGTGCTGCGGGAAGGACTGCCCGACGAGGGGGCGCTGCTGTCGTTGTCCGCGGTCTACCGGGAACTCCGCAGCCGGATGCGGAAACGCGAGCACCCCGAGCCGAAGATCACGCACAGCGACTCGGTGAGCGACTTCGCCCTGGTGCGCAACCGCGCCTACCGCCCGGCGCCGGCCGCGCCTGCTCGGGCCGTGGCCCCACCGCCGCCTCGGCCGGCGGCACCACCGGTCCAACGCCCGTCGCCGCTGCACACCATCGCCGAAGCCGACGCTCTCGTGAGCGGCTTCCCCCGCGGCGGCACCACGAACACCCAACTCGCCTCGGCCGCGATGCACCCCACCTGGCCGGTGCTCGCCCGGCTGCGGTTCGTCTCGGAGCTGGCAGTCGCCGGAGAAACGTTCTTCGCCGAGCAGGCCTTGCAGGGCTTTGGGGTACCGGACACGGCCCGGGCGGTCTCCGCCGTCAAGCGGTTGTGCAAGGACTTGGCCAAGGGCCGGATGTGGGAGAAGAACGACGAGTGGGACGTCGGCGAACTGGTCCCGGACGGCGCGGAAGTGACGGACGTCGATGCCAGGCAGCTCTGGGGCATCGCCATGGCGATGCTGCTCGCCGCCGCCGAGCTGCCCGAGCCCGTGCGCATCCAAGCGATCCGGGAACTCGCCGATCTCGGCCACCGCGACGAGGCGGAGTGGATTGCGCAGGGCATGCTCCGCGATCAGCACGCCGTTCCCGCGCTGGTCGCCGACGTCATGGTTTTCCTGAGCCAGGCAGCAGACGGAACACCGGGTCGGACCGGCGCAACTCCTCCAGCACCCGGGCGATCCCGCCCGGCCGAGCCCCCGACCTGATGAGGAAGGCCAGTTCGGTGAGCGCCCGCATCCCCCAGCGGACGGCGATCAAAGCTGCACCGGCCGCACCCACTTCGAGGGCGGTCACCAGCCAGCCCGCCAGTTCCCCGACGATCGCCGTGACCAGCGCCGCCACGGCGGCGAGGCCGACCGCGAGCGCACCGAAAGCCGAGAAACCGGACTTGCTGCCGGCCGCGTCGATGAACACCCTGTCCGGCACCACTTCCCACGTCCCGCGGCCGACGAGCCAATAGAGGAGCAGGAACCCGAGGAGCGGGACGATCAGGTACCCGCCGAGGACCGCCCCCGACGTCAGCAGGGCGTCGACGAACGACGGCAGGTCGAACGACGCCATGATGGTGATCAGCACCGCCGCCACGCCCACCCCCGCGCTCGCGGCCAGCAGCAAGTGGCTCCCGTCGTAGGTCGTCACCGAACCCGCGCGGGTGAAGCCGTCATAGAGGAAGAGAGATGCCGCATCGACGACGAACGCGGCGGCGAAGGACGCAGTGCCCACGTTCATCAAGCTGTCCCAGCCGGAACCGAAGTCGACGAAGATGTCGGCCAGCAACGACGCCACCGCGAACAACGGCAGCCTGACGATGGCGTCGTCCCCATCGTTGGCGAAGGACACGGCGATCGCGCCGATGCCGACCAGGCACGCCACCACGATGCCGAACAGCGGCTGCGGAGCGTGGATCCGCTCGTCGAAGTGCGTCAACCTCTGGGCGACCACCGCTGCGATGCCGACGGCCAGCACGAAGATCCCGTAGCCGTAGCCGTTCTGGGCGAGCGCCGTCAGCAGCAGCAGCGTGCCGATGCCGATCGCGACCCACGAACCGCCCGCGACCACGCCCGTGGTCTGCGGCGGAACGGCGAGGACCAGGTGCGCCAGCAGTCCGGCGACACCCAGGATGATCACGAGAAGTCCCGCTCTGCCCACGGTCGGTCATCATACCGCCGGGCGGCTTCGCGTCAGCTCGAGAACCAGAAGATCGCGCCGCCGATGGCGAGGGCTGCGGCCACTCCCAGGACCACCGCCATGAACTTCGCCGTCTTCCAGGTCGAGTACACCCCGCCCAGCAGGAAGCCGCCCAGGGCCAGCAGGAGGACTCCGACCACTCCGTTGCTCACAGGACGCCCTTCGTCGACGGGATGCCGCCCGCCCTCGGGTCCGGTTCCGTGGCCGCGCGCAGGGCCCTTGCCACCGCCTTGTACTCCGCCTCCGCGATGTGGTGGGGGTCGCGGCCGTGGATCACCCTCACGTGCAACGCGATCTGCGCGTGGAACGCCAGCGAGTCGAACACGTGGCGCGTCAGCACGAACGGGTAGTTGCCGCCGATCGTGAAGGTGTTGAACTGCTCCGGCTCGCCCACGTGGACGCAGTACGGGCGGCCCGACACGTCGATCGCCGCGTGGGCCAGTGTCTCGTCCATCGGGATCCAGGCGTCGCCGAAGCGGCGGATGCCGCTCTTGTCGCCCAGGGCCTGGCGGATCGCCTGGCCCAGGACGATCGCCGTGTCCTCGACCGTGTGGTGGGCGTCGATGTGGACGTCGCCCGTGGCGTCGACCTTGAGGTCCAGCGAACCGTGGACGCCGAACGCCGTCAGCATGTGGTCGTAGAACGGGACGCCGGTCGAGATCTCGACCTCGCCCGTCCCGTCGAGGTCCAGCTGCACGGAGATCGAGGACTCCTTGGTGGTCCGTTCGACCTTGCCGATGCGGGTCATCGCGAGACTTCCTTACTCGCCTCGAGGAAGGCGTCGTTCTCTTCCGGGGTGCCGATGCTCACGCGCAGGTGACCGGGGATGCCAGGGTCGCGGATCAGCACCCCGCGGTCCAAATAGGACTGCCATGCGTCCGCAGGCGAGGAAAACCGTCCGAAGAGGACGAAGTTGGCGTCGCTGGGCACCGGGTCGTAACCCAGGCCCGCCAACGCTTCCACGACCCGATCGCGCTCGGCCGCCAGCTTGTGCACGCTGCCCAAAGTGGCGTCCGCGTGCCGCAGCGCCGCCCGGGCGGCCGCCTGCGTCAGCCGGGACAGGTGGTACGGCAGCCGCACCAGCTGCAGCGCGTCGACCACCGCCGGCGCCGCCGCCAGGTAGCCGAGCCGGCCGCCCGCGAACGCGAACGCCTTGCTCATCGTGCGCGACACGATCAACGACGACGGGTAGTCCGCCAGCAGCGAGACCGCGCTCGGCTGCGACGAGAACTCCGCGTACGCCTCGTCGACGACCACGATCCCGGTGGCCGCGTCGAGCAGCGCGCGCAGCTCCGGCAACGGGATCGAGCCACCCGTCGGGTTGTTCGGGCTGGTCACGAACACGATGTCCGGCCGCCGTTCCGCAATGACCGCGGCCGCCGCGGCCGTGTCCAGCGTGAAGTCTTCGCGGCGCGGCGTCGGCACCCACTCGGTGCGGGTGCCCGAGGCGATGATCGGGTGCATCGAGTACGACGGCTCGAAGCCGAGCGCGCTGCGCCCGGGGCCGCCGAACGCCTGCAGGATCTGCTGCAGCACCTCGTTGGACCCGTTCGCCGCCCAGACGTTCGCCTCCGACAGCACCACCCGCGTCGACACGCTCAGGTAGTCCGCCAGGTCCTGCCGCAGCGCCACCGCGTCGCGGTCCGGGTAGCGGTGCAGCTCGGCCGCCTCGAGCCGGACCGCCTCGGCCACGTCCGCGACCAGCGCAGGCGGCGGCGGGTACGGGTTTTCGTTCGTGTTGAGCCGGATCGGGACGTCCAGCTGCGGTGCGCCGTAGGGCGACTTGCCGCGCAGGTCCTCCCGCAGCGGCAGCTGGTCCAGCGTGACCTCTTCGCCGATCGTCATCGGACCGCTCCTCCGAACCGCGCGGTGACGGCCTCGCCGTGCGCGGGCAGGTCCTCGGCGTCGGCCAGCGCGACGACGCGGCCGGCGACCTCGCGCAGCGCGTCCTCGGTGTAGTCCACGACGTGGATGCCCTTGAGGAAGCTCTGCACGGACAGGCCCGAGGAGTGGCGGGCGAACCCGCCGGTGGGCAGGACGTGGTTGGACCCGGCGCAGTAGTCGCCCAGCGAAACCGGGGCGTACGCGCCGACGAAGATCGCGCCCGCGTTGCGGACCCGGGCCGCGACCGAACGCGCGTCCGCCGTCTGGATCTCCAGGTGCTCGGCGGCGTAGGCGTCGACGACCCGCAGCCCGTCGTCCACTGTGGACACCAAGATGACGCCGGACTGCTTGCCGCCCAGGGCTTCGGCGACCCGCGAGCTGTGCTTCGTCGCAGCGACGCGGTTCACCAGCTCCTTGTCGACCGCGTCGGCCAGCTCGATCGACGTCGTCACCAGGACGCTCGCGGCGAGCGGGTCGTGCTCGGCCTGGCTGATCAGGTCGGCGGCGACGTGCACCGGGTCGGCCGTCTCGTCGGCGAGGATGGCGATCTCGGTCGGCCCGGCCTCGGCGTCGATGCCGATCAGGCCGCGCAGCAGCCGCTTGGCCGCGGTCAGGTAGATGTTGCCCGGCCCGGTGACGATGTCGACCGGGGCGAGCTCGGCGCCGTCGGTGTCCGTGCCGCCGTACGCCAGCAGCGCGACGGCCTGCGCGCCGCCGGCCGCCCACACCTCGTCGACGCCGAGCAGCTCGGCCGCGGCGAGGATGGTCGGGTGCGGCAGGCCGTCGAACGCGGCCTGCGGCGGCGAGCAGACGACCAGCGAGCCGACGCCGGCGATCTGCGCCGGGACGACGTTCATCACCACGGTGGAGGGGTACACGGCCAGCCCGCCCGGGGCGTACAGCCCGACCCGCTCGACCGGCACCCACTTCTCGGTGACCGTGCCGCCCTCGACGACGGTCGTCGTGACGTCGGTGCGGCGCTGCTCGGCGTGCACCTTCCGGGCGCGGGTGATCGACTCCTCGAGCGCGGCGCGCACGGCCGGGTCCAGCTGCGCCAGTGCCTGCGTCAACGCGGCCCGCGGCACCCGCACGGACGCGGGCCGCACCTTGTCGAACTTTTCGGTGTACTCGAGGACGGCGTCGACACCGCGGTCGCGGACCGCCTCGACCACCGGGCGCACGTGGTGCAGCGCCGCGTCCACGTCGTATTCGGCGCGGGGCAGCGTGGCGCGCAGTTCGGCGGCGGTCGGGACCTGCCCGCGCAGGTCGGTGCGGTTCAGCATGCCCACCAGGGTACGAGGTCACGCCCAGCCGCTTTTCAGCGATACTCCCCGGTGACGGCCGATCCCAGCATGCAGGAGGCAGCGGTGGCGCGAATCGCGTTGTGCCAGGTCAACTCGGGCGACGATCCGGAGGCGAACCTGAAACTCGTTCGCTCCGGCGTGGAGGCCGCGGCGGCGGACGGCGCGCGGATCGTCGTGTTCCCCGAGGCGACCATGGCCCGCTTCGGCCGGCCGCTCGAACCGGTCGCCGAGCCGCTCGACGGACCCTGGGCGTCGGCCGTGGCCGCGGTGGCCGCCGAGCACGACGTCGTGGTCGTCGCCGGGATGTTCACCCCGGCCGGCGACGGGCGCGTCCGCAACACGCTGCTGATCACCGGCGGCGGGCACCACCGCGGCTACGACAAGATCCACCTCTACGACGCGTTCGGGTTCGCCGAGTCCGACACGGTGGCGCCGGGTTCCACGGCGACGACGTTCGAGCTGGACGGCGTCGTCCACGGCGTCGCGACCTGCTACGACGTGCGGTTCCCGGAGCTGTTCCGGGCGCTGGCGGACGACGGCGCCGACGTCGTGCTGCTGCCGACGTCATGGGGGGCGGGCGCGGGCAAGCGCGAGCAGTGGGAGGTCCTGGTGCGGGCGCGGGCGCTGGATTCGGGCTGCTGGGTGCTGGGCTGCGGCCAGGCCGACCCCGCGGCGACCGGCCTCACGGTCAACCCGAAGGCACCGACGGGCATCGGGTACTCGCTGGTCGCGGACGGCTTCGGCCGGGTGGTCGCTCAGGCGGGTCCCGCTCCCGAGACCCTCCTGGTGGACGTGGACCCGGCGGTCTCGGCCCAGGCCCGCGCAGCCACGGGAGCCCTGGCCAACCGGCGGCTCTGAAGCCGGAACTCGCGTGATCCGGCCCGGAACTCGCGTGATCGAGGCCGGAACTCGCGTGATCGGAGCCGTAACTCGCGAGTTCCGGCTTCAATCACGCGAGTTGCGGCGCTGATCACGCGAGTTCCGGCTAGCGGAGGAGGCCTTCGCGGATGGCGACGCGGACGAAGCCCGCGCGGCGGCGTTCGCCGGTCTTGTCGCGGATGCGGTCCAGGTACGAGCGGACCGTGCGGACGCTGATGTTCAGGATCTCCGCCACGTCGACGTCCCGCTCGCCCGCCGCCACCAGGCGCAGCACCTGCTTCTCGCGCTCCGACAGCACGATCTTCGGGCCCGCGTGCCGCTCCTCGCTGTCCTGGATGATCATCCCGGCCAGCGTCGGCGACACGTACGCGTTGTCGTCGGCGATCGTGCGGATCGCGCGCAGGAGCTCGTCGCCGTCGACGTCCTTCGACAGGAAGCCCTTCGCGCCCGCCTGCATCGCGCCGAGGACCTCCGGCTGTTCCGCGTGGGCGGACACCACCAGCACCTTGTGCCCCATCTGCCCCACTTCCAGGACCGCGGCCGCGTCCTGGACACCCCGGAGCTTCAGGTCGAGCACGACGACGCTGCCCGCCGGCTGGTCCTGGACCGCGAACCGGGCCACCGAGTCGGCGACCGCGCCCAGCTCGATGTCCGCGGCCTCGGTCAGCACGCGGGTCAGCGCGTACCGGTAGAGCGGGTGGTCTTCGATGACCCCCACCGCGATGCGCCCGCTCATTTGCGGCCGCCGCGCCGGGGGCCCGCCTCGCCGATCAGGCCGCGGCGGATGGCCTCCTTGACCAGGCCCGGCCGCCGCCGTTCGCCCGTCTTGTCGCGGATGCGGTCGAGGTAGCCGCGGACCGTCCGGACGCCGATGCCGAGGATCAACGCGATGTCGACGTCCCGCTCCCCCGCCGCCACCAGCCGCAGCACCTGCTCCTCGCGCGGGGACAGCTCCGCTTCGGCCGACACGGCGGGCCGGTCGGCGTTGTCCTTCATGATCATCCCGGCGACCACCGCCGAGACGTACGCGCCGCCGTCGGCGACCGTCTTGATCGCGATCAGCAGCTCGTCCGCGTCGACGTCCTTCGACAGGAACCCGCGCGCCCCCGCGGCGATCGCGCCGAGCACGACCTCCGGCTCGGCCTGCGCGGACACGACGAGGACGTGGTGCCCGAGCTCGCACACCTCCAGCACGGCCGCCGCCCCGGCGACGCCCGGCAGGCCCAGGTCGAGCAGGACCACGCTGCCCGGCGGCTGCCGGTGCACGTGGAACCGGGCGACCGAATCGACGACCGCGCCGAGCTCGACGAAGTCGGCCTCGGCCAGCACCCGTTCCACGGAGACGCGGTACAGCGGGTGGTCTTCGACGACCGCGACCCGGACCCGCCCCTGGTCCAGCTCACCCTCGGTCGGACGCTCTTGTGTCATGTGCACGACTTTCACCCCGTTCCACCCGACGGAGCCGGCCGCCCGGCCGTGGCCGGGTCCAGCGCGGGGCCCGTCGGCACCAATGCCAGCAAACTACCGGTGACCGGCGGCCTGGCCACGCTTCCGTAACCGAGCGAAGCCAAAGCCTGCCCGTTCACCACCGGGTACTTGCGGCCCGTATCGGTCACCAGGTAGGCGGTGACCGAACCGGCCTCGACGACGACAGCACCTCCGGACGGAGGGACGAAAACCTCGTCGGCCACCCGTGCTTCGGTCCGGGTGGCGACCTGGATGGCTTTGGCGCCGGCGGGAAGCGGGAATTCGGCCGAAACGAGCAACCGGCTGCCCTGAACGCACAGCGCGACGGAACCGCCGGTGATCGGCGCCTTGCCGGGGATGCGGTCGGGGTAGGCGGCCGGGTCGGCCCCGCCGGCGCGCGGCGCGGCGACCTTCGCGACGGCGGCGACGTCGGCTGCGCGGACCTCCACCGGCGCGGGTGGCCCGGCGTAGGCGGCGGCGTTGGCCGCCGTCGTCACCAGCAGGCTCGCCTCCGTCTGCCCGACCGGCTCGAGGCCCTCGCGGTGGACCAGGTAGTACGACGTGGCCGCACCGGGCGCGGCCATGGCGTCGACGACGGCGAGGACTTCGCCGACCCGGGTGCCGCGCCCGCCCACCGCCGGTCCCGGGTCGCCGGCGCCGCCGACCGGCAGCGCGGTGAGGTCGCGCCCGGCCGGGACGGTGTCGATCCACCGCGAGGACACCGCGATCGTCGGGTAGCTGTCGAACTGCAGCGCGGTCGCGGCCTCGTCGCTCAGCTTGTAGCGCCGTCCGCCGGCCAGCAGGAACCGCTCCCCCTGCGGCAGCCGCACGATCACGCCCTGGTCCCGCGGCAGTTCGACGCCGGACGCGGGCGCGGCGAGCAGGACGGCGGTGCGCGGCTCGGCCGACGCGGGCGCGTCCTGCGTGGTCCGGCTGCAGCTCGTCCAGGGGACGTCCACGAGCGCGTGGGGCGACGGCAGCGAGTCGGGGGCGCCGGGGATGCCGATCTGGGTGCCGCGGCCCGCCTTGCCGAGGTTCTCCGGCGACACGGACACGGTCGCGTCGCCGGTGCCGCCGGCCAGCAGCCGCGCGGACGCGTAGTTGAGGACCGGGTGCAGCACGCCGTCGGCGCCGAGCACGAACCGCGCGCCGGTGCCCTCCTCGACGATCACCTTGCCGCCGGCCAGCCAGTCCTTGCCGCCGGCGGGGTTCAGCAGCCCGATGATGCCGAACACGGCGGTGACCAGGAGCGCGGCCACGACGCCGAGGACCGTGCCCAGCACGAGCCGGCGGCTGGGCGAGACGGGGTGGTTGGCGTCGGCGGCGACGAGCGCGGAAACCAGCCTGCGGCGGAGGAACTGGTACGCCTGGATCTGGTCCCGCTGCGTCCACACGCTGCTGTGCCCCCGGCTGTGTGCGTCGACCTCCCGAGCGCCCGATGCTAGGCACCCGACCGGGGTGCGGCGAGGGTAATTTTTACGCCCACGCCCTATCCGGGCAGGCAGTAGCGTCGGAGGCCGGGGAAAGGGGAGCCCGTGTCCGTCGATACCGCCGTCCGCCCGGCGCCGTCCCGGCCCGCGCCCGCACCGCTGCCGTGGCTGCTGCCGATCCGGCCGCTGCAGGCGGCGCTGTGGGAGGTCGCCGCCATCGCCGTGCTGCTCGCGTGGCTGGCCGGCGGCGTTTCCCAGCCGGTGCGCATTGCCGTCAGCGTGCTCGCCGGGCTGCTGGTGCTGCTGACGTCGGTGCGCTTCGCCGGGCACCACCCGGCCGGCTGGGCGCTGACGTGGACGGCGTTCCGGTTGCGCCGCCACGACACGCGCCGCGACAGCCCGGACCCGCTGCTGGCGGTGGCGGGGCCGGTCAAGGTGCGCCAGCACGTCGACCGCGCGGGCAACCGCTTCGGCGTCGCGGAGATCGACGGCGGGTGGAGCGCCCTGATCCGCCTGACACCGGGTCCGGGAGCGCCCGGGCCGCTGGTGGAGGCGTTGCGCGCGGCTTACGCGCGCGCGGACATCCCGCTGGCGTCGGCGCAGCTGCTGACGTGGGCGATCCCGCGCGGCGACCAGGTGCTGCGCGTCCGGTGGCTGGCCGTGCGCTACCGGCCGGACCTGGCCCCGATCGCGGCGCTGGCCCGCGGCGGCGGTGACCTGGGAGCGCTGCGGAGCACGGCGTCGGCGGCGTTGAGCTTGATGGGCGCTCTGGCCGAGGCGGGGTACCAGAGCACGGTGCTGGAGGCCGGGGAACTGGCGAAGGAGCTGCGGGTGGCGCTGGGTGTGCAGGGGCCTCCTTCCGGGGCGCCCGAGGGGTGGCGGGCCTGGACGTGGGGCGACTCGGTGCAGACGTGCTTCACCCCGCGGTCTTCGCGGGTCCTCGATCCGGCCGTCCCGGGCGCGGCGTTCACGGCGACTTCGTACACGCTGACGCGGACGGCCGGCGGCAAGGAGAAGGCGGAAGTGACGATCCGGGTCGGGGCGCGGGCGGGTGCGCCGGTTCCCGTGCCGCCCGGCGTGGTCCCGCTGCACGGGCGGCACGGGGCCGGAGTGCGGAAGACACTCCCGCTCGCCCTGGACGGCTGAGGTCAGTTCACGACGAACGTCCGGATGCTGCGGGCGGGCAACTGGGCGTTGAACGCCCCGTTCGCGATGGTGACGTCGGTGGAGCGCGCGAGGTTCGCGCTCTGGTTCGTCAGCCAGGTCTGCGCGGTCGCGGACCCGGTGTCCCGGAGCGTGAACGCGAGGTCGGCCGCCGCGGTGTTCTTGTTGACGGCGACGATGACGATCCGGGTCCCGCTCTTGAACGCCGAGACGTAGACGTTCGCCTGCGGGTTCGCGGTCGCGGTGATCCGCTGGTAGCCGGGGCGCACCCACTTCGCGAAGTGCGCCATGTAGGCGCCGCGCTTGCTGATCTGGCCGTCCTCGCGCAGTGGGCCGTACGAACGGCGGATGTACCACCACACGTAGGTCTGGAACCGGCCGTCCACCAGCGCGCGGTGCATGTGCTCGCCGACGTCGAGCGCCTGCGGCCAGAGGTCGGCCGAGTCGGTGCTGTTGGGGTAGTAGACCTCGGTCATCCACAGTTCCTTGCCGGCGCCCTTCTGCTGGAAGAGCGGGTAGGGCAGGTCCGCGAACGAGGTGCCGTAGAGGTGTGTGCCGATGATGTCCACGTTGGCCAGGGCGGTGGCGTCGTTCAGGATGGGGTCGGACATGGCCTTGCGGTACTGGAACGACTCGGGCGCGATGACCCGGGTGGTGAGCGAACCGGCGTTCTCGCGCAGGAACTTGACGATTTCGGCGGGGGTCCACGCCGTCCACGCCGACGCGTAGTCCGGCTCGTTCTGGACCGAGATCCCGTACAGGTTCACGCCGTTGTTCGCCATGAAGGCGGTGAAGTCGTTCAGGTGCTGCGCATAGGCGCCGTAGGAGCCGTACTTCAGCCGCTTGCCGCCGGAGAAGCTCTCGGTCATCGAGGCGGGCGGGTTCCACGGCGAAGCGATCACCTTGGCCCCGAGGTCGCTCGCCCGCTTGGCCGTGGCGACCTCGCGGCTCCAGTTGGTGCGGTCCTCGTGCACGGGGATGCGCAGCACGGTGAACCCCAGCTGCCCGGTGCCGTTGCCGAACGCCGTCTCGCGCTGGGCGGCGGTGAGGTCGCTGATCCAGACGGTGTGGTTCATCCCGCCGAAACCCAGGATCGTCTGCTGCACGTTCGACGGCTCGACGACCACCGCGGTGGCCGCCGCGGCCGGGGTCGCGGCCGCGGCCAGCACCGGCAGTGCGGCGCCGGCCGCCAGGACGGTCCGCCGCTTCAGCAGCGGCGAGTTCTCGGACTGTTCCGGACGTGGTGACATCGCATCTCCCAGGAGTCGGCGGGCAACAGCCTGGGAGCGCTCCCAAATCAGTCTTAACAGTGTCTTCGCGACACCGTCAATGAAACGTTCAGTCGAAAACATCGACCGCCCGCAGACGGTTCAGCCGCGGACGGCTTCGTACACCCCCGCGATCATCGCCACCACCGGGACCAGCGACAGCAGCACGAGGAACTCCGTCACGTCCAGGAGCCGTGACCAGTACGGCGACCGCAGGCCCCGCGCCACCCGCGTCGCGTACACCAGGCACACCACCGCCGCCACGACCACCGCGCACCCGGCCGCGAACACCGCCGTGCGGTGGCCCGAAGCCACCAGCCACACCCCGGCGCACACCAGTCCCGGGACGCCGAACCCGACCAGCACCAGCCGCTGCGCGCGGCCCGCGTACGACCGCGAACGGAGGATCCACGCCAGGCCCAGCAACGCCGCCAGCCCCGCCTCCCACGGCCCGCCCGAGGACAGCACCACCGAGGCCGCCAGCACCACCAGGCCCAAGGCCACCAGCAGGCCGGTCAGGACCGCCTGCGCGTGGGACGTCCGGCCGATCATCTCCGTGCCCAGCGACGGCTGCTCGTCCGCGCGGAACGCCTCCATGTCGTCCGGCACCCGCGGCAACGGCAGGCGGGCCAGGCGCAGCGCCAGCATCGGGGCCACCGCCGCCAGTGCCGTGCCCAGCACCGCGACCACCCCGGCGGCCGACACCGCGGAGACACCGGCCAGCAGGACCACACCGGTCGTCAGCGCGCCGAGACCCGCCGCGCCGGTGATCGCCACGAACCACGGCAGGCGGTCGGCCACCGAGACCGCCGCCAGGACGCCGTACACCGTCACCGCCGCGAATCCCGCCGCCAGCGGGCCCGCCGACAGCGAGAACAGCGGGTGCGGGGGCAGCACCGACATCCCGGCCAGCAGCGCCACGCCGACGCCGGCCAGCGACCCCGCCGCGCCCGCCTCCGCGTCGCCGTACGCACGGCTCAGCGCGCCGCCGCCGAGCAGGAGCACCAGGGCCAGCAGCCCGGTCCCGATCGGGGCCAGGACGCTGCCGGACGCCGCCGCCTGCACCAGCAGGCCGCCCGCCAGCAGCAGGACCACCGCGGCGACCAGGCCCGAGCGCCGCGCCACCGACGGGCTCCAGCCGCCGGACGTGTCGGCGACGCTGGCGATCGAGTCGACGACGTCGTCGAACAGCAGCGGACCCCGCGGGCGCTCCCGCGGGGTCAGGTGCAGCACTTCGCCGTCGCGGATCTGGGCCGCCGCAACGCTCAAGCCCAGTGCCAGCGGCGCGCCGCCCAGCCTCGACAGCACCCAGCCCGGGTGGTCGGCCGACGCCTGGCCCGACGCCCCGGCCAGCCGGACCAGCTGCGGCACCAGCTCGGCGAACGTCGACTGCTGCGGCAGGGCGACGTCGACGCGGGCCCTCGGCGTGACCACCGTGACCCGCCGGGTCGTCCCCGTCAGAGAAGCCGTGTTCATGCCGCCTCCGCGGGGAAGAGAACGTCGGCGCTCATCACACGTCTTTCGCGGCCGCGATGACCGGCGCGAACTTGGCGCTCGACGCCTCGGCCAGCTTCTGCAGCCCGGCGTTGACCGCCTCCAGGACGATCTCCGAGAGGTTGCGGGCGTCGTACTCGCGGATCGCGCGGGGGTCGATGTCGATCGAGGTGAAGCGGCCGTCGCCGCGGAGGGTGACGGTGACCTCGTTCTGCCGCGAGTGCGCCTTGACCTCCATCGCCTCGACCGTGCGCTGGATCCGCTGGACCTCTTCGGTCTGCTTGCGCACCTGCGCGAGCAGCTCGTCCATGTCCGGCACCGCGTACGGATCGGTCACTGTGCTTTCCCTTCGTGCTGGCGGACGTGGACGCTGGCCACGAACCGCTGGAAACCGGGTGAGAGCCGCCGCGCGGTCGCGGGCGCGGCCGTGCAGGCGAGCTCGAGCACCAGCCGGTCCGCGGGCACCGCGCCGGGGACCGTCAGGTGCACCTGGGTCTGGATCAGCTCGGTGCCTTCGCCGGTGCGCAGGCGCAGGAGCTGCATGACGGCGGGAGCGGCCGCGTCACCGACGTCACGCCGGCTCAGCACCTCGAGCCCGGCCAGCGTCCGGGAAAGCCGTTCGACGGCTTCGGCCGCGATGGCGTCGATCGAAGCGCCGTCCGGCCGCTGCTGCACGCTGACGGTGATGTTCGGGACGAACTCGCCCGGGGCCGCCGCGTGCACGGCGACGAACACCGCGCCGGAATCACCCGGGTCGACGGCGGTCCAGCCGTCCGGGATGACGAAGTCGAGGGGAAGGGTCATCACAGCCCCACGGCGGAAACGGCGTCGTGCCAGGCGGCGCCGACGGCGTCGGCCGCGTCCGAAGCCGCGTGGCCGACCGCGTCGACCGCCCCGCCGCCGTATTCGCCGATCGTGTGGCCCAGCTTCGGCAGGTCGATGTCGATCTTCGCACCGACGCCCAGTCCCAGGCCGAGCGCCGCGCCCGCCTTGAAGTTGACCTTGACGTGCCCGGCGTCGTAGACGGCCTGGGCGTCCAGCTGCGCGCCGAGCCCGTACTGCAGCGTGCCGTTCGCGCCGACGCCGAGGCCGGCGACGTCCGCGGCGACCTCGCCCTCGACCTTCCCGCCGACGAAGGCGTTCGCGTGCGCGCCGACGCCGTGGGCGCCGATCGTGCCGGACGCGCTCACCTCGCCGCCGGCGAACACCGTGCCCTTGGCGTGGGCTTCGGCGACGCCCCACTCCTTCTTGGCTTCGGCTTCGCCGTGCAGCGCCGCGAGTTCCGCGTGCCCGGACGCGCCGGCGTCCCAGCCCTTCGACGTGATCTTCCCGTCGTACTCCGGGGAAAAGCCGTCCTGCTCGTGCTGGAACTTGTAGTAGGTGATCTCGGTGTTGCGCCCGAGCTTGTTCTTCAGGCCCTCGGCCTCCGGCTGCCCGAACGGCGTGTCCGCCTTCTTCGGCGCGCGCGTCCCTTCGAGGCCGTCCCAGGTGAGCTTCTTCCAGCCCGAGTTGCCGAACCACGACGGCACGGTCCGCGGCCGCTTCCGGCCGTCCAGCGGCTCGCCGTTGAGCCAGTGCAGCGGCCCGCGCGCCCACTTGCCGAGCTCGTGCTCCAGCCGTCCGACGCCTTCGGGCGGGAACAGCTCGGCGAGCGCGTCGGAGAACTCGTCGACGACCTGGCGGGCCGCGGCGACGCTCTGCTCCCCGAGCTGCCGCGCGGCCTGGATGAACGCACCCACCGACGCGGAGTTCACCGCGCGGGCCTGCGCGGTCAGCTGGGCGGCGTAGGAGTCGAACTGCGCGAGCACCGAGCGGACGGCGGCTTCGGCGGACTGCACGAGCCGGGCCGCGGTGGCGAGCCGGTTCGCCTGGTCGCCGAGCTTGGCCGCCGTTTCGGCGAGTTCCTTGCCGAGATCTGCGGCGGCCGTCGCGAACGCCGTGTACGCGTCGCCGTCCCAGTCCGCGTGCAGGGTCTTCGCGGACTCCTCGACCTCATGCGCCCGGCTCGAAACCGCCGACGCCCGGGTCGCGACCCGCTGCGAGGCGGCGCTCAGCGCGCCGGGATCCCCGGTGACGCACCGCAGGCACTCGACGAGCACGCGCCGGTACCCGGACAGCACCGAGCTGACCACCCCGGACGCGTCGACGACCCCCGAGCCCGCCACCGGCTAGTTCCCCGCCGCGTCGTAGCCGACGTGCTGGCTGAAGTGCTTCCCGTTGTAGTCCAGCGCGATGTCGAGGTCGAAGTCCTGCCCGCCCGGAGCCTCCACAGTGGACTCACCGGTGGTGAGGTTGGTGTGGATGACGACTTCGTCGGCGCTGTGCACCGGAGCCGGCGCGGTGACCGGGGCCGGCTGGGTGACCGGCGCCGGCTGCGTCGGCACGGTCGCGCCGTGCTGCGCCGGGTCCACGGCGATCCAGCTGTTCGCCGGGTTCAACGGGGTGCCGTTGCCGGCCACCGCCGGCCCGGTGCTGGAACCGCCGCCGGTGGCGAGCGCGGGCGGGGTGTAGTCGGTGAACGAAGGCTGCTGCGGGATCCCCCCGCCGCTCCCGCCCGCCACCGCCTGCTGCCCCGACGGGCTCGCCACCGGCGGCGGGGTCTGCGGGGCGGTGACCGGGGTGCTCCCGATCGACGACTGTGGTGTCGCGCCCGAGCTGCCGGAGGAGTGGTGGAAGAGCTTCTCGATCTCGCCGATGACCTGCGCGAGGGTGGTGACCTGCTGGGCGAGGTCCACCGCGCCGAGCGCCTTGAGCAGCGCGCCGATCGACGTGATGAACGCCCGCAGCGACGCGCTCGTCGCGGTCGACAAAGCGACCGCGGCCCCGTAGGTCCACCAGTTCGACATCAGCGCGGCGACCGTGGGGTTCACCGCGGAAACCACCGCGCGGTAGGCCTCCTGCGCGGTTTTGATCAGCGTGCCGGAGACGCCGAGGAGCTCGGCGCCCTTCTGCACGACGTCGATGATCTTCGTGAGCTGGCCGAGGGAGTCGCTGATCTTCTTCAGCGCCGACTCGCTCGCCGCCCCCGACCAGATCTTGCCCAGCTGGTCGGCGGCCTTGGTCAGCTCGTTGTACATGCTCAGGAACTGCTCGGCCTTGCGGACGAGGTCGGTCACGTGCTTCGCGATCTGCTCCGGCTGTCCGGTGACGATCTGCGGCAGGACGGTGATCGGCCCACCCGAAGACGCGGTCGCGTCCATCGCGCTGGAGTTCGGGAAAGTCAGCATCGGTCCTCACAGGGAGTTCGGGGGCGGACGATCAGACGACGGAAGCGGGCCGGTAGACGCTGACCCTCGCCAGCCCGCCGGTGCGGGCGTCGAGCAGCCCGTGGTTGTAGAGGCGCCCGCCGTCGCCGGCGACGCCGATGACCGGCTGGCGGTCGGAGAACAGCAGCGGCTCCACGACCACGACGTCCCCGCTGTGCACGCCGCCCGGCACGTCGGAGAAGGTGCGCGCGGTGCCCGCGTAGACCTCGATCAGCCCGACCCGCGCCTGGTTGTCGGCGTCGCCGGCGAGCCAGTCGTTGAAGTCGGCGACGCCGTGGAAGCGCGTGTCGGTGATCGGGTGGTCGCCGAGCCGGCCCAGCTGCGCGTCACCCAGGTAGCGCAGCACGTTCCCGACCGACGAGGGCTCGCCGTGGGCGCCCGCGCTGTCGTTGATGGCCAGGGTGGCGAGTTCGGAGGCGTGCGAGCTGCCCCAGATCGACGACGCGGTGCCGCTCGGCGCGTGCCCGCCGCCGTAGCCGGAAGCCACGTCCTGGTCCGCCGCCTGGTAGGCGTCGGCGCTGGCCTTGACCAGCCCGTTGATCTGCTGCAGCAGCTGCAGCAGCGTCCGGACGGCGGTGATCTGGCCGGAGTGCAGGGCCGCGTTGGCCGCGGCGACCGCGCTGCCGAACGAGGCGAACGACATCGGCTGGACGACGAGCCGTTCCAGGTCGGCCACGGCGTTGATGCCGTGGGCGATGATGCCCCCGACGTTGCCCACGGCGGAGCGCATCGCCTCGGGCTCAGCCCGGTACTCGCCGGCCATGGGTCTCCTTCCGGGGGGTGTGCTCGGCCCGAGCGTAAGTTCGGCCCCGGAAGCGGGCGGACGGCAAAAGTACCCACCGCGCCGCGGCGGCGAGTGGCCAAAATACCGGTCAGAGCCACCCCGATCCGCTGGAGCATTGCTGCATGAGCCTCACGCCCGAGCGCCCGTCCGAGATCGTGCTGCAGTCGCCGCCGATGCTCCCGAAGAGCTCGTCGGGCGGCATGGTGCAGCTGATGATGTTCCTGCCGATGATGCTCGGCATGGGCGCGATGTCGTTCGTCTACATCGGACGCGACGGCGGCGTGATGACCTACGTCTTCGGCGCCCTGTTCCTCTGCGCGATGGGCGGCATGGTCGTGATGTCGCTGGGCCGCGGCGGGATGGCGAAGAAAGCGCAGATCAACGACGAACGCCGGGACTACCAGCGGTACCTGTCCGGGCTGCGCGCGCAGGTCCGCGACATCGCCGACGGCCAGCGCGCGGCGATGATCGCCGTCCAGCCGGACCCGGCGGACCTGTGGGCCTACGTCGAAACCGGGAAGCTCTGGGACCGCCGCCGCAGCGAGCCGCAGTTCGCGCAGGTGCGCGCGGGCACCGGGCCGCAGCGGCTCGCGACGCCGTTGAAGGCGCCGCAGACCGTGCCGCTGGAGGACCTGGACCCGGTGTCCTCCACCAGCCTCAAGCACTTCATCCGCACCTACTCGACGGTGGACGGCCTGCCGGTCGCGTTGTCGCTGCGGTCGTTCGCCGCGGTCACCGTGGCCGGGCGGCGGCCCGACGTGCTCGGCCTGGTGCGGGCGCTGCTGTGCCAGCTCGTCACCTTCCACTCCCCCGCGGACCTGCGGGTCGCGCTCTGCGTGGCACCGGAGCGCCAGCACGACTGGGAATGGGCGAAGTGGCTGCCGCACGCCACGGCGGCCGGCGCGGCCGACGCCGTCGGTTCGCGGCGGCTGGCCGACGGCACCGCGGCCGGGCTCGCCGAGCTGCTGGGCGCCGACCTCGGCGAGCGGCCCGCGTTCAGCCGCCGCGCGGCCGCCGAACTGGACCTGCCGCACCTGGTGGTCGTCGTCGACGGCGGCAACGCCCACGGCGAGCCCCGGCTGATCGGCGTGGACGGCCGGCTCGGCGTCACGGTGATCGAGGTCGGGCAGGAGCACCCGCGGGCGTCTTCTAGTGAGAAGCTGCTGAGCCTGCACACCGCGCCGGAGTCCCTCGGCATGGTCGTCGGCGACGGCGGCGAGCAGCGGCTCGGCTTCCTCGGCCGCCCGGACGTCCTCGACCGCGGTGCCGCGGAAGCACTGGCCCGGATGCTGACGCCGTTGCACACCCCGGCCGCGGTCGTCGGCGAGAAGCCGATGTCGGCGACGTTCGGCCTGGCCGGGCTGCTGGGCATCGGCGACCCGCGCGACACCGACACCGCCGTCACGTGGGCGCCGCGCGCGGCTCGCGACCGGCTGCGGATCCCGCTGGGCGTCAACCCGGAGGGCCGTCCGGTCGAGCTGGACCTCAAGGAGTCGGCCGAAGGCGGGATGGGCCCGCACGGCCTGGTCATCGGCGCGACCGGGTCCGGCAAGAGCGAGCTGCTGCGGACGCTGGTGACCGCGCTGGCCGTGATGCACTCGTCGGAGACGCTGAACCTGGCGCTCATCGACTTCAAGGGCGGCGCGACCTTCGCCGGGATGACCGGGCTGCCGCACACCTGCGCCGTGATCACCAACCTGTCCGACGACCTCGCGCTGGTCGACCGGATGGCGGACGCGCTCAACGGCGAGCTGCTGCGGCGGCAGGAACTGCTGCACGCGGCCGGGAACTACGCGTCGGTGCGGGACTACGAGAAGGCCCGCGCGGACGGCGCGCCGCTGGACCCGCTGCCGTCGCTGCTGGTGATCATCGACGAGTTCAGCGAGCTGCTGTCCTCGCGGCCGGAGTTCATCGACCTGTTCGTCGCCATCGGCCGGCTCGGCCGGTCGCTGGGCATCCACCTCCTGCTGGCGTCGCAGCGGCTGGAGGAAGGGCGGCTGCGCGGGCTCGACTCGCACCTGTCGTACCGGATCGGGCTGCGGACGTTCTCGGCCGCGGAAAGCCGGGCCGTGCTGGGCGTCGCGGACGCCTACCACCTGCCGCCGGTGCCGGGGTCGGCGTACCTGAAGTCCGACACCGAAACGCTGATCCGGCTCAAGGCCGCCTACGTCTCCGGGGAGCTCCCGCCGCGCAGCACGGTCGTGCGCGAGGACGGCCAAGAGCTCGGCGTGCTGCCGTTTTCCCTGGCCCCGGTGGAAATCCCGGTGACGACCGAGGTTTCTCCGGCGCCGTCGGCCGAAGGCACCGGCGAGACGATCATCGGCGCGATGCTGTCGCGGCTGGCGGGCCGCGGCCCGGCCGCGCACCAGATCTGGCTGCCGCCGCTGGCCGAACCGCCGACGCTGGACCAGCTGCTGCCGCCGCTGGGCGAGGACGCCGCGCGCGGCCTGTGCCCGCTCGGCTGGGGCGGCAACGGGAAGCTGACGATCCCGGTGGCGCTGGTGGACAAGCCGTTCGAGCAGCGCCGCGACCTGCTGTGGGCCGACTTCTCCGGCGCGGCCGGGCACGCGCTGATCGTCGGTGCGCCGCAGAGCGGGAAGTCGACGCTGATGAAGGACATCGCGGGCGTGCTCGCGCTGACGCACACCCCGGCCGAGGTGCAGCTGTTCGTGCTGGACATGGGCGGCGGCGCGCTGGCGCCGATCGCCGGGCTGCCACACGTGTCCGGGTACGCGACCCGCCGGGACGCGCAGCGCTGCCGCCGGGTCGTCGCCGAGCTGACGACGTTGCTGGAGCAGCGCGAGGAGTTCTTCGCCGCGCAGGGGATCGAGTCGATGGCGGCGTTCCGCGCCCGCCGTGCCGAGTTCACCGAGAGCACGGACGAGCGCGAGTTCGGCGACGTGTTCCTGTTCGTGGACAACTGGACCACGATCCGCCAGGAGTACGAGCAGCTGGAGGAGCAGATCACCGGCCTGGCGGCGCGCGGGCTCGGCTTCGGCATCCACGTGATCGTCTCGCTCAACCAGTGGATCGGCGTCCGCGCCCAGCTGCGCGACGCGATCGGCACGCGCTTCGAGCTGCGCCTGGGCGACCCGATGGATTCGTCGGTCGACCGCAAGGTGGCGGCCAACGTCCCCGCCGACCGCCCGGGCCGCGGCATCACGGCGGAGAAGCTCCACTTCCTGGCGGCCCTGCCCCGCATCGACGCCGACCAGCGCCCGGAAACGGTCGGCGCGGGCGGCGTCGACCTGGTCCGGCGGATCTCGGAGGCGTGGCGGGGGCCGCGGGCCCCGCAGGTCCGGCTGCTGCCGCCGGAGGTGCCGCTGGAGTCGTTGCCCGCTGCTCCTGCGCGGCAGGTCACGCTGGGCATCGCGGAATCGACGTTGCGCCCGGTGTACCTGGACTTCGCGGCCGACCCGCACTTCGTGGCGTTCGGCGACGTGGAGTCGGGCAAGTCGTCGCTCCTGCGGGCGATCGCGTCCGGAATCACCTCGGCGTACACGCCGGAGGAGGCGGCGATCATCGTGGCGGACTACCGCCGCGGTCTCCTGGGCGCGGTGCCCGAGCCGCACCTGCTGGGCTACGCGGGCGCGGAGGGCAAGCTGACGGACCTGATCGCGGAGTGCGCCCAGGCGATGCGCAACCGCCTGCCGGGCCCCTCGGTGACGCCGGAGCAGCTGCGCAACCGCTCCTGGTGGCGCGGCCCGGAACTGTTCGTCCTGGTGGACGACTACGAACTGGTGGCCACAGTGGGCCGCAACCCGTTGCAGCCGTTGCTGGAGTTCCTGCCGCAGGCCCGCGACATCGGCCTGCACCTGGTGATCGTGCGCGGGTCCGGCGGTGCGGGCCGGGCGTTGTTCGAGCCGGTGTTGCAGCGGTTGAGGGAGCTGGGCTCGCCGGGGCTGATCATGTCGGGGGCGAAGGACGAAGGGGCGTTGCTGGCGGACGTGAAGCCGTCCCTCCAGCCACCGGGCCGCGGCACGCTGGTGTCGCGGCGGCACGGGACCGGGCTGGTCCAGGTGGCGTGGACGAAGCCGGCGGAGTCGTAGGGCCGCCGCACGCCTCGGGCAGCGGGCGGGGAACCGGCAGGATCATCCGGCATCCGCCCAGGACGGCGCCACCTTCTTGAGCTCGTCGACCCACTTGCGGACCGCCTCGCCGTCGGGGCCCGGGAACCGGGCCGCCGCCGCCGGGGCCAGCGGGCCCTGGATCAGGTCCAGGACCTCCCGCCGCTGCGCCGGGGTGAGGTGGCCGAGGTCGACCGTCCGGAAGCCGTGGGTGGTGGCCGCCCGGAACTGCTCCGCCACTTCGCCGTCGGTGACTTCCGCGGCGAGGTAGTCCAAGACCCAGTAGTACGTGCCGCTGGACGCGCTCCACCAGTCCGCCGAGCCGGACCGCCCGATCTCCCCGGACATCACGCGCCCACGATGAACACGTTCGGGCCGAGCGGCGCGATGAAGTCGCGGACCTGCTGGATCTGCTCGGGGCTGAACTGCGAAACATCCACCGGGACGCGCTCCGCCTTCTCGTTGATGTGCCGGAGGATCTGGGACTTCAGATTCTCCCACTGCTGGTCGAAGAACCTACCCGGGAAGTTGCCGACGGCGTCGTAGGTGAACCCGTCGCTGCCCACCCAGTCGTAGGAAGCGCCCTTGGGCGCACGCTGCAGCTGGATCCCGAGCTGTTGCTCCACCCGCACGGCCGTCTCGGCTTCCGAGGCCCGGTAGGCGCCGACCGCCGGGTCGACGCCGAGCTGGTAGACCCGTTGCTCCTCGGCCAGCTGGGCGAGCTTGGCCGTCTGCGCGGCCAAGGCCGCGTCGAGGGCTTCCGCCTCCACGCTCGCCGCCTCGAGCTCGGCCATCGCGGTCCGGAAGGCGACCGCGCCCGCGGCCGCCTCGGCGGAGAGCGCCGCGGCCGTGGTCAGGAACGGCATGAAGGCCGCGCCTTCGGGCACCAGGGAGAGGAGCAGCCCGCCGATGATCTCGCCGCACGGGCCGCACGCCGCGGTCAGCACGATCCCGCCGATGGTGATGGCCAGGATGCCCAGCAGCGTGTCGGCCCGCTCTTGCGACTGCTTCCACTGCTCGATCGTGGGCAGGTACTGCATCCACGTCTGCGGCACGAAGTCGACGGCGAAGATGTTCTGCGGCATGACACAGCGGTTGAACTGCGGGCTGCCCTGCACGTTCCAGTCCAGGCAGGCCTGCCCGCGGCTCAGCATGATCCGGGCCCGGTCGGAGTCCGTCCCGGTGACGATCAGCACGCAGTCCTGGTAGTCGCTGCTGGCGGCGTCGGGAAACTTCGCGAAGCACGCCTGTTCACGCTGCTTGCGCAGAGCGTCCCGCTCGGCGTCGACCTTCACCTTCGCCGCGTCTCCCGCGGCTTTCGCGGCGTCGAGCGCCTTCTGGGCGTCGTCGCCGGCGTTCTTGGCCGAGTCGTACGCGCGCTTCGACGCGCCGTACGCCTCGGAGGCGTAGCGCGCGGCCTCGCTCGCGGAGGCCTGGGCCGACAGGGCGAAGTGCGTGGCCTTCTGCGCCGACGCCCGAGCCGAGTCCGCGGCGGCCGCCGCGGTCCGCGCGGATTCGGCCGCGGCGCGCGCGGAGTTCTCCGCGTCCGTGGCCGACTGCGCGGCCTGCCGGGCGTAGTCGGCCGCCTGGTCGGCGGCCACCGCGGCCTGCCGGGCGTAGTTGTCCGCGTCGGCGGCCGCGTTGCGGGCCCGCGCGGCGGCGGCTTGGGCGTCGTTGGCGTTCTGCGCCGCCGTGGCCGCCGTCTCCGCCGCCTGCAGCACCAGGCCCGCGACGAGCGCGTTGTGCGCCGCCGTGTTCTGGTCCCGCCGCGCCGCGGCGTACTGCCCGCTCTCGAGGAACTGGTGCAGGAAGGCCGGCGGCCCGTCGAGCGCCGCCTGGGCCTGCGCGCGGACCTCCGGTCCCCCGGCCGCCAGCAGCCGGTTGACCTTCACCCGCTCGTCACTGGCCTGGGCGCTGTACTGGCCCGAGTCGAGGAAGGCGCGCAGGGACGCGCTCGTGTCCTCGTCGAGCGCGCGCTGCGCGGCGGCCGGCACCGCGACGCCGCCGGCCTGCTGCGACGCGGCCATGATCTGGTTGACCTTCATCCGGTCTTCGGCGTACCGGCCCCGGTAGTCGCGCGTCGCGAGGAAGCGCTGGACGTCCGCGTCCGAACCGGCCAGCGCGGCGTCCGCGGCTTTCTGCATGGCGGCGGTGCCGGTCACCTTCAGGTCCGCGAGCACCACGCGGTCGTCCTGACCGGCGGCCGCCTGGACGCCGCCCTTGACGTAGGCCACGGCCTCCGGGTCCGAGGCGGTCAGGGCCGCGGTCGCGGCCGCCCGGGTCCACGGGCCGTCGGAGGAAGCCAGTGCCAGCGCGACCTTGCGGGCGTCGGCCTGCACCAGCGCCGGATCCGTGGTGGGCGCGTTCGCTTCGGCGATCAGCCGGTTGGTCTCGGCCGTGCCGTGGTCGGCCTGCGGGGCGTCCCACGCGACGGTGGCCGGCTGGGCCGACAGCGCCGACGTCAGCTCCAGGGCGTCCTCGTCCGCCTGCTCCGCCTCGACGGCCATCCGCTCGTCGTCGGCCCGGCGCGCGGCGTCGAAGACGGCTTTGGCCTGGGTCGCGGCGGTCGCGGCGGCCTCCGCAGCCTGGCTGGCGGCGTTCGCGTGCTCGGTCGCTTCCCGTGCCGCGTCGGCGGATTCACCCGCGTGCGCCGCGGCTTCGTCGGCGGCTTGAGCGGCCGCGAGCGCCAGGTCGGCGGCCGCGTTGGCCGCGTTCCGCGCGTCGTTGGCCGCGGTCGCCGCCTGCCGCGCGAGCGACCCGGCCGCCGAGGCGGCCCGGGAGGCCCGCGCCGCGTTGGCGCGCGCCCGGGCGGCCGCCGCGGTGGCCGCGGAGGCGTCCGCACCGGCCGACCGGGCGAAGTCCGCCGCCTGGGTGGCGGCGTCCGCGGCCGTCGCCGAACGCCCGCTGGCGTCCTTGGCGGCGTCCGCGGCGATCCCGGCCTGGGTGGCCGCGTCACCGGCCGCCTTGGCCGCGTCGGCGGCGAGCTTCGCCCCGGCGGCGACATCGCGGGCGGCCTGGGCCGCCTTCCGGGCGTCGGCGGCCTTGGTGGCGTCCCCGGCGGCCAGTGCCGCCGCGTCGTTCGCCGTCGCGGCGGCCCGGCCCGCCTTGGTGGCCGCCGCGGCCGCCCGCGCCGCGGCACTGGCCGCGACCTGCGCCGCCGCGCTCGCGGCGTTCGCGGCACTGGTCGCTTCCCGCGCGGCGGCCGCCGCGCCCTGCGCCGCCGTCGCCGCCCGGGCCGCGGCCGCCGCGGCTTCGGCCGCCTTGCCCTGCGACGCCTGCGCGTCGGCCTGCGCCCGCTGCGCGGCCAGCTTGGCCTCTTCGGCCGCCTTCACCGCGCGGTCGGCAGCGTCCTTGGCCGCGACGGTCTGCTGCGCGGCCTGCTGCCCGGCGTCGACCGCCGCCGCGACCAGCTCGCCGACATCGGCCGTCTCCTGGTCGCGGGCCTGGGCGATCGGCCAGTCGTAGTCGAGGAACTGGACGAGGCTGTCGACGGAGTTCGCGTCGAGCGCCTGCTGGGCGACCTTCTTCACCTCCGGCCCGCCCGAGGCCATGATCTGGTTCACGCGCACCCGCTGGTCGTTCTCCCACGGCGTGCGCCAGCCGGTGTCGACGAACTGCCGCAGAGCGTCGACCGTCCCGGCGTCGAGCGCCTGCTGGGCGACCTTCTTCACCTCCGGCCCGCCCGAGGCCATGACCTGGTCGACCCGGACGCGCTGGTCGGTCTGCCAGGGCTGCTGCCAGCCGGTGTCCAGGAACGTGGCCAGTGCTTCGTCGGTCCCGGCGTCGAGGGCGGTCTGCGCCGCGGCCTTCAGCGCCGTGCCGCCCGCGGCCATCAGCTGGTTGACGCGGATCCGGCGGTCGACGGGCTCGGTCTTCAGGTGCCCGGTCGTCAGGAAGGCCGACACGTCGGCGTCCGACCCGGCGAGCGCCTGCGCGGCGGCGGCCTGGGTGGTCGGCCCGCCGAACCGCCACAGCGACAGCACGCGGGCGCGGTCACCGCCGGCGGCGGCCGCCGGCTCGGCCGCCGCAGCCGGCACCTGCAGGACGGAAGCCAGCACCGCGCCGAGCGTGACCACCGCGGTCGCCACGGCGAACCGGTCCCGCGTCCGTTGCCACATCCCCACTTCGACCCCTCCCCGGGTCCCCGCAAGGGCCCGCGCGGCCGGGGCCGCACGCACGGCGCGCTCGTCGGGAAAGAAATTGCGGCACGCCTGACGAAGCGCGCCGAAATGATGAGAAACACCCCTCTTGGCCTGCGCCGGAGCGACAGGCTTTCACACACTAACCGAACACCTGGTCGAGCTGAAATGTGAGGTACATCACTCGCACTTTCGGTAATATTCGGAGTTTGCTGTCGATGGGATCACCGGGCGAACAGCCGCTTTCCGAACATCTCCGGAAACCGGACAGTTGCCCGCGAGGGGGTCTGACCTGCGCTGCTGCGACCACCGTCACGGTGGTTGCGACGTTCGGCGTATGGACAGGCCGGGAGGGATCGACTAGGGGAGGAAATCCGGTCGGGGGGCCGGCTGCCGCGCGGGGAACGGTTGCCCGCCCCATTTCGGCGCGCCATTTTCCCGGTGAGCGAAACCACGCTCACCGGTCGGTCGAGTCACGGCGAAAATCGCCATTCCGCGCACACATTCACCCCGGGGTCCGACAGCCCGCGCGCTCCGGACGCCGTCCGCCTCCACCCCAGGAACCGCCGGCCGGAACCGGTCCGCCGGCACGCACGAGAAGAAGGACGAACGCATGCACTTCACCAAGAAGATCGCCGTCACGGCCGTCGCCGCGGCCGCACTCGCCACCGCCGGCGTCTGGACCGCCTCCGCCGCCTCCAACACGACCCAGGACGACACCCCGCCGTCCATCGTCGAGGACTACTCCTACCCCGGCGCCGCCGCCATCCTCGCCCAGTACCACGTCACCCTCATCTCCGGCGACGGCCACATCATCTTCGCCGACTGCGCCACCCCGCCCGTCGACAACATCAGCGTCATGCAGGTCCGCTCCACCGAAGACGTCGGCACCAACGGCCTCGTCTGCTTCAAGGTCCTCGCCCCCACCGGCCACCTCGAACTCCGCATCCCCGCCGTCTACGAAATCCGCGGCGACGGACGCACCACCGGCACCGGCCACAAGGTCAAAGCCGAAGTCACCACCGACGCCGGCCAGCACTCCACCGTCGACGTCAACCCCAGCGGCAGCACCCAGGTCGGCATCGGCGCCAACCCCAACAACGCCCCCACCACCCTCCTGCAGCTGACCGCCGCGCCCTGATCACCGTGCTCCGAGGAACGAGGGGAACGAACCACATGTCCATCCGCCCCACCAGGGTCGTGGCGGCCGCCACGACCCTGCTCGCCGCCGGGCTGCTGACCGCAGCGCCCGCCGAAGCCGTGTCCGGCGGGACCACCGCCGCCGCGGGCGCCTACCCGTACGCCGCCAAGCTCACCGCCGACGGGCGGGCCTGCGGGGGTGCGCTGGTCGAACCCGACCTCGTCCTCACCGCCGCCGCCTGCTTCCCCGAGAACCCGCAGGGCGGGGTGCCCGTCAAGGCCACCACCGCCACCATCGGGCGGACCAGCCCGAGCGGCACCGGCGGGCACGTCGTGCCGATCACGAACGTCGTCGTCCGCGCCGACCGCGACGTCGCGCTGGCCCGGCTCGCGACGCCGGTCACCGACATCGCGCCCCTGCCGCTCAGCACCATCCCGGTCAACCAGGCCGGCAGTGACGAGACGCTGAGCCTGGCCGGCTACGGCCGCACCGAGAGCGAATGGGTGCCCGACACGCTGCACGTCGGCACGTTCAAAGCGCCCTCCTCGACGGCGACCACGCTGGCGCTCACCGGGACGAACGGCACCGACGCCTGCCGCGGCGACGCCGGCGCCCCGATCTTCCGCGACGCCGGTGGCCGCACCGACGTCGTCGGCGTCACCAGCACGTCGTGGCAGCACGGCTGCTTCGGGGAAACCACCACCCGGCAGGGCACCACGGCCGCCCGCGTCGACGACATCGCCGGCTGGATCCGCCAGCAGACGCTCGCGCCGGCGGCCAAGGCCGTGGGCCACGCCATCACCCTCACCTGGCACCCGGTGACCGGCAGCACCGGTTACCGCGTCTACGCCGCCGCCACGCCGGACGTGCCGGTCGACGCCGCGCACCTGCTGGGCAGCTTCGGCGGCACGTCGTACACGCACACCGGCCTGCCCGCCAAGCAGACCCGCTACTACCGCATCGTCGTGGCGACGACCGACGGCTGGACCAGCCAGCCCACCGACGCGATCTCGGCGACCACGCCGGTTTCCGCGGGCAACGACTTCACCGGCGACGGCAAGGACGACGCGGGCGCGGGCTACGACCTGAAGAACGCCCGCACCGGCGCGTACGTCTGGCCGACGAACGCGACCGGCGGGATCGACAACCCCCAGCAGAAGTGGAGCGCCGACGGCTGGGAGGCCTCCCGGGTCCGCTGGGTCACCGGTGACTTCAACGGCGACGGCCGCACCGACTTCGGGGCGTTCTACGACTACCTCGACGGCGGCACGAACCTGTTCCTCTGGTACGCCAACGCTTCCGGCGGCTTCGACAGCCAGGGCATCAAGTGGAGCGGCGCCTTCCGGCCGCTGAACGCCCGGTTCACCACCGGCGACTTCGACGGCGACGGCCGCACGGACATCGCGGCCGCCTACGACAACGGCAACGCCGACCTGAGCGTGCTGACCTGGCACGCGACGGCGACCGGGTTCGACGCCCCGGTCACGCAGTGGCGCACCGGAGCCGGCAACTGGAACCTCGCCCAGTCGAGCTGGCGGGCCGGGGACTTCAACGGTGACGGCCGGGCCGACCTGGCCGCGTTCTACGACTACCGCGACAACACCGCGAACCTGTTCCTCTGGTACGGCAACGCTTCCGGCGGGTTCGACGCGCAGAACGTCAAGTGGAACGGGGCCATCCCGTCCGGGAAGGCGAAGTTCGTTTCCGGCGACTTCGACGGTGACGGGCGCACCGACCTCGGTGCCGCCATCGACCTCGGCAGCGCGAACCTGACGTTCCGCACCTGGCGGGGCACGGCCACCGGCGTCGACGCGCCGGTCACGCAGTGGACGACCGGCGCCGGCGGCTGGAACCTCAACCAGTCGCAGTGGACCGTCGCCGACTACGACGGGGACGGCCGCACGGACCTGATCGCCTCCTACGACTACGGCAACTCGAACGCGAGCCTGTTCCGCTGGCACGCGAACGCCTCCGGCGGGTTCGACTCCGAGGGCGTCAAGTGGAGCAGCAACGGCACGTTCAACGCCGCCCAGTCGACGTTGTTCTGACCCCGTGGTGGCGGCGTCCCCGCGACGCCGCCACCCGGTCATCGACAGCGGGGGCCCGACGGCGACGGACACCGGCGCTCCGGCCGAAGCCGAATCGTCATCGCGGCCGGGCAGCCCGATCGGCTCGGACCGCCGCTCCGGTTCCTGCCGCCGGCGCGGCTGATCCCCTTCCTCCGACGAGAAAAGATCCGATGCGAACTGCACTGAGACTCACGGCGGTTTCGGCCGCCCTGCTGGCCGCGACCGCGGCCGTCGTCGTCCCCGCGGCCGCCGTCTCCGGCGGCACCGGAACCGACGCGTACGGTTTCGCCGCCAAGCTCACCGCCGAAGGCCGGGCCTGCAGCGGCGCCCTGGTGGCGCCCGGCTGGCTGCTCACCGCGGCGAGCTGCTTCCCGGAAAACCCCCAGGGCGGCGCGCCCGCCAAGGCCACCACGGCGCTCGTGGGCCGCCCGGGCCGCACCGCGCAGGTGACGAACGTCGTCGTCCGCGCCGACCGCGGCATCGCGCTGGCGCGCCTGAACACCCCGTTCACCGACGTCCCGGCGGTGGCGCTGCCGGCGACGTCGCTGGTGGTCGGGGAGCCGCTGCGGCTCGTCGGCTACGGCCGGACGTCGGCCGAGTGGGTGCCGGACCAGCCGCACTCCGCGGTCTTCACGAGCGCGGCGGGCGCCACCGGCACGCTGTCGCTGACCGGCGCGAACGGCGCGGACGCGTGCAAGGGCGACGCCGGCGGGCCGGTCATCCGCGAGATCGGCGGGGCCACCGAGGTCTTCGCCGTGGCCACGACGTCGTGGCAGCACGGCTGCTTCGGCGAGACCGAAACGCGGCAGGGCACCACGGCCCAGCGCGTCGACGACCTCGTGCGCTGGATCCGCGCGCAGGTGCTCGCGCCGGTGGCCAAGGGCGGCAACCACAGCGTCACCGTCTCGTGGTCGCCGCTGCGTGCGGAGGACCAGGCCACCTACAGCGTCTACGGCGGCACCGACCCGCAGGTGCCCACCGACCCGGCGCACTTCGTCGGGCAGACCACGGCGACCTCGTACGTCCACACGTCGGTGCCGTCGAAGCAGACCTGGTACTACCGGGTCATCGCGAAGCCGAACCGCGAGGGGTCCGGCGACCCGTCCGCCGTCGCCTTCGCCAAGACGACGGCCCGCTCGGTCAGCGACTTCACCGGCGACGGCAAGGACGACATCGCCACCTTCACCCGCGGCACCGCCGCGGACGCCTACGCCGCGACCTCGGACGGCACCAAGTTCGTCGGCAACGAACAGAAGTGGAACGACAACCTCGCCGGTGACGGCGAAATCCCGCTGAGCGGCGACTTCAACGGTGACGGCAAGGTCGACTCGATCGTCTTCAAGCGCGGCTCGAGCGGCGACGTCGTGGTCGCCCTGTCCGACGGCACCAAGTTCGGCACGCCGACGCTGTGGCACGACTACTTCGGCATCGCCGCCGAAATCCCCGCCGTCGGCGACTTCAACGGCGACGGCAAGGACGACATCGCCACGTTCGTCCGCGGTTCTGCCGCCGACGTCTACGTCGCCCTCTCCGACGGCACCAAGTTCGGCACCTCGTCGCTCTGGCACGACTACTTCGCCGCCAACGACGAAACCCCCGAGATCGGGGACTTCAACGGCGACGGCAAGGACGACATCGCCACCTTCACCCGCGGCACCACCGGCGACGTCTACGTCGCCCTCTCCGACGGCGCCAAGTTCGTCGGCAACGAACAGAAGTGGCACGACTACTTCGGCATCGCCGCCGAAATCCCGGCCGTCGGCGACTTCAACGGCGACGGCAAGGACGACATCGCGACCTTCGTCCGCGGCACCGTCGGCGACGTCTACGTCTCGCTCTCCGACGGGACGAAGTTCGGCACTTCGTCGCTCTGGCACGACTACTTCGGCATCCAGGCCGAAATTCCCGCGGTCGGCGACTTCGACGGCGACGGGAAAGCGGACCTCGGGCTGTTCGTCCGCGGCTCCGCGGCCGACGTGTTCGTGGCACTCTCCGACGGCACCGAGTTCGGCACCAGCGCCAAGTGGCACGACTACTTCGCGCCCAACGGCGAAGTCCCCGTGCCCCGGGCGATCACCGTCCTCTAGCGGCCGGCCCGCCCCCGGTTCCCGGGGGCGGGCTCCCGACTTCGGTAGGTTCCGAAAATCCTTCACGGCTCTTACGTTGAGCTGGTCGTCCCGTTCGGGACGGATATCCGGATCACCTGGGCCGAAGGGCATTTTCATGCGAATGTCGAGGGCTGTCGCCGCGGTGGGTGCTGCCGCCGCGGCGCTGAGTCTGGTCTCAGCGGGGGTTGCGGACGCCCAGCAGGACATCATCGGCGGGAGCACGGTCTCCTCCGCGCCGTGGGGCGCCCAGATCTACTGGAACAACGTCACGACGTACGGCGGTTTCGAGTGCTCGGGGACGATCATCGCCCCGCAGTGGGTGCTCACCGCCCAGCACTGCCTGAACTCGCCCGGCATGCACGTCAAGGTCGGCAGCGTGACGCTCCAGCAGGGCACCAACGCCGCCGTCGACCAGCAGAAGGCGTCCCCGAACGGGGACATCGCCCTGCTGCACCTGTCGACGGCGGTGAACACGACCTACATGAAGCTCGGCACCGGCAACCCGCCGACCGGCTCGACCAACCAGATCTACGGCTGGGGCCGCACGCAGGGCAGCAGCCCGCCCTCGAGCACCCTGAAGACGGCCAACGTGCGCGTGACGGGCACCAGCACGGACGCGTTCGGCGGCACGGCGATCGCCAGCCAGGGCATCAACGGCTCGGCGTGGCACGGCGACTCGGGCGGCCCGGAGCTCTACAACGGCCTCCAGGTCGGGGTGTGCTCCACGGGCAACAACTCCGGTTCGAACCCGCAGGGCACGCAGAACTACGCGAGCATCGCCGCCAGCCGCAGCTGGATCCGCTCCACCGCCGGCGTCTGACGCACCTGGGCACCCGCGTGCCGGTCTCCCTGCCGGGGCGGCCGGCACGCGGCATACTCGCGGCATGGAGTTCCGCACCCGGGTCCTGCTCGGCGGCAAGACCGCAACCGGCCTGCCGGTTCCCGCCGACGTGGTCGAGGCGCTCGGCGCCGGCAAGAAGCCCGCGGTCACCGTGACCGTCGGCGGGCACACCTACCGCACGACGGTCGCGAGCCGCGGCGGGCAGTTCCTGGTGCCGCTGAGCGCGGAGAACCGCGAGCGGGCCGGGGTCGCCGCGGGGGACGACGTCGAGGTCGGGATCGTCCTCGACACCGCGCCCCGGGAACTCGAGATCCCCGCCGACCTGGCGGAAGCCCTGGCCGGCGACGAGACCGCCCGGGCGCGCTTCGAACAGCTTTCCTACAGCGCGAAACAGCGGTTCGTGCTGCCGATCGGCCAGGCGAAGACCGCCGAGACCCGGCAGCGGCGCGTCGCCAAGGTGCTCACGGACCTGCGCGCCGACGCCCGGTAGTCACTCCACGATGGACGCTCGCAGCGCCGCCTTGTCCGGTTTTCCCGACGGCGCCACCGGAACCGCGCCCACGAAGCTGAACCGCGCCGGCACCGCCGCCTCCCCCAGTTCGGCCGCCACCGCCTTGCGCACCTCGGCCAGGTCCGGCGAGCGGCCCGGCGCCGGGACCAGGAACGCGTGCGCCGCCTCGCCCGTTCGCGCGTCCGGGACCGCCACCACGTACGCCTGGTCGACGTCCGGGCACGCCGCGATCGCCCGCTCGATCGGGCCGGTGTAGTGGATGATCGCGTTCACGATCACCACGTCCCGCGCGCGGCCGGACAGGTGCAGGTAGCCCTCGGCGTCCACGAACCCCAGGTCCTGCGTTCGCACCCAGCCGTCCCTCAGGACGGCAGCCGTCCCGGCCGGATCGCGCCAGTACCCCGCGAACGCCGACGGCGTCCGCACCCAGACCTCCCCGTCGCGCACCGAAACCTCCACCGTGTCGCACGGCTTCCCGACCGACCCGGCGCCCTCGTCGGCCCGGCAGATCGTCAGCATCCCGGTCTCGGTCTGGCCGTACGCGTGGTGCATCGCGGGCCCGATCCGCCCGGCCGCCTCGGCGAGCGTGTGCGGCGGCACCGGCGACCCGGCCACGATCAACCTCCGCAACGAACCCAGCGGAATGTCCGTCTCCCGCAGCACCTCGAGCACCTGGTGCAGCCGCGGCACCGTCGTCAACGCCGCCGTGATGCCCAGCCGCGGCAGCACCGCCGGGAAGTCGGGCAGCCCTTCGGGGACCACCGCCGTGCCGCCGGCGAACAGGCACACGCCCAGCTGCTCGACCATCACCGCGCTGGCCAGCGACCCGAACAGCAGGTACCGCCCGAACCCCGCGCCCAGCCGCTCGTGCGCCGAGCCCGGGACCGGCGGCCGCCACACGCGGCCTTCGGTCAGTGCGCGGTAGCTGTAGGCCACGCCCTTCGGGACGCCGGTGCTGCCGCTGGTGAACACCACCGTCGCGATGTCGTCGAGCTGTCCCTGCGGCACCGGCTCGGCGTAGGCGCCCAGCAGCCGCTCCACCCGCAGCACCGGCACCGCGGCAGCCTGCGGCTCCGAGTCGGTGACCAGGACGTCGACCTCGCCCAGGATGTGCCGCAGCTGCGCCTCCGGCAGCCCGGGCCGCACGGCGACCGCGCGGGCGCCGAGCACGTGCACCGCGACGAGCGCGGCGAACCCCTCCGGCGTGACGGCGGTGGCCAGCCCGACGCCGTCGCCCGGGCCGAGCCCCGCCGCCCGCAGGCCCGCGGTGAACCGGCCGATCAGGTCCCGCAGCTGCCCGCGGGTGGTCACCCGCGGGCCGTGTTCGAACGCGGGGACCTCCGGAGCGCGCTCCAGCTCGTCCAGCAGTGCCTGCGGGTGGACCATCGCGACTCACCTCTCGCCCGGGGGTCACCGGTCTACCGCGCGGATCTCAGAATTTCGGCAGAAACGACCGGCTCCCGCGGGAGCGACCGCAGCGACAGCGTGCCCGCGACGGCGACGGCCGCGATCAGGCCGGTGGCCGCGGCGAGGGTCCAGAAGTCCGGGTGGACGATCGACTGGCCGCGTTCGGCCTGCCAGGTGAGCAGCGCGATCAGGCCGAGGTAACCCGCGCCCGCGGTCCGGACCAGCCGGCGGCGGACGACGTCGGATTCGAGCACCCGGTAGCGGCGGGCCAGCAGGAGCAGCCCGAACGCCACCAGCGGCAGCGCCTGGAGGGCGTGGATGCCGATGAAGTGCGGGATCCGCAGGTCCCCGCCGACCGTGCTCCAGCCGACGACCGGCAGCCCGGGGCCGCCGTCCTCGACGCCGACCGAATGCGCGCCGAACGTCGAGTACTTCCCGCCGGCCTCGAGCACGGCCTGCTGCGCCAGTGTCGGCGAGAACATCAGCGTCGCGACGTACATCCCCACCACGGCGAGGCCGGTGCCCCAGCGCAGGGCCGACCTCAGCGCCCGGTCCGGGATGCGCTGGAACAGCAGCAGGACGGCGACGGCGGCGGTCATCAGCCACGCCGTGTACGCGCCACCGGCCACGATGTTGTTGATCATCTTGTCCGCCGGGGTCGCCTGGTTGAAGTGCAGCGTCCGGCCGCGGACGATGATCTGCCACAGGAGCAGCGCGAAGTCCACGCCGATACCCGCGGCGAAGAGCGTGCCGAACCACCAGCCGGCGCGGCGGCCGCGGCGCACGTGCGTCAGCAGCCACGCCAGCGTCAGCGCGTACAGCCCGATCGAGACGGAGAACTTGAACGGCTTGAGCCAGATCGGCGCGTTGACCAGCGTGCGATCATCGAAGAGGAGCCCGAGCAGCGAGACCGCGCACAGCACCCCCATCGCCCCGGCGAGCACCACCAGCGGGCGGTGCCACGCGCGGCGCGTGACCAGCGGATTTCCCTTGTCTGCCATGGCCTCAAGCCTGGCTTCCGGGCCGCGCGGGGTCACTGGAGCGCACCACCGTGCCGGGGTGGGGACCGCCCTACCCCCGCCCGCGTGGGTAATAGTGCCGTCAGCGCGACCGGCAGTTGTGCCGTTTGACCACACTGGCCTCTTTCCTAGCGTGACTTTCACACCGCGCGGACCACCGCGCCCGGGGAATTCGCTTCAGGAAGGAGGTGGCCCGTCGATGTCCAGTCCGGGATTCCAGGCAGATTCCGCTGCTATGACGCGCGCCGTCCAGGGTTTCGAGGAAACCGCGACGAACGCCAAGTCCACGATGGCCAGCTTGGAGTCCGAGCTGACCGAGGCCCTGCGCAACTACAAGGGTGACCAGGCCGTGGCCTTCTGGGACCTGCAGCGGCGGCTGCAGGAGAAGATGTCCGCCGCGGTGAAGGAGCTCGACACGATGTCGCAGCTCGTGCACACCAGCCACGCGAACTACGGCCGCGGCGACGCCGACGTCCACCAGAGCTTCCAGGGGGTCGGCCACACCCTCGAGGGCTCGGGCGTGCTCCCCCGACTCAACCCCTGACCGAGAGGACGCCCACCATGGCCGACGTCGTCGAAATCAACTTCGCCGCGCTGCAGCACAGCTCGGCATCCCTGGCCGCCAAGGCCAAGGCGCTCACCTCGCAGCTGGAGCAGCTGCACCAGAACCTGCAGCCGATCACCGCGACCTGGTACGCCTCCGGCAGCTCCGCCGGTGACGCCGCCCGCCAGGCCGAGACGCGCCTGCGCCAGGCCACCGCGGACATCGTCGCGATCATCGCGCAGTTCGGCGGGAAGGTCGGCGAGGCGCACGACCTCCAGCAGTCGCTGGAGAACCGCAACCAGGGCCTGTTCGCGGGCTGACCCGCGCCCCAGACGTCGGTCGGCCGGTGCGGGAAACCCCCCGCTCGCACCGGCCGACCGGCTTTCCCCTTCCGCGTCCGTGCGACAAGAGAGCCGGGACCCGATGCACGACCAGTCGTACTACGTCCACCTGGAATCGCTGAAGGACTTCGTGCGGGAGCTGGAAACCCAGATCCACGCGATGGCCAAGCCGAACGACTTCCTGCTCACCCTGGGCGAAGAGCCGCTGCTGTTCGGCGAGTTCGGCGAGGCCGGGTCGCTGGCCGACGCCCACCGCGCCGCCGTCTCGGAGATGCAGGGCCTGCTCGACCAGGTCCGCAGCGCGATCGGGTTCGCCCAGGACGTGACCACCACGGTCGCCGACGGCTACTCCAGCGCCGACCAGTCGGTCGCCGGTGACCTGCACGCTTCGGGCGCCGTCACCGGCCTGCTCGACCCGGTGCTGGGCCTGCTCGGCGGCGGAGACACGGACGGGAGCCGCAAGGGATGACGAACACCGCGCACACGAACTTCGCCGCCTACAGCCACCAGCAGCTGTACGCGATGCTGCAGGCGGGCGACCCGAACAGCGCCCGGCACGCCGCCGACAAGTGGCAGTCCGCCGCGCGGCACCTGCACGAGCAGGCGCACAACCTGAACTCGGAACTGACCGAGTTCTCCGGCCAGTGGACCGGCGGCGCGGCCGAGCAGTACCAGCACATGATCACCGACCTCGCGAACGGCATCTCGAAGGTGGCGCAGACCGCGGAGGCGATGAACGTGATGCTCGGCGACGCCGCCGACGCGCTGGTGAAGGCCAAGAAGGAGATGCCGCCGCCGGTCGCGGTGCCGGACGTCGCCCCCGCCGACGTCGCGCTCGCGGTGAACCCGCCGCTGCTGCCGCCGGACGCCTCCCCCGCCGTCGTGCAGGCCGCGGCGCAGCAGCGCCAGCAGGCCATCGCGAACGTCGAAGCGCAGCAGGCCGCGGCGAACGCCGCCGGCTCGGCGCACGGCAAGGCCATCGCTGTCATGACGCAGCTGGCCGGGGAGTACACCGTCGCCGAGGAGTCGATCCCGGCTTCGCCGAACGCCGTGCAGACGCCCACCACCCCGCCGGCCGGCGGCGGCGCGGGCAGCACCGGTTCGCCGGGGCTCGTCGGCAACGGCCTGACCGCACCCGGCGTCGTCGTCACGCCCACCGACGGGCACCCGCTGCCCGGCGCGGGCGGGACGACCGTGGTGCCGGGCACGACCGTGCCGACGTCGAACCCGCTGTTCGGCGACATGTTCACCGCCGGGCTCGCCGCGGCTTCGGCCGCCGCGTTCGGCCGGTTCGGCTCGATCATGCCGAAGGTGCCGTCCTGGGCGACCGGCAAGGACCCGAAGGACGACGAGGACCAGCCGCCGGGCACGAAGCTCGGCGGGGGCGGCGCCGGCGTCGAGGGTGGCACCGGCGGCGGCATCCCGATCGGCGGCGGTGACGCGCCTTCGTTCGGCGGTGGCGGCGGTGGCGTCCCGGTCGGTGGCGGGCTGACCGGTCCCGGCGAAGCACCGGCGGCGCACTCCGGCCTGGCCGGCGACGGCGGCGCGGGCAACGCGCTGAGCGGGCTCGCCGGCAGTGCGGCCGGTGCCGCGGGCGCGGCGGCGGCCAAGAGCGCGATGCCGATGATGCCCATGATGCCGATGGGCATGGGCGGCGGCGGGGACATGGGCTCCGGGCGGCGGATCCCGGCGTGGCTGGTGGAGACGGAGAACGTCTGGGGCCAGTCGGCGCCGGTCGCGCCGCCGGTCATCGGCGAAGACGGCGTCTGATGACCGCGGCGGGCTACCGCGTGGCCCCGGCCCGCCTCGACGCGGTCGCCGGCGAGTCCGGTTCCCGCGCCGAGGCGCTCGCGCAGGCGCAGTCGGCGGTGGCGGGCGAGAAGGTGCCGGCCACCGCGTTCGGCCGGGTGGGCGAGTCCGCCGCCGCGGCCAAGACGTTCGAGAAGACCATGACGGAGCTCGGTGCGAAGCTCGAGTCGCACGTGGCCCGGCTGCGGATCATCCAAAGTGGACTCACCGCGTGCGCCGCCGGGTACCGGCGCGCCGACGCGCAGGTCGCGGCGATGTACCGGGCGCTGCTGCCCGAGGACCCGTTGCCGCGGGCCGGGAATCCCGCCGGGATCGGTGGTACGGCGGACACCGGGGCGTGGGCGCACGCGATCGCGGGCAACCGCGTCAAGGTCGCCGACGCGCTGACCGCCGAGCGGGCGCGGCTGGCCGCGTCGACCGACGGCGACGAGATCGCGCGGTCGCGGGCGCGGATCAAGCTGTACGAAGACATCCTCGCGCACGACCGGCAGATCCTCCGGTTCGACCCGGCGGGCAACGGCCGGATCGCCGAGCTCGTCGGGCACATCGAGCCGGGGACGCGCAACGTCGGGCTGTTCGTGCCCGGCGTCAACACGCAGATGGCGAACTTCGACGCCTACGCCGGCCTCGGGCGCAGCCTGGTGGCCGCGGACCCGTCCGGGCGCACCGCGGTCGTCGTCTGGGCCGACGGGGTGTTCCCGCAGGGCCCGGTGGCGCAGGGGCCGGACGCGAGCTACGCGCAGGCGATGGCGCCGGACCTGAAGCACTTCGCCGACGACCTGCGCGGCGAGATCGCGGGCCACGCCGGTTCCGGCGTCACGCTGACCGCGATCGGGCACAGCTACGGCGGGGCGACGGTCGGGCTGGCGGAGGCGCACGGCCTCGACGTCGACCGTGTCCTGCACGTCGAGTCGGCCGGCATGGGCCACGGCGTGTGGTCCCCGGCCGACCTGCCGCCGAGCCAGGCGGGGGTCCGGCGGTTCTCGATGACGGCGCCGCTCGACCCGATCGTGCTCGCCCAGGGCAACGCGTGGGGCCTGGAGTGGACGGGCATCGGCCACGGCGCGGACCCGGACGTCTTCCCCGGCGTCACCGAGCTCGGCACCGGCAACGACGCTTCCGGTTCGCCGTTGTGGGGCGTGTCGTCGCACAACGACGTCCTGAAGCCGGGTTCGGACTCGTGGACGAACATCTACCGCGTCCTCACCTCGGGCGGTGACCTGCGGTGACCCCGGAACTGACCCGCCTGGCGGCCGAGCTGACCACGGTGATCGACGACGTCGCGGCGGCCTTCGGCGCGCCGGCGGACCCGACGGTCTCGGGCGAACTGGACTGCGACCCGACCCACCCGGGACGCCTGCTGTGCTGGCAGTACGGGGTCCGGGTGGAACACCCGGCGTCCCCGGAAGCCCGCCTGGCGTCGTACGTCCCGGAGCTGCACCGCGCCGGCTGGCAGTCCCACGACCGCAGCACCCCCGCCGAGCACATCACCCGCTTCACCCGCGAAGGCGCGGACTTCACGGTCCACATCGCGAGCGCTGTCACGATCATCGGCTCCACCCGCCCCGTCCCCGCCTGACGCGATGCCCCGCCAATCACACGTGATGCCCCTCCAGTCACGCGAGATCCCCCTCCAATCACACGAGTCCCGTCCCCAATCACACGAATCCCGTCCCGAATCACGCGAGTCCCGTCTCTGATCACGCGGATCCCGAGTCCCGTCCTTGACCGCGGCATCCGACCCTCCAGGTACGCAAGTCGACCCTCTAGGTACGCAAGTCGACTGTTCCGGTACGCGGGACTCGCGTGTGCAGAAGCGGAACTCGCGTGATCAGGGACGGAACTCGCGTGACGGAAGGCGGATCTCGCGTGATCGAGCGGGCATCACTCGTGATCGGAGGGGCATCACTCGTGATTGGGCGGGCATCACGGGGTGAAGCGGGTGGGGCGCCAGGCTCGGCGGCGGGCGCGGCGGACCGCCGCCACGGTCACCCCGGCGGCCGCGGCCAACGCGACCCCGGCCAGCGCGAGCGTGCCCGCCGCGACGTCGGGCCGGTGCGGGGCGGGAGCGGCGGCCGGGACCACGGCGGGAGCCGAGGCCGGAGCGGGAACCACGCCCGGCGGCGAAACGTCCGCCGGCAGGGTGGACGACACCGCCGCGTACGCGTCCAGCACTCCCCAGCCCAGCCGCGGGTCGTGCCCGCCGGACGACGGGCGGTGGGCCGTCAACGTCAGGCGCGTGACGACCTGGTCGCCGGACAGCGACGGGTGGTACGCCCGCACCAAGGCCGCCACCCCGGCGACGTAGGCCGCCGCGAGGCTCGGGTCGGTCACCGGCCAGCGGTGGGCCACCGCGCCGCCCGCTCCCGCCGACGTGCTCACCAGGTTCGCGCCCGGCGCCGCGACGCCGAGGTAGTCCCCCGCTTCCGTCTGCACCGGCTCGCCCGCGGGGTTCACCGACCCGACGGCCAGCACCCCGGACGTCGCCGTCGGGAACGTCCGCGCGCCCTGCTGGGTCGCCGACGCCGCCGAGACGACCACCGCCCCCGCCGTCCGCGCCCGCGAAACCGCCGCCGACAACGCCGGGCTGTCCGCGGCCGTCGGCACGGCGATCAGGATCACGCCCGCCCGCCGGTCCACGGCCTTGTCGATCGCCTCGGCCAGCGCGCCCGGGTCGCCGCCGTCGGACGTCGTGTACCGGAGCGGCAGCAGCCGCACGCCGGGTGCGACGCCGGCGAACGTCGTCGACGGATCCGGCTGCGCGCCGACGATCCCGGCTGCGATCGTGCCGCGGCCGTCGCAGTCGGCAGTCTCGGTGCCCGCCCCGCCCTGGAGCTGGCCGGGCGCGAACTGCGTGTTCTGCGCGTCGACGCCGGTGCCGACCACGGCCACCAGCTGCCCCTCGCCCCGCGTCAGCGGCCAGAGCCGCGCCGGGTCGACCAGGCGCTGACCCCACGGGACCTCGCCGGTGTAGGTGCCGGACGGATTCGCGCAGCCCTGCGCCGAAGCGGCCGGCGCGAGGAACCCGCCCGACGCCGCCACCAGGCCCGCCACCGCGAGCACCGCCGGTAACCGCACCCGAACCCCCGAAGCCGAAAGACGGTGGCGGAAAAGGACTTCCGCCACCGCCAGTCTAGCCCGGAACCGGGCGTCAGCGAAGGTCCATGCCGAGATCCAACGCCGGTGAGGAATGCGTCAGCCCGCCCACCGACAGGTAGTCCACTCCGGACTGCGCGTAGGCCCTACCACGATCCAAGGTGAGCCCACCAGAGGATTCCAGCCGCGTCTTCGGGGAAACTTCGTCGCGGCGCGCGACGGCCCGGCGGCACTCCTCCGGCGTGAAGTTGTCCAGCAGCACCTCGTCCGCCCCGGCGGCCAGCGCTTCCTCGAGCTGCGCGAGCGTGTCGACCTCGACTTCGCAGGCCAGTTCCGGCGCGTGCGCGCGCGCCGCTTCCAGCGCCGCCGTCACCGAACCCGCCGCGACGACGTGGTTGTCCTTGATCAGCACCGCGTCGCCGAGGCCCAGCCGGTGGTTGACGCCGCCGCCGCAGCGGACAGCGTACTTCTGCAGCAGCCGCAGGCCCGGCAACGTCTTGCGGGAGTCCCGGATCGCGCACCCGGTTCCGTCCACTTCGGACACCCAGGCGGCGGTCGCGGTGGCGACGCCGGAGAGGTGGCACAGCAGGTTCAGCGCCGTCCGCTCGGCGGTGAGCAGCCCGCGCACCGGGCCGGCCAGCACCAGCGCCGGCTCCCCCGCGACCAGCCGGTCGCCGTCCTCGCGCCGGGCCAGGACCTCGTAGCCGTCGCCCAGGACCATGTCGAAGACCGCGAGCGCCACCGGCAGCCCGGCGACGACGCCGTCGACGCGCGGGGTCAGCTCGGCCACCGCGGTCGCCTCGGCCGGCACCGTCGACGCCGTCGTCGCGTCCGGCCCGTACCGCAGGTCCTCGCCCAGCGCCGTGGAAACCACGCGCTCGACGTCGTCGACGTCCAGCCCGGAGGCCGCGATCAGGCGGCGGACGGTGTCGGAGATCGGGAACGTCATGCCACGCCCTCCAGGGGGATCGGGTCGGCCAGCACGGGCTGGCCGGACGGGCTGAGCCGGATGAGCTGGCTGCGCCGCCAGCCGTCGTCGCGCGCGGGGAAGTCCGACCGCACGTGGCAGCCGCGCGACTCGGTGCGCCGGACGGCCGCGGCGAGCAACGCCTGCGCCACCACCGTCAGCGCGGCGTCCTCGACGCCCGCGTGTGTCCACAACGGAGTGTCCGAAATCGACAGATCGAGCACGGAACCGGCGGCGGCGAGCCCGTCGGCGTCCCGGCCGATGGCCGCGTACCGGCTCATCACCCGCTGCAGGGAGTCGCGGTCCGCCGCCGGCGCGGTGGTCCGCGACGGCAGCCGGCCCCGCGCCGGATCGGCCAGCAACCCGGCCGCGAGGTCCGCCGCGACGGCCTCCGCGACGCGCTGCCCGACGACCAGTCCTTCGAGCAAGCTGTTGGACGCCAAGCGGTTCGCGCCGTGCAGGCCGGTCCGCGCCACCTCACCGGCGGCGTAGAGCCCGGCCACCGACGAGCGGCCGTCCACAGTGGTCACCACGCCGCCGCACGAGAAGTGCGCGGCCGGGGTGACCGGGATCGGGTCCACGGCCGGGTCGAGCCCCAGCGCCGCGCACGCCGCGAACACCGTCGGGAACCGCTGCGCGAACCCCGCGATCGAAGTCGCGTCGAGGAAGACGTGGTCGTCGACGCCACCCGGCGCGGTCGCCATCCGCCGCGTGATCGCCCCCGCGACGACGTCCCGCGGCGCCAGGTCGCCGAGCGGGTGCACGCCCCGCATCACCGGCAGGCCGGCGCCGTCGACCAGCGTCGCCCCCTCGCCGCGCACCGCTTCGGTGACCAGCGGGCAGCGGCCGCGCGCGCCCGGGGTGTAGAGGACGGTCGGGTGGAACTGCACGAATTCGATGTCCGCCACGGCCGCGCCGGCCCGCAGCGCGAGCGCGAGCCCGTCGCCGGTGGCCAGCTCCGGGTTCGAGGTCGCCTGGTAGAGCTGCCCGAGCCCGCCGCTGGCGACCACCACGGCCGACGCGCGGACGACGCCGGGCACACCGTGGCGGTCGAGCACCGTGACGCCGGCGACCCGGCCGCCCGGGGTGAGCAGCGCGTCGACGGCGATGTGGTGCTCGAGCACCGGCACCCCCGCCCGCCCGGCCTGCGCGACCAGGGCGCGTTCGACCTCGGCGCCGGTCGCGTCGCCGCCCGCGTGGATGACGCGGAACGCACTGTGCCCGCCCTCGCGGGCCCGCGCGAGCAGGCCGTTCCCGGCGCCGTCGAACTGCGCGCCGCCGGCCCGCAGCCGGGCGACCGCGGCCGGCCCGCCGTCGAGGATCGAGCGCGCGGCCACCTCGTCGCACAGACCGGCGCCCGCGGTGAAGGTGTCCTCCGCGTGCTTGGCGACCGAGTCGTCGAGGTCGTGCTGGTCCGCCAGGACCACGGCGACGCCGCCCTGGGCCCAGCGCGTGTTGCCGTCGGCGACGGCGCCCTTGGTGATCACCAGGACGTGCAACCCGAGGGCCTGGGCCCGCAGCGCCGCGGTCAGCCCCGCGACCCCGCTGCCGATCACGACGAGGTCGGCACGGGCTTCCCAGACCGGGGTTTTCGCCTGTGGGTCATTAACCGGCGTGGTCATTCGCCGCCGCCGGGCTGCCCGATTTCGATCATCCGCTGCACCGAAGCGCGGGCGCGGGCGGCCGTTTCGACGTCGACGTGGACCTCGTCGAGGCCGTCACGCAGGCAGCGCAGCAGCGCGGCGGGCGTGATCATCTTCATGTACCGGCAGGACGCGCGGTCGTTCACCGCCCGGAAGTCGATGCCCGGCGCGGCCTTGCGGAGCTGGTGGATCATGCCGATCTCGGTCGCCACCAGGACGGTCTTCGCCCGGGTGTCGCGGGCCTCGTGGACCATGTCGCCGGTCGAGAGGATCTTGACCCGCTCCGGCGCCACCGCGCCCTCGCCGGCCAGGTAGAGCGCCGAGGTGGCGCAGCCGCACTCGGGGTGAATGAACAGGTCGGCGTCCGGGTCCTCGGCCGCGCGCTCGGCCAGCTCGGCGCCGTTGATGCCGGCGTGGACGTGACACTCCCCGGCCCAGATGTGCATGTTCTCCCGGCCCGTGACGCGCTTGACGTGCGCACCGAGGAACTGGTCCGGCAGGAAGAGAACCTCCTGGTCGGCGGGGATGCTCGCGACGACGTCGACGGCGTTCGAGGACGTGCAGCAGATGTCGGTCTCGGCCTTCACCTCGGCCGTGGTGTTGACGTAGGAGACGACCACCGCGCCCGGGTGCTCGGCCTTCCAGGCCCGCAGCTGCGCGCCGGTGATGGAGTCGGCGAGCGAGCAGCCGGCCCGCGCGTCCGGGATCAGGACGGTCTTCCCGGGCGAAAGGATCTTCGCGGTCTCGGCCATGAAGTGCACACCGCAGAAGACGATGGTGGAGGCGTCGCTGCTCGCCGCGATCCGGCTCAGCGCGAGGGAGTCGCCGGTGTGGTCGGCGATGTCCTGGATCTCCGGGACCTGGTAGTTGTGCGCGAGCAGGACCGCGTCGCGCTGCTTCGCCAGGCGCCGCACCTCCTCGGCCCAAGCCGCGTTCGCCTCGACCCCGCCGTAGGGGGTGAGGTCCTGTTCGAGCGTCGAAGTCATGCTGGCCCTCCTGGACCGGTCTCCGGTTTTCGCCTTATAATCGAAAACCGTGCGAAGTCATCTTAACACCCAGGCACCTCTGGCCCACGAGGTTTTGGGAGCGGTCCTTCAAGTGCGCTCGGACACACTCCGGGTGCTGCTGTGGCGCCGCGCGCTCGACCCGCACCTCGGCCGGTGGTCGCTGCCGGGTGGCCGGCTGCGGCCCGACGAGGACGTCGAGACGTCGATCCGGCGCCAGCTCGCGGAGAAGGTGGACGTCCGCCAGCTCAAGCACGTCGAGCAGCTCGCGGTGTTCAGCGACCCGGACCGGGTGCCGGGGCCGCGCGTGGTGGCGACGGCGTTCCTCGGGCTCGTGCCCTCGGACGTCGACCCCGAGGTGCCGGAGGACACCGAGTGGCACGACGTCGCGAAGCTGCCGCGGACGGCGTTCGACCACGAGGCGATCGTGCTGCGCGCCCGCGACCGGCTGCGCTCGAAGCTGTCCTACACCAACCTGGGGTTCGCGCTGGCCCCCGACGAGTTCACGATTTCCGCGCTGCGCGGCCTGTATTCGGCGGCGCTGGGTTACCGCGTCTCGGCGACGAACCTGCAGCGCGTGCTGTCCCGGCGCGGTCTGCTGGTGCCGACGGGGCACACGGCGCCGCCGGGCCGCGCGGGCGGGCGCCCGGCGGCACTGTTCTCCTTCGCCGGCAAGGGCATGCAGATCACCGACCCCTTTGCGGTGTTCAAACCACCCAACCGGTGACCATCCTGCGCCGACGGCGTTCTCCCCTTACGGTGGACGGGTGACCGAGCCGGAATCGGAAAGTGACGCGACGACGACGATCCTGCCGTTGTTCCCGCTTCAAACCGTGCTGCTGCCCGGCACCAAGCTCCCGCTGCACATCTTCGAACCCCGGTACCGGCAGCTGACGGCGGACCTGGTGAGCGGCACGGTGCCGGGCCGCGAGTTCGGCGTGGTCGCGCTGCGGTCGTCGCTGACCCGCGAAGTCAGTGGTCTGGACCAGCTGTACGAGATCGGCTGCAGCACGGTGCTGCGCGAGGCCAAGCGCCTGCCGGACGGCCGGTTCGACGTGGTGACGGAGGCCCGCCGCCGCTTCCGCCTGCGCGACCTGGACTGCGTCTCGGCCCCGTACCTGATCGCCTCGGTGGAGTGGGTGGACGACGACCCGGCCACCCCGGCGGGCGGCATGGCCGAGCGCCTGGCGACGGTGGCCCGCACGGCCCACGAGCGCTACTGCGAAACGGCCTGGCGCAGCGACGACTGGCAGGCCCCACCGGCGGACACGACGCTCACCGAGCTGGCGTACGCCCTGGCGGCGGACTGCCTGCTCCCGCTGGAGGACCGCCAGCGCCTGCTGGAGGAGCGCCACCCCCTGCGCCGGCTGCGCATCGCCTGCCGCCTGCTGACGCGCGAGGCGGGGTTCCTGAACACGCTGGGCGCGGTGCCGGTGCCCCCGGGCGAGCTGACCGACCTCAGCCGGCCGGCCAGCTTGAACTGAGCCTGAGGCCCCCACAGAACGTGCCCCACCCGTCCCTGGGGGCTGACCCCGGTCCAGTCTATCGGCCACCACCGACAAGAACCGGCGGAACAGCGCAGTTGTCCACACCCGAGCCGACCTGGGGACAACCCCGGCCGGCCCGGGCGTCAAGCCTCAGCCCTCAGTCCTCAGAGCCGTTGCCGAACGTGCTCCACACCTTCCCCGCCGCCCCGGAAGCCCTCACGTGACGCCGGGCCGAAGTCGCCCAGGCCGAACGCCACAAGCCGGCAAAGGTCCACGGCCAGTTCGAACCGACCGACCACCCCCACAGAACAGGCCCCACCCATCCCTGGGGGCTGACCCCGGTCCAGTCTATCGGCCACCACCGACAAGAACCGGCGGCAAAGCCGGAGGCCCCCAAGGGTGTCCACAATCAGCCACCCCTGGGGACAACCCCGCAACGGCACCCGAAATACCGCCGTGACGTGCAGAACAGCGCACCCCTCGACCAACCGGGCCACCGAACGTTCGCCCCAAGCGCAACGGGCAAGAGAGGCAACGCACGAGAGCTACCGCGACCACCAGTAACCGCCCCGCCACCAGCGGAAACAGCACACCGGCAGAACCTCAGTCCTCCGACCCGTTGCCGAACTTGCTCCACACCTTCCCCGCCGCCCCGGAAACCGCCTCCCCGACATCGCTGAACGCCTTCGTCAGCGGGTCCGTCGACGAGTTCCACGAGTCCTTGTACGACTTGGCCGCCGACTTGAGGTCGTCCTTCCAGTCCGACCCCGGGGAGTCGGCATCCCGGCGCGCGTAATCGCCCGCCAGGATCGCGCGGTACTCCCCCGATGCCGCCCACTTCTGCAGCTGCGCCGCGCGGACCACCGCGAACGGGTGCGACTCCGTCTCGACCGAGCGCAGCTTGAGGAAGCTGTCGCGGATGTCCTCGACCGACTCGTACTCCGCGGCCTGCTGCAGGAACGACGGGACGTCGATGCGCGCCGGGTCGATGCCGCCGGCCACCTGGATCTGGGCGCGCAGCGCCGCCGTCGGGTCCTGGCTGCACAGCAGCCCGGCCCGGTCGCACGACAGCTCGGCCTTGCGGAACCACTCGCGCAGCGCCGCGATCACCGCGCGGATGCCCAAAGCGCTGATCGGCGTCCACGACATCACCAGCTGCAGGTTGATCAGGCGCACCATGATCGTGCGGTACACCGCGTGCCCGGACAGCACGTGCCCCATCTCGTGCCCGAGCACGAACCGCAGGGACTCCTGGCCCATCAGCTCGACGAGCCCGGTGCTGACGCGGATGAACGGCTCGTCCATGCCGACCGTCTCCGCCCGCACCCGCGGGTCCTGGAAGACGAACACGTTCGGCACCGCGGGCAGGTCGAGCGTCTCGGCGCACTCGTGGCGCAGCCGCTCCAGCTCCGGGTACTGCTTCGGCCCGACGCGGATCGACGACGCCAGCGCCATCAGGCGCTCGCCGCGCTCGTTGTAGAAGCCCGAAACGGCCTTGACGACCTGGGCGAAGCCGGGCACCGCGCGCAACGTCGCGAGCGCGCCGCGGTCCACCGGGTGCTCGTACGCGCGTGGGCTGATGCCGGGAAAGCGGACGGCGTTGTGCCGCGATGCTTCGATGTCCTCGGTCACTGCTGGTTCCCCCCTGTAGGTGACGCAGCACACTTTAGGGGAAAACGCTTCAGCCGAGGCGGCGCCCCAGGTCGTCGCGCCCGTTCCAGGTGGCGAGCAGGCTGTAGGCGATGGAGACGCCGAGCGGGCCGGTCAGCAGCACCCACCACGACTCCAGCCGCGGCGCCAGCTCGATCACCGAGCCCAGCGTGGGCGGGGTGGCGATGGCGTGGAAAGCGTTCGCCCAGCCGACGCCGATCAGCTTGGCGAGCGCAGCGGCGAGCGTGACGCCGAGCACCGCGGCGAGGAAGACCACCGGGCCACGCCGTTCCCGCAGCAGCCAGACGACGACGCCGGCGACGATCCCCAGCCCGAGCGTGAGGAACCCGAAGATCGCCAGGTCGTCGAAGCGGTGCCAGCTCTCCAGCTCGAGGGCGCCCTGGGTGCCGTCGGCGTCGACGATGCGCACCCGCTCCGGCGGCGCGAGCAGCGCCCACGCGAGGGCGAGCGGGAAGCACAGCACGGTGAGGACGCCGAACACGCCGATGGCGGGCAGCAGATCGGCCTTCACGACGACTCGCGGCCGCCGATCCCGGAAGAGCACGGGCACCGACCACGGACCGGCCACGGCCGACGGCCGGTGCGCGGGTCCCGACGACTCACTCACCCGGACTCCTTCCTGCGATTCCTGCCACCGAGCGTAACCGGTCGGTGCGGGAAGCCGGCGAGCCGCACGCCCGTGTCGCGCGGAACGGCCCGGTTCGTCACCCGCTCGCCGTCTCGCCGTGCCGGCTGCAGCGGGCCGTCCAGCCGAGGGGGCTCACCTGGACGACCAGCCGGCGCGCGCAGAACGTGCAGTACCGCGGCGGCTCCAGCGCCGTCCGCGGGTTGTGGCACGCCGGGTGGTCCGCCCCACCCGGCGATTCCTGTCCACAGTGGACGCAGAACGACGCGTCAGAGGCTGTCACTGAGCGCCTTGATGGGCATCTTGAGCTCGTCCAGCATCTCGAGGTCGGCCGAAGCGGGCCGGCCGAGGTTGGTCAGGTAGTTGCCGACGATGATCGCGTTGATGCCGCCGAGCATGCCCTGCTCCGCACCGAGGTCGCCGAGCGTCAGCTCGCGGCCGCCGGCGAAGCGCAGCATCGTGCGCGGCATCGCGAGCCGGAACGCCGCGACCGTCCGCAGCGCGTCGCGGCCCTCGACGATTTCGTAGTGCTCGTAAGGCGTTCCGGGCTGCGGGATGAGGAAGTTCATCGGCACCTCGTGCGGGTTCAGCTCGGCCAGCTGCACGGCGAACTCCGCGCGCTGCTCGACCGTCTCCCCCATGCCGATGATGCCGCCGCAGCAGACCTCCATGCCCGCCTCGGCCACCATCCGCAGCGTGTCCCAGCGCTCCTCCCACGTGTGGGTGGTGACGACGTCCGGGAAGTGCGAACGCGCCGTCTCGAGGTTGTGGTTGTAGCGGTGGACGCCCATGTCGACGAGCTCGTCGACCTGTTCCTGCGTCAGCATGCCGAGCGAGCAGGCGATCTGGATGTCGTTGCCGTCCTCGCGGATGGCCTTGACGCCTTCGCGGACCTGCGAGAGCAGCCGCTGGTCCGGACCGCGGACGGCGGCGACGATGCAGAACTCCGTCGCGCCGGTTTCGGCGGTCTGCCGGGCGGCCTTGACGAGGTTCGGGATGTCGAGCCACGCCGAACGCACCGGCGTCGGGAAGCGGCCGGACTGGGAGCAGAAGTGGCAGTCTTCGGGACAGCCGCCGGTCTTGAGGCTGATGATGCCCTCGACCTCGACCTCGGGCCCGCACCAGCGCATCCGCACCTCGTGCGCCAAGGCGAGGAGGTCGGGCAGCCGGTCGTCGGGCAGCCGGAGCACGTCGAGGACCTGCTGTTCGCCGAGGCCGACGCCGTTTTCGAGGACCTGCTCGCGCGCGAAGGCGAGAACGTCGGTGTCCGGGACTGCGGTCACGGCGGCTCCTTGATCGAGGTGGTGCGGGAAAGCGTCCCTCATCGTGCCCGAAGGGGCCGCGGGGGAACAGCGACGCAGGTCACTTCCCGGCGGAAGCGCAGCCCGCGAACAGCTCGGGGTCGAATTCGCCGCCGAACCACGGCGAGAGCCCGGCCCGCGCCGCGGCCAGGAAGTCCTCGCGGGAGGCCTGCCCGATGTCCGCGGGCAGCACGCCGAGCAGCGGCGCGCCCGCGGCGACCGGCAGGTCCTCGAGGTTGGACAGCGCGGCGAGGTCGGGCTCGGCGGGCCAGGCCCCGATGATCACGCCGGCCACGGTCAGCCCGCGCTTGGTGGCGACCTCGGCGGTGAGGGCGGTGGCGTTGAGGGTGCCGAGACCGGCCTCGGCCACGATGATCACGAGCGAGCCGAGCGACCAGGCGACGTCGGCGAGGCTCGCGCCGGCGCCGTCGAAGCGCACGAGCAGCCCGCCGGCGCCCTCGATCAGGGTGAGGTCGTGCGCGGTGTCAAGGTCGGACGCGGCCTGGGCGATCTCCCCGGGGTCGAGTGCCGGCAGCCCGCTGCGCCGGGCGGCGGCCTCCGGCGAGAGCGGGTCGGGGTAGCGGCGCAGCTCCCGGGTGGTGACGTCCGGCCCGGCGAGGCGGACGACGTCCTGCAGGTCACCGGGCTCGTCGGGGCGCACCCCGGTCTGGGCCGGTTTCAGCACGGCCACCCGCTGTCCCCCGGCCGCCGCCAGCGCCGCGATCGCCGCCGTGGTGATCGTCTTGCCGACCCCGGTCCCGGTCCCCGTCATCACCAGCATGGTCACGGACCATCAATTTAGTGACTCACCCACCGCACGCGCACGCGGGCCGTGGTCCGCGCCCGCCTCGTGAGTGGAAAGGCGGGTTCTAACTCGCCTTTCCACTCACGAGCCGGTGGGTCAGGCGCCCGGCACCGTCACCGGTGCCCCCGCCGGGCGGAACGTCCGCCCGGCGTCGTCGAACAGGTACACCTGGGCGTCGCCGACGTGGAAGTACATCGCGGTCAGCTGCAGGTTCCCGGCCGACTCCGCCGCCGCCACGGACGGGTACTCGCGCAGGTGCTCCAGCTGCTGGAGCACGTTGTGCAGCGCGAGCCGATCGCCCTCGCGGTCCGGGACCGCTCCGTCGAGCGTCGCCGAGCCCAGGCGGTGCGCGCTCGGCTCCGCGTGGCACAGCCAGTCCGACAACGGCCCCGGTGGCGGGCCGTCGGCCAGCGCGGCCATCGCGCCGCAGCTCGAATGGCCGCACACCACGATCTCCGCCACCCCGAGCACGCCCACCGCGTACTCGATCGAGGCGTTCATCGACGCGTCGGCCTGTCCCGGCGGCACCAGGTTGCCGATGTTGCGGATCGTGAACAGGTCGCCCGGCCCGCTGGTCGTGATCAGGTTCGGCACGATCCGCGAGTCGCCGCAGGTGATGAACAGCGTGTGCGGCCGCTGGCCGTCCGCCAGGCCCGACAGCGTGTCCCGCAGCAGCGGCGCGGCGCGGCGGTGGAACTCCGTGGCGCCGCGGCGGGTCTGCTGGGCCGGGATGTCGACGTTCTCCGCCGCCTGCCACGCCGACCACGGCGCCAGCCAGCGCGGCACCGCCCGGCTCGCCGCGATCCGGGACCGCGTCGGGCGGCCCGCCTTGCCCTCGCCGAACCACGGGTGGCCGACCTCGTCGACCTCCACCGTGCCGCCGGCGCGCTCGTGCGCCTGCTGCCACGTGTGCAGGCTCTCGAACGCGGCGTGGTCGAGGTAGTCGACGACCAGTTCCAGCCGCACCCGGACACCGTCCGGGACGGTCCCGAGCACCTTCGACAGCCGCGGTACCGAAAGGAACGTCAGGACGCCTTCGACGACGACGCGCCAGTCGTCGCCTTCCCGTTCGACGTGGATGCCCGACCAGACCGTGCGGCGCAGCATCAGCACCACCGCCAGCGCGATTCCGGCCAGCACGCCGGTCAGCAGGTCGAACACCACGACCCCGCCGAGGGTGAGCAGGTACACCGGCAGGTCCCCGTGGGCCAGCACGGTTTTCATCTGCCCGGGGTTGACCAGCTTGGCGCCGACGTGCACCAGCAGGCCGGCCAGCGCGGCGAGCGGGATGCTCTGGATCAGCCCGGCGAGCAGGACGACGAACAGCAGCACCCAGACACCGTGCAGCACCGCCGACAGGCGGGACTTCGCCCCGGCGGCGACGTTGGTGGAGCTGCGGACGATGACGCCGGTGACGGGCAGCCCGCCCAGCGCGCCGGAGATCATGTTCGCCGTGCCCTGCCCGACGAGCTCGCGGTCGAGGCGGGCGCGCGGCCCGGTGTGCATGCGGTCGACCGCGACCGCCGAGAGCAGGCTCTCCACGCTGGCGATCAGCGCGATCGTGACGACGGCGAGGGCGAACGCGCCCCAGCCGCCGTCCGGCAGCTGCGGGACGAGGTGGACGTCCAGCAGGTCGCCGGGCAGTTCGACGCGCGGGAGCGTCATTCCGAAAACGACCGACACCACCGTCGCCACCGCGATCGCGGCCAGCGGCCCCGGCACCTTGCGCACGGCCGCGGGCAGCTTCGGCCAGAGCAGCAGGATGCCGATGGTGAGCAGGCCGACGATGGCGGCGGAGTCGTGGTGGGCGACGATCTGGCCGGGCAGCTCGGCGACGTTCTCCACGGCCGAGCTCTGGGCCTTGCCGCCGAGGATGACGTGCAGCTGGCCGAGCACGATCGTGACGCCGATGCCGGCCAGCATGCCGTGCACGATGGCCGGCGAGATGGCCAGCGCGGCGCGCGCGATGCGGCTCAGCCCCAGCAGGATCTGGCACGCCCCGGCGGCGACGGTGATCGCGCAGGTGACGGCCCACCCGAACGTCTGGATGGTTTCGGCCATGACCACGGTCAGGCCGGCGGCGGGCCCGCTGACCTGGAGCGCGGAGCCGCCGAGCGCGCCGGCGACGATACCGCCGACGACGGCGGCGACGAGCCCGGCGGCGACCGGGGCGCCCGAAGCGAGGGCGATGCCGAGGGACAGGGGGACGGCTACGAGGAAGACGACCAGTGAGGCCGGCAGGTCGTGGCGGAGCACGGCGAGGGGTCTCATGATCACCATGCAACCGGAAACCGAGTGAAATGTCCGCTATGTACCACCCATTCGAGTGAACGATTGGCCATATTTAGCCCGAACGTCACATATCGGGCACCGCGTTAACGCACCGTTCACAGCGGGATTTCTGTCATGCGACAGTTGAATCCCGTACGACACAAGGGTTTACGCCCACCCAAGCGCTCCAATGTGGCCTTCGGTGCGTCTCACGCAACCAAGGCGGCCTTCGGTGCGTCTCACGCAACCAAGGCCGCCTTGGGGCGCTTCCGGGATCAGTGCTCCAGGGCCTCCGCGGGGACGAACCCGCGCGTGGCACCGTCCAAAAGGGACACCTGGGCCGCGCCGACGTCGAAGTACATCCCGGTGAGCCGCAGCGCGCCCCGGTCCAGTGCCGCGGCGACCACCGGGTAGCCGCGCAGGGTTTCCAGCTGCTGCACCACGTTCTGCAGCGCGAGCTGGTCGGCCTCGGCCGCCGGCCGGTGGCCGGCGAGCAGCAGCGGTGCCTCGCGTTGACGGCGCCGGAGCGTCGCTTCGCCGTGACGCAGCCAGCTCCCGAGCTGGTCGAGCCCGGCCGGGGCGCGGTCGAGCAGCGCCTTCATCGCGCCGCAGCCGGAGTGGCCGCACACCACGATTTCGGCGACTTCCAGCACGCCGACGGCGTACTCGATCGCCGCGCCGACCGAAGTGTCGGTGCCGCCGGGCGGGGGCACGAGGTTGCCGATGTTCCGCACGGTGAACAGGTCGCCCGGCCCGCTGGTGGTGATGAGGTTCGGCACGATCCGGGCGTCGCCGCAGGTGATGAACAGCGTGTGCGGCTGCTGGCCGTGCGCCAGCCCGTCCCACGTGTCGCGCAGCAGCGGCGCCGTGCGGCGCTGGAACTCCGAAGCACCGCGGCTCAACAGCGAACTGGCGGTTCGCTGGGCCGGCACCACGACGTGTTCGGCCTGCCACTGCGACCACGGCGCGAGCCACCGCGGCACGACCCGCGCGGCGACGCTGCGGCGCACGGTCGGCTCGCCCGAGCGGCCGCGTTCGAACCACGGGTGCCCGATCTCGTCCACGGTGACGCGCCCGGCGTGCGCCTGCTGCCAGCCGCGCAGGCAGTCGAACGCGGCGTGGTCGAGGTAGTCGACGAGCAGCTCGAGGGTGACGTCCGCGTGCGGCGGCACGTCGGCGAGCACGCGGGTCAGCCGCGGCACGGACAGGAACGTCAGCGCGCCTTCGATGACGACGCGGTGGCGGTCGCCGTCCCGTTCGACGTGGATGCCGGAGAAGATCATCCGCCGCAGCATCAGCGCCAGCGCCAGCAGGATCCCCGCCGCGACGCCGGTGAGCAGGTTGACGGCCACGGCACCGGCCAGGGTGACGGCGTACACCGGCAGGTCGCCGTGCCGCCGGACTTCCTTGAGCCCGTGGAGGTTCACCAGCTTCGTCCCGACGAACACCAGCAGGGCGGCCAGCGCCGCCAGCGGGATCAGCCGCAGCACGCCGGTGAGGGCCAGGCAGGCGGCGAGGATCCAGACGCAGTGCAGGATCGACGACAGCCGCGTGCGCGCGCCCGCCTCGAAGTTGGTCATGCTGCGCACGATGACGCCGGTGACGGGGAACCCGCCGAGCGCGCCGGCCGCGACGTTCGCCGCGCCCTGCCCGATGAGCTCGCGGTCGAGGTCGGTGCGCGGGCCGCCGCGGAGCTTGTCCACCGAGACCGCCGACAGCAGGCTTTCCAGGCCGGCGATGAGCGCGATGCTGAGCGCGGCGACGGCGAAGCTCCCCCAGCCGCCGTCCGGCAGCCGCGGGACGACGTGCAGGGCCGGCAGCCCGGCGGGGAGGTCGACGCGCGCCAGGGTCATGCCGGTCGCGACGGACAGGCCGGTGGCCAGCGCGACGGCGGCCAGCGGCGCGGGCACGCGGCGGACGGCTTTCGGCAGCCGCGGCCAGGCCAGCAGGACGCCGAGGGTGACGACGCCGATCAGCACGGCCTCGTCGTGGTGCGCGGCGACCTGCGCCGGCAGCGCCAGGACGTTGGCGAGCGCCGAGCCCTGCGCCGAGCCGCCGAGGACGACGTGCAACTGGCCGAGCACGAGCGTGACGCCGATGCCGGCGAGCAGGCCGTGGACGATCGCCGGCGATACGGCGAGCGCGGCGCGGGCGGCCCGGGTGAGGCCGAAGACGATCTGGAGCAGGCCCGCGGCGACGGTGATCGCGCAGGTGGCGGGCCAGCCGTGGGTGGCGATCGTGTCGGCCAGCACCACGGTCAGGGCGGCGGACGGGCCGCTGACCTGCAGCGGCGACCCGCCGAAGAGGCTCGCGACCAGCCCGCCGACGACGGCGGAGATCAGGCCGGAGAGCAGCGGCGCCCCGGCGGCGAAGGCCACGCCGAGGGAGAGGGGGACGGCGACGAGGAAGACGACGGTCGACGCGAGGAAATCGTGCTTGAGGTTCTCCCGTCGCTGGGAGGGCTGCGGGGGTCCGGTGTCGTGTTCACCACGAACGATCTCGATCATGGGGGCAGGATCGCCGAAATCGGGCGAAATGTCCGCTACGCAAGCATTTCTCGCGTTCGTCCGAGTACCGGGCGGACCGGCTTTCCCACGTCGGTCACACTCACCGCCTCCGCCGTTCGCGTGGTTTCAATCCGCGTGCGGCACGCACGGCGACGATGAGGGACCTTCGGGTCCCGGTGTGCCAGCGGTCACACCCGATGTCGTGAATTCACGCCTTTTCGGCGACGGCGAGCATCGCGCGGGTGATCACGGCGAGGTCGTCGCCGGTCGAAACGTACGGCGGCATGGCGTAGACGAGGTCCCGGAACGGCCGCAGCCAGGCGCCCTGCGCGGTGGCGACGTCGGTGGCGGTCGCCATGTCGACGGGGTGGTCGAGCTGCAGCACGCCGATCCCGCCGAGCACCCGGACGTCGGCGACGGCCGGCAGGTCGCGCGCCGGGGCGAGGCCGTCGAGGAGCGCCTTCTCGATCCGGCCGACGTCGCTGCGCCAGCCGCCGTCGGCGAGCAGCCCGAGCGAGGCGTTGGCGACGGCGGACGCGAGCGGGTTGCCCATGAAGGTCGGGCCGTGCGCCAGGACCGGCAGTTCGCCGCGCGCGATCCCGGCGGCGACTTCCGGCGTGCACAGCGCGGCCGCCATGCTGAGGTAGCCCCCGGTGAGCGCCTTCCCGACGCACATGACGTCGGGCGTGACCCCGGCGTGCTCGGCGGCGAACAGCGCGCCGGTGCGGCCGAAGCCGGTGGCGATCTCGTCGAAGACGAGCAGGACGTCGTGCGCTTCGGTGAGTTCCCGCAGGGCGCGCAGGTAGGCGGGGTGGTGGAACCGCATCCCGCCGGCGCCCTGCACGACGGGTTCGACGACGACGGCGGCGAGTTCGTCCGCGTGCTGCCCGATCGCGGCCGCCAGCGTGTCCACGTAGGACGGATCGGGCGGGGTGTCGAAACCGGACGGTGGCGCGGGCACGAAGACCTGTTCGGGCAGGACACCGCGCCAGAGCGAGTGCATGCCGCCGTCGGGGTCGCAGACGCTCATCGGGGTGAAGGTGTCCCCGTGGTAGCCGCCGCGCCAGGTGAGCAGCTTGTGCTTGCCGGTCCGGCCGCGGGAACGCTGGTACTGCAGGCACATCTTGACGGCGACCTCGACCGAGACCGACCCGGAGTCGCAGAGGAAGACGTGCTCGAGCCCGTCGGGCGTGAGGTCGACGAGGGTCTTGGCCAGGGTGACGGCGGGTTCGTGGGTGAGGCCCCCGAACATTACGTGGCTCATCCGCCCGGCCTGCGCGGCGAGCGCGGCGTCGAGGACGGGGTGCCGGTAGCCGTGGACGGCGGACCACCACGAGGACATCCCGTCGACGAGCTCCCGCCCGTCGGCCAGCTTCAGCCGGACCCCGCTCGCCTCGGTGACCAGCAGCGAAGGCACCTTGGCCGGCATGGGCGCGTAGGGGTGCCAGACGTGCCGGGCATCGAGGGCGAGCAGGTCGGCGGAGTCCATCCGCCGACCCTACGACACCCGCTCGGACCCGGTCGTCACAGCCGACCTCCGCAGCACCTCCTCGGCCGGGCCTCGCCCAGCCCACCTGCCCAGCGCAGCAACCATTCCCGGCCCGCCGGGCCCGGTAACCACTCCCAGCCACCGCCGCCGCAGCGGCACAGGAACTCCCCGGCCGGGCCTCGCCCATCCGACCCGCCCAGCGCAGCAACCACCCCCGGCCCGCCAGGCCCGGTAACCACTCCCAACGACCGCCGCCGCCGCGCAGGCACCATCCTGAGCGCGGCCCTCCCTGCCGCTCGCTCACCCCTTTCTCCGCCCGGCCGGCTCTCACAACCGCACCGGCAGCGCCTCCAACCCGTGCACGAGCGAGCTGGCCCGGTACACGAGCTCGGCCGGCTCGGCCGCCAACGCGATGTCCGGGAACCGGGCCAGCAGCCCGCCCAGCGCGATCTCCGCCTCGAGCCGGGCCAGCGGCGCCCCCACGCAGTAGTGGATGCCGTGGCCGAAGGCCAGGTGCCCGCCGACCGCGCGGGTGATGTCCAGCTTGTCCGGCTCCGGGTACCGCTCGGGGTCGCGGTTGGCGCCGAGCAGCGAGACCAGCACCAGCTCGCCCTTGGGGATCGTCACTCCGGCCACCTCGACCGGTTCCGCCGTGAACCGCAGGGTGGCCAGGTGGATCGGGCCGTCGAAGCGCAGGAACTCTTCCACCGCGCCCGGCAGCAGCTCCGGTTCCGCGCGCAGGCGGGCCAGCTGTTCCGGCTCGCGCAGCAGCGCCAGCACGCCGTTGGCGATCAGGTTGACCGTCGTCTCGTGGCCGGCCACCAGCAGCAGGAACGCCATCGACACCAGCTCGGGCTCGGACAGCGAATCCCCGTCGTCGGTCGCGTGCACCAGGTCCGAGAGCAGGTCCTCGGCCGGCTCGGCGCGCTTCTGGGCGATCAGGTCGGTCAGGTAGGCGAACATGCTCGCCGCCGCGGCCTGGACCTGTTCCGGGTGCACCGCCGCGCTCAGCAACGTCTTGGACCAGCCGGAAAACTCCGCGCGGTCCGCTTCCTGCACGCCCAGCAGCTCGCAGATCACCGTGATCGGCAGCGGCGCGGCGAACGCCGCCACCAGGTCGGCCCGCTCCTGCCCGGCCAGCGCGTCGAGCAGTTCGGCGGTGATTTCCTCGACCCGCGGCCGCAGCCGGGCCACCGTGCGCGCGGTGAACGCCTTGTTCACCAGCTTCCGCAGCCGCGTGTGGTCCGGCGGGTCCGAGTTCAGCATGTGCCAGCTCAGGTCCTGCCCCAGCCCGTTCTGCAGGGCTTCCGGCGGCAGCTTCGCTTCGAACACCTCGCGGATGCCCTGGCTGTTCTTCTGCAGCCGCGGATCGGCCAGCAGCGCCCGCGCCTCCGCGAACCCGGTGACCAGGTAGCACGGCAGCCCGCGCGGCGGCAGCCGCACCCGGCGCACCGGGCCGCCGCCGCGCAGTATTTCCGAGAACAGGTGCGCGTCCTGGGCGAAGTCCGCCGCCACCTCGACGATCTCGTCGGTCGTCATCTTCCAGCCCCCAGTCCTCACGGCGTCAGCGTTCGGCGAGTGCCGCCACGACGCGCTCGGTCACGTCCTGCCAGTATGCCCGCTGTTGTTCGCGTTCTTCCGCGCCCGCAAGCCATTCCTGGTGGAACCTCAGCGTCGTCTTGGCGCCCGAGCCGCTCAGCCGCACCTGCACGGTCGAGTCGTGGTCCCAGTCGCTCGGCCGCCACGTGAGCCGCACGCGGTCGCCGCCGACGAAGCTGCGGATCTCGCCGACCGTGCCGTTCGCCGTCTCGTACTCCGCACCCGGCTCGGTCGGCAGCTCGACGCCGGGACCGAGCCAGATCGCGACGCCCTCGCGGCTGACCAGGAACTCCCACACCGCTCCGGCCGGGTACGGCACGGTCCGCGAAACGCCGATGTTCCACCCGGCACCGGCTGTCTTCCCCACTGAAGAAGTCATGCCCGCATCCTCGCACCGGGGTACGACAAAACCGGCGGGCGGCCGGGGTGGAGGATGGGAACCTGTGCGCTACCGCCCGATCTCCCCCGCCGTCCTGGCCGAAGAACTCGCCGAGCGCATCGACGGGCTCGCCGGGCCGCGGCTCGCGGTCGCCGTCGACGGCGCAGCGGGCGCGACACCGGCCGCGGAACTCGCCGACGCGTTGGTCGATCCCCTGCGCCTGCGCGGCCGCGCGGCCGTGCGCGTGTCCGCGCGCGACTTCCTGCGCCCGGCGTCCCTGCGCTTCGAGCACGGGCGCACGAACCCCGACGCCCGCTACACCGACTGGCTCGACCTCGGCGCGCTCCGCCGCGAAGTGCTGGACCCGCTGAAGAACGCGGGCGAGGTCCTGCCGTCGTTGTGGGACGCCGACCGCGACCGCGCGACCCGCGCCGTGCGGGTTCCGGTGCCCGAAGGCGGGGTCGTGCTCCTCGACGGCGAACTGCTGCTGGGTGCCGGCCTGGCCTTCGACCTGGCCGTCCACCTGTGGCTCTCGCCCGCCGCCCTGCGCCGGCGGGTGCCGGACGCCTGGGCGGTCCCGGCCTACGAACGCTACGAAGAAGAAGCCGGCCCGAGCTCGCTCGCCGACGTCGTCGTGCGCGTCGACGACCCGCGGCACCCGGCGCTCTACACGCCTTAGCGGACGACGGCCACCGGATCGCCGTCCAGCAGGCCGGACAGCCGCCGCGCCATGACGTCCCACCGCCAGTTCGCCGTCACCCACTCGCGCCCGGCCTCGCCCATCCGGCGCGCGCGCACCGGGTCGGCGAGCAGGCTGACCAGGGTTTCGGCGAGCTGGGTGACGTCCCGGCCGTCGACGACGTGCCCGGTGACCTCGTCGAGCACCGTCTCGGGCGCCCCGCCGGAGTTGCCGGCGACCACCGGCAGGCCGGTCGCCGAGGCCTCCAGGTAGACGATCCCGAGCGCTTCGACGTCCAGCCCCTTGCCGCGGGTGCGCGCGGGCATCGCGAAGACGTCGCCCGCCGCGTAGTGCGCCGGCAGCTCGGCCCACGGCACCGACCCGGTGAGCACGACGTCGCGCTCCAGGCCCAGTTCGGCGACCAGCCCGGTGAGCGTCTTGCGGTACGGGCCGCCGCCGACGATCAGCAGCACCGCGTCCGGCACCCGCTCGCGGATCTTCGGCAACGCACGGATCAGCTGGTCCTGGCCCTTGCGCGGCACCAGCCGCGACACGCAGACGATCGTCGGCCGGTCGCCGAGGCCGTGCCGCGCGCGGATTTCGGCGCGCCCGGCCGGGTCCGGCCGGTACAGCTCGGTGTCGACCCCGGACGGCAGCAGCTCCAGCCCGGCCATCGGGCCGAACGCCGCGGCGAAGCGGCCGCGGGTGTACCGGCTGACGTAGGTGAGGACGTCCGCGGTGTCGCCGATGCGCCGCAGCGCCTGCCGCGACGCCGGCAGCATCGACCAGCCGACCTCGTGGCCGTGCGTCGACGCCACGACGCGGCGCGCCCCGGCCCGGCGCAGCGGGTGCCCCAGCAGCGCCAGCGGGGCCGCCGCCCCGAACCAGACGGCTTCGCAGTCCCGCGCCCGCATGATCTGCTTCGCCCGGCGAAGCACGTCCGGCGTCGGCAGCATCAGCGACGTCGGGTGGCGGACGACCTCGAACGGCGCTTCGGCGTCGAACTCCTCGTGCGACCCCGTCCGCGACTCCCACGAAGGCGCGTAGACGACCAGGTCGTCGCCCGGCAGCCGGGTGGCGAGGGAGTTCAGGTAGTTCTGGATGCCCCCGGGCCGCGGCGGGAAGTCGTTGGTCACCAGCAGGGTCTTGAGCACGCCCCAAAGGCTAGCCACCGACGAACCGGGGGCGGCACCGCGTCTGCGGTACCGCCCCCGGGATCGGGCACAGTGCTGGCGAAGGGTCACGCCGTCGGGCGGCGCGCTCCCGCGTACTGGCTCTGCAGCGGCGAGATCTTCACGACGTCACCGGTGTCGGGCGCGTGCACCATCTTGCCGTCGCCGATGTACATGCCGACGTGCGAAACGGGCGAGTAGTAGAACACGAGGTCGCCCGGCTGGAGCTGGTCCCGCGGCACCGCGGCGCCGAAGGTCGACTGCTCGCGGCTGGTCCGCGGCAGGGTGATGCCGGCCTGCTTGTACGCCCACATCGTCAGGCCCGAGCAGTCGAAGTTGGTCGGTCCGGTCGCGCCGTAGACGTAGGCGCTGCCCAGCTTGCTCAGCGCCGCGTTCAGCGCCGCCTGCGCGGCCGCGGTGGGCGCCTTGATGTCGGTGGGCGCCGACCCGCCGCGGTCCTTCTGCGCGGCCTTGTCGGAGGCGCTCAGGTTCTTGTTGGCCGCTTCGAGCTGGTCGATCTGGTCCTGCAGGTTCTTCTGCTTGGCCTCGATGTCCTGGGTCAGCTTGGCCGCGGCGTCCCGCGCGTCCTGCGCGCGCTTGGCGGCGTCACTGGCCTTGGCGGCCGCGTCGGTGGCCTGCTGGACGGCGCCGGTGAGGTTGCCCATCGCGGCGTTCTTGCCGGTCGCGATGACCTCCAGCGCCGAGGAGCGGTCGAGGAAGTCCTGGGTGGACGTGCCCGCCAGCAGCGCCGACAGCTTGTTCAGCTGGACACCGCTGGTGAACGACGCACCGGCGAACTTGTCGACCTCGGTCTGGTACTTCTTCTGGCTCTCGGAAGCCTTGGCGGCCTGTTCCTTGGCCGCGTTGACGTCGTTGTTGGCCTTGTCGAGCTCGCCCTGCTTCTTCTTCAGGTCGTCCTGGGCGGACAGCAGGTCCTCGTTGAGCTTCTCGGCCTGGGCCGCGAGGTCGCGGTACTTGGCGAGGGCGTCGGAACCGGTGGGTGGGGTCTGGAGCACGGGGACGGGGGCGGCGGTGGCCGACGGCTGCGCCACGGTGACGAGGGTGATCACCGAGGCCGCGGCCAGGGCACCTGAAACCACGCGCCTGAGGGAATGCGACTGCACGGTCGCGCGGGTCTCCTTTGCGTCTCGGCCGCCGACGGGGACCGGGGCACGAAGAGGCCGGGGAATTCCTCTTCACCGCTGTCCCGCCACCACGCGCCGGAGCCGTGCGCTTTTGCCGTGCACGAGCCGCAACAGGTGAAGCACGCGGTGGTGGTTCCGGTTCCCAGCTTCCCGACAAAGCTGCGTCCGGCGGCGATCCCGCGTCGCCGCCTCATCGACGGCCGGGGGCCACGAGATCTCGGACAGGTTACGAAAAGACCGCCACCGCGTCCACCACCTCGCCGCCAAAAACGCTGAGTGACAGCGCTGCACACCATCGGACCAGGGAAAGAGTCACGATGTGATGGGCGTTACACGCTGGGGTTTCTCCGGAGGGCCTTTCGGCTACTGACCGTTCACCGATTCAATCGACCATTCGGCGCGCCGTCACGAAACGGTGGAAATCAGGCGGTGCGCCGGATCGGTTCTTCGACCAGCCTCAGCCGGGGCACCATCCCGGCCTCGGCCAGCGCATCCACCGCCCGCCGCTCGTCGGCGTCCCACACCACCGCCGGTGGCGCGCCGAGCAGCACGCTCACGACGCAGTCGTGGCAGGAGATGCCGCGCACGGCGCAGCGGTCGCAGTCGACCACCAGGTTCTCGATGTCCGAAACGGCGATGTGCGAGACGTCCACTTCGGACAGCTCGGGGGTGTCGCTCACGTGTCCTCCTCACGTCGGTACCGACTCGAGGAGCACGGTAGGCGCCACCACCGACAATTTCGGGCGGTCAGACCCTCGACAAGCGGCTGACCAGCACCGATGAGGGTGCCGGGTGAGCGCCGCGGCCCCGCACGGAGTCCGCGACCGCGCGGTCGGACGTCGCGACGACCATGGGCCGCCCCGCGGGCTCGGCCGCGACGAGGTTGCGGATGACGTCGTCGGCCAGCACCCCGCGGTCGGAGAACAGCACCCGCACCCCGCGGGGCACCGAGGCGGGGACCGAGAGCACGCCGGCGCCGTCGAAGACGACGGTGACCTCGGCGGACGTGCGCGCGGCCAGCGCGGACAGCTGGTGGATCAGCCGGTCGCGCTGGTCGGCGAGGGCGAGTTCCGGGTAACCGGTCTTGGTGACGTTGTAGCCGTCGACGATCAGGTGCACGTTGGGCAGCGCGAGGTAGCGGTCCAGCGTGGACACGTCGGGGATCTTGCCGCCCTGGCCGGTCCCGGAGCTGGCGCCGCGGACCATGTCCGCCGGGCGGGCCCCGCGCGCGCCCAGGGCGAGCTCGCGGCGCAAGCCGGTCACGGCGCCGTCGATGGTGTCGATGAGCAGGGCGAGCCGCACTTCGTCGGCCTGCCGGGCCTCGCGCGCGGACTGGCGGGCGATCTCGGCGTCGGCGACGGCGCGCTCGGCGCGGGCGCGTTCCCCGGCGACGCGCTGGCGTTCGCGCTCGAGCTGGGTGGTGAGCGCGGCGATCTCGTCGAGGTGGGCGGCGGACCCGCGTTCGACGTCGGCGGCGGCCGCTTCGGCGGCGTCCCGGGCCTGGCGCAGCTGCACGCCTTGTTCGCGAAGGCGCTTCAGGAGCTTCTCGACTTCGCCCTCGCGCTCGCCACGAGCGTTCTCGGCGGCTTGCTTCGCTTCGGCGAGTTCCGCGCGGACCTGGGCGAGCTCGGCTTCGAGCCGCTGGGCACGGGCGAGCGCGGCGTCGCGCTCGGCGCGCAGGGCGTTTTCCCCGGCGTTCTTGGCGACCAGCCGGACGCGCCCGGCCGCCCCGGACTCGCCGAGCAGGACGGCGGCGGCCGCCGCGGCGACGGAGTCGGCGGCGTTGGGGTCGAGGGCGTCGGTGCGGTGCTCGCGCAGCCACTCGATGACGGCCGTCCGGAACTGGGACGAGTCGACGAGCGCGGCGATCAGGGCGGCGCCGCCGAGCTTGGCGCGCTTGGCCGGGGCGAACTTCGCGACCGGCCGCAGCTGGCGCGGCACGTCGGTGGCGGGCAGCTTGGCGACGGCGGCCGCGGCGAGCTCGGCGATGCGGTCGCGCACCGGTTCGGGCAGCGCCGGCCAGGTGGCGGGCTCGGGATGTCCGGCCTGGTCAGCGGCCTCCTCGGCCGGCTCGGCGCGCGACGCGACACCCGAGGGACCGACGGGGTCCCCCGGTGGCTCCGGCACGAGCGGCTGCGGGTGCATTGGTCCAGGGTAGTTCCCGGCCCGGCATCCCGCCCCGCGCGCCACACGGACCGTGCCGGGCCCGGCACGGTCCAAAACTGTCGGGGGTGGCCCCTAGAGTCCCGCCCATGCGTTCGGTCCAGGCTCAGCTCGCGTTCGACGAGCTCGGAACTCCCTTGCGGGACACGACTTTCGTCGTCTTCGACCTCGAAACGACCGGGGCCCCGCCCGGCCCGTCGGGGATCACCGAGATCGGGGCGGTGAAGGTGCGCGGCGGCGAGGTGCTGGGCGAGTTCGCGACGCTGGTGAACCCGGGCACGCCGATCCCCCCGCAGATCGTCTCGCTGACCGGGATCACCCAGGCGATGGTCTACGACGCGCCGCCGATCGAGGAGGTGCTGCCGGCGTTCCTGGAGTTCATCGGGGGCACGGTGCTGGTCGCGCACAACTCCGGCTTCGACACGTCCCACATGCGGGCGGCGTGCGAGGGGCACGGGTACGTGTGGCCGAAGCTGACGGTGGTGTGCACGGTCCGGCTGGCGCGGCGGGTGGTGCCGCGGGACGAGGTCGGGCGCTACAACCTGACGGCGCTGGCGCTGCTGTTCGGAGCGAGGACCCGGCCGACGCACCGGGCGCTGGACGACGCGCGGGCGACGGTGGACGTCCTGCACGGCCTGCTGGAGCGGGTCGGCAACCTGGGCGTCCACTCGCTCGAGGAGCTGATGGGCTACCTGCCGGAGGTGACCGTCGCCCAGCGCGCCAAACGGCACCTGGCGGCGGACCTGCCGTCGGCTCCGGGCGTCTACCTGTTCAAGGGCCCGAAGGAGGAGGTGCTGTACGTCGGCACCGCGAAGGACCTGCGGCGGCGGGTGCGGACGTACTTCACGGGTTCGGAGGGGCGGAGCCGGATCCGCGAGATGGTCGCGCTGGCCGAGCGCGTCGACCACGTCGTGTGCGCGCACGCGCTGGAGGCGGAGGTGCGGGAGCTGCGGTTGATCGCCGCGCACCGGCCCGCCTACAACCGGCGGTCGAAGAACCGGCACCAGGGCTGGTGGATCGGCCTGACGGACGAGGCGTTCCCGCGGCTGTCGGTGGTCCGCCTGCCGCGGCCGGGGGTGCTGGGCCCGTTCCGCAACCAGGCGGACGCCCGCACGACGGCGGACACGCTGGCCGGGGCGTCGGGGCTGCGGACGTGCACCCAGCGGATCTCGCCGCGGTCGGCGAACGGGACCCCGTGCGTGCTGGCGGAACTGGGGCGCTGCGGAGCGCCCTGCGCGGGACGGCAGAGCGTCGAGGCGTACAGCCCGGCGGTCGAGTCGGTTTCGGGGCTCATCGCGGGCCTGGACGGCAGCCCGCTGCACACGGCGGCGGCGCACGTGGAGCACTTGGCGGCGGGACGCCACTTCGAACAGGCGGCCCGCCACCGCGACGAGCTGGCGGCGCTGATCCGCACGCTGGGCCGGGCGCACCGCCAGTCCTCGCTGGCCTCGATCGCCGAGCTGATCGCGGCGGCCCCGGACGGCGCGGGCGGCTGGGAGCTCTCGGTGATCCGCTACGGCCGCCTGGCCTCGGCCGGCGTCGCCCGGCGCGGAGTGCCCCCGATGCCGGTGGTGGAGGCTTTGGTGGCGTCGGCGGAGACGGTGTTCCCGGAGCCGGGCCCGCTCCACGGAGCACCGCCGGAGGAGGTGGGCGTGCTGCTGCGTTGGCTGGCCCGCCCGGGCGTGCGGCTGGTCCGCACGACAAGGCCCTGGTCCGAGCCGGCAGCAGTGGCGGGCTGGCGCGGCTGGCTGGACCTGGTCGCCGAGGCCCACTCCCTGGAGCACGTCAGCTGACCACCCACCCCTCCCCCCGCCCTGCCCCGCCCCTCCCGGGCCCCGGCGTACCCGAAGGGTCGGCCCGCGTACCCAGAAGGTCGGCCTGCGTACCTGGAGGGTCGGTTTGTGCCGCAGCATCCAGCCGCACCTTCCGACCACCCGGCCACGCAAGCCGACCGCCCAGGTACGCGAGCCGACCCCTCAGGTACGCAAGCCGACCGTCCGGGTACGCGGGCCGACCGTCCGAGTACGCGGGCCTAATGGTGGGTGAGGCGGCCAGGTGCGGGAGGGGTTGAGCGGGTCAGGCGACTGAGGTGTTCCGCCCCCAGCGCGGCCGCGTGGGCCGCCACGAAACGGTCCAGCTCCGAGCCCGGCGCCGGTGCCGCTCCGGCCGCCAGCCGGGTGGCCGCCAGGGTGCACGCCTCGCCGACCTCCGCGTGGAGCGTGCCCAGGTCCGCGATGCGGTCGTGGGCCGCCAGCGTGCTCGCCTTGAGCTCGGACGCCAGCCGGGCGTCCGCCGCCAGCAGCACCAGCTCCGCGTACGCCACCACCTGAGCCGTCGTCGGGTGGGCCGGGGGTTCCGGGACGCTGATGTCGAGGAACATGCGGGCCGTGTCCGGCGGGATCGGCCCGGTCGTCATCGGACGCCACAGGCGGACCAGCGCCTCGTGCGCCGAATACCCGTCCTGGACCGCCGACAGCAGCTCGAGCCGCGCCGCGCGGTCGGCGGGCGCCGCTTCCGCGACCGCGTGGAGCACCGAACGCCGCCAGTTCAACGTCGCCAGTTCGCGGTCCAGCGCCGTCCGCTCGGCGGCCACGGCGTCGTCGAGGGACCGGCGGCCGGCGAGCACCTCGGTGATCGGGCGCAGGCCCAGCCCGAGCCCGCGCAGGCGGCGGACCAGGGTCAGCCGGTCGACCGCCGCGCCGTCGAAGCGGCGGTGGCCGCCCGCGCTGCGGACCGGCTCCAGCACGCCCTCGTCGCAGTAGAACCGGATCGTGCGGACGGGCACGCCGGTCCGGCGCGCCAGCTCGCCGATACCGAGGTGACTCCGATCACCTTCCGTCGAACCTCCAGCCGGATGGAATTCCTACGGTACGGCCATGGACAACGCCAGACTCGCCGAAGGACTCCGCGAGCACACCGCCGGGTTCGCCGGCGCCGTCGAGAACGCCGATCCCGAGGCGAAGGTACCCACCTGCCCCGAGTGGCCCCTGCGGGTGCTCGTCGGCCACATCGGCCAGGCCCACCGCTGGTCCGCGAGCATCGTCCGGGACGGGCCGTCGCCGGTCCCCGACCCGTTCGACGCCGACCCCGGCGAACCCGGACAGTGGCCGGGCTGGCTGGAGCAAGGCGCCAAGGACCTCGAAGACGCCGTCGAGGCCGCCGGCGACACCCCGGTGTGGACGTTCTTCGGTCCCCAGCCGGCGCGGTTCTGGCTCCGCCGGATGCTGCACGACACCACCGTCCACCACGCCGACGCCGCCCTGGCCACGGGCAAGACCTTCACCGTGGCGCCGGACTTCGCCGCCGACGCGATCAGCGAATGGCTGGACGTGCTGTCCGACCCCGGCACGGCGAACCTCAAGCCGGCCTTCGCCGAACTCCGCGGCACCGGCCAGACCCTCCTCCTGGACCCCGCCGACGGCCCGGGCTGGCTCATCACCCGCACCCCTGACGGCGTCCGGTGGGACCGCGGCACGGCGACCGCCGACGTCACCCTGGCCGGCCCGGTGGCCGACCTGCTGCTCGTGCTCACCCGGCGCCTGCCCGCGGACCGCGTCGCCATCACCGGCGACGCGGCGCTGGCCGAGCACTGGCTGGCCCGCACCGCGGCGTAGGGCTCACTAGGATCGCGGGCGACACCCGCAGACGAGTCTTGGAGGACCCAGGTGATCACCGCGATCGTGTTGATCCAGGTAGAGGCGGACGCGATCCCGGACGCGGCGCAGGCGATCGCCGACATCGAGGGGGTCGGCGAGGTCTACTCGTGCGCCGGGGACGTCGACCTCATCGCCACGGTGCAGGTGTCCACGCACGAAGGCCTGGCCGACCTGATCCCCGGCAAGATCGGGAAGGTGCCGGGCGTGCTGAACACCGTCACGCACATCGCGTTCCGGTCCTACAGCCGTGCCGACACCGAGTCGGCCTTTTCGATCGGCGTGGACGACTAGCGCCAGGAGGCCCCGGAAACGACGAAGGCCACCTCCCGGAGGAGGTGGCCTTCGTCGTGGGTGGACCTAGTGGTCCGACTGCTTCGCGCTCGACGCCACTTCGGCGGAGTCGAACTCGCCGTGCTGGCCGTGCTGGCCGTTCTCGGCTCCGGAGTGGCCGTTGCCGGTGGCCCGCTCCAGCGCCGCCGTCTCCTCGGCCGGGTCCGGGGACCAGAGCGTGCCCGGCACCGCGTGGCCGGCCGAGCCCAGCTTGTTCATCTTCTTCGGCACCGAAGCGCCCTGGTACTCGAGCGGGATCGCGTGGCCGTGGCTGTCGAGACCCGCCAGCGGCTGGTGGATCTCGATGAACTCACCGTGCGGCAGCCGCTTGATGATGCCCGTCTCGACGCCGTGCTCCAGCACCTCGCGGTCGGCCCGCTGCAGGCCCAGGCAGATGCGGTAGGTGAAGTAGTAGGCCAGCGGCGGCACGATCAGCACGCCGATGCGGCCCGCCCACGTCGTCGCGTTCAGGGAGATGTCGAAGCTGTCGGCGATGATGTCGTTGAAGCCGGACAGCTCGATGACCATGAAGAAGCCCAGCGCCATCGCGCCCAGCGCCGTGCGGACCGGTGTGTCACGGGGCCGCTGGAGCAGGTTGTGGTGCGCGGTGTCCTTGGACAGCTTCCGCTCGAGGAACGGGTAGGTCAGCAGCAGGCCGAACAGGATCGGCATGCCGATCGCGCCGGGGAAGAACACCGCCGGGATCGTGTAGTTCCCGAGGTAGACCTCCCAGGCCGGCCAGATCCGCAGCATGCCGTCGGCCCAGGCCATGTACCAGTCCGGCTGCGAGCCCGCCGACACCTGCGCCGGGTTGTACGGACCGAAGTTCCACACCGGGTTGATCTGGAACAGCCCCGACATCAGCGCCAGCACACCCACCACGAGCGTGAAGAACGCCCCGCCCTTGAGCGCGAAGTACGGCATGATCCGCACCCCGACGACGTTGGACTCCTTGCGCCGCACCCCCGGGAACTGCGTGTGCTTCTGGTACCACACCAGCGCCAGGTGCGCCCCGACCAGCGCGAGCATGATCCCCGGGATCAGCAGGATGTGCAGCGTGTACAACCGCGGGATGATCTGATCACCCGGGAACTCCCCGCCGAACAGCGCCCAGTGGATCCAGGTACCCGCCACCGGCACCGACAGCACGATGCCCGACAGCGTCGCCCGGATCCCGGTCCCGGAAAGCAGGTCATCCGGCAGCGAGTAGCCGAAGAAGCCCTCGAAGCAGCCCAGGATCAGCAGCAGCCCGCCGATCACCCAGTTCGCCTCACGCGGGCGCCGGAACGCACCGGTGAAGAAGATCCGCAGCATGTGCACGGCCATCGACGCCACGAAGATCAGCGCCGCCCAGTGGTGCAGCTGCCGCATGAACAGGCCGCCGCGGACGTCGAAGGAGATGTCCAGCGTCGTGCGGAACGCCTGCGACATCTCCAGGCCCTGCATGTTCTTGAAGCTGCCGTGGTAGACGACCTCCTGCATCGAGGGGTCGAAGAACAGCGTCAGGTACACACCCGTCAGCAACAAGATGATGAAGCTGTACAGCGCGATCTCGCCCAGCAGGAACGACCAGTGCGTCGGGAACACCTTGTTCATCTGGTGCCGCAGACCCTTGGCCAGCTGGTACCGCTGGTCGGCGTTGTTCGCGGCCTCGCCCACGGCCTTCTCGACAGCGCTCGACCCCTTGGTCGGCGTGGTGAGTGAACTCATGACTTACGCTCCCAAAAGGCCGGACCGATGGCCTCGATGAAGTCGCCTCGCGCGATCAAGTATCCCTCTTCGTCCACCGTGATCGGTAGCTGGGCCAGCGGCCGCGTCGCCGGGCCGAAGATCGGCTTGGCGTAGTGGAGGGCGTCGAACTGCGACTGGTGGCACGGGCACAGGATGCGGTTGGTCCGCTGCTCGTACAGGGAGGTCGGGCAGCCGACGTGGCTGCAGATCTTCGTGTACGCGTAGTAGTCGCCGAAGTTGAAGTCCTCCTGGCCGGCCCGCTTGACCACCTTCGCGGCGTCGGTCGGGCGCAGGCGGATCAGCATGACCGGGTTGTCGACGCGGGTCAGCGCCTTGGCCAGCGCCTCGGCGTCGTTGCGCTCGGACTCGCGGAACGGGAACACCGTCTCCATCGCGCCGGCGTCGAGGTCCTCGGCCTTGACCAGGGAGATCTCGGTCTGCTTGCCGTGCTCCACCTCGACCGGCTTGCCGGTGGCCCGGCGCATGTAGACCTTCTCGCCCGGGAAGTTCGGCTGCCAGCCGGTGTGCCACAGCGAGTCGCGGGACTCGCTGTCCTTCCACGGGTTCTTGATGAAGGACGCGACCGGCAGGGCGGCGGCGGCGAGGCCGAGCGTGCCGGCCCCGGCGATCGCCGAGCGCTTGATCAGCGAGCGGCGGGCGATGGTGCTGCGGTTCCCGGCGTCGGCCAGGTGCGCGAGGATCGTCGCGCGGTCGACCTCGGACGAGCCGGCGCCGTCCGCGTCGGTGCGCTGCTGGACCGCGACCTCGGCGGGCACGAACTTCTTCGTGTACAGGATCACGCCGATGCCCAGGCCGAGGATGGCCAGGCCGAGCGTGACGCCCAGCATCGGGGTGTACAGGCTGTACCAGAAGTGGGCGCTCTCGTTGTCCGGCGCCTCGTACTGCCACGGCCACCAGATGAGCGAGACGACGAACCCGATCCCGGCCAGCGCGGACAGCCCGAACCAGAACGCCACCAGGCGCTCGGCCCGCTTCTCCGCGCGGGTGCCCTCCACGGGCCACGGGGTCGGGTACTCGACGATCTCGACGCCGTCGAGCGCCCCGCCCAGCTTGACCAGCTGGTCCCGGTCCATCTCAGCCAGCTCCGCCTCCGTCGGCGGCTTCGGCCCCTCGGCACTCATGCCTTCGATCCAATCCACAGCGTCACGCCGATCAGCGCGGCGATCCCGACGATGAAGGCGATGACGCCCTCCGAAGCGGGGCCGACCCCGCCGAGGCCGTTACCACCCGGGTCATTGTTGCCGTCCGACACCGACTTCACGTAGGCGACGATGTCCTTCTTCTCCTCCGGCGACAGCTGCCGGTCGGAGAACTTCGGCATGTTCTGCGGGCCGGTGAGCATGGCCGTGTAGATCTGCTCTTCGCTGGCCGGGTCCAGGTTCGGCGCGTACTTGCCGGCCGACAGCGCGCCACCGCGGCCGGTGAAGTTGTGGCACGACGCGCAGTTGAGGCGGAAGAGCTCGCCACCGCGGGCCGGGTCGTCGCCGCGCAGGGCCTCGCCCTTCTCGGCGGGCCGCTGGACGCCGCCGCCGTGCGCCTGGATGTAGGCACCGACCGCGTCGATCTCGGCCTCGGTCAGCTTCGGCGGCTTGCGCTCGACCTGCGCCTCCTGGCGCGCGGCCGGCATGCGGCCCGAAGAAGTCTGGAAGTACACCGCGGCGTCGCCGATGCCGATCAGGCTCGGCCCGCGGTCCTGCACGCCCTCGAGGTTCGCGCCGTGGCAGGCGATGCAGGTGTTGTTGTAGACCTGCTCGCCGAGGCGCAGCTGCGCCGGCGTGCCCTGGGCCTGCGCGGTCTGCGGCTCCGGGGCGAACACGGCGTACAGGGCGCCGGCGCCCACCAGCGCGATGCCGAGCGCGAGCAGGCCGGCGAACCGCCTCCGCAGCTTCGACCGCGCGCGGTAGCGGCGCTCCGAGGATTTCGTGCTGGTGGTCATCTTGCGGCAACCCTTGCTGTCAGTTCAGGCCGATGGTGATGGTGGTGGCGGCGGGTGCGACCTACGGAAGGAGGTAGATCACACCGAAGAGGCCGACCCACACGATGTCGACGAAGTGCCAGTAGTAGGACACGACGATCGCCGACGTGGCCTGGGCGGGCGTGAACTTGCTCAGTTTCGTGCGGATGAGCAGGTACACGAAGGCGATGAGCCCGCCGATGACGTGCAGGCCGTGGAACCCGGTGGCGAGGAAGAAGACCGTGCCGAACGGGCCGGACGGGATCGTCATCCCCTCTTCGACCAGGTTGTGGTACTCGTTGGCCTGGCCGGCGACGAAGATCGCGCCCATGATCAACGTGATGATGTACCACCGGCGCAGCCCGTAGACGTCGCCGCGCTCGGCCGCGAACACGCCGAACTGGCAGGTCAGCGAGGACAGCACGAGGATCACCGTGAACGGGATCGCGTACGCCACGTTGAGGTGGAACTCCTCGCCGTGCAGCGGCGGCGGCCACTGGCCGGACGAGTTCTGCGCCTTGACGGTGAAGAACATCGCGAACAGTCCGGCGAAGAACATCAGCTCGCTGGAAAGCCACACGATGGTGCCGACACTGACCATGTTCGGCCGGTTCAGCGAGTGGACCCGCTGACTGATGGTGGGAGCTGCCGTTGTCACGCGTCGCATTATGTCCTCTCGCACCGCCGCTCCGCCGGGTGGGTCCACGGCGAGCCGTCTGCGTAACCGATCACACCGGATGCCCGCGAAGGGGAGAGCTACTCATGGGTTTACTCGACCGCCTGCTTGACCTGGTCAGGAAGCGGGAAACGCCCGGTCCGACGCCCGACGCGCCCGGGTTGAAGATCGTCGTGGAGGCCTTCGACCCGGTCGTCGCGGACTCCGCCGTCCTCGCCGCTTCACCCGGCTGGGTCAGCACGGCACCGGCCGTTCTGCGGCACCACCTGCTGCTGCCACCGGACCGGCTCGCCGAGGCCGCGTCGATCCTCGCCCAGGACGGCTACGACCTGCGGGAACAGAGTCCGGACGGCGAGCTGGTGCGCGTGCTCGCGCGGCGCGTCCAGGTGCTCGACGCCCTGCACTGCGCCCAGGAACGGTCCCGGATGGCCGGTCTCGCGCAACGGCTGGGCGGCGACGCGCTCGGCTGGGACGCGCAACAGCCGGAGCCGACCGCGTGATGTCGGTCTCGGCCGATACGATCGGGGTCGCGAAGCGTGCGGTAGCGATACGGAGGCGTGCCTGATGGGCGAGTCGATGCGGGTCCTGGTGTTCAGCCACAAGGCGGAGGTGCGCGAGGCGATCGTGAACGCGGTCGGCCGGCGGCCCGCCGCCGACCTGGCGCGCGTGGACTACGTCGAGGCGGCCGGCATCGCCGACGTGCTGGCCGAAGTGGACGCGGGGAACGTCGACCTGGCGATCCTCGACGGCGAGGCGCAGCCGACCGGCGGCATCGGCCTGTGCCGTCAGCTGAAGAGTGAAATCACCGACTGTCCCCCGATCGTGGTGGCCGTGCGGCGCAAGGACGACCGGTGGCTGGCCACCTGGTCGCAGGCGGACGCCGTGCTGGTGCACCCGCTGGACCCGCTGACCGCCGCGGAGACCGTCGCCGACGTGCTGCGCGCGCGACGGGTCCCCGTCGTGAACGGCTGAGCCCGGTGACCACCCCGGTCCCCCGCACCTGGCCACCCCTGCTCAAGCAGCTCGTCGCGGGCGTCGACCTCTCCGCGGAGGACACGGCGTGGGCGATGGACCAGATCATGAGCGGCGCGGCGAGCCCGGCCCGGATCGCCGGGTTCGCGGTGGCGCTGCGCGCCAAGGGCGAGACGCCCGAGGAGATCGCCGGCCTGGCGGCCACGATGCTGGCGCACGCCCGGCGGGTCGAGCTGGACCGCCCGGCGGTCGACATCGTCGGCACCGGCGGCGACGGCTCCAACTCGGTGAACATCTCGACGATGGCGACGATCGTCACGGCGGCGGCCGGCGCGCCGGTGGCCAAGCACGGCAACCGCAGCGCGTCGTCGAAGTCCGGCGCGGCGGACGTCCTCGAAGCGCTCGGGGTGACCATCTCGCTGCCGCCGGAGGACGTCCGGCGCAGCCTCGACGAGGTCGGCATCGGGTTCTTCCTGGCCTCGGCGTTCCACCCGGCCCTGCGGCACGCCGGCCCGGTGCGCAGCGAGCTCGGCATCCCGACGACGTTCAACCTGCTCGGCCCGCTGACCAACCCGGCCCAGCCGGGCGCGGCCCTGATCGGCTGCGCGTACCCGGACAAGACGCGGGTGCTGGCGGAGACGTTCGCCCGCCGCGGCACACGTGCCCTGGTGGTCCGCGGCGACGACGGCCTCGACGAGATCACCACGACGACGACGTCGACGGTGTGGGTGGTCTCGGACGGCGCGGTGGCCGAGCGCACCTTCGACCCGGCGTCGCTGGGCATCCCCCGCGCGACGGCGGAGGACCTGCGCGGCGGCGACGCGGCGGCGAACGCCGAGGTGGTCCGCGAGCTGGTGGGCGGCAAGCCGGGCCCGGTCCGCGACGCGGTCCTGATCAACGCGGCGGCGGCACTGGCGGCCTTCACGGGCTTCTCGGAGTCCCTGGAGGACGACCTCCGCGCCGGCCTCACGCGCGCCGCGGAGGCGATCGACTCGGGCGCCGCGGCCGCGCTCCTGGACCGCTGGATCGCCTTCCGCTGACCCGCTCGCCCGCCGGATCTCGCGTGACCGAAGCCGGAACTCGCGTGATCAGCGGCGGAACTCACGTGATCGGGGCCGGAACTCGCGAGTTCCGGCCCCGATCACGTTGGTCCCGTCTCTGGTCACGCGAGTCACGGGTCTGATCACGACCGGGAGGCCGGTTCTTCGCGGGTTTCGGGGGCCGGTGCGACGGCCGGGCGGCGGCGCTGGGGGGCCAGCGCGGCTGCCAGGACCGCGAGCATGCCCAAAGCCTCCGGCCAGCTCGGGCGGTGGCCGTAGAACGCGATGTCGACCACGACCGCGACCACCGGGTACAGGTAGGACAGCAGGGCCACCGTCGTGGTCGGCAGCTTGCCGATGCTCGCGTACATCAGCACGTACATCAGGGCCGTGTGCACCGTGCCCAGCAGCACCAGCCAGAGCAGGCCCGAGGTCGTCGACGGCAGCGGCGTAATCAGCAGCGTGGGCGCCAGCACCAGCGCGCCCACCGTCGTCTGCACCGCCGCCAGCAGGTGCGGGCGGATGTGCTTCAGCTGCTTCGCGACGAAGGACGCTCCGGCGTACAACACCGCCGCGCCGAGGGCCAGCGCGATCCCCGCCAGCTGCACCGGCTTGCCGTCCTCGCCGTGGGCGGACAGCGAGATCAGCGCCACCCCGCCGAACGCGATGCCGGCCCGGGCCAGGTGGCTCTTGGCCACCTTCTCGCCGAGGAAGGCCGCCGCCAGGCCGACCAGGATCAGCGGCTGCGTGTGGTAGACGACCGTGCTGACCGAGATCGACGACAGCGCGTACGAGGCGAACAGCAGCACCCAGTTGCCGACCAGGAACAGCCCGCCCAGCACGGCCAGCCCGAGGTCGCGGCGGGACGGCCGCCAGGCCTGCAGCCAGCCGCGCGAGAGGCACCAGAGGACCAGCAGGGCACCGCCGACGAAGCAGCGGGCGAAGGCCACCGCGGGCGCGGCCGCGCCGCTCTCCAGGACGACCGCGCCGATCGTGCCGGACATCGCCATCGCCGCGGACCACTGCAGCAGCGGGCGGGTTTCGGAGTTCGTCATGCCGACCAGGTTCGTCGCGTCCGGCACCCTCGACCAGTGTCAGAGATGACAGCGACCGCAAAACTTGTGACACACTGACCGGTATGGACGTCAACCGGGTCGCCGTGGTGCTCGCCGACCGCGTTTCGCCGTTCGAGCTGGGCGTCGCTTGCGAGGTGTTCGGCACCGACCGCACCGCCGACGGCATCGAAGGCTGGGACTTCGCCGTCTGCTCCCCCGGCGGGACCGCGGTCGAGAGCTGGTCCGGGTTCAGGCTGTCCGGCCTGGCGGACCTGGACTTCGCGGCGTCGGCGGACCTGCTGATCGTGCCGACGTGCGCGCCCCGGACCGCGCCACCGCCCGCACCGGTGCTGGACGTCCTGCAGGAGGCGGCCGGGCGCGGTGCGTGGGTAGCGGGGTTCTGCGCGGGCGTGTTCACCCTCGGCTACGCGGGCCTGCTCGACGGCCGCCGCTGCACGGTCCACTGGGTGTACGAGGCCGAGTTCCGGCGGCGGTTCCCGGCCGCCGAGGTGGACCCGCAGGCCCTCTACGCCGACGACGGCGGCATCCTGACCAGCGCGGGCACCGTCGCGGCGGTGGACCTGTGCCTGCACCTGGTCCGCCGGCTGCGCGGCGTCGCGGCGGCCACGACGCTGGCCCGGCGGATGGTCGCGGCCCCGCACCGCGCGGGCGGCCAGGCCCAGTTCGTCCAGGCGCCCGTGCCGGCGACGGCGGCGGGCGACGACGTCGTGGTCGCGGAGGCCCTGGAGTGGGTGGAGCGACGGCTGGACCAGCCGTTCACGGTGGCGGAGCTGGCCCGCCGCAGCGGTCTCGGCGAGCGGACCTTCCTGCGCCGCTTCTCCGCGGCCACGGGCACCACCCCGCACCGCTGGCTGACCGAACGACGCCTGGACCGGGCCCAGGCCCTGCTGGAGGAGGGCCGCCTGTCGGTGGAGGACATCGCGACGGCGTGCGGCTACGCCTCGGCGGCCGCGCTGCGCCACCAGTTCAGCCGCCTGCGGGGCACCAGCCCGTCCTCCTACCGGACGGCGTTCCGGGGCTGAAAACGGGACCGGCCGCCACGCGGGTGCGTCACGGCCGGTCCGGAAAAGAGATCGAGCTCAGTCGTGCGACGGGCCCGTGTGGTACTCGAACACCAGGCCGCCGATCGTGATGAGCAGCGCGACCAGGGCGATGACGAGCAGCCAGATGTGGAAGAACGCCAGCGCCACGGCGCCGAGCGCGGCGGTGGCCGCCATGCCGATGGGCCAGTAGCTGCCCGGGCTGAAGAAGCCCAGCTCGCCCGCGCCGTCGCTGATCTCGGCGTCCTCCCGGTCCTCCGGGCGGGGCTCGATGCGGCGGGCGACGAACTGCATGTAGCTGCCGGCCAGGAACGCGAGGCCACCGGTGAGGAACAGCGCGACGATGCCCACCGGCTCGGCCCCGTGGGTCGCGGCCAGCGCGGTCCACAGCCAGTAGACCCCCGCCATGAACACGGCGAAGATCGCCACGATGAAGAAGATGCGGGCTTCGACCTTCATGGGTCTTTTCCTACTCCTGTGTCTCGCCGGACGTCAGTTCGACGCGGTGCGCGCCGTGCGGTCGGTGTTGAACGGCTGGGTGGTCACCGCGTGCGGGGTGCACAGCTCGCCGCAGTTCATCTTCGCCAGCGCTTCGGCCGCGGTGAACGTCTGGCCGGTGGCCGGGTTCACCTGCTTGCGCAGCGCGATGTACTGGTCGAACTTGTCCGCCGACAGCGCGCGGACCTCGAAGTTCATCACCGCGTGGTAGGTACCGCACAGTTCCGCGCACCGGCCGACGAAGGAGCCTTCGCGGTCGATCTTGTTCTGGAAGGAACTGTCCTGGTTGTTCTTCTCCGGGTTCGGGAAGACGTCCCGCTTGAAGTGGAACTCCGGCACCCAGAAGGAGTGGATGACGTCGGTGGAGACCAGGTCGTACTGGATGGTCTTGCCGACCGGGAGCACCAGCAGCGGGATCTCGCCGGACGAGCCGACCGTGCTGACCTGGCCGCTGCCGTCGGGCTTGGCCGCGTTGGCGTCCTCGTACTTGAACTCCCAGTTCCACTGGAAGGCGACGACCTGGACCTTGACGTCCGGGTTCGGGATCTTGTCCAGGACCTTCGACTCCGTCGTCGCGGTGAAGAAGAACAGGACGCAGACCATGATCGTCGGCACGACGACCGTGAACAGCTCGAGCGGGATGTTGTACTGGAACTGCCGGGGCAGCTCCTCCGGCTCGCCGTCGGCCGTCTTCTTCTTGCGGTGGAACGTCGCGGTCCAGAAGATCAGGCCCCACACGATGACCCCGACGACCAGCGCGGCCACCACGGCCCAGGTCCACAGGTTGCGCATCTGGTTCGCCTGCTCGGTGACACCGACGGGCCAGCCGAACCGCAGGATCTCGTCGCCGGAGCAGCCCGTCGCGGTCAGCGCGACCAGCACGGCCAGCGCGGCGACGCGCACGGTCCGCTTCCCCAGGGTGCGCTCGGGTTGTCCCACTGCGCCTCGCCCTTTCACCCAGAGCCTCCTACGACCGATCTTCGTGACAGCCGGGAGCCTAGCCGAGTTCACGGGCTCCGCTGACCAAGGGGTAACCATCGACGCGCGTGGTACTCGCCACGGCGGCCCCGGCATACTGGGGCCTTCCCCCAGCCCGGTGAAGACCCTGAAGGTGTGTGAGTACCCGTGTGCGGCCTGCTTGGACTGATCTGCGCGACCGAGACCGGCGCGGCGAACGCGCGTGACGCCGTCGGCGCGGCCATGCGCTGCCAGCGCCACCGCGGCCCCGACGAGCAGGACACCTGGGCCGACGCCGAAGTCGTCTACGGCTTCAACCGGCTCGCCTTCATCGACGTCGAGCACGCCCACCAGCCGCTGGTCTGGGGCCCGCCGGAGGCGCCGGGCCGGTACACGATGAACTTCAACGGGGAGATCTACAACTACCTGGAGCTGCGGGCCGAGCTCGCCGAGCAGCACGGCGCGAAGTTCGAGACCGAGGGCGACGGCGAGGCCATCGTCGCCGGCTTCCACTACCTCGGCGCCGACTGGGTGAAGCGGCTGCGCGGCATGTTCGCCTTCATGATCTGGGACTCCCAGGAGAAGCGGGTCTTCGGCGCGCGCGACCCGTTCGGGATCAAGCCGCTGTTCTACTCGGCCGGCCCCGGCGGCGTGGCCTTCTCCAGCGAGAAGAAGAGCCTGCTGGAGCTGTCGGACACCCTCGGCGTCGCGCAGGAGCTGGACCGCAAGGCCCTCCAGCACTACCTGGTCCTGCAGTACGTGCCCGAGCCCGAGTCGCTGCACACGGCGATCCGGCGCGTCGAATCCGGCACGTCGTTCGAGGTGGTGCCCGGCGGTGAGGTGAAGTTCACCCGCTACTTCCACCCGCAGTTCAGCGCGAAGCCGGTCAACGGGCCTGGTGAGGCCGAGGAGCTGTACCAGCGGATCGCCGATGTGATGCGCGACTCGGTCGGCAAGCACATGATTTCCGACCCCGACGTCACGGTCGGCGCGTTCCTTTCCGGCGGCATCGACTCCACGGCCACCGCCACGCTGGCCAAGGAGCACAACCCGAACCTGATCGCGTTCACCACCGGGTTCGAGCGCGAGGGCTACTCCGAGGTCGACGTCGCCGCCGAGTCGGCCGCCGCGATCGGCGTGAAGCACGTGGTCCGCACGGTGTCGGCCGACGAGATGATGGCGGTGCTGCCGCTCATCGTCTGGTACCTCGACGACCCGGTGGCCGACCCGGCGCTGGTCCCGCTGTGGTTCATCGCCCGCGAGGCCCGCAAGCACGTCAAGGCGGTGCTGTCGGGCGAAGGCGCGGACGAGCTGTTCGGCGGCTACACGATCTACAACGAACCGATCTCGCTGGCGCCGTTCGAGAAGATCCCGGGCGGCATGCGGAAGCTCATCGGCAAGGTGTCGACGAAGATACCGGAGGGCACCCGCGGCAAGGACCTCCTGCGCCGCGGCGCGCTGCCGCTGGAGGACCGCTACTACGGCAACGCCCGCAACTTCCGCGACGACCAGCTGCGGAACGTCCTTCGCACGTACCAGGAGGGCGTCGGCTTCAAGGACGTCACGGCGCCTTGGTACGACGTCTCGCGCGGCTGGGACCCGGTGGCCCGCATGCAGCACGTGGACCTCTACACGTGGCTGCGCGGCGACATCCTGGTCAAGGCGGACAAGGTGACGATGGCGAACTCGCTGGAGCTGCGGGTGCCGTTCCTCGACGCCGAGGTGTTCAAGGTCGCGGCGTCGATCCCGCTGGACCAGAAGCTCGCCCACGGCACGACGAAGTACGCGCTGCGCCAGGCCCTGGCCAAGATCATCCCGGCGCACGTGCTGAACCGCCGCAAGCTGGGCTTCCCGGTCCCGATCCGGCTGTGGCTGCGCAACGAGATGTACGACTGGGCGCGCGGGATCATCAGCGACTCGAAGACCGAGGAGCTGCTGGACAAGAAGGCGATCCTGGCGCTGCTGGAGGAGCACAAGGCGGGCCAGCTGGACCGCAGCCGCCAGCTGTGGGCGCTGATCGTGTTCATGCTGTGGCACGGGATCTTCGTCGAGCACCGGATCAAGCCGGAGATCCCGGAGCCGGTGTACCCGGTCAAGCTCTGAGGCCCGTGTGACGAAGGCCCCGCACCGGCTCGGTGCGGGGCCTTCGTCGCGTCCGGGCTGCTTCAGGCGGCCGGAGCGGCCGGCCGGCGCGGGCGGGTGGTGCACTCCGCGCAGCGCGCGAGCCGGTTCACCAGTTCCGCGCCCCCGGAGCGGCGCACCGGACCACCTGAGCCGCGCCGGGCGCCTTCGCAGGTCTCAGCGCCCCTGCACCTCCGGGAAAGGCCCCGCACCGGCTCGGTGCGGGGCCTTCGTCGCGTCCGGGCTCAGGCGGCGGGCAGCACCGCCGAGATCTCCTCCGCCGCGTCCGGGCCGAAGGCCTCGCCGATGCGGGCCAGGGCCTCCGTGCGGTCGAACGTCCACTCCTGCGTGCCGACCGTCTCCAGCACCAGCACCGCGATCAGCGAGCCGAGCTGGGCCGCGCGCTCCACGCCGAGGCCGCCGTCGAGGCCGGCCAGGAAGCCCGCGCGGAAGCCGTCGCCGACGCCCGTCGGGTCCGCCTTCAGGCGTTCCGGGACCGCGCCGATCTGCAGGGCGATGCCGTCCTTGCCGACGATCTCGACGCCCTTCTCGCCCAGCGTCGTGATCCGGAGGCCGACCTGGTCGAGGACGTCGGCCTCGGTCCAGCCGGTCTTCTGGAGCAGCAGCTCCCACTCGTAGTCGTTGCTGAACAGGTACTTCGCGCCGGCGACGAACGCGCGCGCCTGCTCGCCGGTCATCCGGGCCAGCTGCTGCGAGGGGTCGACGGCGAACTCGTACCCGCGCTGACGGCATTCCGCGGCGTGGCGGATCATGCCCTCGGGGTCGTCCGGGCTGATCAGCACCAGGCTCAGCCCGCCGGCGCGCTCGGCGATCGGCTGCAGCTCGATGTTGCGGGACTCGGCCATCGCGCCGGCGTAGAACGTCGCGATCTGGCAGAGGTCCTCGTCCGTGGTGCAGACGAACCGCGCGGTGTGCGCGACCTCCGACACGTGCACGCCCGAGGTGTCCACGCCGTGCCGCTCCAGCCAGGAGCGGTAGTCGGCGAAGTCGGCGCCGACCGCGCCCACGAGGACCGGCTGGACGCCGAGCACCCCGAGGCCGAAGGCGATGTTCGCGCCGATGCCGCCCCGCCGGACCACCAGGTCGTCGGCGAGGAAGCTCAGCGAGACCCGGTGCAGCTGTTCGGCGACGAGCTGCTCGGCGAACCTGCCCGGGAAGTGCATGAGGTGGTCGGTCGCGATACTGCCGGACACCGCGATCCTGGCCTTTTCTGCCACCGGCTGCTCCTTCGTGTTCGACCTCACGGCAAAAGGCGCGAAGTTACCCCCGGGTCGTGACCCATCCGGGTAGTTCGCGCGTGCCCAGCCGACACTACCGGCTGGTACTCCTTCTCCAGTCGAGAGCGGATCAATAGCGTTACGAATCGTGAACGCCGTCACCGAACCCGAGACCCTGTCCGAGCTGATCGCCGACTGCGCGCTCATCCCGGCGACGCTCCAGGCCGAAAGCCTCCGGCTCGCGCCCGTCACGGCCCAGCCGTGGCAGGTCGACGAGGCGTGCCACGCCCAGGTGGCCGAGCTCGACGCGTACGTGTAGGTCCGCAGCGACGAAGAAGGCCCCGCCTCCCTGCCCGGGAGACGGGGCCTTCTTCACGCGTCACTCAGTGGAACGAATCGCCGCAGGCGCAGGAGCCGGTGGCGTTCGGGTTGTCGATCGTGAAGCCCTGCTTCTCGATCGTGTCCACGAAGTCGATGACGGCTTCCGACACGTACGGCGCGCTCATCCGGTCCACGGCGACCTTCAGGCCGTCGAAGTCGCGGAACAGGTCGCCGTCGAGCGTGCGCTCGTCGAAGAACAGCTGGTAACGCAGGCCGGCGCAGCCACCGGGCTGGACGGCGATGCGCAGGTGCATGTCGTCGCGGCCCTCCTGCTCGAGCAGGGCCTTCGCCTTGGAAGCCGCGGCGTCGGTCAGCGTGACGCCGTGGGTTTCCTCGGCGGTCTCGGCCTGCGTCGCGCCGGCGTGCTCAGCGGTCGTCATGGCACTCCTCATAAAGTCGAACTCGCTGCGGATACTCCTCGTGCTGACTGGTTCAACACGCGGGGCGTCCGATCTGTTCCCCCACCATCGTCGCACATGGATCGACCTGGTGAACGGCGGCGTGACGCCTGCAATACCCTGGTGAGGTGAGGTTCCTGCGCCGAAGCACCACAGACACCGCCGCCGAAGAGCCGGAGACGGCCGAAGCCGTCGAGGTCGCCGGCAAGTCGTACACCCCCGGCAAGGGCAAGGCGACGCCGAAGCGCCGCGACGCCGAGGCGAAGCGGCGCGGCCCGGTGGCGCCGCCGCCGACCACCATGCGCGAGGCGATGAAGCGCAACAAAGAGCTGCGCAAGGCGAACCCCCAGACCAAGGAGGAGCGCCGCGCGGCGACCAAGGCCAAGCGCGACGCGATGATGCGCGGCGACGACAACGCGCTGCTGCCGCGCGACCGCGGGCCGGTCAAGCGGTACGTCCGCGACCTGGTCGACAGCCGGCGCAACCTGCTGGGCCTGTTCATGCCGCTGGCGATCGTGGTGTTCCTGGCGCTGCTGGTGCCGCTGCCCCAGGTGCAGTCGTACATCACGCTGCTGTGCACGGCGATGCTGCTGGTGATGGCGATCGAGGGCGTCGTGAACGGCCGCAAGATCGCGAAGCTGGTGCGGGAGAAGTTCCCGAAGGAAGCGGTGAACGGCCGCTCGATCGGCTGGTACGCGTTCGTCCGGGCGTCCCAGATCCGCCGGCTGCGGATGCCGAAGCCGCGGCTGAAGCCGGGGGACCCGATCCCGGACTGAGCGGGTTTGGAGAAGCCGGGTCGAGCGCCGCTCGACCCGGCTTCTTGCTGTCCGAGACCCGGTGACCGAGACCGGGGTCACGCCGGGTCGTTAGCAACGCAAACGATTACCGCCTAAGCTCGTCACATGGAGTTTCGTCGTCTCGGCCGCAGCGGCCTCAACGTCAGTGAGATCTCGTACGGGAACTGGCTCACCCACGGTTCCCAGGTCGAGGAGGACCAGGCGCACGCCTGCATCCACGCCGCCCTCGACGCCGGCATCACCACCTTCGACACCGCCGACGTCTACGCCAACACCGCCGCCGAGTCGGTGCTCGGGCGCGGCCTCGAGGGGCAGCGGCGGGAAAGCCTCGAGATCTTCACCAAGGTCTTCTGGCCCACCGGTCCCAAGGGGCCCAACGACAAGGGCCTGTCCCGCAAGCACATCATGGAGTCGGCGCACGCCAGCCTGAAGCGGCTCGGCACCGACTACGTCGACCTCTACCAGGCGCACCGCTTCGACCGGCACACCCCGCTCGAAGAGACCATGCTCGCCTTCGCCGACCTCGTCCGCCAGGGCAAGGTGCTCTACGTCGGCGTCTCCGAGTGGACCGCCGAGCAGATCTCCCGCGGTGCCGCCCTCGCCCGCGAGCTGCACGTCCCGCTCGTGTCGAACCAGCCGCAGTACAACATGCTCTGGCGCGTCATCGAAGAGCAGGTCATCCCCGCTTCCGAGCGCGAAGGCCTGAGCCAGATCGTCTGGTCGCCGATCGCGCAGGGCGTGCTCACCGGCAAGTACAAGCCCGGCCAGGCCTACCCCGCCGGCTCGCGCGCCACCGACGAGAAGGGCGGCGCCGACATGGTCGCCCGCTTCCTCGACGAAGACGTCCTCAAGCGCGTCGCGCAGCTCGAACCGCTCGCCAAGGACGCCGGCCTGAGCCTCGCGCAGCTGGCCGTCGCCTGGGTGCTGCAGAACCCGAACGTCGCCTCGGCGATCATCGGGGCTTCGCGGCCGGAGCAGGTGCACGAAAACGTCAAGGCCGCCGGCAAGAAGCTCGACGCCGACCTGCTGACCGCCATCGACGACGTCCTCGGCGACGTCGTCGAGCGCGACGCGAGCCTGACCAAGAGCCCCTAGCCGATCCGGCCCTGGAACGGCACCCCGAGGTCGAACGCGTCCTCGGGGGCCATCCGGGGCTCCAGGCCGAACCCGCGCAGCAGGCGGCCGGCGCCCGCCAGGCGGTCGCCGCCGCGCCCGGGCACGCGCGCCGGGGTGAGACCGCGCGCGAGCAGCAGGCTTTCGACGTCGTCGATCAGCCGGTACGGGTCGTACTCACCCACGGACCCAGGTCTTCCCGGTGATCCGCTCGTAGACCTCGGTGTAGCGCTGCCGCGTCTGCTCGACGACGTCGGCGGGGATCTCCGGCCCGGGCGGGGTCTGGTCCCAGCCCGTCGACCGCGACCAGTCGCGCACGAACTGCTTGTCGAACGCGTGCTGCGGACGGCCCGGCTCCCACTCGTCGACCGGCCAGAACCGGGACGAGTCCGACGTCAGGACCTCGTCGCCGAGGGTCAGCGTGCCGTCGGCGTCGAAGCCGAACTCCAGCTTCGTGTCCGCGATGATGACGCCCTGGGCGGCCGCGTGTTCGGCGCCCTTCGTGTAGATCTCCAGCGTCAGCTCGCGAAGCCGCTTCGCGGTGTCCTCGCCGATCTCGTTCAGGACCTCCTCGAAGGTCATGAACTCGTCGTGGCCGGTGTCGGACTCCTTGGTCGTCGGCGTGAAGATCGGCTCCGGCAGCTTGTCGCCTTCGACCAGCCCCGGCGGCAGCGCGACGCCGGAAATCTCGCCGTCGCGCCGGTACTCCCGCAGGCCCAGACCGGCGAGGTAGCCGCGGGCGATGCACTCGACCTTGACCATCTTCAGCGGCTTGCAGCGCATCGCGCGCCCGGCGAACTCGGCCGGCACGTCGGTGGTGGACACGACGTGGTTGGGCACGACGTCGGTCATCCGGTCGAACCACCACGCGGAGAGCTGGTTGAGCAGCTTGCCCTTGTCCGGGATCGGCGTCGGCAGCGAGACGTCGTAGACCGAGACGCGGTCGGACGCGACCAGCAGGATGTCCCCGCCGTCGAGTTCGTACAGGTCACGGACCTTGCCCGCGTGGATGTGCTTCATTCGCCGTCCTCAGTCGTGTACTCGTAGAAAACCCAGTGGTCGGGCAAGGCGGCGGACTCACCGTACTCGACGACCGTGCCGTCGGCCGCCAGGAAGGTGCTCCGGCCGAGCAGCACCGGCGACCCCGCGGGCAGCCCCAGCTCGGCCGCCTCCTCCTCGCCCGCGCGGCCCGCCGCGTGCCGTTCCTGCGTCGTCGCGACCTTCGTGCCGAGCCGGGCGGCCGCGTGGGCCGCGGTGCCCTCGACGATCCGCTCCGCCACCAGCAGCGCCGGCGCCTTCGCCGACAGCGTGCCGTCGAACCACGACGTCGACGTCGACAGCGGCCGCGAGTCGGGACCGTACGTGGTGCGGCGGCGCTTGATCACCGGAGCGCCCTCGTCCAGGCCGAGTGCGGCCGCGGGACGTTCCGGCGCGGGCTCGAGGGCCGCCGAGCGGATCACGGCGTAGTGGCCCGGCGGATAGATCCGGCCCGTCTTCGCCGAGGCGGCACTGCGGTCGCGGGCCGTGCGGTGCAGGCCGCCGCGGTCGACGACCGTGCCGACGCCGCGCACCGGCCGCACGAGGCCCTGCGAGCGCAGCGTGGCCAGCACCTTGGTGGCCGTCGCCATGGCGACGGCCCAGGTGCGCGCGATCTCGCGGGCGGACGGCACCGCATCGCCCTCCTGCAGCCGGCCGGACAGGATGTCGTCACGGATCCGGCCCGCGATCTGCAGGTACGGCGGCTCAGGGCGATCCAGGGTGGGCAAGGCGGCTCCTCACAGGGACAACACGCACAAGTGTTCTAGCACGCCGGGGGGTGTCCCACAAAGGCCTGTTCAGAACCACCCAGGTGTACTAGTACACGCACTGGACTGTGCGCTAGTGCGCAAGTTACCCTCGAAAGTGTGTCCCCGACCACACCGCACGCCGGCTCCAGCGGCCAGGGCCTCGAGGAACTCCTCGAGGAACTCCGGCGCCGCAAGTGGGTGCTGCACCTGTTCGGCGGCCGCGAGGCGCCGGAGATGTACGCGGCCGTGCACCGCTGGCCGACCTGCGCGGACGTCATCATCCTCCGCGACGAGCACCGGGCCAGCGCCTACCGGGTGCCGACCTTCCCGGGCACGGACGTGTTCAGCCCGCGGGTGGTCACCTGGCAGTACCACGCCACCCCGGTCTGGACGCTGCGGGCGGTGCTCACCCTGGCGGAACCCGGCACCCCGGGCGCGCCGCTGCAGGCACTCCGGCCACAGCCGGACTGCCGGGTCCCGCCGGAACTGCGGCAGGACGTCACCATCCGGCCGACCGGAACGCCCCGGGAGGGGGATGACGGCGGCGGCCCGCCCGCCTGCGCCTAGCGGGCCAGCAACCGCTCCGCGACGACGAGGTCGTGGGGGTAGGTGATCTTGAGGTTCTCGGGCGCACCGGGGACCCAGCGGATCGGCAGGGAGGAGAACCGCTCCATGCACGAGGAAGTGTCCGTCCCGACGAAGCCTTCTCGCTCGGCCTTCTCGTAGGCCTCGAGCAGCGGTCCGGCCCGGAAGCCCTGAGGCGTCTGGACGCGGATCGCGCCGGGCACCTGGGCGACCAGGTGCCCGGCATCCACCTCGACGACGTCGTCCGCGGCCAGGCCCGGCACCGCCCCCCCGTCCTCGCGTGTCCGGGTCAGCACCGCACCGACCAGCTCGGGGTGGACCAGCGGCCGGGCCGCGTCGTGCAGCAGCACGGCGTCGACCCGGCCGCCGGTGATGCGCGGGGCGAGGTGGCGCAGGGCGTTGAGTTCGGACGCCTGGCGGGTGTCGCCGCCGTGCACGATCTCGACGTCGCCGCCGGCCACCTCCTCGGCCAGGTCCCGGTCCTGCGGCCGGATGACGAGCACGAGCACGCCGATGCCGGGGACCCGGCGGAAGGCGTCGAGCGACCAGGCCGCGATCCGCCGTCCGGCGAGCGGCAGGTAGACCTTGTTCAGCTTCGCGCCCACGCGCGTCCCCGCGCCACTGGCCAGCACCACCGCGGCCGCCGTCGTCTCCACGAGCCGCGAGATTACTGGGAGCGGGCGGGAGCGGCCGGACACGCCCGGCTCGGGAACTGGACGCCGGCCTCACGCAGGAGCGGCGGCTGCCGTCGTCTCCACGAGCCGCGGGACCACCGGCCACCGGTTCCCGGTAAGTTGGCCGCAGCGTTGCCCGTGGAACAGGAAGGGCCTGGTGTGGAGCCGGACGACATCGAGTTCCCCGAGATCACCCCGCCCGACGACCACGCCCGGTCCGACGCGATCGCCCTGCACGACAAGCTGGTCAAGCCCGCCGGCTCGCTCGGGCGGCTCGAGGAGCTCGGCGTGTGGATCGCGGCCTGCCAGGGCCAGTCGCCGCCGCGGCCGTTCACGCGCCCGCGGGTGATCGTGTTCGCCGGCGACCACGGCATCGCCGCCAAGGGCGTTTCCGCCTACCCCGCCGAGGTCACCGGGCAGCTGCTCGGCACGATGCTCACCGGCGGGGCCGCGATCAACGTCCTGGCCGCCGCCGCGGGCGCGAGCGTCCGCGTGGTCGACCTGGCCGTGGACACCGAAGCACCGGCCACGCGCGCGATCGGCGAGTTCAAGGTGCGCCGCGGCTCCGGGTCCATCGACGTCGAGGACGCCTTGACCGCCGATGAGGTGCGGAAGGCCGTCCGGGCCGGGATCGCCATCGCCGACGCCGAGGTCGACGGCGGGGCCGACCTGCTCATCCCCGGCGACCTCGGGATCGGCAACAGCACGCCGGCGTCGGTGCTGGTGGCGGCGCTGACCGGCAGCGAGCCGGTGGCCGTCGTCGGCCGCGGTTCCGGCATCGACGACGACGCCTGGATGCGCAAGGCCGTCGCCGTGCGCGACGCCCTGCGCCGGGCCCGCGCGGTGCTGGCCGACCCGGTCGGCCTGCTGCGCACCACCGCGGGCGCGGACATCGCCGCGATGGCCGGCTTCCTCGCCCAGGCCGCGGTCCGCCGGACGCCGGTGGTGCTGGACGGCCTGGTCGCCTGCGCCGCCGCGCTCGTCGCCGAGGACCTCGCCCCGGGCGCGCGCCGCTGGTGGGTCGCGGGCCAGCGGACGGCCGAACCGGCGCACGCACTGGCGCTGGAGCACCTGGACCTGGGCCCGCTGCTGGAGCTGGACGTCCGGCTCGGCGAAGGCACCGGCGCGGTGACCGCGCTACCGCTGCTGATGATGGCCGCCCGCGTCCTCGCCGAGACGGCCACCCACGAGCAGGCCGGCGTCTCCGGCCCGCTGATCCCCGCGCCCGCTTCCTGAGCAGGCGAAAGCAAAGCGGCCCCCGGTGCACACCGGGGGCCGCTCGCGTCCTGCCGCTCAGCCGAGCGCGACCATCCAGTGGTCCGAGTCGGGGCGGGTGCCCTCCTGGATCCCCGTCAGCTCTTCGCGCAGCTTCATCGTCAGCTCGCCCGGCTGCCCGTCGGCGATGGTGAACTCGCCGCCCGCGTGCTTGACGTGCCCGACCGGGGTGATCACCGCGGCGGTGCCGCAGGCGAACGTCTCGGTCAGCTCGCCGGACGCCGAGGCCTTCTCCCACTCGTCGGTGGAGATGCGGCGTTCCTCGATCTTGTACCCGAGCCGCGAAGCCAGCTGCAGCAGCGACTTGCGGGTGACGCCGGGCAGCAGCGACCCGGTCAGCTCCGGGGTCACCACCCGGGCGTTCTCGCCCGAGCCGAAGACGAAGAACAGGTTCATCCCGCCCATCTCCTCGACCCAGCGCCGCTCGACCGCGTCGAGCCACACCACCTGGTCGCAGCCCTTCTCGACGGCCTGCGCCTGCGCCACGAACGACGCCGCGTAGTTGCCGGCGCACTTGGCCGCGCCGGTGCCGCCCGGGGCCGCCCGGACGTACTCGGTCGACAGCCAGACGCTCACCGGCTTCACGCCGCCCGAGAAGTACGAGCCGGCCGGCGACGCGATGACCGTGTACACGTAGTCGGCGGCCGGGCTGTTGACGCCGAGGCCGGTGGACGTCGAGATCATGAACGGCCGCAGGTAGAGCGAATCCCCCGGCCGGGTGGGCACCCACCGGCTGTCGACCGCGATGAGCTCGCGCAGCGACTCGACGAAGAGCTCCTCGGGCAGCTGCGGCATGGCGAGCCGCTCGGCCGAATCGCGGAACCGGGCCGCGTTGGCGTCCGGCCGGAACGACGCGATCGACCCGTCCGGCTGGCGGTAGGCCTTCAGGCCCTCGAAGATGGCCTGGCCGTAGTGCAGCACCGAGGTCGCCGGGTCGAGGGTGAACGGCGCGTAGGGGCCGACCTGGGCGTCGTGCCAGCCCTCGGTCTTCGACCACTTGACGGTGACCATGTGGTCGGTGAAGTACGTCCCGAACCCGGGAGCGGCGAGTACCTCCGCGACACGGTCCGCGCTCGCAGGACTCGGGTGCGGGACATGGGCGAACTGTGTCGTGGTCGTCATGGCTAGACGATACCGCTTGCTCGGACGCGCGTTAGTCGGATGTCCATCTGTTCGCGAGTTCGCCGCGCCCGAGGGCGGGGCGTTCTAGGATGCCGTCGTGACCTACCACTCCACGGAGCCGGCCCGCCGGCCCAAGAGCACCGGCGCCGACGTCAAGACCTTCGTCACCGCGGTGTTGCTGACCTTCGGCGTCGGCCTGCTCGGCATGGTCGGCTGGGCCGTGCTGGACAGCGGGTTCGGCGGCTTCCTCGGCCTGGTCGCCGGCGTCTTCGGCGTCGTGTGGTGGCGGAAGATCCACGGCAAGGCGTTCCCGAAGGTGCTGCCGACCAAGTCGGTCGTCATCCTCGCGGTCGTCAACGCCGTGCTGGCGCTGGTCCTTCTCCTGACCGCGGGCTGAGTTCCGCCGGCAGCGCCGGCGCGGGCCAGCCGGGATCCGGGCGGAAATCGGTGTCCGTGCCGTCGAACGGATACGTGCCGCGCTCGGCCAGCGCCCCGATCCGCTCGCCCTCCGCGCGCAGCCGGTCGAACTGCTCGAGCGTCAGGCGGCCGACTTCCAGGGCGGCCTCGGCCTCGTCCTCGTCGTCCCAGCGCCAGCGGCCGTCGCGCTCGACGACGACGTCGAGCACGCCGTCGATCCGGTCGACCGCGCCCGGCGTGCGGCCCAGCGGGATCTCCAGGTTTACGTACCAGTTCTTGAACCGGCCTTCGAGGTCGAAGAACCACCAGACCGACGACCACTCGTCCTCGGGGATCCGGCGCAGCGTCGACGCGCCGTGCCAGGAGTCGGCGACCGGCACCCGCGGGATGCGGAACCGCTGGTCCAGCGGAGCGTCCCGCATCAGGCGCCCGTCGGCGAGCCGGCTGCCGACGATCGGCGTGCCCGCCGGGATCCAGCCGCGCAGGACGCGGCCGTCGTCTTCGAGGACGCGCAGCGGGTGGACCTGGCCGATCGAGCCGTCGGGGCGGTGGAACCGCTCGGCGACGGTCTCCCCCGGCCGCCAGCGTCGATCACTCACGCGACCCACTGTACCTGCGCGCGCGTACGCGCAGTAGCAGCTCGATCACGGTCGCCAGCCCCGCGGTCACGAGCACAGGCAGCACCGGCAGCAGGAACGCGGCCGCCGCGGTGACGGCGACCCCGGCGAGCCCCGGCAGCCCGGCCCGGGCGCGGACTTCGGTCCCCGCGGCGAACGCCGGTACCGCGGTCGCGACCACCGCGAAGGCGGTGAGCAGCGGCTGCAGCGCGTCCGCGTCGGCGGCGGAGAGCAGGTCGCGCAGCGAGGTGGGCGACAGCCCGAGCCGCACCGCGCCGAGCTGGTAGAGCGCGGCGAACGCGGCCAGGGTGGCCACCGCACCGAGCAGCAGCACGCGCAGCCCGGCGCGGCCGCGGCCCAGCGGCCGCAGGAACGGCAGCACCAGCACGGCGGCGACCAGCACGCCCGCGAAGTCCGGCGGCCGCAGCCCGTCCGACGTCCCCACCGGCAGCACCGCCACGCACACGGCGACCAGCGCGGCCCCCGCGGCGAGCAGCAAGCCGCACGCGGCCCGTACGACGATCGTCGGGATCTTCGGGCCGGCGAAGCCCGCTCCGGCGACGACCACGGCGAAGGCCGCGGCGGCCGGTCCGCGGTGCGCCGGGAAGACGTAGGCGCCGAACGCGATCGCGTAGACGGCCACTTCGGACAGCCGCGCGACGGCGACGGCGACCCGGTCGACCAGGGCGTCCCCGGGTTCCGGCAGGCCGGCCGTCACCCCCGCGGCGATCGCCGCCAGCACCAGCCCGGCCAGGAGCCACCAGCCCGCGCCCGCCGCGCCGGCCGCCAGCGCGACCAGCAGCCCACCGCCCAGCCGCACGCGGCCCTCCCTCGCCCTCTGTTCACCCGTGGTCAGGTCGTCATTAGCATGGCTCACGATCCCGGCCGGGCCGGTGCCCGGTACCACCGAGAACGCGCGAGGAGCCAGAAGTGACCGTGCCCAAGCTCGCCCTGTCCGACAACACCGGGGAGGCACTGGCCAAGACGCGCGCCGACGTGGTCGTCGTCGGCACCCTGCAGGGCGAGGACGGTCCGCTGCTCGCGCCCGGCGCCGCCGCCGTGGACGCCGCCTTCGACGGCAGGCTCGCCGGCCTGCTGGCCACCCTCGGCGCCAGCGGCAAGGCCGAAGAGGTCGTCAAGGTCCCGACGCTGGGCAAGCTCCCGGCCGGTGTCGTGCTGGCCGTCGGCCTGGGCAAGGCGGGCGACGGCGTCACCCCCGAACAGGTCCGCCGGGCCGCCGGTGCGGCCGGCCGGGCGCTGGCCGGCACCGACCGCGCGCTCGTCACGCTGTCCGAACTGGACCTGCAGGCCGCCGTCGAGGGCACGGTCCTCGGCTCCTACGTCTTCACCGCCTACCGCTCCGAGAAGGGCGACGCCCCGCTGGCGAAGGCCGACTTCGCGAGCCCGGCCGGCGGCACCGCCCGCGAGCACAAGGCGACGCTCAAGGCGGCAGGCACCATCGCCGAGGCCGTCATCGTCGCCCGCGACCTGATCAACACCCCGCCGAACGACCTCTACCCGGCCTCCTTCGCCGACCGCGCGAAGAAGCTGGCCGAGGACAACGGCCTCGAGTTCGAGGTCCTCGACGAAAAGGCGCTCAAGCGCAAGGGGTTCGGCGGCATCCTCGGCGTCGGCGGCGGCTCGTCGCGGCCGCCGCGCCTGCTGCGCGTCGGCTACAAGCCGGCCAAGCCGGGCAAGAAGGTCGCGCTGGTCGGCAAGGGCATCACGTTCGACTCCGGCGGCATCTCGCTCAAGCCCGCCGCGAACATGGACCACATGACCTCGGACATGTCCGGCGCGGCCGGCGTGCTCGCGGCCGTGGTGCTGGCGGCGAAGCTGAAGTACCCGCTGGAGGTCGTCGCGCACATCCCGCTGGCGGAGAACCTGCCGTCGGGGACGTCCTACCGGCCCGGTGACGTGCTGACGATGTACGGCGGCAAGACCGTCGAGGTCCTCAACACCGACGCCGAGGGCCGCCTGGTCCTGGTCGACGCCATGGTGCGCGCGGCCGAGGAGAACCCGGACTACCTGATCGAGACCTCGACGCTGACCGGCGCCCAGGTCGTCGCGCTCGGCAACCGCACGGCCGGCGTGATGGGGTCGGAGGACTTCCGCGACCGCGTCGCGGCGATCATGCGGGCCACCGGCGAAAACGGCTGGGCGATGCCGCTGCCGGAGGAACTGCGCGCCGACCTCGACTCGCGCCTGGCCGACCTGGCCAACGTGACCGGCCACCGCTGGGGCGGCATGCTCGCCGCCGGGATCTTCCTGCGCGAGTTCGTCGCCGACGGCCTCGACTGGGTGCACATCGACATCGCGGGCCCGTCGTTCAACGCGGGTTCGCCGTGGGGCTACACCGGCAAGGGCGGCACCGGTGTCCCGGTCCGCTCGATCGCCGCGGTGCTGGCGGACATCGCCGCCAACGGCTGAGTGGACGCGGGCGAGTACCTCGAAGCGGCGGTCAGGGACGTCCTGACCGCCGCTTCGTCCACTGTGGACGACCGGGTCGGCCACGCCGCGCTGCTGCTCGCCACCGCCGGCGCCCTCGGCGAAGCCGATCGGCTGGTCACGCAGTGGCTGGCGCGGACGGAACGCCCGGTGACCGCGCTGGCCGACGGCCCGGTGCGGGCCCGCGCCTGGGCGATGCTCTTCGAAGCCCGGGGCACGCGCCCGGACTGGGCCGAGGGCTTGCCGCCGCTCGACCTCGACGCCGAAGAGCGCGCGCACACGACGGCGCTGCGCCGGCCGGTCTCCGACCTCGAAGGCGTCCTGCCGCCGGGCCCGCTCGCCGAGGTGGTCAAGCACGTCGCCCCGACGCGGCCGGACCGGGTCCGGGCCGCGCTCGCCGACGGCGATCTCGAGCTCTGGGCGCGTTCGGCCGGGCCGCACCCCGACGTCGCCACCTTGGCGGCCACCCGGGCACTGGCGCCCGCCCTGGTGGCGGGCGCCGATCCGCTCGGCCTGCGCGACTGGGCCCCGAGCTGCGCGGGCGCCTTGATCGCGGCCCTGCACGAGCGGTACCCGCCCGAGCTGGGTACCTGGCCGCAGCTGATCGCCGAGATCCGGCGCCTGCGCGGCGGGGCGACGGCGCCACACCCGGCGTCGGAAGCGGCGATCCGCTCGGCGGAACTGCGCCTGGGCACCGAACTGCCGCCCGACCACCGCGAGTTCCTGCTGACCTGCGACGGCCTGCCCGCGGACGTCGTGTTCCCGCGCCTGCTCGGCACGGCGGACCTGCGCGCCGAGGACGGCGTCGTGGTCCTTTCGGACCCGGCGGTACTGCTGCTTTCGGCGGGGCACGTGGTCGAAGTCGACCCCGTCCTGGGCACCACCGTCCACGCGTCTTTCCGGGCGGCGTTGGTCCGGCACGCCGCGCTGCTCGCCCAAGCCACGTAGGTTGGGCCCGGTGACCACCCTCACCGTGGAGAAGATCACCCCGGACAACGTCGCCGCCGCGTGCCAGCTGGCCGTCCAGCCGCACCAGAAGAAGTTCGTCGCCCCCGTGGCGGTCTCGCTCGCCGAGGCCTACACGCAGCCGGACATCGCCTGGCCGCGGGTGGTCGCCGCCGACGGCGAACCGGTCGCCTTCGTGATGGCCCGCTTCGACCCGGCGGCCTCGCTCGACTTCTTCCGGTGCGGGATCTGGCGGCTCAACGTCGGCGCCTGCGTGCAGGGCCGCGGCTACGGCCGGTTCGCCGTCGAAGCCGTCCTCGACGAGGCCCGGCGGCGAGGCGAAAAGATCGCGACGGTGCTGTGGCTCCCGGGCGACGACGGCCCGGAACGGTTCTACCTCAAGCTGGGCTTCCGGCCCACCGGCCAGAGCCACCACGGCGAGGTGGTCGGCCGGCTCGCGCTCGAGTGCTAGACCTGCCCGCGCTTCTTCCGCTCGGTGTACTCGCGCATCCGCTTCGGGTAACCGACGCGCGCGACCTCGTACACCGGGATCGACCGGCGGTGCCCGAACTGCTGTGCGGCCTCCAGGCTGCCGATGCGGCGGCGCGTCCACTCGCCGTCGTGGGCGATCAACACCACAGTGGTCTCCGTGACGTTGGTCTTCGGCTCCACAAAGGCCTCGACACCCCTTCGGGTGGCGGCCCACTCGTCGAGGTGGCGGGTGTCCTCGCTGCTGGCTTTCCGCAGCGTACCGGCCCGTTTCCCACCCTTGGCCCGCCTGCGCAGCGAGTCGAAGAGCCCCACCTCGACCACCTCTCCCTCCGAGACCTACACCACTCATTATCCCGATGTCCGCGTGTGGTCGGCGTCGCACACCCGGCTAGCTCGCAGCCCCGTCCGGCGTAGTGACAAGATGGCGGTGTCGCGCGCGCGGTTATACCGGGCGCGGGCGCGACGACCGAGCATCACCCCACTGCTTGCCGAGGAGTTAATGAAGTGACCGACACCTCCGCCGACCTCGTGATCCTGGGAGGCGGATCGGGCGGCTACGCCGCGGCGTTCCGCGCGGCCGAGCTGGGCCTTTCCGTCACGCTGATCGAGAAGGACAAGCTGGGCGGGACGTGCCTCCACCGGGGCTGCATCCCGACCAAGGCCCTGCTGCACGCCGCCGAGGTCGCCGACGAGACCCGTGACGCCGAAGCGGTCGGCGTCAAGGCCGCCTTCGAGGGCATCGACATCGCCGGGGTCAACAAGTACAAGGACGGCATCGTCGCCCGCCTGTACAAGGGCCTGCAGGGCCTGGCCAAGGCGCACAAGGTGAACCTCGTCGAGGGGGCAGGCACGTTCGTCGGCGGCACGACCGTCGAGGTGGACGGCACCCGCTACACCGGCAAGAACGTCATCCTCGCCACCGGCTCGTACTCGCGCACGCTGCCCGGCCTGGAGCTCGGCGGCCGCATCATCGCCAGCGAGCAGGCCCTGTCCCTCGACTACGTCCCCAAGAAGGTCGTCGTCCTGGGCGGCGGTGTCATCGGCGTCGAGTTCGCCAGCGTCTGGGCCTCCTTCGGCGTGGACGTCACCATCGTCGAGGCGCTGCCGCGGCTGGTCCCGAACGAGGACGAGTTCGCGTCCAAGCAGCTCGAGCGCGCCTTCCGCCGCCGCAAGATCGCCTTCAAGACCGGCGTGAAGTTCACCGGCGCGAAGCAGGACGACAACGGCGTGAGCGTCTCGCTGGAATCCGGCGAGACCATCGAGGCCGACCTGCTGCTGGTCGCCGTCGGCCGTGGGCCGAACTCGGCCGGCCACGGCTACGAGGAGGCCGGCGTCAAGATCGAGCGCGGCTTCGTCCTCACCGACGAGCGGCTCCGCACGAACCTGCCGAACGTCTACGCCGTCGGCGACATCGTCCCGGGCCTGCAGCTCGCCCACCGCGGCTTCCAGCAGGGCATCTTCGTCGCCGAGGAGATCGCCGGGCAGAACCCGCGCGTGATCGACGAGAGCGGCATCCCGCGGGTCACCTACTCGCACCCGGAGGTCGCCTCCGTCGGGCTGACCGAGTCGCAGGCGAAGGACAAGTACGGCTCGGACGTCACGACGTTCACCTACGACCTGGGCGGCAACGGCAAGAGCCAGATCCTCAAGACCTCCGGCGGGGTCAAGCTCGTCAAGGCCCCGGACGGCCCGGTCGTCGGCGTCCACATGGTCGGCGACCGCGTCGGCGAGCTGATCGGCGAAGCGCAGCTGATCTACAGCTGGGAGGCGTTCCCCGAGGACGTCGCGCCGCTCATCCACGCGCACCCCACCCAGACCGAGGCCCTCGGTGAAGCGTTCCTCGCCCTCGCGGGGAAGCCGCTGCACGTGCACAGCTGACGTCCCACCAGCAGAATCCAGACCACGCAGAACTTGGAAGAGGAGTCAGCGAACGATGGCCTACTCCGTCACATTGCCGGAGCTCGGGGAGAGCGTCACCGAAGGCACCGTCACCCGGTGGCTTAAGCAGGAGGGCGACACCGTCGAGGTCGACGAGCCGTTGCTCGAGATCTCGACCGACAAGGTCGACACCGAGGTGCCCTCCCCCGTCGCGGGCACGGTCGTGAAGATCAGCGCCCAGGAGGACGAGACCGTCGAGGTCGGCGGCGAGCTCGCCGTCATCGACGACGGCACCGGCGGCGTGCCGGAGTCCTCCGGGTCCTCGGCCCCGGCGCAGGAAGAGGCCGCGTCCCCGGAGCCGGAACCGCAGCAGGAGTCCGCGCCGCCGGCCGAGGAGTCCGCGGACAGCGCGCCGAGCAAGCCGGACACCGCGCCGGCCGCCGGTGGCGAAGGCACCGAGGTGAAGCTGCCCGAGCTGGGCGAGAGCGTCACCGAGGGCACCGTCACGCGCTGGCTGAAGGCGGTCGGCGACTCGGTCGAGGTCGACGAGCCGCTGCTCGAGATCTCCACCGACAAGGTCGACACCGAGGTGCCGTCGCCGGTCGCCGGCACGGTCCTGGAGATCCGCGCGGGCGAGGACGAGACCGTCGAGGTCGGCGGCGTCCTGGCCGTCATCGGGGACGCGAACGCGGCGCCGAAGGCCGAAGCGAAGCCGGAACCCGAGCCCGAGCCGAAGCCGGAACCCAAGCCGGAGCCGAAGCCCGAGCCCAAGCCGGAACCGGTCCAGGAGACCAAGCCCGAGCCCAAGCCGGAACCGAAGCCCGAGCCGCAGGCCGCCCCCGCGGCCAAGGCGACCGAGTCGGCGCCCGCCGCCGCCTCGAAGGACGGCTCGGCGGACGGCCCGTACGTCACGCCGCTGGTCCGCAAGCTGGCGTCCGAGCACGGCATCGACCTCTCGACGCTGACCGGCAGCGGTGTCGGCGGCCGGATCCGCAAGCAGGACGTCCTGGCCGCGGCCGAGGAGAAGCAGAAGGCCGCCGCGAAGCCGGCGCCCGCCGCTTCCGCCCCGGCCGCCGCGGCGGCCCCGTCGGCTCCGGCCGCCCGTCCGGCGGCCGCGGTGTCGCCGGAGCTCGCCGCGCTGCGCGGGACCGTGCAGAAGGCCAGCCGGATCCGCCAGATCACGGCCACCAAGACCCGCGAGTCGCTGCAGATCGCCGCGCAGCTCACGCAGGTCCAGGAGGTCGACGTCACGAAGATCGCCAAGCTGCGGCAGCGCGCGAAGGCGGGCTTCAAGGAGCGCGAGGGCGTCAACCTGACGTTCCTGCCGTTCTTCGCGAAGGCCACGGTCGAGGCGCTCAAGCAGCACCCGAACGTCAACGCGTCCTACAACGAGGACACGAAGGAGATCACCTACCACGGCGCCGTGCACCTGGGCATCGCGGTGGACACCGAGCGCGGCCTGCTCTCGGTCGTGATCCACGACGCGGGCGAGCTGAGCCTGGCCGGTCTCGCGCACCGGATCGCCGACCTGGCGGGCCGCGCGCGGGCGGGTCAGATCAAGCCGGACGAGCTGTCGGGCGGCACCTTCTCGATCACGAACATCGGCAGCGTCGGCGCGCTGTTCGACACGCCGATCATCGTGCAGCCGCAGTCGGGCATCCTCGGCACGGGCGCGGTCGTCAAGCGCCCGGTGGTCGTCGCGGACGCCGACGGCAACGACACGATCGCCGTCCGGTCGATGGCGTACCTGCCGCTGACCTACGACCACCGCCTGGTGGACGGGGCCGACGCGGGCCGCTTCCTGACGACGATCAAGCAGCGCCTGGAAGAGGGCAACTTCGAGAGCGAACTCGGCCTCTGACGCACGGACGGCGAAGGCCGCCACGGGAAGTTTCCGTGGCGGCCTTCGCCGTGTCCGGGAGTGCGGGCACGCAGCGGATGCGCAACGATCGGGGTATGCGAGTACTCATCGCCGGGGCGAGCGGCTTGATCGGGTCGGCGCTGGGCGAACGCCTGGGCCGCGACGGCCACGAAGTCCGCCGTCTCGTGCGGCGTGAAGCGCGCGGAGGCGGTGAGTTCCGGTGGGATCCCCCGTCGGGGACCATCGCGGACGGCGCGTTCGAAGGCGTCGACGCGGTAGTGAACCTGGGCGGCAAGCGGCTGTTCCCCGGGCGGTGGAGCGCGATGCGCAAGCAGGAGCTCACCGACAGCCGGGTCGAACCGACCGAGGTGCTCGCCGAAGCCGTCGCCGAGCACGGCATCGGCGTGCTCGTCAACGCGTCGGCCGTCGGCTACTACGGCCACACGCACGAGTCCACTGTGGACGAGTCGGCGCCGCGTGGCGGCGGGTTCCTCGCCGAGCTCTGCGAGGCCTGGGAGGCCGCGACGGCCCCGGCGGGCGACGCGCGGGTCGTGCACCTGCGCACCGGGCTCGTCCTGTCGGCGGAGGGCGGCCTCTACGGCACGCTGCGGCCGCTCTTCCGGCTGGGCCTGGGCGGGCGCCTCGGCGACGGCCGCCAGTACATGTCGTGGATCTCCCTCGAGGACGAGGTCGGCGCGATCGCCCACGTCCTGACGGCGGACGTGGCGGGCCCGGTGAACCTGACCGGCCCGGCACCGGTGACCAACGCCGAGTTCACCCGGGCCGTCGGTCGCACCCTGCACCGCCCGGCGCCGTGGTGGGTGCCCGGCGTCGCGCTCAAGGCCGTACTCGGCCAAGCCGGGGAAGAAATGGCGCTGTTCGGGCAGCGGGCGGTCCCCGCCGTGCTGGAGCGGTCCGGGTACGTCTTCCGCCACCCGACCCTCGACCAGGCGCTCGCCGCGGCATGACGGTCGCCCTCAAACGCTGGCTCGTCGTCGGCTTCGCGCTGACGGCGGCGTTCGTCGCGCTGGGGCTCGGCGTCGCCCGGCACCCGCTGACGCTCGACTCGCAGGTGGCGGACGCGCTCCACGGCGTCTACACGCAGCCGCTCGGGCGGGCGGCGCAGATCGGCAGCGACGTCCTCGGCCCGGTGCTGCCCTGGGTCCTCGGCGCGGCGCTGCTCGCGCTGGCGTTGCGGTGGCGGCAGCACACCGGGTTGTGCGTGCGGCTCGCCGTCGTGCTGCTGCTGTGCCGGCTGACCAGCGTCGCGGCCAAGCCGCTGTTCCTGCGGGAGCGCCCGCGCGACTACCCGGACCTGAGCTACCCGAGCGGGCACGTGACGTCGGTGGCGAGCGTCGGGTTCGTGCTGGTGCTGCTCTGCGCGTGGCTGTGGCCGCGGCTGGTGAAACGCGTCCTGCTGAGCTCCGCGGTGGCGGTCGTGATCAGCGCTGCCTGCCGCGTCCTGCTGGGGGTGCACTGGGTGTCGGACACGATCGGCGCAGTGCTGGCGGTGACCGGTGTCGGGCTGCTCTCAGCGTGCGCCTTGCGGCTGCTTCCGCCGGGTGACGGGCGTAGCCTCGACGGGTGAGTTCTTCCCGCACTTCCTGCCGCGCCAGCACCGAGCCCGTCGACGTCCGGGAGCTCGGCACGATCGACTACACCGAAGCCTGGGAGCTCCAGCGGAGCGTCCTGACGGCTCGCGCGGACGGCACCGCGCCGGACACGATGCTCCTGCTGCAGCACCCGTCGGTGTACACGGCGGGCAAGCGCACGGAGGAGGCCGACCGCCCGGCGGACGGCACCCCGGTGATCGACGTGGACCGCGGCGGCAAGATCACCTGGCACGGCCCGGGCCAGCTGGTCGGCTACCCGATCGTCGAGCTCGGCGACCCGATCGACGTCGTCCACTACGTGCGGCGCCTGGAGGAGGCGCTGATCCACGTGTGCGACCAGCTGGGCGTGACCAGCGGCCGGGTGGAAGGTCGCAGCGGCGTGTGGATCCCGGCGGACGACCGCGGCATCGAGCGCAAGATCGCGGCGATCGGCATCCGCGTCCAGCGCGGCGTCACGATGCACGGCTTCGAGCTGAACTGCAACGCCGACCTGGCGGCGTTCGATTCGATCGTCCCGTGCGGCATCCGCGACGCGGGCGTGACCTCTCTGTCGTACGAGCTCCAGCGCGACGTCACGGTGGAAGCGGTCCTCCCCCTGGCCCGCGACGCGGTACTGGCAGCCCTGGAAGGCGAGCTGCCGGTGAGCGAGGACCGCTGGCTGCCCCGCCCGGCGGCTCCGGAAGCCGCCGGCGTCACCTTCGCCCTCCAGAACTGACCCTGAGATCCGAAAGCCGGGGCGGCCTCCTGTGGACAACAGGAGGCCGGTCCGGCTTTCGCGGTCCGGAACTGTCGGTGCCTTCCGCTAGCGTGGAAAACGGGGGCTGCTCAGTCCAGCTGCGGCGCGACCTCCGCGGCGATCAGCTCGAGCTGGTCCAGGTCCGAAAGATCCAGCAGCTGCAGGTACACCCGCGTGATCCCGGTCTTCTCCCGCCACTGCCCGATCCGGTCGACGACCTCCGCCGGTGTCCCCGCCAGGCCGTTCGTCCGCAGGTCGTCGACCTCCCGGCCGATGACCGACGCCCGCTGGGCGACCTCCGCGTCCGAGCGTCCCACCGCGATGACCAGGGCCACCGAGCGCAGGATCTCCTTCGGGTCGCGGCCGATCTCCGTCGCCGCCGCCTCGACGCGGGCGAACTGGGCCGCCGCCGTCTCAGCGTCGGTGAACGGCAGGTTGAACTCGTCGGCGAACCGGGCCGCCAGCGCCGGGGTGCGCTTCTTGCCGCCGCCGCCGATGATCACCGGCGGGGCCGGCGACTGGGCCGGCTTCGGCAGCGCCGGCGAGTCCGACAGCTTGTAGTACCGGCCGTCGAACGAATACGTCGAGCCCGGCGGCGTCTTCCACAATCCGGTGATGACCTCGAGCTGCTCGGCGTAGCGGTCGAAGCGCTCCTTCAGCGGCGGGAGCGTCAGGCCGTACGCCTCGTGCTCGGCGTCGTACCAGCCGGCCCCGAGGCCGAACTCGACGCGGCCGCCGGACATCTGGTCGACCTGCGCCACCGAGATGGCCAGCGGGCCCGGGTGCCGGAACGTCGCCGCGGTGACGAGCGTGCCGAGCCGGATCCGGCTGGTCTCCCTGGCCAGGCCGGCCAGGGTGATCCAGGCGTCGGTCGGGCCGGGCAGGCCGTCGGCCGAGCCCATCTTCAGGTAGTGGTCGCTGCGGAAGAAGGCGTCGTACCCGGCGGCTTCGGTCGCCTTGGCGACGCGCAGCAGGTCGTCGTAGCTGGCCCCTTGCTGGGGCTCGGTGAAGATCCTCAAGTCCACGACGTCAGCCTATAGAGACGTCGGGTTCCGTGCGCCTCAGCCGGACCAGCATGCGGACGATCACGTCTTCGATCTCGGCGCGGACCTTCTTCGGATCGGGTGAACTCGCGATTTCGGTGGCCGCGCTCGACAGCGCGCCGAACAGCAGCCGCGCGGTGACCTCGACCGGCACCGGCTCCACCTCGCCCGCGTCGACCAGGGACTGCAGGCCCGAGCGGACCAGGCCGAAGCTGCACCGCTCCTCGGCCTCGCGCCAGCGCTCCCAGCCCATCACGACCGGCGCCTCGTGGATGGCGATCCGCTGGTAGGCGGGGTCGAGGCAGGCGCGGAAGAACGCGTTGAGCCCGGCGAGCGCCCGCTCCCACGGCGTGCCCTCGCCGGTCATGATCTTCTCCAGCCGGTCGAAGACGATGCTCTCGACCTGCTCGAACGCGGCTTCGAAGAGCGCCTGCTTACCGCTGAAGTGGTGGTACAGCGCCCCTTTGGTGACCCGCGCGCGTTTGGCGACCTCGTCGAGCGAGGTACCCGCGTAGCCGCGTTTGGTGAACAGTTCGACCGCGCTGTCGACCAGCGCGGACCGCGTCGACTCGGAATAGTCGAGTCGTCTGGACCTCATTGTCGCCACCTTCACAACTTTACGCCCGCAACCGGTCTCCATACTCATGGTATGTTCGGCGCGTCAGGTCCGTACCGGGAGTATGCCGCAGACCCGCGGTATGACCCGGGCCACGGAAGGGGAGCCACAGATGAGCTGGACCGACTTCTACCGACGTCAGGAAATCCTCGAAGCGACCGTCCGCCTGGCCGCCCGCAACCCGGGTGAGCCGCTGCCGCTGGAGGAGGTGCCCGGCGCCGAGGAGCACTTCGGCACCGAGGAAAACGTCCTCACCGCCTTGCAGTACCAGTGGACGCGGACGCTGAGCGGCCGCCTGCGCGCCGAGGTCGCCGACCCGGACGACGCCGACGGCCTCGGCGACCACGTCGACGCCGTCACCCGCGCCTGGCGCGCCGCCGTCGAAGAGCACAGCGACCTGCGCACGGTTCTCGACGGCGCTTACGCGCGGCACGCGTCGCTGCGCCGGATGCACGAAGGCGAGCTGCGGATGCTCGCCGTCACGGCCGGGCTGGCCGACCCGCGCGAGCCGGCCGACGAGCTGGTCAAGGTGGGGCGCGCGTTCGAAGCGCTGCTGCACGCGAACCGCTCGGGAACCACCCGCCGCCGTCCCGTCATGGGACACCTGCGGCGCCTGCTCGCGCCGAGTGCGTGAACAGGGTTTAGTACACGTATGACGGAGCGCTGGACCGAAGCCGACATCCCCGACCAGACCGGCCGGACCGTTCTGGTCACCGGGGCGAACTCCGGACTGGGACTGCGCACCGCCGAGGTGTTCGCGAGCAAGGGGGCTCGTGTGCTCCTCGCCTGCCGTTCCGCCGAGCGCGGCGCGAAGGCACTGGACGTCGTGAAAGCGGCCGCCGCGGGCGCCGAACCCGAGCTCGTCCCACTGGACCTGAGCGAGCTCGCCTCGGTGCGCGCGGCCGCCGCGTCGGCCCGCGAGCTGACCGGCGACACCCTGGACGTCCTCGTCAACAACGCCGGCGTGATGGCGACCGCCCGCGGCCGCACCGCCGACGGCTTCGAGCTGCAGTTCGGCACGAACTACCTCGGCCACGCGGCGCTGACGTGGCTGCTGATGCCCGCGCTGCGCGGCCGGGTCGTCATGCTGTCGAGCCTGGCCGCCGTCGGCGCCCGCATCCACCTCGACGACCCGAACGCCGAGCACCGCCGCTACAACCCCGCCGCCGCGTACGGGCAGTCGAAGCTCGCCGACCAGGTGTTCGCGCTCGAACTGGACCGCCGCCTGCGCGCGGCCGGCTCGGCCGTGATCAGCGTCGCCGCCCACCCCGGCTACACCGCCACGGGCCTCGGCAGCGGGATGGCGCGCTCGTACGCCAACCCGGTCGTCCGCTCGATCATCGCCGGCGGGCACCGGATCGGCGAAGTCCTGTTCGCGCAGAACGTCCGCCAGGGCGCGCTGCCGCAGCTGTACGCGGCCACGGCGGACGGTGTCGAGGGCGGCGACTACATCGTCCCCGGCGGCCTCGGCGGCGCGCGCGGAAACCCGGTCAAGAGCCGTCCCCTGGCCGCTGCGCGCAACGAGTCCCTGGGGGCCGGGTTGTGGGACGTCACGACGAAGCTGACCGGCGTCACCCCCGATCCCGCGTAGCCCGGACGGGCGTACGGTTGATGCCGTGAGTGCTGCGCCTGAAGGCCGGAAGCTGTTGCGTCTCGAGGTTCGCAACAGTGAGACGCCGATCGAGAAGAAGCCGTCGTGGATCAAGACGCGGGTGCGGATGGGTCCGGAGTTCACCGAGCTCAAGGGTCTGGTGCGCCGCGAGGGTCTGCACACGGTGTGCGAAGAGGCTGGTTGTCCCAACATCTACGAGTGCTGGGAAGACCGCGAGGCGACGTTCTTGATCGGTGGGGATCAGTGCACTCGGCGGTGTGACTTCTGTCAGATCGACACCGGCAAGCCCGCTGCTCTCGATCGTACGGAACCGCGGAAGGTCGCGGAGTCCGTGCAGGCCATGGGGCTGCGGTACTCGACGGTCACTGGTGTGGCCCGGGATGACCTTCCCGATGGCGGTGCGTGGTTGTACGCCGAAACTGTGCGTCAGATCCATGCGTTGAACCCCGGTACCGGGGTGGAGTTGCTGATTCCGGATTTCAACGCGGATCCGGCGCAGTTGGCTGAGGTGTTCGGGTCGCGGCCGGAGGTTTTGGCGCACAACGTGGAGACGGTGCCGCGGATTTTCAAGCGGATCCGTCCTGGGTTCCGGTATGCGCGGTCGCTGGAGGTCATCACGAAGGCGCGTGAGGCCGGTCTGGTGACGAAGTCGAACCTTATTCTCGGGATGGGTGAGACCCCCGAAGAGGTCGCTCCGGCGATGCAGGATCTGGTCGATGCGGGTTGCGAGATTCTGACGATCACGCAGTATCTGCGTCCGTCGCCGCGGCATCATCCGGTGGACCGGTGGGTGAAGCCGGAGGAGTTCGTGGAGCACTCCAAGGCTGCGGAGGCGATGGGTTTCGCGGGGGTGATGGCGGGGCCGTTGGTGCGCTCGTCCTACCGCGCGGGACGCCTCTACGCCCAGACCAAGGCCCACCGCGGCGAAGTCCTGCCCGAGAACCTGCAGCACCTGGCGGCCGAAGGACCCGCAGCTCAGGAAGCCGCGTCCCTCCTGGCCCGGTGACCGACGTCATCCCACCATCCTTAAAGGATCGGTAAAGTGGCGGCATGGCCCTGGTTTCGGACCTCCTCAGCTGGTTGCAAGGACTCCCGGAACCGGGGCTCGTCGCCGCGACCGGCGGCCTGGTGTTCGCCGAGTGCACGATCGGGCTCGGCTTCCTGGCCCCCGGCGAATCCGGGCTGCTCATCGCCGCGACGACGGCGAACACCGTCCCCCGGTTCCTGGCGCTCTGGCTCGTCGTCACCCTCTGCGCGACGGCGGGCGACGCCCTCGGCTACGGCATCGGCCGCCGCTTCGGGCCGCGCCTGCGCGAGACGAAACTGATCCGCAAGTACGGCCTGGCAGCCTGGGACAAGGCCACCGCCGTCCTCGAACGCCGGGGCGCCTGGGCGGTGTTCTTCGCCCGGTTCCTGCCGGTGATCCGGACCTTGACGCCGGCGTCGGCCGGGACGTCCGGGCTGCCGTTCCGCAGGTTCCTGCCCGCGGCCGCGGCGGGTGCGTTCTGCTGGTCGCTGGTCCACATCGGCATCGGCGCGGCGCTCGGCGAAGCCGCCAAGCGCATCGAAGGCGCCTTGAACACCGGCGGCCTGATCGTCGTCGGCGTGCTCGCCGCCGCGGCCGTGTTCTTCCTGCTGCGCCTGAAGAAGCGCAAGGTGCTCGCGGAACCCGAACGTGAGCGCGTGCCCTGACCGCGGGCTTACTACATTCGGTCGCATGAGTCTCGCGGATCTCCCCCGGCCGGTCGGCTTCGTCCTCGGCGGGGGCGGCAGCCTCGGCGCCATGCAGGTCGGCATGCTGCGCGCCCTGTTCGAGGCCGGGCTCACCCCCGACGTCGTGACCGGGACGTCGGTCGGCTCGCTCAACGCGGCCGTGCTGGCGCGCTCCGGCGAAGACGCACTCGCGCGGCTGCACGACATCTGGGCGCACATGACGCGGGCGGAGGCGTTCCCCGGCGGCGTGCTCAGCCGCGTCCGGACGCTGACCCAGAGCAAGACGCACCTGTTCCCCAACACCGGCCTGGCCGGGATCGTCGCCGACCACCTCGGCGCCTCGACGCGCTTCGAGGACCTGGCGTTGCCGCTCGGCGTCGTCACGACGCAGGTCCACACGGCCGAGCCGCTGCTGATCCGCTCCGGACGGCTGCTCGAGCCGCTCCTGGCCAGCTGCGCGATCCCCGGGATCTTCCCGCCGGTGGAGCACGACGGGCAGCTGCTGTACGACGGCGGGCTCGTCGCGAACGTCCCGATGCGGCAGGCGCTGACCATGGGCGCGAAGTCGCTGGTGGTGCTCGACTGCGCGTTCCCGGGGAAGCTGCCGGAGGCGCCGCGGACGTTCGCCGAGGTGATGATGTTCACCGCGATGATCAGCATGCGCAACCAGGCCGTGCTGGAGGCACCGCTGGCGGCTGCGCAGGTGCCGGTGCTCTACCTGCCCGGGCCCGCGCCGGTACGTGTGAACCCGTTGGACTTCGGGCACACGGAAGCACTGGCGGAAGAGGCGTACACGGCGGCCCGCGAGTACCTCGGGGCGCTTTCGGTGAGCGGCCCGGGACTCTACGGTGCACCGGGCCTCGTCGTCACGTGATCCACGTCACGCCGATGCACCGATCCAGCGCCAAGAACGTCATCGCTATCGCGTAGTTTTGATGACGAATGCCCGCCGATCCCGATTCCCAAAAAAGAGATAATATGCTCCCCAAGAAGATTTTACTTTCGGTGGCCGGAATCCTCGCCGGAGCACTGCTGCTTTCCGCCTGCTCGTCCGGTGACGACGGTGGTACGCCCGGCGGTGGGGCGCCGGCGTCGGGGTCCGCCGCGCCGGCCGACACCCCGGTCGCGGTGACGTTCGAGCCCGCGGGCGGCACGGCGGTGAACCCGGCAACGCCGATCGTCGTCAAAGCGGCCAACGGGAAGCTCCTCGACGTCACGGTGACCAACGCGGCCAAGGGGAAGGCGGTTGCCGGCAAGCTGGCGGCCGACGGGTCGAGCTGGACGTCCAGCGAGCCGCTCGGCTACGGCTCGACGTACAAGATCGTCGCGCACGCCCAGGGCGCCAACGGGAAGCCGGTCGAGCAGGACAACCAGATCACCACGATCGCGCCGAAGAAGCAGGCGAACGCGAACCTGATCCCGGCGCCGTCCGCGGTGGCGAGCACGGGCGTCGGCGTCGGCCAGCCGATCGTGTTCAGCTTCGGCAAAGTCGCCGTGAAGAACAAGGCGGCGGTCGAGAAGGCGCTGACGGTGGAGTCGACCCCGAAGCAGGACGGCGGCTGGTACTGGATCGACGACTCGAACGTCCACTACCGGCCGAAGGAGTACTGGAAGGCCGGCACGACGCTGAAGGTGACGGCGAAGATCTACGGCGTCGACTTCGGCGGCGGGGTGTTCGGCGCGGAAGACCGCTCGGAGACGTACAAGGTCCACGATTCCTGGATCGCGAAGGCGGACGGGAACAGCGAGCAGATGCAGATCTTCCACAACGGCGCCATGGTGAAGTCGATGCCGATCTCGATGGGCAAGGACGCCACCCCGACCCACCTGGGCGCGCACGTGATTTCGGACAAGCAGGCGAACTACACGATGGATTCCTGCACGTACGGCGTCTGCCCGCCGGATCCGAAGGCGTACCGCTCGAACGAGAAGTTCTCGGAGCGCATTTCCAACGACGGCGAGTTCGTCCACGAGAACCCGAACAGCGTGGGCCAGCAGGGCAGTTCGAACGTGTCCCACGGCTGCATCAACCTGAACGACGCGAACGCCCAGTGGTTCTTCCAGAACATGGGCCTGGGCGACGTCGTGGAGGTCACGAACTCGGGCGGCCCCCAGCTCCCGGTCTGGGACCTGTACGGCGACTGGTCCAAGTCCTGGGCCGACTGGCAAGCCGGCTCCGCGATCAAGTAACCACCGTCCTTCCCGCTTTACGAAGAGGGGGGTCAGGAGCTCCGCTCCTGACCCCCTTCTTCGTACCCACCCGACCGTCCAGGCACGCCATCCGACCTCGCAGGTACGCAAGATGCCCGCCTAGACGGCGAGATGCCCCTCCAATCACGCGAGATGCCCGCCCAATCACGCGAGTTCCGCCTCCAATCACGCGAGATGCGGGTCTGATCACGCGAGTTCCGCCTCCAATCACGCGAGATGCGGGTCTGATCACGCGAGTTCCGTCCCGGGTCACGCCGGCGGCGAGCGCGGAGGGGAACCACGTGTGCTTGGCGGGGCATATGCGTGATTGGGGAGGCATCACGGCGGCCGGCCGGGCGTGCCCGGGACCGGAACCCGGGTGACTGCGGCCGGGACTCGCGTGATCCTCGGCGGGATTCGCGTGTCTGGGGCCGGAACTCGTGTGATTGAAGCCGGAATTCGCGTACCTCGCCGGTCGGTCGGCGTACCCAGGCAGTCGGCTTGCGTACCCAGACGGTCGGCTCGCGTACCTAGACCGTCGGCTTGCGTGCCTGGAGGGTCGGGGCGCGGGCCGGGAGGGTGGGGGTGGGTATGAAGAAAGGGCCTGGGCCGGGAGACTTGCGTCTCGACCGGGCCCAGGCCCTTTCTCAAGTAAGTTCGGCGGTGTCCTACTCTCCCACAACCCTTCGGTTGCAGTACCATCGGCGCTGTCAGGCTTAGCTTCCGGGTTCGGAATGGGACCGGGCGTTTCCCTGACGCTATAACCACCGAAACACTCCGA